>CASFZN010000018.1 GCA_949299195.1 uncultured bacterium | reverse complement strand
ATTTTAAATTTCTAGTTGACGAGTATATGCGGTATTATAATAATAAAAGAATAAAGAAAAAAACAGGCTGGCTATCACCTGTCCAATACAGGCTTAAAAATGGTTATAATTGGTAAAAAAACGATAGCAAAAAACGGTCCAATAAATAGGGTACCCACCAATTTCAAAAATTATGTCTAATTTCTTCGAGAAATTAGGCTTTTTTTGTACTTTCTTTATGACGCCCATACGTTTCTTTTTTGTTCGCTCGGTTAAAAAAAGGCGACTGTTGCACCATTTTTAATTATTATTTTATGTTTCCCGTAATCCTTCAGTTTTTGGGGGATTCAACTCTTATTGGCACCATCCGTTATCATTTAAATCTGAACAAACGTTATTATAAGCCTCGATTACTTCATCAGTAAACTGCCCTCAATCATAAGCTTCATTATGCCCATAAAATTCATTATCTACATAAAATAGTGGTGGATGATTGGCGTTATATGAAATTACAAGACCATCTCCTAAACAATATTCTCCCCCATAGCTATCTGCTCCTGGAACGTTACTTCTATCGTATCCTTTTTCTAAAAATATTTTTCCATCATAATTACCAAAATATTGATGGATATTAATATCTCCTAGTTCGAAATATTCGTTTCCATATTATTCATAGTAATCTATTTTAATAGTTTCAATTTCGTCTTTTGTTAATTTACCATCCAAAAAGTCTTCATAAATAATATTTTGATTATTGCATGAGGTTAAAAGAAAAGGTAATAAAACAAACTTCTAAGGTATTTTGTTTTAATATTCTAAAAATCTCCTTTTATTAAATCAAATTTTATATAGTAAAAAACATTACAAGAACGGAGTTTATCTTATTTTTATACTGACTTTAATTGAAGAAATCGCACTTATAACTTATAATTTAGATAAGTTTAAGGAGAGCAGCAAAAATGAAATATAAAATAAAATATCTATTACTTTTTCCATTGACATTCTTAGTAGTGTCTAATTCGGCAGCTCCACAAATTTTTGATAGAATCGAAACTTCTTATTCTTCTTTTACTTACGATAATTTAGAAAAGAACGAAAAAGACGAAAACGGTGAATTTTTATTCGATCCTACTTATGAATATCGTGTTGACATTAATAACTATGGAGATTGCTTCATTGGTATCGAATACTATAGTAATACCTACAAGATTTTAGTTGACGGCAAAGATCAAACTGTTTTTGCTTATGGAGATGTAATCGTTTATCCTCATGAAACCAAACAAGTTTATTTAGATGTTTATTATGATGACATCTTTGAAGTTGAGGACGTAATTAAAATGGAAGCTGAAGCTTTCCATCTTCCATCAACACATTCTACTTTTGTTATCCAAACAATTGAATATAATCATGATGAAAATTATTCAATGTTAACCATTGATTACGCTAATGATTTTGCTAAAAACTATGCAAAATATGTTTCTTTCTCCTATCAATTTAGGAATGATGAAACTAAAGAAACTCACTATTCAACTCTTGAATATTCTTCTTCTAATACCATTAGAGTAATTGTTGAAGGAATTGTTCTTGAAAGTGATTTAATTAATGCTAATGTTGAAATTTATTATGATAATGCCTTAAATCAATCTTATTTTAATGGTTATGATAAAGCTATGTTCTTCCTTCTTCTTGTTTATATTGGGTGTTTAAGTGCAGGAATCTTATTAATCGTTGGATTAATCTTCCTCATTATCCATTTAGCAAAACCTAAAAATAAAAAAGAAAAGGTAGAAAAGAAGGAAATGAAAGAGAAAAAAGAGAAAAAGAAAAATAAAAAAGAGGATATTAAAGAAGAAAATAAAGACGAAGTTAAAGAAGATGTTATAATTACTACAGTAAGTGAAGATGAAGTTGAAATCATAGATAATCCTCAAAATCATGAATAAGTGATATAAAATAGTAGTAATTAAATAAATAAAACGCATTATAACTGATGCCTTAAGTAATAAATCTATATATAAAGTGTTTGCTAGGCATGGTTAGTACCTCCTTTAAGAAAATGGTTCAAAATCATCTATGATTAAGGACCATTTTCTTTTTTATTTACTCCACTTCTTCTTTTTTCTTATTCTTATATTTAATAAATTTAACTAAGAATATAATTAATACTTCTATAACAAAAATAGCGATAAATGCTATTAAAATAGTAGACAATATATTTAATGCATTATTACTATTTAAAATATCTATATAAATAAAATGAGAATATATTAATCCTAAAAGATACGAAATTAAATTAGAAATAGTAGCATATAGAAAAGAAAAGAAACTTCTATTTATTATTAAAAATATTATTATTCCTTCGATAAGAAAGATAATTCCCTCTAAAAACAAAATTATTAAAAGATTATTAGGAATAAATAGTAATAAGATATTAAGCGAAAGATTTGTAACTATATTCATTAAAATTATCGTCAAAATATCCTTAATTTTATTATTTTTATATATTTTTAATAATAAATAATAAATCGGAGTTTCAATCACTAATGTCATTAATAGTGCTATTAAAATATTAAGAGTAGATAGATTCATAAAAACTTACTTAAAAAATATTATATTTTATTTGCAATTATGAATCTATCTACTTAAAATTATTTATCGTATGGAAACAAATGATGAAATTACTATAAAAAGAATTAAAGAAACATTAGAAAAGGTTAGACCATTTCTTCAAAGAGATGGCGGAGACTGTGAATTTGATTCTTTTGAAGATGGAATAGTTTATCTTAAGATGCTTGGAGCTTGTGATGGATGTTCTTTAATTAATTCCACCTTAGAAAGTGGTATTGAAATAATTTTAATGGAAGAGGTGCCAGGGGTTATTGCAGTTAGAGAAGCAAGCGAAAAAGAAAAAGTTAAAGAAGCCTTAAGACAAATTAAAGAGGAAGAAGAAAGAAAAAAGTAGATAACAATTAATGTTCACTCGTTATCTACTTTTTTTAATGTCTACTATTTTATTTAATTTATCTTAAATATTAAGGGTAAATCCAGTTTTTAACATCATTTAATACGATATAGGTATCATTATTAGGATCTTTACGGTTATAAAGAATTCTTTCTTTATTAAGATCTAAAACTACTCCTCCTGCTTCTTCGATTAATAAATCAAAAGATGCAGTATCCCATTCTTTTGTGCCTCTATTGAGTCGATAAGAAAGTTCTCCTTTTCCTTCGGCGATTAAACAAATCTTATAGGCACTACCTGCACAAATTACACGTTTAATTTTATCGCTATGTCTTTTAAAGAGTTCTTCTTCGTTTTCAAAAGAATGATATCTAGATTTATAAACTGTTAAATCACTCAATTTATTTGAAGTATAAATTTTTGTTGTTTCGTTAGTATTTAAATCAAGTTTATAAGCTCCATAATCTTTTAAAGCATAATAAATTAAATTAAATACTGGGATTGCTGTAACTGAAGCAACAATTCTATGTTTATGGCATAAAGCGATGTTAATTGAAAATTCATCATCATGATTAACAAAGTCTTTAGTACCATCAACAGGATCTACAATGAAGACAAATTCAGCATCTAATCTTTCTAAATTGTCTGCATGTTCTTCAGTTAAAAATGAATATGTTGGGAAATATTGATGAAGAAATTCTCTGATTAATTTGTCAGCATTTTTATCGGCTTCTGTAACAGGAGAGTCATCGCTCTTTCTTTCCACATGAAAACCATGATGATAATAATCGAGAACTAATGATGAAGCTTTTTTACTAACTTCAATCATTTTTGATAATTCATCTAAATACTTCATTATTCAGCTTTTCCTTCGCTACCAAATTCTTTAACTTTGAATTTAACGATTTCGACCATAGCTTCATATCCAGGTTTTAATAATTTTCTTGGATCAAATCCTTTCTTTTCAATATTTAAATCTTTGCCTTCTTCAACATATTTTCTTGTTGCAGCAGCAAATTGAAGTTGTAATTCGGTATTAACGTTAATTTTACTAACACCTAAAGAAATAGCTTTTTTGATTTGTTCTGATGGAATACCAGTTCCGCCATGTAAAACTAATGGTTTACCATTTGTTGCATCTTGGATTTCGCTTAATCTATCGAAGTTTAATCCTGCCCAGTTTTCTGGATAAACACCATGAATGTTACCAATACCAGCAGCAAGGAAATCGACTCCTAAGCCTGCAATTGTTGCACATTCTTTTGGATCAGCTAATTCACCACTTGAAGTGACGCCATCTTCACTTCCGCCAATTCCACCAACTTCACACTCAATTGAAGCGCCTTGAGAATGAGCTAAAGCGATTAATTCTTTTGATTTTTCTAAGTTTTCTTCAAATGGGAAGTGTGAACCATCAAACATAATTGAAGAGAAACCTGCAGCTAAAGCAGCTTTTGCACCTTCATAGGTACCATGGTCTAAATGTAAAGCAACAGGGACTGTGATTTTTAAATAGTCATGGATGTGTTTAACCATTCCAACGACATTATTCCATCCGCACATATATTTACATGCGCCTTCACTAACACCTAAAATAACTGGTGATTTTGTTTCTTCACAAGCGACTAAAATAGCTTTAATCCATTCCATATTGTTGATATTGAATTGACCAATAGCATAATGTCCTTCGTGAGCCTTGTTAATCATTTCAGTTGCTGAAACTATCATAATAATTTAATCCTCCTAATCCAATTATAAAAAATTATTATTAAAAATAAGCTAAAAAATAAAAGAAAGGGCGATTAATATTCGCTTTCTTCCCCTTCTTCTCCGACTTCTTCTTCGTCTTCATCACCTAAATGAAGAGCCTTTTCGTCTTCATCAACTTCATCGTCAATACTTTCACGAGAATCTTGATCGATATCTTCGTAAATAGCATTTAAGTCGACATGGACTTTATCATATGTATGTCTTTCTCTTAAATCCCAAAAATTGTTTTTTAAAGTAACAAATCTACCATCGAGTGATAAATTAGTAAAGAAAGTTGAGACATATTCTGTTTTTTGTGCTTCATTGAGTTCGTGTTTTAAACAAACTTCGTTATATAAATCTTGGAAGCTGATTTCATCTTTTCTATCTCTAAGAATTGAATAAGCTACATCAACAAGAGATTCGTTTTTATAATTTTCAACCATTATTTTACCTTCCTTTTTCCAAAAATATTATACTTTAATCAAAGATTAAAAACTATATTAATTTATGTGTTTTATTACCCTAAAAATTGGGGATTTTTTAAACATTTTTAATTAATTTTAGCTAAGTCTTTTACTTACTTCTTCTTTTCCTAAAATTTTAAGAATATTATGCATTTCAATTCCATGCATCATGCCAGTAAGTTTAATTCTTATTGGCATAAAAATTTCTTTTCCTTTTAAGCCTGTTTCTTGTTTAATTTCATTAAAAATATTTTTAACATTAACGGCATCTATTTCAGGAATTTTTTCAAATTTTTCTTTGAATAAAGCAATTACTTTTTTTGCATTATCGTTATCGATTAAAGCTTTTTCTTCATCAGTTAAATCTTCGTTTTTAATGATAACTTCATTGATTAATTTAACGATTTCCTTTCCATAATTTAATTCATTTTTAAAGAATAAAGAAATCTCTTTTTTGCGGTCTTCATCGGTGTTTTTTAATCCT
This sequence comes from uncultured bacterium, assembly GCA_949299195.1. Lineage (GTDB taxonomy): Bacteria > Bacillota_I > Bacilli_A > RFN20 > CAG-826 > Onthovivens. The sequence continues at coordinate 420,819 of CASFZN010000018.1, read as the reverse complement.
TCAACCTCATTAACAAAAGGGAGAATAAATTTATAATATTCTTCTTCACTTAAGGCTTTAATGTAGGTTGAATTTACCCATTCTAACTTCTTTTGATCAAACATTGCTGGAGAAGTTGAAAGTCTTGAAGGATCAAAACTTTTAATTGCTTCTTCTTTTGTGAAAATTTCTCTTCCTTCGCTATCGGTATATCCTAAAAGGAATAAAAAATTAAATATAGCATTTGGAAGATAACCTAAGTCACGATATTGAGACATAAATTGTAAAATGTTTAAGTCTCTTTTTGATAATTTTTTACCATTTTCGTTAACGATAATTGTCATGTGACCAAATTGAGGTGGTTCCCATCCAAAATATTCATAAATTTGAAGTTGTTTTGGAGTATTAGAAAGATGTTCTTCGCCTCTTAAAACGTGGGTAATTTCCATCAAATGATCATCTACAACAACAGCGAAGTTATAGGTAGGGATTCCGTTACTTTTCATAATTACAAAATCGCCGATATCATCGCTATTAAATGAAATATCACCTCTAACTAAATCATGGAATTTAAGGATATGATCTTTAGGCATTTTAAGTCTAATTGAAGGAACTCTTCCTTCTTTTTTATATTTTTCCTTTTCTTCTTCAGTTAAAGAAAGGCATCTTCTATCATATTTAAAAGATTTAACGCCATGAGAAAGTTGGTCAATCTTCATTTCTTCAAGTTCTTCACTTGTGCAATAACATTCATATGCATAACCTTTTTCTACGAGTTCTTTTGCATATTTCATATAAATATCTAACTTTTCAGATTGACGATATTTGCTATATTTTGGATTAACTTTTTCGGTGGATTCATCTGGAATAATGCCAAGCCAAATAAGGTCATGAAGTTGACTTTCTTCTGCGCCTTCAATATTCCTTTCAATGTCGGTGTCTTCAATTCTAAAAACAAAGTCACCATCGAACTTTTTAGCATATAAATAGTTAAATAAAGCACTTCTTGCACCACCAATATGTAAATAACCTGTTGGAGAAGGTGCATATCTTACTCTTACTTTCTTTTCCATACTATTTTTCTTCCTCCAATAACACCACTGAGATACATTCGCAGGCTTTCTTTTTCCCAATATATCCCATTTTTTCGTTTGTTCCTGCTTTAATTGAAATATCTTTTATTTCAACATTTAAATCTTCGCTTATTACTTTTTTCATCTCCAAGATATAAGGTTTTAAAACCGGTTCTTCTAAAGAGATAAAAATATCGATATTTGAAATTTTATAATTTGATTCTTCTAAATATTTTTTGCATTCCTTTAAATAGAATCTCGAAGAAATACCTTTATATTTAGGGTCGTTATTAGGAAATAAGGTTCCAATATCTTCTTTTCCCAAACTTCCTAAAATTGCATCGACTAATGAATGAATTAAGCAATCTCCATCAGCATAGGAAACTAATCCTTTTTTATAACGGATTTTGACTCCTCCTAAAACAAATGGATATCCTTTTTTAAATATGTGTATGTCTTTCCCTAGTCCAATTCTAGCCATAACTAAATATTAAACATTAAATCTAAAGAAGAAAATATCTCCATCTTTAGCCTTATATTCTTTCCCTTCGATACGAATTTTTCCGTGTTCTTTTAAAGATGCTTCGCTTTTAAATTCGATAATATCTTCATATGTATAAGTTTCAGCTTTAATAAATCCTTTTTTAAAGTCTGTATGAATTATACCTGCACAATCTGGAGCGAGCATGCCGTTAGTAAATGTCCAAGCTCTGACTTCATCTTCTCCGACTGTGAAAAATGTCGATAAATTAAGTAATTTATAAGTTGCTTTAACAAGTTTATCTAATCCAGATTCTTTAACGCCTAAGGTTTTTAAGAACTCTTCTTTTTCTTCTTTTGAATATTGAGAAAGTTCAGCTTCAATAGCACAACTTATTGTTAAAACTTGTGCGTTTTCTTTTTTTGCATATTCAACAACTTCTTGATAATGTTTTGAATTTTCTAAATCACTTAATTCCCCATCAGAAACATTAGCAACATAAATAATTGGTTTAGATGTTAAAAAACCAAAGTTTTTCATGATTTTTTTCTCATCTTCATTTAAAGATAAGGTTCTAATAGGAAGTTCTTTATTTAAAGTTTCTTTAATTTTGGTTAATAAATTAACTTCAAGTAAAGCGTCTTTATCTTTTGAAATTCTGGCTTTATTTTCAATTTTTCCTAACCTATTAGATGCAGTTTCTAAATCTGCCATAATAAGCTCAAGATTAATGATTTCAATGTCTCTAACTGGATCAACACTTGATTCAACGTGGACAATATCGCTATCTTCAAAACATCTAACAACTTCAATAATAGCGTCGCACTCTCTAATGTTAGCTAAAAATTTATTACCTAAACCTTCGCCTTTTGATGCTCCTTTGACAAGTCCAGCAATATCAAAAAATTCGAAAGTTGTATAAATTGTTTTTCTAGGATTAAAAATTTTGACGAGATTATCGACTCTTTCATCAGGAACTATAACTGTTCCATGGTTTGGTTCAATGGTTGCAAAAGGATAATTTGCAGCTTCAACTTGTGAAGAAGTGATTGCGTTAAATAATGTAGATTTTCCTACGTTTGGTAATCCGACTATTCCTGCTTTTAATCCCATAATAAAAACTCCTTTTAGTGCGGTCATATTATATTATTTTTAATGTGACTTTACACTAAAAAGAGTTAATTTTATCGATATATTTAATACAAAACTTATTTAACTATATCGATATTTGTGGCTCTAAGCCCCTTTTCGCCTTCAAGTTTTTCAAACATTACTTTAGCCCCGGCTTCAATTGTTTTATATCCTTCCATATTTAAAGATGAAAAATGAAAGAAATATTCTGCGTTATTTTCATCAACAACAAAGCCATAGCCCTTAGTTTGGTTAAAACTTTTTACTTTACCTTCGATTTTACCCATCTAACAGCCCTCTTACACCTATTTATAATTTAAACACATTTTAATTTTTTTAAAAGAGCGAATTTCTTAGATTTTATGAATTTCTTTTTTAATGTCGACCCTTTTAATTGGACTAATAACAAGTGTCAATGATAAAAAATCAAGTAGTAAAACAACGCCTAACATCAACATAAATGGGGATATGCTAAAAAAGGGAAGTGTAGGAATTCCAAACATTGAAGTTATAATTCTTGAAAGAATTATTCCTATAAAAACTAAAGAAAAAGAAGACATAATTAGCGAGAAAAACCCATTAACAAAATTATTGAAGAAACAATATCTAATAATTTCTATTTTAGAAAATCCTATTAAAGATAAAATAGCGATATCTTTTTTATATTCTAAAAATTGGATGTAATTAATAATTGAAAACAAAATTAGTGAAGCAATAATCGAAATAATTGCGAAGATTATCATAAATAATTGGGCGTAATTAAGAGTTTCATCTAAACTTTTTTGAATATCGTTAAGTGGATAAATAAATTCGTGTGTGTTTAAATTTTCATTTAATTTGTTCAATTCTTCATTACTTATTCTTTCATTCAAAAGAAAGGTAACACTATTAATATTTAATTCAAAAGCACTCATTTTGAATAGATCTCGAAAAAGAGTTAAAGAAAAATCATTTGAATGATAAATTTCGACCTTATTTGAATCAACTACTCCTGAAATTTTAAGGGAAATCATTTTAAAATCGGGAAAAAGAGTATCATTTTTCTCAATTATTGAATTAATCGATAGTAAATATAATTCTTTCCCTATTGGAGAAGATAAATTAAGTTGATTAATAAATCCTTTACTTACCGCAATTTCTTTATTATTAGAAGGATAATTTCCCTCGATTTTTTTATTCATTTTGGGGTTAAATCTTACAGTATTTGAATTTTGTTTTAGATAATTTCCTTCTAAAACATTACCTTCAACATCTAATGAATAATATTCTTCATAAGTTAAATTTTTACATTCATCTATTAATAGATTTAATCTTTCTTTATCAAAAGAAAAGAAGGTGGGACGATAAAATCCAGCTAAGATGGAACCAAAATTTACATATCCTCCATCGGTTCCATAGTAGTAATTCTTAAAATTATCGTTTTTAGATAAACTTTCTACTATCGATAAATCGATTGTCTTTTTTAGGGATTGATAACAATAAATACGATTAGAATCCTCGTTTTCTTCATAAGTAGAATGATAATAAGATTTATCACTATCAAAGATATAATTTCGATATTCTACTTCTTTTATTAAAGAATTTATAAATTCTGAAGGTTCATCAACAGTATGAATGTAATAAACTTTCTTTAAAGTCCAAGGATATTCTTCTTCCTTTTCTATATTATTAGAAGAAGGAAAACGCATATATTCTTCGAACAAATATTCATTAAATAAATAGTTTGATGAATAAACTACCCTATCTCTAGAAGGAATAAATCCTTTAACTTCAAGCAATACCTCGTCTTCATAAGTCCAATAATTATTTTTTAAATACATAATTATATAAGGATTATAGTTTTTAATATATTCTCCTAAAGAGGAAAAAGTAGCTTCGATATTTAAATGTTTAGTAATTTCTAACATATCATCGTTATTTAAACCGATAACTATCTCGTTACTATTTAATTTTTCATTAATTTGTGGATAGCAATCGCTTCTTCCTTTAAAGCTTTCAACATATCTAAATTCGTTAAAAACTGTAGCTTTATAATCTTTTAAAGTTAGTGATGAATGATATGGAAAATTTAATTCAACCTCATTTTGATCAGGAAAATAATCTTCAAGATTATTTAAATAAGAACACCCAATATAATCGATATTTTCACTATGATTTTTCATTAAAGTTTCTACATCATTTTTAGATGCAGAATAATAAGAAAGAATTGCGGAATCATCTTCTTTTCTTTTTAAAATTAAAGAATTTTCACCAATAATTCCTTCAAAACTTGATAATAATAAACTCTCTAATCCATCTTTTAAAAATATAGTTAATCCACTTACTAATAAAGAAATAGAAAATAAGGAAATTGTGGCTAACATTCTTATCTTTTTACTTTTAAATAAGGTTTTATAATGATTCCATTTAAAAGAAAACTTAATTTTAAGTTCATCTTTTTTAGAAGTTTTTTCCTTACTATTTTTATTGTTTTTGTCGCTATTTTTATTAACTTCCTCTTTTTTAAGAAGTTCAATTTCAGAATTTTCATATTCTTTTAGCTTTTTATTTTCAATTCTTACGATAATATCAGAATATTTTTTGGCTAATTCTTCATTATGAGTTACAACTATAACAAGAGTGTTTTTACTTAATTCTTTTAATATTTTAAAAATTTGATTACCGTTTTCTTCATCAAGCGCACCACTTGGTTCATCTGCCAAGATAACTTTTGATTTAGTAATTAAAGTTCTAGCAATAGCTACTCTTTGTTTTTCGCCACCACTTAAATCTTTTACCAAACTATATTTTAATTTCAAAATATCTAACTTATTTAAGACTGAATCGATGATAGTTTCTTTATTTTCTCTTACCTCTTTTTTAGTGGTATTTAATAGTAATTCAAGGTTATTAAAAACTGTTGTATCATCAAAAAGATTGAATGATTGAAAGATAAATCCTAGATTTTGGCGACGAAATTCTCTTCTTTTTGAATCATTAAGATCATCAATTCTTTCACTTTTAAAATATATTTTTCCTTCACTAGGAGTTTCAATCAATCCCAAAATATTTAATAAAGTAGACTTTCCACTTCCGGATTCTCCTAAAATTGAATAAAATCCTTTATCTTTGAAAGAATAAGAAACCTCATCCAAAATAATATCTTCATTATATTTTTTAGAAATATCTATCAAATTAAACATCTCACTATTCCTCCTTTAACTCGTTGACAACCTTATTTTTCTTAGATAGTCTCAAAGGAAGATATGTCGTTAGGCAAGTAATAATTAATAAAACTAGGAATATAAGTATATATAAAAAAGGATGTTGAGAACAAAAAAGAGTTATTCCTACTTCCTTTGAGACCAAATTAAAGAGTTTTTGATTTATATTGCTATAAATCAGATATGAAATAATAAAAGATAATAGATAAAGAATGATAACTTCAAAGATATAAACTAGATTAATAGAAGCTTCATTACTTCCTAAGACTTTTAAAATTGCGCGTTCTTTTTTATGAGATAAATAATTATAAAAAGTGATTGAAAATATGATAAATATCGAAGTTAATGCAATAATTACAATAAAGAAATTAAGAGCGACAAATAAAATGTTAATAATGTCATTAAATGAATTGATAATAGTTAAAGAATCGTTTGATAAATCAAAATAATTCTTTTTAAAAGTATTTTCGTTTATTAGCCTTACTACTTTTAAATAAGTTTCTTCATCATGAAGTAAAAGATATGAAGAAAAAGATGTTATTGAATCATTTTCTTTTGCGCGATTAACTAAATCAAAATAACTTACGCTATTTCCTTCTAAAAGTGAGATGGTTGTCGTATTTTTGTCCAATAAATATCTTTCAAAAAAGTCATAGCTATAATAGACTCTAGGAGTTGAAAGATATGAAAACTCCTTAGATACATGTTTAATTAAAAAGTTGATATTTATATCCAGATTTTCGCTCACTTCAGTGTTAGTGATATTGCTAAAAGAAATATATTCATTAAAAGAAGATACGTTAAGTTCAATTCCTTCATTTAAGATGTTTTCTAAAAGAAAATTATTAGGAATTAAATATTTATCAATAAAAGCTTCATTAACGATCACTTCTCCATTTTTAACATCAAAAGATGGTAAAAATGTAACACTTTCTAATTCAATATCGTTAATTTTTATAGTTCGATTATTATTTAAAAAGTAGGAATAATTTTCTAATAATGAAAATCTTTCAATTTCGTTTTCATTTAAAAAAGACATAAATTCATTACTATCTATATCTTCCTTCCTTTCTATAGATAAAGAAGAACCATTTATAGAAGTGTTATAAACTTTTGAAACACTAAAAATATTATAAGAAGGAAAATCATAGATTAATCCTTCATTTATATCGTTAATAGATAAGTAAAAATTAAATGTAAAAAACGATAATAAAAGAGTAAAAGATAAGGAAATAACGGTGAAAATATTTTTAGAAACATTGCTAAACAAGTTTCTTTTAAGTAAAGAAAAATAAAAACTTAACCTTTTCTTCCTTTTATCTTTTTTAGTTCTTTTAAGTTCAATATTTTGATCAATATTATGAATTTTTACCGATTTTTCTTTAATTAATAAATATCCATCTCCGTATTTATCAACCAATTCTTTATTATGAGTGACAATTAAAATAAGTTTATCTTCTGATAATTTTTTAAGTTCATCTAAAATTATTTTTTGATTTTCTTTATCTAAAGCTCCTGTTGGTTCATCAGCCAAAATAATACTTGGATTATTAATTAAAGCACGAATTAAGGCTAATCTTTGCTTTTCTCCGCCTGAAAGTAAATAAGTTTTTTGATTTAATTTATCTATAAGTTTGAATTTAATCAGTAATTTTTTGATATATTCACCCTTTAGATCAATATACATATTTTTGATTGAAATAGTTAGATTTAAATTTTCTTTTACAGTAAGATCGTTTATTAAATTGAAGTTTTGGAATAATATAGAAATCTTATTTTTATAAAACATTTCTTTACCTTCATCGCTCAAATTATCAATTCTTCTTCCATCTATTTTTATATATCCTTCATCTGGTCTTTCAATACCTAAAATAAGGTTTAATAAAGTAGATTTTCCACTTCCACTTTTACCAAGAATAAAATAAATACCTTTATCTGGCAAAAGAAAACTAACCTTATTTAATATAAGTTCGTTCTTGTTTGATAATGGATATACTTTTTTTACATTTTTAACCTCAATCATAATTTCCCCTTTCACTATACAAGAACGTTTTAAATTGAAAAATTATTCAACTTTTTTTAAAATTCTTTTGAAAATTTAAAATTTTATCGATAATTATCGTGTTTTTAATATGAAAAAATCGCTTCAATTTCTTGAAGCGACTTTTTTAATCTTTATTAAAGCATTAAATCTTTAATATCTGCGTAAGCAATATAGTCTTCTACAAAAGACATAAACCCATTTTCATTTCTGTTTAGATTCGTTTCTTTATTAGAATGACGTTTATTGCCCACTAAATGTTTGAGCTTTTTAATCATTCTGTATTCTCCTTTCTTGTACTTAGATAGAAATGGTATGTATTGGGTCATTAACATTACCTAGATTTTTATCTAAGGTCTTTAATTATCTAACCAGGTTGATTTTTTGTCAAACTTATTTTTAATGGTACCGCTTACATTATTTTAAAGCAGTCATTTTTAAACCTTAGTAAGAAATAAAGTAAGCATTAATTTTCCTTACATTAAATAATAGATAATCTTTCAGATAATCCCTAATCTGAGGATAAAAAAAGTTTCCACGTGGAAACTTTTAAATAACATAATAGTTTTTAATGCTTACTTTTCTTCTAATGTTTTACCAGCTACATAATTTACAAACTTTCTTGTAAAGAATCTAGGAGCGATTGAAAGTAGTTTAGATTTAAAAGGTAAAACATAGACTATTTTTTTACCTTTTAAGGATACTTTATATGTTTTTTTAGCAACATATTCAGTAGTCATAGGTTTAATAGTTTCAAAAGTCTTGTGATTATGAGCAACATTAACAAAATTTGACTCAAAAGGACCAGGACATACTGCCAAGACCTTAACTTTACTCTTTTTAATTTCTTCAGAAATTGCTTCAGTTAAATAAATAATATAGGCTTTTGAAGCGTGATAGGTTGACATGTGCGGAGAAGGTAAAAAACCAGCAACAGATGCAACATTTATAATGTGTCCTTCATCATTTTTAAGCATGTCTTTTAAGAAAAAATGAGTTAAATACATTAAAGCGTTAATGTTAACTTCGTTTAATTTGATATTAAAATCAATGTCCATATCAACAAAATCTTTAGTATCGCCAAAGCCGGCATTATTTACTAAGTTGTTGATAAAATAGCCCTTTTTAAGAACATAATCTTTAATTTCTTTAACTTCATTGAGATTAGATAAGTCCTTTGATAAAACATCTACTTCTACTTTATACAAAGAGTCAACTTCTTCTTTTAATTTATTTAAACTATCTAAATTTCGCGCAACTAAAAGAAGGTTATTTTTATCCTTAGCATAAAGTTTTGCTAATTCTTTTCCTAAACCCGATGAAGCTCCAGTAATTAAAGTAAATTTCTTTTCCATACTATTCTATATAATTAATCGGCTAAAGTTCCCATTGGATCCCAAGGATCTAAATGAATTGGTTCTTTATTATAGGCGTCTAATTCTTCTTTTGTTAAATATTTCTTTAAGATAACAACTTGATAAACAAAAGAATCAAACCATGAGTCGCTCATTACAAAATATCCGTTAGTACCGACCTTACTTCCCCAAGAATTTTGAATCTTATAACGATTAACAACGCCATCAACTTTATTAAAACCTGTGATAACCATCGCATGATTCATAACTGAGGCGTGGAAATCTAACATTCCTGCTTTATCCCATTTAGTATCAATTTGGAAAAGACCTTGTAAACTTAAACTTTCATCATCCCAATATTCTTTCCCTCTATAAAAACCAACATCGCTACCAAACCAAACAACTTCGTTATTAGAAATTTGTTTTTCAACTAATTCTTTAACTCTATCCATTGGTAAATTTAAGTGTTTAATTGGATCACCTTCAATAACATTATTAAGATAATCGATTGTATAAACTTTATTGAATGGCTTATCTTCAGTTGGAGAATTAATAATTGATACGTATTCATCGATAGTTTTACCAATATATTTATCAAAGAATGCTTTTGGAGTTAAATCTTTTTCAATATGATATTTATCTTCAATATCGTAATATTCGAAATTAAATTTTGTTGGTGGAACGCCAAAAGAATTTAAAATTGCATTATAAATATTGGTTAAATATTTTTCTTTTAAAATAGAAATTTCTTTTACTTTACGAGTTTCTTTTAATTTTTTGGCTTCAAAAGCAAAATTTCTAATATAAGAATTTAAAACAGTTGTTAATAAATGGGTGTTGCTTGATTGGAAAGTTTCTTTAAAGACACTTTGAGGAACAATTCCATACTTTTTGACAAGATTTTTAAACATATCCCATTGTCCGCCGTCTTGAATCCCATTAGTTAAAACATGCATGAAGACTCTTTCTGATGGATCATTATTTAATAATGAAATGATTGAAGTCATCATGTAATTGCATTTTTCTAATTTATCATATAAAGCGACATAATTTTGGGATAATTCAAAGTTTTTAATGTTTAATTTCTTGCCAACGATTTCTCTTAAAACGTTTAATCCAGCAAAAATCCAACATCTACCGCTTCTTTCTTGATTACAAACAGCCATAGTTTTGATTTCATTAGAGAAAACAAAATTGGTTTCACTTTGTTTTGATGCATCGTAAGCTAAATCGGTGATGTTAGTATTATTTAAAGCGTTTCTGATGATGGTATTTTTAACGTCTTTAAGATAATTTTTAGATAATCTTGAATATAAATCTTTTGATAATGATTCTTCGTTAATATCGATGTTTTTCATAACCACTTCCTCTTATTTTAATAACTCTTCAACGATGAGTTTGTTTGCTAAAATTGGATCAACTTTACCCTTATTCTTTTTCATGAGTAATCCCATTACGAATCCTTGAGCTCTAGTTTTACCGTTTTTGTAATCATCTGGAAGAGTTGGATTTTCTTTTATAATTTCGATAATATCAGTTCTAATTTTTTCAGGATCAGAGATAATTGTTGCTCCCATTTCTTCTTTTAAAACTAATGGTGATTTATTTGTTTCAATCATTTTTGCAAAAATATCTTTTCCTTGTTTAGAGTTAATTTCCTTTTTGATTAAAAGGTTAACTAAATCGGAAATATCGTCTGGTTTAACATTAAAGTTTGAAATTTCGATTTCATTTTTATTTAAATAACCTAAAACTTCAGAGATTATAAAGTTAGCGATTTGTTGATAATTATCATTATTTTTAACTGCTTCATCATAATAAATTGATAATTCTTTAGAAGATAATAAAATCCTTGCATCAACTTCATTTAATTTATATTCATTTAAGAATCTTTCTAATTTTTGATCATATAATTCATTTGAAGTTTCGATAGCACGATTAATAAAATCTTTCCCAATAAAGATTGGAGGAATATTGCCTTCGCTAAAATATTTATAATCTGCAGCTTCAGTTTTTGTTCTCATTAAAACTGTTTCTTTTTTAAGTTCATCAAATCTACGAGTTTCTTGATGAATTTCAATACCTTTAAGTAAACAAGCAGCTTGACGAGACATTTCAAAATCAATTGCAGCTTCAATATTTGCGGTTGAGTTAAGGTTTTTAACTTCTACCTTTGTTCCGAATTTATCACTGCCATAAGGACGTAAAGAGATATTGACGTCACATCTTAATGAGCCGTTTTCCATCTTTCCATCAGAAACATCTAAATATGTAACGATTTCTTTAATTTTTTCGACATATTTTCTAGCTTCTTTACCGTTTCTTATTTCAGGATAAGAAACTATTTCAACAAGCGGAATGCCTGCACGGTTATAGTCTAAAAGTGTGTAATCGCTATAGTGGTGTTGCATTGCTGTATCTTCTTCCATATGAAGTCTTTCGACTTTTATGCGCTTTTTCTCACCGTCAACATCGATTTCTAAATAACCTTTTTGTCCAATAGGTCTAAATTGTTGAGTAATTTGATATCCCTTAGGAAGGTCAGCATAGAAATAGTTTTTACGGTCAAAATAAAGCGTATCATCAATTTCCATATGTAAAGCATTACATACTCTAATTGCGTTAATTACCGCATTTTTATTAACTCTTGGTAAGCTTCCTGGATATGCTAAATCTAAATAAGTGATATTAGTATTAGGTTCAGCTTTAAATTTAATTGGGGCACTTGAAAACATTTTAGTATGAGTTTTCATTTCAACGTGGATTTCTAATCCAATAATTGCTTCAAAATTCATAAATTATTGTGCCTCCTTCATATTTTTTAAAATAATAGACTTGGTTTTAGTTGATAAATTCTTCATTTTTAAGATGTTTTCACAATCTTTAGCAATAATAAATGTATCTTCATCTTTAAAAATTGGAGAAGTGATTGATACTCCAAAAGGCATCTTATCATCTTTTATTCCTAAAGGAATTGTAATTGAAGGATAGCCTCCAAAATTTCCAATAGCAAGATAGTTATCGGCAATTAAATATGTATCATCGAAGTTATCGCTTGCTTGATTAATTTTTGGAGCAACAGTTGGAGATGCTGGTCCAATGAAAGCGTCATATTTTTCGAATAATTCGTTAAAAGTATTAACTACAACTCTTCTAACTTTTTTAGCTTTTAAATAGACTTCTTCTTGGTTTTCACTCATTAAAGCGTAGCTTCCTAAGATAAATCTTCTTTTAATAAGTTCGCTAAAACCTTCATTTCTAGTATTAAACATGACTTCTGGATAACTATTTCCTTCTTTAAGATTACCAAATTTAATACCATCTAAATTAGCGTTATTTGATGTAGCTTCAGCACTAGAAATAATAATATAAGCAGGATAAATCGCCTTTAAAATTGAAGGGTCAACACTTACATAATCGACCAAATATCCTTCTTTTTTAAGATTTTCAACTAAGTAATTGAATCTAGATAAGATGTCTTCATCTTTAATTGAATCAATAACTTCTTTAATTACACAAATCTTTCTTTTTTCGTTATTTTTTATAGGATAAATAGCTTTTCTTTCTTTAATAGATGAAGTAAAGTCGTTTTCATCAAATTTATTGAGTGTATCAAATAATAATGCAGCATCATCAACACTACGAGTAAAATAACCAACATGATCTAAAGAAACACTAAAAGGATAAAGTCCAAATCTAGAAATTAATCCATATGTTGGTTTATATCCAACTAAACCTCCAAAAGAGGCAGGTTTTCTAATTGAGTCGCCGGTATCACTTCCTAATGCGAAAGGAGTAACCGAAGAAGCAACTGCTACAGCACTCCCACTACTTGACCCGCCAATTAATGATTCTTTATTTTCGTCATATGGGTTAAGTTGAATTCCTTTGTGACCAGATTTTCCACTACCACCCATTGCGAGTTCATCAAGAGTAGCTTTTGCGATTAATACCGCTTTTTTCTCTTTTAAAATAGTAACAACAGTTGCATCAAAAAGTGGAATATATCCGTTTAATATATTACTTCCACCAGTAGTTTCAATGCCTTTAGTAGAAAGGTTATCCTTACAGATATAAGGAATACCAAATAACAAGTTATCGCTAGGAACTTCTTCTTTATCAAGTTCTTCTGCTTCTTTTAAAGCTTCTTCGAAATTATAAGCTTCAAAAGCATTAAATTCGTCTTTTTTAACTCTTTCGATTGCTTTTTTAACTAAATCAGAAACTTTAACATCGCCATTTAATAAATGGGAGTGGATTTCTTCGATAGTTAAATCTAAAACATGTAATTCTTTTTCCATAGTATTCTCCTCATTTATCCAACTAATTTACGACTTTAGGAAGTTTAATTTGTCCTTCTTTAGTGTTTTTAGCAATATTTAAAACTTCTTCTTTATTTAATAAAGTCTCTTTAATTTCTTCATCATCTCTTAAAAGATTAAAAGATTCATCAATATAAGGAAATGACATTGGTTCAATATCATTTAATCCCTTAATTTCATCCATTAAAACGAGTTGCTTAATAATAATATCAAATTCGTTTAATAAGGTTTCATATTCTTCATCTTTCATATCAAACATGAGTCTTAAGGCCGCATCTTTTAATACATTTTTATTTACTTCCTTCATCCTTTTCCTCTCCTTTTTAATATTTATCCTTTTTATAAATTATATTCCTTCGCTAGTATCTCATATAATTCACTTTCATAAATTATACGAATATTTAATTCTTTAGCCTTATCTTCTTTGCTTCCAGGACTATCTCCAACAATTACATAGTCAGTTTTTTTAGATACACTTAAAGTAGAAATTCCACCAAGATTTTCAATTAAAGTCTTAATTTCTTCTCTCCCAAATCTTTCAAGCGTACCAGTCACTACAACTTTTTTATCTTTAAAGAAAGTTGATTCATAGTTATTTTCATTTAATGAAATATATTCCATATTTACATTAAATTCTTTAAGTTTTTCGATAGTTTTTAAATTTTCTTCATCTTTAAAGAAATTTATTATCGAACTTGCTGAAACAATCCCAACATCATCGATTCCAAGCAAAGAATCTTCATTAATATTAATGAGATTATCGATTGTTTTAAAGTGTTTCGCCAAAACTTTTGATAATTTTTGACCTACTTCTTTAATTCCTAAGCCAAATAAAAGTCTTTCTAAAGAGTTAGATTTAGATTTTTCAATCGCATTTATAAGGTTATTAACGCTATTTTCGCCCCAACCTTCTAAAAGCATGATCCTATCCTTATATTTATATAGTTCATAAATGGATGGAATATCTTTAATAAAGCCTTCGTTATATAATTCTTCAACAACTCTATCGCCCATTCCTTCGATATCCATCGCATTTTTACTTGCAAAATGAATTAAACCTTCAATAATTCTAGAAGAACATTTTGGATTTAAACAGAAATGCATGGCTTCAACCTTTTTAAGTGGATAACCACAAATTGGACAGTTTGTAATCATTTTAAAATCGATTTCTTTTCCATCTCTTTCTTCTTTTAAAGGTTTAACAACTTCAGGAATAATATCGCCTGCTTTTCTAATAATAACAGTGTCATTAACTTTCAAGTCTTTTTCTAAAATATAGTCTTCATTATGAAGTGTTGCTCTACTTACTAAAGTTCCAGCAACTCTTACTGGTTCTAAAACAGCGTTAGGAGTAATTTTCCCTGTTCTCCCGACAGTAAAAATTATATCTTTTAACTTAGTTTTCACCTCTTTTGGAGGGAATTTATAAGCGACTGCCCATTTAGGTGTTTTAGCAGTATAGCCCAAATCATCATAATATTTAAATTCATCAACTTTTAAAACAATTCCATCAATATCATAAGCTAGATCATCTCTTTTTATGGTGTATTCATCGACATATTCTAAAATTTCTTTTAAATTATGGGCTAATCTTCTTTCGTGATTTGTTTTAAAACCAAGTCTATCTAAAGCATCTAAAGATTCGCTATGTCTAGTATAACCATCTCTTTGTGCATCTATATAATAATACCGCCAGCCATCGAGTTTTCTTGATTTAGCCACCGATTGATCAAGATTTCTTATAGAACCTGCCGCAGCATTTCTTGCATTAGCAAATAAAGGTAATTTTTCTTCTTCTCTTTGTTTATTCAATTCGTTTAAGGCGGCTTTAGACATATAAATTTCGCCACGAACTTCGAGCCTAGCTTCTTTTGATACAATAGTTGGAATATTTCTAATAGTTAATACATTTGTTGTAACGTCTTCGCCAGTAGTTCCATCTCCTCTAGTAGCCGCATAAGAAAGGTGATAATCATTATAAACTAATGAACAAGCAAGACCATCGATTTTTAATTCGCACATTATATCAACTTCTTTTCCTAATTCTTCATAGATTTTATTAACCCATTCAATTAATTCATCTTTATTAAAAACGTCGGCTAGAGAAAGCATTTGTCTTTCGTGTGCAACTTTTTTAAAACCTTTTAAAACTACTCCTCCGACTCTTTGAGATAAGGAATTTCTAGTTACCAAATTAGGGAATTCTTTTTCTAATTTTAGAAGTTCTTCATATTTTTGATCATATACTGAGTCTGGAACGCTTGGATTATCATTTACATAATATTCATACGACCATTTCTCTAATATTTTCGTTATTTCTTCGTATCTTTTTTTTGCTTTTAAAAATTCCATAAATTATTCCTTTTTATGCAACATATGATGTGTAGCCAGCATTTTTTTAACACCGAAATTTGCAAAATCAACAATAATGACGTCTCCATCAGTACCGATTACTTTTCCTTCTCCAAAAGCATCATGAGTTAAATTATCGCCTACCGCCCAATTATTATTTTTATTAACTTGATAAGAAATAATAGTTGAATTTCTTCCTTCACTTACTCTTCTAGAAGATTCTTTGCTATTAAAATTAATTTTATAAACAGTTGATGAAGAATCATAACGTTTTAAATCTCTTTCAAAACTTGAATCAATGCTATATATTCCAGATTCTTTAATAAATCTTGAAGGAATGTGTGAAGTTTTTGCAATATAAGAATATCCCTTATTATAAGTTATATATAATTCTTTTTTAGCCCTTGTAAAAGCAACATAGGCAAGCCTTCTTTCTTCTTCTAATCCTTTATTGCCGTTTTCAGAAACAGATTTATAAGAAGGGAACACTGTATCTTCAAACCCAACAACAAAAACATAATCAAACTCTAAACCTTTTGCTGTATGTACAGTCATTAAAGTTAAAGTGTTTTCGTTATCAATTATCGCATCTTGAGAAGTTAATAAAGTAATATTTTGCATATATTCATCTAAAGAAGATTCAGGATTTTCTTTTAAATAAGTTCGAATATCATCAATTAATGTTTTAACGTTAGCAATTCTTTCCCCGTCCGAATCATCATCATTAATTAAATAATCATAATAGCCAAGCTTTTTTAAATAAGCATCTAAGACTTCTGAATAAGATATATTTTTATCATTAACTTTTATTTTATATTCTTCAATAATTTGCACTAAATTAAACAGCGAGTTTTTAACACGTGGCGAAAGTAATGAATTATATTTATCTATATCTTTAGAATATTTATATAATGATAAATTTTCATTTCTAGCTTCTTTTTTGAGCGTTGATAATGATACATCTCCTATACTTCTACGAGGAACATTTACGATTCTTAAAAAGGAAATGTCATCTAAATCATTTAATAATAAATAAAAATAAGCCAAAGAATCTTTAATTTCTTTTCTATCATAGAATTTAAGCCCGCCATATACTCGATAAGAAATTCTATTTTCCATCAAGACTTTTTCAAATGTTTTTGAAATATATGAACTTCTATATAAAATAACGATATCTTTTAATTTTACGTTTTTAATCTTTTTTAAATCGTTTATTTTCTTTACTACCCACCTAGCTTCTTCTTGATCAGAAAATTCTTCATGGCAAATTACATCAACACCTTTAGAATTATTTGTAAATAAATCTTTTTTTACCCTTTCGACATTTTTAGCAATCAAAGTATTTGCAACATTTAAAATAGCGCTTGTTGAACGATAATTTTCGTTTAATATTATTGTGTTAAGCGGAGAAAAATATTTATCAAAATCTAAAATAACTTTTTGATTAGCTCCTCTCCAAGTATAAATTGTTTGATCAGGATCACCAACTACATAAATAGATGTATTTTCTCCAGCAAGTAAAGTTAATAATTTAAATTGAATATCATTTGTATCTTGAAATTCATCAACCAAGATTTCTTTAAATCGATTATTATATTTTTCTTTTATATTAGGGTAAGAAGATAAAATCAGTACTGTATATATGAGTAAATCATCAAAATCTAAAGAGAATTGTTCGTTCTTTCTTTTTTCATATTCTTTAAACATTGTTAAAGCTTTTTTTGATAAATCATTCAAAAATTCTTCCTTTATATCACCAGGTAGTTTCCCTTTTGTTTTGCTTGCACTTATAAATTTTAAAGCATAATCAAAAGTTGGTCCGTTTTTTTCATATCCTAGCTCTTCGGCAATATTTTTTAATAATAATTCGGTATCGCTTTCATCTAAAATCGAAAAAGATTGTGGAAATCCCAAAACTTTAATTTCTCTTCTTAATAAATAATTACAGAAAGAATGAAAAGTTGAAATCTGTAAGTTTTTTAAATTATAAGTTGGTAATAAATCAATTGTTCTATTTTTCATCTCTTTAGCAGCTTTATTTGTAAAAGTAATCGCTAAAAGATTAAATGGGTCAATATTTCTTTTTTCTAATAAATAGGCCAATCGATATGTTAATACTCTAGTTTTTCCACTACCTGCACCAGCAATTATACGGTTATATTTTTCTTTCGTTGTTACTGCAAGATATTGTTTATCATTTAGTTCTCGTTCAAAATTCATACCTAAATATTTTATCAAATTTAGGTTGTTATTTATATTAAATCTAATAACTTTTTTAGTATAAATTTAGTAATAAAAAGTTATCTTATTTTATATTAATAATTAATGGTTTTTAAAATAAATGCGTATATACGCAAAAATTTTAAAAATACTTTTTATTTTAGTCTATATATTGTATAATATTTTTAGAAAAAATGCGTATAGACGCAAATATTATAAAAAAGGATCATATATGATATTTAATCGTGATAATTATTTAGAAAAAATAATAAGTAAAATTAACGATAATAGAATTAAAATAGTTACAGGTTTAAGAAGGTCAGGAAAATCTACATTATTAAACGAACTCTTTTATAACTACTTAATTAAAAGTGGTATCTTTCAAGACCATATCATTAGAATAGAATTTGATGATTATAAGAATAAAAATCTCTTAAACTCAGATAATTTATATAATTTTGTATTAAATAATATTAAAGATAATCTAATTTATTATTTAATACTCGATGAAATTCAATTAGTAGATAATTTTACTTCAGTTTTATTAGGTTTTTATCACATTTCTAATCTTAATGTTTTTGTATCAGGCAGCAATGCAAAATTTCTTTCAAAAGATATCTTAACCGAGTTTAATGATAGAGGTGTCGAAATTAAAATTTACCCATTATCTTTTAAAGAATTCTATAA
Source organism: uncultured bacterium (assembly GCA_949299195.1). Lineage (GTDB taxonomy): Bacteria > Bacillota_I > Bacilli_A > RFN20 > CAG-826 > Onthovivens. The sequence goes on along the minus strand of CASFZN010000018.1, from coordinate 401,975 downwards.
GAATTCTCATCAAAAATTAGAAGATGCTTATAAAGATTACATAACTTATGGTGGGCTCCCAAAATTAATTGAATTTAATAATGAAAATGATAAAAAAGAATATTTAATAAGCGTTTATAAAGAAACTTATTTAAAAGATTTAATAATAAAAAATAATATTAGAAATAAAATTGATTTTAACGAATTAGTGCTTGTTCTTTCTTCTTCAATCGGGTCTAGATTTTCAGCTTTAAAAATTTCTAACACTTTTAAGAGTTTAAAAAACAAAAAAATATCAACTTATCTTATAGAAAAATATATTGATACTTTGGAAGATTCTTTTTTAATAGAAAAAATTATTCGTAAAGATTTAAAAGGCAAAAAATTCATTAATTCGAATAAAAAATATTATTTTAAAGATTTAGGAATTAGAAATGCTATTTTAAATTTTAATCAATTAGAAGAAACGCATTTACTTGAAAATCTAATTTATAACGAATTAATAATTCAAGGTTATGAAGTTAATTTAGGTAGTATTATCATTAATCAAAAAGATAAAAATCAGAAAAGTTTTAGAAAAGAATTAGAAATTGATTTCGAAGCTAAAAAGAATAATAAAACCTATTACATTCAAGTTTCACTAGATGCAACTAATAAAGATAAATTGGAGCAAGAACTGCGTCCATTTAAATATTTAGATAATGGAGCTAAAAAAATATTAATAGTAAAACAAGGTTATTTAACTTCATATAATGAAGATAATTATTTAATATTAAATTTATTTGATTTTTTACTTAAAGATAATCCTTTAGATTTATAAATTATAAATTTGAAATAAAAGTAAATGTTAGATTAACTTTACCAAAATCTTCTATATCTTTAATCTTACTTAAATCAATAATGCCATCTTCATTAGTAATCTGAGAATCTTCTTTTAATTCAAATTTATCATTTAAATTCAACCAGTTAGAACAAATATAATCTAAATGCGATGTAATTTCATAAGCATTGCCTTTTTGAAATTCAAAAATATAATCTTCTTTACCTGTATAGGTAAACCAATTGGCTAAATAACCGCTTAAAGATACGTTTAATTTAACTCTAAAATTACTTGGATCAGGTAAAGCATCAAAATAGGCATCATCTTTAGAAGCTACATCGACTATAGCAGAACTTTTTAGATTAAAAGAAATCATTACCGAACTAGTTAAGGTGTAATTTAATTCTCCGCTTCCTTCTCCTTCTACTTTAAATATAGTTTCGTCTGTATTATAAAAAACAAGCCCACCATAAGTAGATAAATTTTCTAAATTCGATTCAATATAATAAATATTTGGGTAATATATTTTATAATCACAAAATTCATAAGCATCGTTAATTACAACATTAACATTATTTTCTTTACTTCCAGAAGATGAACCAAAATACCAGGCTCCAAAACCCGTTCCAATTATCGAAATAGAAGCAATAGCACTTAAAATAGTGAAAAATGTTAAAAATCTTTTAGTTCTCATCTTCTTTTTCTTCTACCTTTTTCTTTTTTCCGTATTTTGATTTAGCCAATTCTTTTAAATCAACAATTAAATATTTATCATCAGCTAAAAGTGACAATCTATTCTTATATTCTTTATTGATCATATCTTCAGCAAAAGTTGTTAAAAATAAGAAAATAGCAGCACTTAAAATAGCAATAATTCCAATATTAGATTTAACGTAAGTTATAGTTACACCTAATCCATAATTTTGAAAACCATTATATTTACCAATAAAATCTTCAAATTCCAATTCTTTTTCATAATTTAAAGAAGATTCATTAGCATCGCCTTTTAATGTATAGATTGTTTTATTAGTTTCTTCGTCTATTTTTATAGCAACAATACGGTGTAAAATAACTATTTCTTCATATTCGTAGGCTACGATATCATATAATTTCAAATCTTCTTCTTTTTCTATTTTTTCGACACCAACTAAAGAATATTGCAAGATTTGATCATCTAAATTATATTCATCAAGATATTCATTTTTTTCATTTCTACATTCCATTGAGGAAGTTAAAATAGTCATATAAGTAGAATTACCGATAAATAAATTATCATTATTTACCCTATAAACTAGTGCAGTTATAAAAATTGCAGTTAATATAGCAATGACAACACTAGAAACAATATTCATGAATATATGCAATTTAGTTGTTAATGAATGTTCGTTTTTAATAATATCGTTATATCTTAATAACGATTTATTTTTCTTTAATCTTTTAGAATTTACTTTATATAAAGTTGTTGTAATTTCTTTATTTAATTCTTCATCCTCAAATCCAAATTTAATATGTTTACTTTTATAAAAAGAATATAAAAAGAATAAGAAACAAAATACTATAGTTAAACCTATAATTACAAATATCGAAACAATTAAAGCGATAATTACTAATTTAGATTGTCCACCCATAATTACTCTCCTTTTTATTCTCCTAATACTTTTTCAGTTGTTAAATAAAAGATATAAGATTTACGAATTCTAAAATTAGTTAATAATTGATTAAATTCGATATTACCTTCTTCATCTTTTATTATTTCAAATAAATCAATTCCAGTAACATGATCTCTAAGATAATAAGTTCCTATTTCTTTATCGTTTAAATAATGAGTAATAACATTTTCAAAACTTGATTCACTACCATTTAAATCTCCGGAAGCTTCTCCACACGTCCCTTGATCATAAATTTCGGCATATGAACCAATATTTGTATTTCTTTGCCATATTAATTGAGTATCATTTACATCAACGTAACCATCATTGTTATTATCTTCTTGATCTTCTGTAAAAACTCTAATAGTCGCATTTGAATGACGATATGCATATAATTTATAAGTATTATTTTCTTTATTATGATAAAGCATAAAATCATACATACCTAAATATGAAGTATGACGTGGAACATATACTCTTTGATCGACATCATATGTTACACCATCACTATTTAAAGTTATATTTTCACCAGCATTAACTAAATTAAAATAATAAGAAGCATCTAAGAAAATATTGCTTGCATTTAAATTATTATCCTTAGGATTATAGATTAAAGCTTCAAAAGTTTGTGCACTACTATTACCACTTAATTTTAAATTACTTTCATCTGTCTCAATAAAATTTAAAATGCTTTGATACTTTTCAAATAACCTTATTTGAAAAGCAGCTTCCCTTAATGTTGAATAGTTTGTAAAATCAACGTTTCTAAGTAAAACAACATCTTCTTTTAAGTCAACTTTATTCGTAATACTATTAAATTCATTATTAACTAGATTAGCATCAACATCGGTAATAACAACATGGTCTTGTTCTATTCCTTGTCCTAACCTAATACTTTTAGTATCAAACGAATTTCCTAAATATACCGGCTCTTTAACGTATAACATTGAAGATGCTAAATCATAGTTATCACCTTCAGTTTGTGATGCTATATTATTTCCAATATCAACACTTTGAATAAATTTAGATTCAGTAATTTTTTCAATAGCGATAACACATTTGGAATTAACGTAAGTGTTAGTAATATATTGATACAATCCATCATTAACAACATTTTTACTATCTTTACCAATAGAAACTGGATTTGATTGAATAAACTCCAAATCTTTATTTTTTAAAGTCTTAAATAGCATATAATCTTGAACAATATTTGAGAGCAAATCATTACTAATAAAATTGCTATATTTTTCTAAAGCAGTGTTTGTAGCGTCCACATTTTCAAAAGACTCATAATTACGATAGCCCTCAACATACTCACCATGTATGGTTGGGGATACAGTAAAAATATAAATATTATATAAACCTTCGCCAAAATTATTTATAACTTCATAAGAACTATTATTTGCACCTATAATATATTTAGAATCAAGCAATAAATTACTCCAAGTCCCAGTCCAATCGCCGGCACCTTCTAAACCTAAAGCGGCACCTTGTATTTTCATATTTTCGTATTTATCAAAATCGAGGTTAATATTATTAATCGAAGCATAAGTTACTTCAATATTGTCTTCTGTGTAAGATATTTTATCGGTTGAATACAAAAAATATTGTTCATTTGTTTCATAACTATATCCATCTTTTAATTGATACGTTAACTTTAAAGCATCCCTACCACCTAAATGGACCGTATCATTATTTAATCCGTATTTTTTCCCATTACTAAAAATAGGAAACAATTTTATAATTCCATCCCCGTCCGGATCGTATTCACTTAAATCGTTCAAAATATCGAAAATATTATTACAATCTCCTGAAGTAAAAGAATCTTGAACATAATTATCATCATAATTAAATTGTTCGTTTTCTTCGAAAGTTGTTTTTGGAGCACTAAAATTTTTGCTTTCGTCAAAATAACCCCATCCTGCAAAAGAGAAATTATACCATGCTCTTTCACCTGAAGAACTATCACCCATATCAGCCATTGGCTTATATTCGACTATATGATTATAAACATACATTGGTAAAGTATCTTTAATCGTTACTTTTATAGGTAAATATCTTCCTTCGCCTATTCCAATCTCGCCATTATTTTCAGGGTTTTTATTTGGCCGATATCCTAGACGATCATTCCTAAACTTATAATGGTTGCCTGTTCTATCACCATTTGAATAAGTTTTATTAAAATCTTCAGGCAATCCATAATCCCTACCAAAATCATTCCAAGCATCACTATAAGGTTGTAATTCTTCAGGTATGCTTCCATTATAATCGTTAAAATTTTGCAAATAAGTCTTAACATCATTGTAAAAACAATACTCATCTGCTTGATACGTGCTATTAGATACTGAATTATAGTAAGCAGCATCACCATAACTTTGGTTTGAATTCATGATATATTCATTATTTTGATTCCCAGGTTTAACTTCACTAAAAGTCTCGGTTTCCATATCATATTCAACATATCCGAAAGTCTCTTCTGGTTTAGGATTAGTGAATTCATTTGTATTATTCATTATATGCTCATATTCGATATGAGCATATAAAGTAGAAGGAAAAAAATAAATAGTATATGTTTTAGAAGAATTATTTTCACCACTATAATTTTCTTTTATATCATCATATCTATTAGGGCCGTTATTTACGTCTTTAATTGTTTCATCAGGTTTATTAAATATGAAATAAGATAACGCAAAAGAAGGCACTAAGATAGTAAGTGCTGTTAATAAAGTAAAAATAGGTATTAATATTTTTTTAAACTTACTCATATTACTACTTGTTGTTACTTAAAGAAGTAAGATAAAAATCTTATTTCATATTTAATAAATCTAATAAATAAAGAATATGGATAGAGTCCTAGAAATAGACTCTATCCATATAAAAATATTAATTATTCACTAACAGTGACTGTAAATACAACTTTAGCATTTTCTAATGCTGCAACCATTGTATCATAATCATCTGAATTTCTTGGTTTAACATCTGTATAGTTAAATAATGCGTTATGTTTGTCTGTTTCATCACCTAAATCTAAAGTAACAGTTGCTTTCCCATCGGTTAATGTAACATCTCGAGTTAAAGTTTGACTTGCTTTAGACCAAGCCCAACCATCAATTGTTGCATCTTCTACAAATTCAAGATATTTATTTAAAGCTTCATCTGGATCAATTCTAACAGTTAATGTATAGTCTGTTTTTGCGCTTGAAGAAGCAAGATTAATTGTTAAAACACCTTTATTAGCTTCGTGATTATCATTAGTAAAAGTAATTCCTTCATCTCTAACACCATCGGTGGAGCCTTGATCAAGAAGTAATCTTGTCATTTCTGTATTAACTGTAAGGTCAATATGATGATTAACTTTTTCAGTAACAACAACATTAGCATTTAAAGTTTCGCTGTCTGTTGTATTTCCAAAGTGCCAAGCACTAAAACCGGTGCCAACAATAACTGCAGCACTTAATACTGGTAAAATTGTCATTAAAAGTTTTCTTTTTAGCATAAAATTTTAATCCCCCATCATAAAAATTTGCATAAAAGCCTAAAAATAACTTTATTTGATTAAAACTATACTATTTAAAGCCCCCCCCCCGCAAGACTTAATTTATATTTATGACTATTTTTGATAATTAAGAAAAAAATACGATATCAATCGTGATTTTACACTGTAAAAATTTTTATTGCTGTTATATAAAAAAAATCTTTAATCGGTATAACCGATTAAAGATATAATTGTCATTACTACTAAATATAGTATATATATAAATAATAATATTGAAAGAATAGTGAAAGTTAAAAATATTTTAAAATTCTTTTTATAATTTATTGATTTTTCCTTTTCCAAAAGTTTTATGATTTATCAAATCGCCTACACTCCATTTTATATTATTTTTAAATGAAGTTCCTATAACTCTTTCTTTTCGCTCTTCTTCTTCGATTTTTTTCTTTTCCTCCATAAATTTATTAAAATCGAAAGAATATAAATTTTCTTTTCCTACCTTGATAAAGGAGTTTTTAGGTTTAAGCGATAATCCGGCTTCAATAACAAATTGAGAAACTTCATTAGTGGTGCCACTAATAAATGAATGCCCTAAATTACAAGATAAATAGAGTATTTTTCTAGCACGAGTAAAGGCAACATAGGCTAATCTTCTTTCTTCCTCTTCTCTTTCTTTTCCTTCTTGAAGAGCACGATAATTTGGGAAAACATCTTTATTTAATCCAACTACGAAAACATAGTTAAACTCTAAACCCTTAGCAGTATGGCAGGTCATTAAAGTGATTGAATCACCATCATTAACAATATCATCTTGAGAAGTTAATAAAGTAACGTTTTGTAAATATTCTTCGATACTTATCGCATTTTTTCCAGTTACTGTATTAGCAATATCGCTAATTAAAGATCTGACGTTTAAAGCTCTATCATCGCCATCTTCTTCATTTTCTTGAAGATAGTCAAAATATTTAATGTCATTTAAAAAGTCGAGCATTATGCCAGAAAATTCTTGAGAAGTGTGTTCTCCTTCAAGTAAATCATTAGCTTTTTCTAATTTTAAAACAAAGGTAGATAAGGCATTTTGAGATTTTTTACTAACCTCAGAATCATATTTATATAAATCTAAAGCGTATTGATATAAATTTAAGTTTAATTCATATGCTTCTTGTTTAAATTTTGCATACGAAACATCTCCAATTCCTCTTTTAGGAACGTTATAAACTCTTTCAAAAGCTACATCGTTTTTGGGATTAGTTAATAAAGAAAGATAGGCTAAAACATCTTTAACTTCTCTTCTATCATAGAATTTTGTTCCTGAATAAACGCGATATGGAATTCTTTCTTTCATTAAAATTTGTTCGAAAGGACGAGAAAGATATGCCGATCGATAAAGAATGGCAATTTCCGAATATTTTGCATCGTTTTTTACAGTTAATTCACGTATTTTTTGAACGACTTTTCTAGCTTCTTCAAAATCAGTTTGGGCTGTAAAAAAGCTTACTTCTTCTCGACTTTCGTTTTTAGTAAATAAATCTTTTTTTACCCTTTCAGCATTATGAATAATAAGCTTATTAGCAGCGGTTAAAATATTTTTAGTTGAACGATAGTTTTCGTCTAAAATAAAAGTTTGTAAGCCCCTAAAATATTTTTCTACATCTAAAATAACTCTTAAATTAGCGCCTCTCCAGGTATAGATAGTTTGATCAGGATCTCCTACAACATAAAGCCCTGTGTCTTTTCCTACTAAAAGAGTTAAAAGTTTAAACTGTAAATCGTTTGTATCTTGGAATTCATCGACTAAAATCTCTTTAAAGCGAGTATTATATTTTTCTTTTACGTCACTAAATTCTCTTAAAATATTGCGGTATAAATAAGTAAATCATCAAAATCTAAAGCATAACTTCTAACTTTATTTTTTTCATATTCTTTAAAAGCTTCATACATGATTTTCATTTCTTCACTAACTAAATCTTCTTCTTTGATATCGCTAGGAAGAAGGCCTTTAGTTTTATTTTTAGCAATAAATCTAATGGTGGATTTAACTAAGGTATCTCCTTTTTTAATCTCATGACCTAAACTAGTAAAGGAATAATAAATCATGTTTTCACTTTCATTATCATCAATAATTACAAAAGATCTAGGAAAGTTGATGTGATAGATTTCGTTTCTTAAAAAATAACTACAAAAAGAGTGGAAGGTAGATATTTTTAAACTACTAATATCGATGTTTCCGAGTAATTCTTCGGTTCTATTTAACATTTCTTTTGCAACTTTATTAGTAAAAGTAATTGCTAAAAGGTTATAAGGATCAATATTTTTATCATTAATTAAATGTGCAAGACGGTAGGTTAAAACACGGGTTTTACCACTTCCTGCTCCAGCTATAATTCTATTATATTTAAATGAAGAAGTTACAGCTTCGTATTGTTTATCGTTGAGTAAGGTTTTTAAATTCATAACTTTAATATCTTATAATAAATCAAAATTATTATAAATATTTATATTTATAATGTTTTTAAAAATAGTGACAAGATTTAAAGGTTAATTATAAAATTGATTAAGGTATGAAAAGATTATTAAAATATCGAACTTCTTTAAAAGAGGCTTTGCCTTTAATTTCATTAATTATTGCCCTTAATCTTATTTTATTAGGAGTTGGAACATATGTTACAGTTACGAGGGTATTTTTAAATCTATTTATCTATTTAACTTCAACTCTTTTAGCTACTTTTATAAAGAAAAGGTATTATCTTTATTATGTTTTAATAATTATTCCCCTTTCTTTACTTATTACCATATTTGATTTTTCTTATTTTTTTATTAGTTTTCTACCTTCATTACTAATTTCTTTTTTATTTTCGTTATCAATAGATAAAAGATTCGATAAATACTTAACAATTTTATTATCTAGTATTGCTTTATTTATCTTTACTCTTATAGGAATTGAAGTTATTAACTTTATTTATAATGATGATATTCTTAATTTATTATTAAGAATATTTAATCTTCATAATAATGAAGATTTCTTATATTATTTGAACTTTTTTATCTATTCCTATAGTTTCATTATTATCTTTTTAACCTATTTATTTATTAAATATGAGATAAAAAGGTTTAATCTAGAGTTTAATAGTTATGAATATAGTAAAGAAATATTAGGGATTTTAGTAATTGTTTTATTTATTCCTTCGATTATTTTATTAACATTAAATATCGATAATTATCTACTTATTTTAATTCTTTTGATATTTATAATTGGGGTGAATATTGTAAACGAAGACTTAAAAAGAAATGATAGATTAAATTATATAGTTACTTTTGGAATAGGTATTTTTATCTCTATGACTTTATTTTTTGTAATTGGAGCATATGTTCCTACATTTAATTTGTTTTTCTTTTTTATAATCCCTACTATTTTAGTCGTTTTATCAGATTTTATTGAACTTATCATAAGAAGAATGAATAAAAAGAGAATAAATTAAATTCATCTATTTATAAAAAGAAAATTGTTATTTAAAATATTATCGATATGAAAGATTTTTTTAAGACCATAGGATTAGGAATTTTATATATTATTCTTCTTCCGTTTTTATTAGTTTATCTTATAGTTTATGCCGTTTATTTATTTTTTAGATGCATAATTTATACTTTTGAAAGGCTCATAAATAGGAAAAAGAATAAAGAATTAGACGATAAAGCTGATAAAATTTTAGAAAACTCTCGATACTTAAAACAAAATAGTGGTACAAAAGAAGAAAATTCTTCTCTTCCTTCCGTTGAAAGTGATAAAGGAACAAAAATTGTTTATAACACGACCAATAACATAATTCTTACTAATCCCAATGATTTAAAAAGAACCAAAGAATTATTAGAGAAAGATCCAAATTATTTTGCCAATCATCATGAAAGCGCTAAATATATTGAAGAAATCGAAACACCTTTAGTTGAACATAAACTTAAAAGAAAAAATGAACCTTCTTATTCTTATAGTGATGAAAGTATTGATGAATTTGAAGAAAACGAAGAAACAAAATATCTAATTGATGACGATGATATTGAAGAGACTCAAAAGCCAGATTATTATGGTCCTCACTCATTAAAAAGGAGGGATGACTAATGTTTAATTTTATCATTTTTGATGCAAAAGTTTCCACGTGGAAAGTTATTTTAGTAATAATTGCGGTACTTTTATTTTTATTTGTCTTAATTGGCTTATTAGGAAACTTAATTAGATACACCATGAAAAAACAAGCTAAAGCAGTTGATAAAGACATGGGAAAACTTGTTGTTTCTAGGATAATTAAAACTCCAGAAGAATTTAAAACTATTGCTTATCAAAAATCTCTTGAAAGATTTTATAAACAATCAATTGCACCATTTATTATTTTATTAACTTGTTTAATTTTATATATCATTTACCACTCAATTTATGGAAATTGGTTAGAATCTATCTTTGATAGAGAAACTGGAATTGCATCCTTATTATATATATTAGATTTTTCTAGTGTTAAGTATTATCCTCCATTTGGATCTAACTTTGATTCGTGGGTTTGGTTAACTCCAGAGCCATTTACCGATGAAAAAATATTTAACTATTTCATCTTCTTAACCTTAGTAGTGGGTACAATTTATTATCTTGTTGTTACTCAAGCTTATATTGCTAGAAAACTATATATTAAAAAATTATCTAAGAGTTTATTTAGCGCAAAACTTGAAGAAATGGATCTATCTTCCTTCTATAACACCAATAATTTATCAAATATTGATGAAAATAGTGGGGAATAAATTATTTAATATTTTAATTATATTCTATTAACTCGAAGCCATTTTCCTTCATCAAGGCTTCGAGTTTTTTATGTAAATTAATTCTTCTTACTCCTAAAGCAATATGAAGAATTATAAAGGGAATAATCCGCATAAAAATAAAAAAGTAAATCAATATTTTGATATAAATATTAAGTTTTTTAAACCAAACGCTTTCTTTAATAATAATGCCTTCAATTTCTTTTTTATCAACATCTACCATATATTCATAATAAAAAGTATATGATAATTTACCTCTTTTTAAAGGAAGTCGATGTACTCTTTGTTCTTCACCAAAATCTATAATTTTATTTAAAGAAGGGTCTACTAATTTAAACTTATTATAATCATGGTTAATTAATCCATATTTAGGGATAAAATAATATAAATCCCGCATCCAATCGAAGAAATTCCTATTACCATTCCAAAAATAATACTTCCTAAATAACTATCATTTCCAGTAAAAGAAAGAATCGAAATTTGAGCAGTTAATAAAGCAGAAAAGGCCAACAAAAGATTAGAAATCCTCATTGTTTTTAAATAATGAGATTTTTGGCGATCTTTAACAAAAAAGATAATAGCAATAACGATTTCTACAAATGCTAAAGTAGCTAAATAAAGGCCTTCAAATCGAGTATATTCTTCGTGGTATGCCCTAAAAATTAAGACAATAACGGTATAAATTACAAAAGAAATTCCAGCGCATAAAACTAAAATTCCATTAACAATATTTCTAGCATAATATAAAGCTTCGTTATCGTTATCAATAATTCCATAGATACATTCGATTTTAGTAATAATTAGTAAAATATTGAAAAAACAAAGATAAACCGCGAAGCTATTATATAAAATAAAAAGTTTATTTAATGATGAAAAAGTAGAAATAATGATTCCTACTACTGTGAAAATTGATATCTTTTTGGATTTAACTGCAGTTCGTAATTTGTCTAAAAACATATTTAGCGATTTCTAACATTTTACTATATAAAGAAAGCTCATAAAATAAAAAATGGTTAGATGATTTGTTTAATAATGATACTATTCTATCCGATATATCGACTTTTTTTATAGCATACTATTTTAAAAATTTTATCGTAAAAAAATTAGCCACATCTGTGGCTAATTATATATTAAACCTTATTTTTTATTAGAAAATAAAAGCGCAAACTACTAAATAAACAATATAGCAAAGAAGGAAAAATGAAAGGATTGAGAAAGTGATTAAAACTTTCTTATTTCTGCCATAATTAACGGACTTTTCCTCTTTTATGGTTTCAAATTCAACAGTTCTAGATGTAGTTCTTCTTTTTAAAATGTCTTCATTTTCTTCTTCTAAGAACTCATCTTTAACTTTTCTTGAAGTTTTTGCTTCTTTTATGTCGTTATTTTTCTTAATTCTTGCCATAAATTAATATTTAATGCTTCCTGGTGTACGAGGATATGGTTGTACATCTCTAATATTACTTAATCCAGTCATATACATCAATAGTCTATCAAATCCAAGGCCAAAACCTGAATGGATACAACCGCCATATCTTCTTAAATTTAAGTACCAGTCTAATGTTTTATCATTTCCTTCTTTTTCCATTCTTGCTTTTAGTTTCTCATAGTCGTCTTCTCTTTGTGAACCACCACAAATTTCTCCAACTCCAGGAACTAAAAGGTCACAAGCTGCAACAGTTTTTCCATCTTTATTTAGTTTCATATAAAAGGATTTAATATCTTTTGGATAATCAATTAAAAACATTGGACCTTTAACTACTTTTTCAGTTAAATATCTTTCATGTTCGCTTTGAAGATCCATTCCCCATTCAATGTGATTATATTCAAATTTTTCACCATTTTTGACAGCTTCTTTTAAAATTTCAATACCTTCAGTATATGTCATTCTTTTAAATGGAGAATTTAAAACATGTTGAATTTTATCTAAAACCCCTTTTTCAATCATGGTGTTAAAGAAATCCATTTCTTCCTTACAGTTTTCTAATACATAAGACATGATGTATTTTAAGAAGTCTTCCATCAAGTTCATATCATCTTCTAAATCAGCGAAAGCAATTTCAGGTTCAATCATCCAGAATTCTGACGCGTGTCTAGAAGTATTTGAATGTTCTGCTCTAAATGTTGGACCAAAAGTATAGGTGTCTCTAAAAGTTAAAGCAAAAGGTTCAACGTGAAGTTGTCCAGAAACTGTTAAAGAGGTATTTGCGTTAAAAAATTCAGTTGGATTTTTTAAATCTTCACAAACCTTAAAAGTTTGACCTGCACCTTCAGCGTCGTTAGTTGTTAAAAGTGGAGTATGAACATACATAAACCCTCTTTCTTGGAAAAATTTATGAATTGCATAAGCAAGGATGTTTCTAACTCTAAATAAAGCGTTGAATGTATTAGCTCTTGGTCTTAAATATGCGATATCTCTCATAAATTCGAAGCTATGTCTTTTCTTTTGCAAAGGATAGTCTTCATCAACATCACCTAAAACTTCAGCATCTATAACAACAACTTCGAAAGGTTGTTTGTTTTCTGGAGTAAGTTTAATTTTACCTTCTACTTTTATTGCTCCTGCATATTTAAAATGCGCGCATTTATCGTATATTTCTTTACTTAGAAGTTCGTGATCATAAACGAGTTGAATATTTTTAAAAGTAGTTCCATCGTTAAATTCAATAAAACCAATTTTACCATTGTCTCTATTCCCTCTAACCCAACCTTCAAGTAAGACTTTCTCGTCATCTTTTAAAGAATTTTGAGTCAATTTCACAAATAATTCTTTTGTAACATTCATCACTCTTTCCATAATTAATTTCTACCTCTCTCTCAATAACTTAAAATTATATCATTATTAATAAATTTAGTGTTTATCAATAATTAAAATTTATCATAATCTTCAATTTTCCGTGAAGGATCTACTCCTACTGAAAGTGGAGCAAACATCTTTCTTTTATATAAATAGGTTCCAACCTTTGCTATCATGGCTGCATTATCAGTTGTACACCATAGTGGTGGGATAATTACCCTTACTTTATCGTTATTTTCAAATAATTTAACGATTTCTTCTCTTAAATGTGAATTAGCACTGACTCCTCCTGCTAAAACAACCTCTTTAAAATCATATCTTTCGCTAGCTCTTTTGACTCTTAAAATGATTTCATTAACCGCGACATCTTGGAATGATTTAGCCATATCAGCAACTCTAATTTCGTTGCTGTTAACTTCTTCTTTATGAATAAGATTAATTACTGCGGTTTTAAGTCCAGAATATGATACATTTAATGAATCATCATGTAGTGGAGTAGGTAATTTATAGGTATGTTTTCCTTCTTTTGATAGTTTATCAATCGCAACTCCTCCTGGATAAGGGAGTCCTAAAACTCTTGCAACTTTATCGAAACTTTCTCCGATTGCGTCGTCTTTAGTTTCGCCAATAATATCAAAATCAAAGTGGTCTTTCATATAAACTAGCTCAGTATTTCCGCCACTTACTACAACAGCAAGTAAAGGAAATTCTACCTTTTCTACAAATTCATTCGCATATATATGACCTGCTAAATGATGAACAGGAATTAAAGGAATGTTATAAATTAAAGATAAAGTTTTAGCAGCTTGAAGTCCTACATGTAAAGCTCCGATTAATCCAGGCCCACGAGTAAAAGCAATGGCAGAAACATCTTCCATTTTAATATCTGCTTTTTTTAAAGCGCTATCTAAAACGACAGCGATATTTTCTAAATGAAGTCTAGAAGCAATTTCTGGCATAACTCCGCCGTATTTTTGATGGACTTCAATTTGGGAAGAAATTACATTTGCTATTAATTCATCATTTTTAATAATAGCAATTGCAGTTTCATCACAACTTGATTCAATTCCTAATATAATTTCATCTTTTTTTAAGTTACCCATAAATTCCTTTCACCATATAGATGGCATCTTCGCCATCTTTATAATATTTGTCTTTTTTTACAATTTCTTTAAAACCACACTTTTTATAGAGATTTATCGCATTTGTATTAGACTCTCTAACTTCAAGTGTATAGTATAAAACTTCGTTTTCTTTTAAAATTTCTAAACTTTTATTTATTAATATGGTCCCAATTCCTAATTTTCTATAGGTGTCTAAGACCGTTATTTTAAACACAGTTGCAGAATCAAAAGTAATCCAAAAATCTAAATATCCAACGATTTTATCGCTATTTTCTTTATCAATAGCAATAATAAATTCGCTCACTGGATTTTCGATTAATTCGTATTTAATTTCGTGTTCTTTTAATCCTTCATTATATGAAGTGTTCTCAATTTCAATTAAAGAATTAACGATTAAATCCTTATTTTTTAAGATTTCTTCTTTATTTAAATGTAAAAGAGTTATTTTCATAAACCATTAATCTTTTAAATAAATCGCTTTTAGGGAAAGAATATTTTCTACCCTACTATTTTCTAAAGTTTTTCCTTCTAACATGTTATTTAAAAGGTCTGGATTTAAAACAATTTCGTCCTTATTATTTTCTAAATTAAAGTTGGAATCGAAAAGATATTCAATATCACCACACACTTTATAATCTTTATGGGAAGCAATATATTCGATTACATCTTCGTTTTTCATAACTTGGTCTTTTAATAAGACCTTATTATTTTCGTAAACCCCGATGTAGCTTCTTTTACTTCTTGCATTCATTAAACAAATCGAAGGGTTATTCTTATCCTTTAATATATATAAAGAAGAAATGGCATATAAAGGAATGTTGAGGGTATAACTATAGATTTTTGCAATAGTTAATGCGATTCTAATTCCCGTATAGCTTCCAGGTCCTAAAGTAACGACTATTTCGCCAATTTCTTTAGGTTCGACATTATTTCTTTTTAAGATTTCTTCAATCTTTAAAATCATAAACTCTGATTGTCTTTGAAAACATTCATATATAATTGAATCGATGACTTCGTCGTTTTTTGCTAGCCCAACTACTAATAATTTATTTGAAGTATCAAGTAATAAAGAGTATTTCATTTTTTCTTTTTCCCTTCTTTTTATTTAAAATTTCTAATTAAATCACAAATTAATTCATCGTATCTATTAGAAATAGTAGATATATTAAAATTACGAGAATTATCGATATTATTGATAGTAATTTGAATATTTAATGATAGATTTTTATCAATAAATTCTTCAATAAATTGAGGCCATTCAATAATTGCGACTCCATCTCCATCAATTACTTCTTCTAAACCAATATTTTTATTTTCTTCATTAACATCTTCAAGTCGATAAGCATCGATATGGTATAGACTTAATTTTGAATCGTTAGTATCTTTAAAATAACACTTCAAAATATTAAAGGTAGGGGAATTTACTTCCTCTTTAATTCCTAACCCCTTAGCGATAGCTTTAGTTAAAGAGGTTTTCCCTGCTCCTAAATCTCCACTTAAAAGAATTACATCTTTTTCTTTTAAATGTTTTGCGATAATTTCTCCAATTTTATTGGTATCTATAATTGATTTGCTTAATAATTCTACGTCTTTGTTTTCCATATATTTTATCTATTTATACTTTTATTTTTATTTGAAATCTCTTCTTCTTTTAAAAATTCTTCGTAATATTCTTTAATTTTTTCATCAATAAATGGGAATTCGTGATTTTCCATTAATTTACGAATTTTCTTGATGTTATATTTTAAAATCTGATCAATTTCGTCACTATATTGATATTTTTTACGGTGATATCCATATTCTTTTACGTCAATTAAACGGATATCGTTGGTAGGATATAACTTATAATCTAGATCGTAATCTATATATTTTAGACGGTTATTATCCTTAATATATGGGGATGCTAAATTAACATAATAAGTTATACCACTTTTTTTAAACATCGAGATAACATTCATCCATTTGTCCTTGAAAAATACCATGACTGCTGGTTCTTTTGTGGTCCGCATTCTAAAATCATGTTCGATAACTTTAGTTTTCTTAGAAACTACAACAATATAATCTTTAGTTTCCTCAATAACATAAACCTTATCCCAAATTCGATGTAAGGAACCATCATGTTTATAACCTTGGACTTCGATCCATTTACCCTTCAAGCTTGCTTCCATATTTTCTCCTTAAACACAAAATAAAGCTTAAAGTTATTCTTTATTTACGGTATTTTCTTTATTTTCTTGAGTTTCTTCTTTAACAGCTTCTTCCTTATTTTCGCTAACTACATCTTCAATCTTTTCAACATCTTTATTAGTGTGATAAATTGCTTCAACAATTTCAGTGACTGTTTCGACATCTTTTTTAGCTTTACTAATAATTGATTCGTTATATGGAGTATCAGTAGGAAGATTGATAAATTCATCGGCATAATCGATTCCAATATATAACTTGTTATTATTTATTGCGCAAATTACATCGATAATATTTTTATCTAATTTGATTGAATTAATAAGTTTGATGCTTTTAGAGCATAAAACATTTTTATATTCAGGTTTTGAAACATAATAAATGTATTTTGGATTGTTTTCGATACAGGTTAAATCTTCAATATCATCGACTGAAATAGAAAGTTTTCCACCCTTTTTTTGATATAAAACTCTCATACCACTTTCATATTTATCGGTAAAATCGAAAACAAAAACTCTTCCGACAAACTTTGGACCTCTTTGGCCTTTTTCAGCAGTAATTGCAGCACAATCGAAAGCTTTAAATTCAACTTCTTTGCCATCATTAACTAAAGCTTTGCCGCCAATAACATTTAAAGCTTTAAATTGATTAATTTTGGTATACATTCTTGCATCTAAGAAGATGTCGTTAACATTTTCTTTTAAATTGAAAGTGACATCTTTAAATTTAGATTCACTATTTTCGACATCATAGATAATTTTATAAGCTTCTTCATAAATAAACATTGCATATGTGTTGCCACTTTTATCGATTTGTTTTCTTTGAAGTTTAGAAAATACAAAAGTACCAATAAGTAATAAAACTGCGACAACTAAAACGATAATTGTGACATAAGAATTATTTCCATCGCTACTATTACCTAAAGTGAGGGCTAAAACTAAACAAATAACTAAAACTACAAATAATGCACCTGTAACAACATAGTTGATAATCTTTAATTTTTTAGTGTATTTAATGTGTTCATTTCTTTTTTCGTTGATTCTTTCGGCTAAACTTTTTTCTTTTTCACTACTTTCAATAGTTTCACTTACTCCATCTTCAATAACATAGCCTTGTTCATCAACCTTATCGTTAGTTTCTATTTTTTCGCCGTTTTCATCGACTAATTCTTGACTATTTTGACTTGCTAATAAAGCCTCTTGTTCTAATTCTTCTTTTGTTTTGGCTTTTTTAAATCCCATTTTTTAACTACCTCCTAGAGAAATCAATACTTTTTCTACATTTCTTTAATATTTATTAATTAAATATTAAAAGAAAATCGTACCCATATAATTATAAAGCATTTTAACTTGTTTTTATATAAAGAAAAAATGCGATAAATATCGCATTTTATCTTTTATTTATAAAAGGGGTAATTATGCTAATTTTTCTAAATAAGAAGTTTTTTGCCTTTTATTAATCATATTGATAACAGGAGATAAAAGTAATGAAATTACTAAACATCCCAAGGCACTAGGACCAACATATAAAATGTTATAAAGTAAAGCAGCGCCAAGTTCATATTCCCAAAGAATCATCGAAGACATGGTTGAACCAATCATTCTTATAATAAATAAGGTGATTGCTCCTAAAATTAAAGAGATAATAATCAAAATTAAATTGTCATTTTCGCTCGATTTATTCTTAAAAATAGTGGACTTAAAAATGTAATAGAATAAGCCACTAGACCCATATCCTAAAAAGGCAATTAAATAGTCAAATGGATAACATAAAAGACCATAACCATCTATTAAATTCGTAATAATTCCAAAAATGATTGAACTAGCTAATATTCCTTTAAGAAAGCCATGTCTAATCCCATATATCATTAAAGGAAAAGCGGAAAAGTTAATACTTCCTCCGGTAGAACCAATTGGAATTTTTACAAATTGATCTAAAACTATTGCTAAAGCAACCATCATTGCTAATTCTGAAATCTCTTTTACCTTAAATTTACTGCCATCTTTTCTTTCAATAGAAGCTAAAATCATAATTAAAGAAATTGCGATAATTACCGAATAAATTATCATTGATGGAGTAACAAAATATATCCCATATTCAGAAGGTATAATCTCACTAGCTCCTGGAACTACATAATAAAATGTATAAATAATTGCTAAATAGAAAATATATCCTAGAAATAATGTAATTGATGAAGAAATAAATAAGCTGTTTGATGCTTTTTTATTTCCTATTATTTTAAAAATAAATCCAACAATAAATAACAAAGTTGCACAAGAAATTAAAATAAAACTAGTTAATCCAATTGGATTTAATCCTATTTTTAATTCACTATTTCCAAATATTGCATCAAATAAAGAAAGAGTGACTTCTTCTTCATTTAAAGTTGAAAGCGTAAAACCATCAGTAACTAAAAATATGTAAGTTGCCAATAGTAAAACTATTCCTATAATTCCTCGATAAATATCAAACTTTTTATTCGATACTGTTGTCGAAGAATTATCAGTAATATCATTTTCTTTTTTAATTTCATCTATCATAAATATATCCCTCCTAAATTAAATTAAAGAAAAATAAAACTACCTGATAATTCTTAGGTAGTTAATTCTTTAATTATTTTTAAGGACTACTATTTAATTAGTTTTATCCAATAAAAAAGAGTTTTACCTACGCTAGAATTACCTAGATCAGGTTAAATGGTCAAAAGTAACTACTTTTATCTCAGCCTGTATCACAAGCCCCCATAACTTTATCTACAAAAATAATTATAGATTAAGATTAGTCAAGATGAAAGATGGAGTTAGCCCATGAAATCTTTTTAATATTATTTTTTTCTAAATATTCATTAGTTTTAATAAATATTCCTGAATTGAACCAACCTCCTTGATTTGCACTTAATGGAGACGGATGAGAAGATTCTAAAACAAGCATATTTTTATTTTTATTTGTAATATATTTTTTATATTCTTTAGCCTTATTTCCCCATAACATTATTACTAGAGGTTGAGTTAAAAAAGTATCGATATACTCGAATAAATCTTTAAATAATTCTTGGTATAAGGCGTTATTATGAGATAAGGATTTACCTTCTCTAACCGTTAAAATTGGATTAATTAAGAAGACTCCTTGTTTAGCTAAATAAGTTAAATCCCCTGAATTATAATCCATAGCTATATTAAATTCATTTTCTATTTCTTTATAGATGTTTCTTAAAGATGGGGGGAGTTTAATTCCTTCATTTACACTAAAGGCTAAACCCATAGCTTCTCCTTTATGAATATATGGATCTTGACCAATGATTATTACCTTAATATCCTTAGGATCTACTAGTTTAAACGCATTAAAAATCAACTCTTTTGGAGGATAGCAAACATTCTCTAAATATTCTTTATCAATAAATTTCATTAATTCTTGATAGTAATCTTTAGTCTTTATGCTATTAAAAAAATTATCCCAGCTCATAGCAATTATTATATAAAAATTGTTAATTATAGATAATAAAAAGTTGGCCAATTAGGCCAACTTTTAATTTATTTGATGGTGATTCGCCGGAGATTCGAACTCCGGACCCACTGATTAAGAGTCAGTTGCTCTGCCAGCTGAGCTAGCGAACCATATCTTTAGCCCCATAATAATAATATATTGTCGCTAATTTTTCTATAAGTTTTTTCTAACTCCTAATTTTTTACCCAATTTGCTCCTAGAAAACTACTAGAAAACTACTAGTTATTCACTAATTAACTACCACTAAAAATTGAAGAATTTTTTACCGATTTTTTTAAAAGAAATTTAATGAAAAAATAATGCGATAAATTGAAAATAAATATTTTAACAATAATTGTTAAAATATTTAAAACTTGAAAAAATTTGTAAGCAAATATCTTTATCTATTTTCTTTTTTGAGATACAATATTGAACGTAAAGTAATTTTAGCTTTGCTTTAAATTAAGAATAATAAAATAAAAACATTAATTTTTATTTAACTCTCAATTTTAAGAACTGTTAAAGATACTTTTATATCCGCTATTTTAGATAGAAAGTAAGAAAATGATTGAAATTGTAGGTTATCAAAAATTAACTTTATTAGACTTTCCAGGATATACAGCTGCTACCTTCTTTACTAACGGTTGTAACTTTAGATGTCCATATTGTCACAATTCGTCACTCGTTATAGCTCCCTCTAATAACGAAATCATTGATGAAAGTGAAATCTTAGACTTTTTAAAGAAAAGAGTTGGTTTATTGGATGGAATCTGTATCACTGGAGGAGAGCCTTTACTTCAAAAAGATCTAATTCCATTTATAAAAAAAGTTAAAGAATTAGGATATAAAGTTAAGTTAGATACCAACGGCTACTTGTTTTCCAAATTAAAAGAGATTATTGATCTAAAACTTGTTGATTATATCGCTATGGATATTAAAAACTCTTTAGAAAAATATCATACTACAGTTGGATTAAATGAAATCGGCATCAAAAACATCACTTCCTCAATAGAATATATTAAAAATAGCGATATCGACTATGAATTTAGAACCACTATCGTTAAGGAATTACATAGTCATGGAGATATTAGAAAAATTGGAGAATTGTTAAAAGGAAGTAAAAGATATTTCCTCCAACAATTCAAAAAGAATGAATTTAATATCGTCAAAGAGGGATATTCTTCACGGAATAAAGAAATCTTAGAAGAATTTAAAAGAATCGTTATTGATGAATACTCAATTCCGTGTGAATTAAGAGGCATTGATTAATAAATGTATGCTTATTTAAGAAAAGAATAGTAGGCAAATAGGTATATTAAAAATAAAGGGTTAACTATAAAAAAGGAGAAATTTATGAGCTATACCAAGATTAAAGTCGTTAAAAGAGATGGCAAAACTGTTGACTTTGAACTTAACAAAATCAGTAATGCTATTAAAAAAGCTTTTGAATCAGTAGATCGTAGAGTTGATGAAGATATTATCGATTTATTAGCTTTAAAAGTTACTTCCAAATTCCCAACTAAAACCGATTCTTCACTTATTACAGTTGAACAAATCCAAGATTTAGTTGAAGAAACTTTAATGGAAGCTGGCTATAGTGATGTTGCTAGAAGCTATATTTTATATAGAAAAAATCGCGAAAATATCAGAAATATTAAAGAAACAACTTTAGACTATAAGAAAACAGTTGACCAATACTTAAACAATATCGACTGGAGAGTTAAAGAAAACTCAACTGTCACATATTCAATTGGTGGCTTAATTTTATCAAATAGTGGTGCAATTACTGCAAACTACTGGTTACATGAAGTTTATGACGAAGAAATTGCTAACGCTCACCGTAATGCTGATATTCATTTACACGATTTATCAATGTTAAGTGGATATTGTGCTGGTTGGAGTTTAAAACAATTAATTAAAGAAGGTTTAGGCGGAGTTAGAGGTAAAATCACTAGTGCTCCAGCAAAACACTTATCAACCCTTTGTAACCAAATGGTTAACTTCCTTGGTATTATGCAAAACGAATGGGCTGGTGCTCAAGCATTCTCCTCTTTTGATACCTATTTAGCTCCATTTGTTAAAGAAGATAACTTAACTTATGAAGAAACCAAAAAATGCATTGAATCCTTTGTTTTTGGTTTAAATATCCCATCTAGATGGGGAACTCAAGCTCCATTTACAAATATTACCCTCGACTGGGTTGTTCCACCAGATTTAGCAGAAGAATACTGTATTGTTGGCGGAAAACTTATGCCTTATAAATATAAGGATTGTAAAAAAGAAATGGATATGGTCAATAAAGCATTTATTGAAACCATGATTGAAGGCGACGCTAATGGCAGAGGCTTCCAATATCCAATTCCTACTTACTCTATTACTAGAGATTTTGACTGGAGTGAAACTGAAAATAATAAATTATTATTTGAAATGACCGCTAAATACGGAACTCCATATTTCTCTAACTATATCAATAGTGATATGGAACCAAGCGATGTTAGAAGTATGTGCTGTAGATTAAGACTCGACTTAAGAGAATTAAGAAAGAAATCAGGCGGCTTCTTTGGAAGTGGCGAATCTACAGGTAGTGTTGGTGTTGTTACGCTCAATTTACCAAGACTTGCATATTTATCTAATAACGAAGAAGAGTTCTATAAAAAACTTGATCATTTAATGGATGTTGCCGCAAGAAGCTTAAAGATGAAAAGAGAAGTCATCACTAAACTCTTAGAGGCTGGCTTATATCCTTATACTCAACACTATTTAGGAACATTCAATAACCACTTCTCTACTATTGGACTTGTCGGTATGAATGAATGCTGTTTAAATGCTAAATGGTTAAGATGTGATTTAACTCATAAAGAAGCTCAAGATTTTGCTGTTAATGTTTTAAATCACATGAGAGAAAGACTTGTTAAATATCAAGAAGAATACGGAGATTTATATAACCTTGAAGCTACTCCAGCTGAATCAACAGCCTATAGATTAGCAAAACATGATAAGGAAAGATTTAAAGATATTATTACTAGCGGAATGGAAGATGGAAGACCATATTACACCAACTCTTCTCACCTCCCAGTTTCTTATACTGACGATGTCTTTAGTGCCCTTGATATTCAAGATAGATTACAAACTCTTTACACCTCTGGTACTGTTTTCCATACCTTCTTAGGTGAAAAATTACCAGATTGGAAAGCAACAGCTAATTTAGTCAGAAAGATTGCTGAAAATTATAAACTTCCTTATTACACCATGTCTCCAACATATTCTGTTTGTAAAGAACATGGATACTTAATTGGTGAACGCTATGAATGTCCTCATTGTCATCAAAAAACTGAAGTTTATTCTAGAATTACTGGATATTACCGCCCAGTTCAAAACTGGAATGTTGGTAAGAGCCAAGAATTCAAAGAAAGAAAAACTTACAACATCAATACTTCAGTTTTAAAACATAAAGGACCTATCGAAGAAATTAAAACTTCTTCTCCTATCTTTAATGAAAATAAAGGTGTTGAACATGATGTCAAATTAGATGTCGATAATACAAAAGATGGAAACATCCAATATAAATTATTTGTTACTCCAACATGTAGTAACTGTAAGATGGTTGAAGATATCTTTAAAGAAAAGAACATTGAATTTGAAGAAATTGATGCATCTAAGAGTGAAGATTTAGTTTCTAAATATCACGTAATGAGTGCTCCAACATTATTAGTTGTTAATAATGGAAAAGAAGAAACCATTACTTCCTTATCAAAAATTGTCGATTATATCGATGAAATTGAAAAATAGTAGGAATAAATACTAAGTTTTAAAAAATAAAACCCTATAAGCTGATAACCAGTTTATAGGGTTTTTATAATACTTAATTTTTAAATACCACTATTCCTAAATTAAATAGGTCTTTTTCTTTATTATCATAATTTAACGAATAAAGAATTTCAGAAGTATTAGGAATTAAATCTATAAGATTAATAGTTTTTGGATTCTTATAGTTATAGTTAATTAAAGCTTTAATTACCTTATTTCCTTCATCTTTAGAAAGAGTAATTTCTAAATAATCTTTTTCTTTAATATAATCAATTTTAAAGTCATATCCATTTAATAGTTCCTTATTTCTTAAATCGATAATTTTGCGCATTTTATCGCTTATTTTTTTATTATAGACATCAGTATCTTCCCGGTTAAACATCTTTCTACAATGTGGATCGTGTTCTCCACTTAGTCCAGTTTCATCGCCATAATAAATCATAGGGGTGCCATTGCATAAAAAGAGAATGGAAAATCCTAAAAGAAACTTATCTTCATTTTTATCACAATAGTTTAAAAATCTTTTAGTATCATGACTATCAAGAAGATTTAATAAGTTATGATTGGTATTCTCTTTATAGCGATATTTAAGGTTAACTAATCCATTTTTAAATTCTTCACTAGTTAATTTATTAGCAGCAACATATTTTAAAATATAACTTAACAACGAATAATTCATAACACTATCAAATTCATCGTTATTATCTAAATATAAATGTGCATCATGCCAGTTTTCAGCAATCATGAAATTATCTTTATCAATCTTTTTAAGTTCTCTATTAGCGTATTTCCAAAAAGAATGAGCAACTTCATCTGCTACATCAAGTCTAAATCCATCAATATTAAATTCTTTTTTATAATACTTTAAAACATTTACACAATATTCTTGCACTTCTAGATTAGACATATTAAGTTTTGGCATTTGAAAACCATAGCCAAAACTTTCAAAATTTTTCTTTTTTAGGGTTACTTCTATATCATTATTATGAATCATGAAGTAGTTATAGTATTTAGATTCTTTCCCATAAGTTAAAACGTCTTCAAAGAAAGGGTGATAAAAAGCAACGTGATTAAATACTCCATCAAGTACAATTAAAATATCTAATTTATGGGCTTTTTCTACTAATTCTTTTAAATCTTCCTTAGTTCCAAAATCACTAGCAATCGTATAATAATCGTACGTTTCATATTTATGATTAGAATACGCTTCAAAAATAGGAGTTAAATAGATTCCTGAAATACCTAATTCTTTTAAATAATCTAATTTTTGAGTAATTCCTTTTAAGGTTCCTCCTGCAATAGTTCTAGGAGTAATTTCATTATTATCATTCCATTTAATATTAATTCTAGTATTTTCTTTAGCATCAACCGGTCTAAAGAATCTATCTACAAAAATTTGATAAAATACACGATTTTTAAACTTTTCATTAACCCTTGTTACATCAATTGGATTAATGAAAGGAACTTGGAAAAAATCATAATGAGTTTCTTTAAAGTTAAAGTCCTCTTCTTTTTCAATTCCGTTTTCATGATAGTAATATATTTTATCATCATGATCTATAAATTTATAAACGTATCCAAATCTTAAATCATTGACCGCTATCGTGATTTTATAATAATCATTATATGCATCACTTTCTTTAGAAGTTAACTCAACTTCATAGTGTTCATCGCTTCTAGTGAATTTATATTTTTCATGATAAACAAGAAAGACTTTCTTAAAATTATCATTCTTTTTAGTTACTAATATTAAGTTAATTGTATTATTACTATTTGGATAAGAATAATTTGAATCTGTTTGGTGTCTTAAACTTGAAAAATCCATATAAAAACCTTCTTTTTCTAAATCAAAAAATATTATAGAGAAACGAAAAAATAAAATAAACAGATTCTTGCATTAATTTTAATGCTTACTTTATTTCTTACTAAGTATTAAAGTAAGCGTTAAATATTTTACAAAGTTTCCGCGCGGAAACTAAATGTGAATACTTCTTCTTGTAAAAAAAACATCCACAAGTTGTGGATGTCTCTGATTTAATAAGGTGTCTTGAGGCTAACGCTTGAGAAGAAAGTGTTAGTAGCATCTTCAACAAAGTTTGCGTAAATTGCGCGTGCAGTATGATATAAAGATACTTCGTAATTGTCAGTGGATGACCCGGTAGTATCAATATTTGATTTAATAACAGAATCATTTGTATAAGATGGTAATTCAAAGTTTGAAGAACTAACACTTAAATCTAAATTATCCCAAGTCATAGTTATAGGGTTTTCAAATTGAGTTTGTTCAAAAATAACATCTGTTCCTTCATCAAGAACGCCGTTTTTATTAAACACAGAAACGAAGGATATTTTACCGCTGATGGCGTCTGAAGAAGTTGCATCGGATGCTCCTGATTGTAATGAAACTTCTGCTTCTCCTTCATAAATAAATACTCTTGTTTGATGATTAGCTCCGCCATTAGTAAAACCAAAATTAACATGTACTTTAGAAACACTAGCCTCATCAACACTAGTAGCAGAATCTAATTCTTTGACTTTAATTTGTTCGGTTCCATAGGTATAGTCTTGCTCGCTTTCTGTTAAAGCCGTGTAAGCATCAACAATTTTACCTTGATAAGATCTAACGGTAACATCGTTTTCGGAGAAAGTTGGCTTAAATTCAGTATTTTGAGTAATTGGTGTGGTTAATGGGTTAGGAGACCAGCCTGTAAATTGTTTAGTAAATTCGGTGTCGTAATCTTCTGTGTTTGCAGTCGCGACTGAAGTTGGAGTAATTCCTTCTGGAATTTCTGCGTAACCACCATATTCAACTTCTTGAGAAGCTAACTCTGTGCCATCACCATTCATGAAATAAACTTTATAAACTCTGTTAGTTCTGTCATAGACAGGAGTAAATGTTAAATCGGATAAAACTTCTGAATCATTACTAACAGTTGTTTCCCAAGCCTTAAAGGTATAAGAATATTGATTATCTGAATCTTTAGCAGGTCCAGCTGGATGCTCGATTTCACTAACTTTTGTGCCAGCATCAACTTCTAAAGTTTTATAAACAGAATCATCTTCTTTTAAATAAGTCATTGTATATGTTTTTAATGTTGGTGTGAAAATAGCATAAACATCCATATTTTCAGTAACATTGTTGGTTAAATGACTCCAGTTAGTGAATGTCCATTCATATTTTGGGTCGGTTCCTTCATAGGTAGGAGTTCCTAAATCTGATGGGTAAGTTGCATTTTCGCCTTCCCAAACAGTTGTTTCATATAAAAGTGTTGTTAATTCTTCGTTTGAGAACCATCTAACACGATATTGATTAACGATTGGTTCATAGAATGGGTATGAATTTCCGCAGGAAATTAAAGTAATTCCTGTTAACATTGATGAAATAAGCAAGGTTGTAATTAATTTTGATCTTCTTTTCATAATCTTTTTGTCTCCTCCCTAACTATTTAGAA
Organism: uncultured bacterium; assembly: GCA_949299195.1. Classification (GTDB taxonomy): domain Bacteria; phylum Bacillota_I; class Bacilli_A; order RFN20; family CAG-826; genus Onthovivens. The sequence goes on along the minus strand of CASFZN010000018.1, from coordinate 374,390 downwards.
CTGAAATATTCTCTTAAAAGCTTATCTTTTAAGGAATTATATTCTTCTTCGCTGATAATTCCTGAATCATATAATTTCTTTAATTCGTCTAATTTAGATTCAAATTTAGTTTTTGGATCAGCATCTTCGCTATTAACCCTTTCAGTTTTGATGAAGGAATTAACTTGTTCTTTATTTTCTTTTGTTTCCATTTCTTTAGCTTCAATGGAATCTTCTTCATATGATCCAGCAATAATTGTTTCTTCTAAGTTAGGTTCTCCAACTTGTGCTTCTTCTGCACGGACAACATGAGCTTCTAAATTAGTTTCTTTATCTAATTTTTGTGCTTTTTTAATTTCTTCATCACTTAATTGTCCAATTTGAGCAATATTTTGATTTTCTTGATCCTTTTGCTTGGTTAAGAAAGAGGTATCGATATCTTCAACTTTAACATTAAAGAAAGGAAGATAAGACATATTGCTTAAAACGCCAGCAAGTTCTGGATTAGCAAGTAATTCTTTTCTTTTGATTTGTTCGATTTGGAATTTATATTCAAAATAGGTGAATACTGTAAGTAAAACGGCAAATATGCAGGTAATAAGTAAGCAAATACCACATAATATTGCTCCTACACCCATAGTTTCATTTATAAATCCAGGCATACTAGAAACACTAATATGAAGGGTTGAAGTAAATGCTAAAATAGCAACTAATAAACTAACGCCTGAAATAATTACATTTAAAATACAGAATAAGAAAGTTAATTTATTTTTATATGCAATTGAAATAATACAAGCAGCAATGATTAAAATAATTAAGATTGCAACGATTAAAACTGATGGTTGCATGTATGCGGTGAATTGTCTATTTGCAAAATCAACAGTTCCGCTAACATATAATCCTAACGCAAAAGCAATACCACTTACATTAATACTTCCTACAAGGGTATTATTTCCAATTGTTCCATTAAAGTATGCATTATAAAAAGGTAAAAATAGACATCCAAAAGCTAATAATGCAAAAACTAATGCGATTGAACCAAAAACGTATTTTCTTGTCATAAACTCTCCTTCATTTTCTACTTAAAATACTTTTTACTAAATTAATTATTGTTAATTAGATTAGTTAATACTTCATTACCCAATCTAATATTCTTTTCTAAAGTTAATTAAAATATTTGTTGTTACCTTCAACAACTCTCTAATTTTATACTAATTTAGGTTAATAATAAATGGTGAGTTTCGATTTATTATTAAATAACATTTAATAATGTTCATAAATTCTTAATTTTCAAAAAGTAAGAATTTTTAAAATAATATATTAAACATTTTTTCTTATTTACTTTATAATTAAAGACGTGGAAAACGAAAAAGAAAAAAACATAAATATCGAAGAAAAAATCGATGATAAAGTTGATGAAATTCTCCATCGAGCAGCCTCTAAAGATAAAATCGTCGATTTATATTTAAAAAGCGATAATCTTTTTGAAGAATATTCAGGTAAATCCCAACTAAATGATGAAATTTATGAATATCTATTTAAAAACACCCACCATACCGATAAAAAAAGTAAACTTGAAGTAAGAGTTCATTTAGATGAATCAATAAATAATGTGGAAGAAGAATTTTTAAAACAAAACTTTAAAAACGAATTCATTGATAAAGGAAGCGAATTAAAAATTGAAATAAGAAGAAATTATTTCATTTCATTAGCGCTTCTTTTTATTGGAATAATCTTTTTAATTGCTTATTTAATTAGCGATTATGTCTTTCACTTTACTTTGAGTGAAGTGATTTCAATTATTTGTTGGGTATTTATTTGGGAAGCTGCTGATGTCTTCTTTTTAATTACCCCTGTCCAAAGACGAAAATTTAAGAAAATAAAAAAGTTATACTATTCTGATATTAAATTTATTAGAGATAAAAAAGATGAAAATATCGATGAAAGCTAATAAATAGTGATAAATAAACTTTGCATATATAAATAAAACATAAGCGTTTTAAAGGAGGGGATTTTTATATGTCAGAAAGAAAAGTCGGAGTTACTTCTAGAGGAATTAGAGCTCCAATTATTAAAGAAGGAGATAACTTAATTGATATTGTTACAACCAGTATCATTGAAGCTTCTAAAAATGAAGGATTTGAGATTCATGATAAAGACGTAGTCTGTATCACTGAATCAATTGTTGCTAGAAGTCAAGGTAACTATGCTACAACTCTTGATATAAGAGATGACTTATTAAAAAAATTTAATAAAGGAAAGGATGAAAGAATCGATGATTTAGGCGTTATTTTCCCAATTCTTTCAAGAAATAGATTTGCAATTTTACTTAGAGGAATTGCTTTAGCTGCTAAAAAAATTGTACTTGTTTTATCTTATCCTAGTGATGAAGTAGGTAACCACTTAGTAAGGGTTGAAGATTTAGATCAACATGGAATTAATCCGTATGTTGATACCTTAACTTTAGAAAAATATCGTGAATTGTTTAAAAATAATGTTCATGAATTTACAGGTGTTGATTATGTTGAGTACTACTCTTCTTTAATTAAAGAATCTGGGAGTGAGGTTGAAATTATTTTCTCAAATAATCCACTCGAAGTTTTAAAACATACTAAAAATGTAATTAATGCTGATATCCATACTAGAAAAAGAACCAAAAAATTATTATTAAATAATGGTGGAGAAAATGTTTATTCGCTTGATGATATCTTAACTGAATCAATTAATAATAGTGGGTATAATCCAAGTTATGGATTGCTCGGTTCTAATAAAGCTAGTGAGGAAAAGATCAAATTATTCCCAATTAATTGCCAAGAATTAGTCGAAAAAGTTCAAGCCAAATTACTCGAATTAACTTCTAAACATGTTGAAGTTATGGTTTATGGAGATGGAGCTTTTAAAGATCCTCAAGGTAAAATTTGGGAATTAGCAGATCCTGTTGTTTCTCCTGGCTTTACAAGCGGATTAAAAGGAACTCCAAATGAATTAAAACTTAAATTCTTAGCAGATAATGAATTTAAGGATTTAAATGGCGAAGAATTAAAAGAAGCAATGATTAAAAAGATTAAAGAAAAAGAAGCTTCTTTAGTTGGAAATATGGTTAGTGAAGGTACTACTCCTCGCCAAATTACTGATTTGCTTGGATCTTTAGCAGATCTTACTAGCGGAAGTGGCGATAAAGGTACTCCTATTGTTTATATCCAAGGCTACTTTGATAATTACGCTAACTAATAAATTTAAAGGCTATTATTCTAATAAAAAACTCACGATTTCTCGTGAGTTTTTTAACTTTTTGCTGAATCTTTTAAGCTAAAATATTTATCAATAATTCCTAATGGATCTTTAGAAACTATTTCATCTATTTCTTTAGCATATTTGTTTTTATTATAAATAATTAAAAGTTCCTCAATTAATTTTTTAGCCTTATTCATATTAACTTTTGTTCCAATACCATCCATATAAGTGGCAACTAAATAATATATAACTGGGATGAATTTATCTTCATCTTCATAATCTTTTTCAAAATCATAACCTGCTTTTAATAACTTAAAGCAATCTATAAAGTCATAATTGCGTAAACACCCTAAAGCAGCTTCTACAAAATCAACTGCTGTTACATCAAAATCACAGGCGTCATAGAAGTAAGTTTTTTCTTCTTCAGATTCATAATGACGAATTCTTAATAAATATTCTTTTGCTTTTTCAGTTCGTTTAAAGCCTTTATCCTCTAAAAGAGTAAATCTTGCTAATAAAAAGTAAGCATAATTATTTCCTGGATTTTCTTCTAATGCTTCTAATAATAATTTTTTACAATTCTCTTTACTTAATTTAACTTTTGGTTGTTTTCCTTCCCGGCAATGTTCTTTAAAAGGTGGATAAAAAGAAGCGATTTTGGTGCATATATCAGGAAAATTATAGTATCCATCTTCCTTAATCCCAACATTATTACCTTTATAATTTTTATAATTTTGATATTAATTAACTAAAAGTCTTATTGAGAAAAGGAGCTCTTCTTCACCGATTTCTTCTGAAAAATCACATTGACTTGAAATTCCTGAAGCGTAGAAATATGTAAGTGAATAAAGAGTGTTTGGATTATAATTTTTCTTTATGTCGGAATAAATCCCTTCTCCAGTTTCATAATTATCTGCTAAATATTCGACATCTTCTTTAGTTATAACAACTTTTTCCTCTAATAATTTATCAATATTAATCATAATATGATTTCTTTTTTTTTAATATAAATTACCTATTAATAGGTTTATTTTCAAGGTTTGAAGATAAGGCAATTAAAATTTGAGAAGGTATATAAAATAGATAAATTAAAAAATAAATGTATCTATGATTAACTAAAAAGTTTAATCCAACATTAATGTCACAAAAGATAAAAAGTAAAAATCCTAAAGCCAATAACAAATATCTTCTATCAAATTTTATAGAAATATACATGTTATCAACGAAATTCATGATAATAAGTAAAAAATAGACAACTGCCAATATATAAATTGGATTATAATAAATACTATCAAATAGATTTCTTACTAATATTGTCTTTATAAAAATAACGAATAATCTTATAAAAATAGTAAGCATTAAATAAAGTTTCTTTTCTTTCTTATTTAAATAGATAAATATTCTTATAAAATAAAGAATTTGGACTAATATAAAAATAAAAAGTCCCATAATTATCCCGCTTTCGCTATCGGACCTATATCCTAAAAAATAATCTGAACCAATAGTTAAAAGTAATCCTAAAAAATTAAATAAAACCATTAAATTATTTAGTTTATAAGAATAAAGAAGAACAAATAGCGCATATAAAGCATTAATTATAACCGCATTAAATTTAAAAGAAAAAGATAAGTGGTAATTTTCTAAAATATCTAAGACTATAATTACTATATAAATTAATATTGAAACAATTAAATAAAGAGTCATTAAAAATTTTTCTAATTTATTTAAATCTTTAAATAATCCTTTCTTATTATTTTTTAAAACAACTTCTTCTCCCATATCGACATTATAAAGGAAAGACAATAAATAATCTTTAAGAATCCAAAAATATAAATTCTATATTTAAATTTCCCATAAATATTTCAAATGGTGACAAATTTCTTCACCTTCTACCGCTTACATTAAATTTAATGTGAATAATTTTTTAAATAAAAACGTTTTTATATATGTAATAAAAATTACCTCACCCCTTGTCGACATTTTGTTAGTTTAGGGGTGAACACAAATAGTGATTATTTTATTAAATTTTAAGATTTTTTTAATAAAATCTAAAAAAATCCAGTAAAATCATAAAAATTTGTCACCATTTTTAATAATTTTTCGCAAAAACTTAAAATTTTAAATTGACCTATATCTACCGCATGATAAACTTTATTTAGAGCAATACTGGAGAATCAAAATGGACGGAAATAAGCGAAGAGTTCCGAGATATATTGACAAAGTCTTAAAAGAAAACGTCATTAAATTTCCGGTGGTAATTTTAGAAGGACCCTTAGCAGTTGGGAAAACTGATGCCGCACTTTTTTTAAAGCCAAACATAATCACAATTGAAGACATTAACGAAAAGGGATTAGATATCTTACTTAACCCCACTTTAAATAATGGTTCAAACATTTATTTTATTGATGAATTTCAACAAAAATTCGAAATATATGATTTTTTAAATCAAAATAAAGATTTAATTTTAAAGAAAGGTTACCACTATTTATTAACCTCTTCCTATCTTCCTAAAATTAAAAAACCATATAAAGATATCGATGAATCCTTCTTTAAAAGGATCCAAATGATTGGTTTATCAAACTATGAAGCAGGTCATAGTAATGGAACAATTTCCCTAAACGAAATATTACATTCAAACTACGTTATTTCTGATAATTTAGGGAATTTAAATGGAACAGATATTTTTATTGATCTTATTTTTAGAGGTTCTTTTCCTTATACCAATTTAAATAAAGAATTAAGTGAAGAAGAAATTCATAAATTTTTATTAAATTACTATATTAGTATCGAACCTCGACTTAAAAAGGCTGATAATCCATTAATTAATATCTCTTCTATTTCTAGAGTTATGCGAGCTTTAGCAAGAAATGAATGTAGTTTATGTTCTAATGCGTATTTAATTGATGATATTTATAATAATGAAAACTATCAAATTGAACCTAATACGGTTAATAGTTATATCTATTTATTAAATAAATTATATTTATTTGATAATATTGGTCCTCTTCCTGATGATGAATATAGTTTTTTAAATAAATATACCAAGATTAAACAAGTACAAAAGAAACGTTATTTTGATACTTCTATTAATGTTTACACCCTTGAATTATTAAAAGATGAGATTAATACTCCGATATTAAAAGATATCTTTGATAGTTTGCTTAAAAGCTTAACTATTAAAGATTTAAAATTATATCTATTAAATAATGAAGAATTTAATTTATATAACTATCAAGATTATTTATTTAATGGACTTGATATTGTATTTAAATCTAACATTACTAATGAATATATTGGAGCAGATATTATTCTAAATAAAGAAGACATTGAAGAAAGTGTTAAAAAAGTCTTAAAGGTAAAAAAAGATATTGCTGAAAAAAGAGGATATCGTTTTAAAAGATTCTTTATTTTAGTTGCTAACTTAAATAAATCTTATTTATATAATGAAGATATCTATGTATGTCCAATATTAGCACTTAAAGATTAGATAAATAATTTTAAATAGTAGTAAATAAAAAAAGCGATAAAATTCGCTTTTTTTAATACTTACTATTATATTCTTATAATCGATATTTTTTAGAAGGTTTAGTAAAACTATAGATAGTTGCTTCTCCTTCTTTAATATAAAAAACTACAGTATTATCATCATTTTCATCATACATACTTCTTAAAACTGGGTTTAAATCTAACATATATTTTTTCGCTTCAACTTGATCATCTTCAATTAATAATCCATTTATTCTAATCCATTCATCGCCCTTAGTGGCTGAGATTTCAAAATGATTATTATATTTAATTTGCTTATATACTTCTTTCTTTTTACCTGTTTGAATATAAAGCTTATTTTCAAAATCAGAAACAACCCCAAAAGGTCTTACTCTAGGAAAGGCTTCATCAAATGTTGCTAAATAAAATGTTCCAGCTTCTTTTAAAAATTCATATACTTCTTTCATTTTTATTTCTTCTCCTTTTTTATTTAATACCTGTGAATTTTTTAATAAAATCAAACTTTTTCTTAGTGTATGGAGGATATTTAATATTAATTTCTATACCTTTTTTAACTAAAACGCTTTTATAGTGAGAGAAAGTTTCAAAACTTTTTTTACCATGATAACTTCCCATTCCAGAATTTCCAACTCCTCCAAAAGGAAGTTCTTCGTTGGTTAAATGCATAACAGTTTCATTAATTGCTCCACCTCCAAAAGAAAGTTGATTCATTATATTTTTGGCCTTTTTAATATCTTTAGAAAAATAATAGCAAGCTAGAGGTTTTTCTAAAGTTTTAGAGTTACTTATAATTTCCTCAATGTTTTTAAAAGTAAGAATTGGCATGATTGGAGCAAAAATTTCTTCTTTCATAACTGAATCGTTATAAGTAACGTTATCCATTACGGTTGGTTCAAGTAATCTATCTTCATTTTTTCCACCAACTATAACCTTATTTTGATCAATTAATCTTAAAACTCTATTTAAGTGTTTTTCATGGATAATATAAGGGAAGTTTTCGGTTAGTTTGCCTTCCTCATCATAATAAAATTCTTTTATATATTTTTTAACATGCTTTATAAATTCATCTTTTACTTCTTCTTGAACTAATATATGGTCAGGTGCAACACAGGTTTGACCTGCATTTAAAAATTTACCCCATACAATCCTTTTAGCAGCTAGATTAATATCAGCATCTTTATCAACAATACAAGGCGATTTTCCTCCTAATTCTAAAGAAACTGGAGTTAAGTGTTTAGAAGCTTTTTCTAAAACTATTTTTCCAACATTTGGGGAACCAGTAAAGAAAATATAATCGAATCTTTGATTTAATAGATCGGTTATTTCATCTCTTCCTCCTAATACAACATTAAGAAGTCCAAAATTATTAAATTCATTAATTAATTTTTCGATAACCATCGAAACATTTTTAGAATATGAAGAAGGTTTTAATATAACCGTATTTCCTGCTGCGATAGCACCAAATATTGGTTCAAAAGATAACTGTAAAGGGTAATTCCAAGGAGAAATAATTAAAACTACTCCATATGGTTCAGGGAATATATAGCCTTTTGAAGGAAAGTTAAATTTGAGGTTTTCTTTCTTTTTATTTTAGTTAGTTTATTGATGTTTTTAATCATGTAGTTACATTCATCAATTATTAATAAGAATTCCGTATTAAAAACATCAAATTCACACTTATTAAAATCCTTTTTAAATGCTTCATTAAATTCGCTTTTATATTTTAATAATAAGTTTTTTAGTTTTATTATGTTTTCTTTTCTTTCTTTAATACAACTTGTTTTATTACTTAGATAATATTCTTTTGATAGTTTTATTTTTTCTTCGATTTTCATTGTGTTTATCTCCTTCTTACTAATAATATTAATTAGTTTTATTATAATTAATTCTTATTCACTTTAATAAAAAATAAAATTAATAAATTATGATATTATATAAGTAACTAATATATTTATTTCTTCACTCTAACCAATATTAATAATTAACTCTAAGTTAAAGGAGGGAGGATTTATGCTTTAAATTAAGAAATAATAATATTTACTAATATTATTAATGTTTTTATTATTTATTTTTTAATTAAAAGGGAGAGGAATATATTATGAAAGTAGATTTACATATACATTCTAACTATAGTGAAAATGGTTCATTTTCAGTTGAAGAATTAGTAGAAATATTTAAAAAAGACCATTTAGATTATGTGGCTTTAACCGATCATAATACTATGGATGGAGTAGAACCTTTAAAAGAAGCATTAAAAGATAGTGATATAAGTATAATTCCAGCTACTGAAATCTCTGTTTCTTATGAAGGAAAAAACTACCACATTTTAGCTTATGGAGTTAAAGAAACACCTGAATTAAAAGAAATTTTTAGAAGAATTTATGAAGTTAAAGATAAATCCTTTAATAATTTAGTTAAAAAGGTTAATGACTTAGGGTTTGATATAAAATATGGTGATATTGAAGCATATTCTGTTATTCACCGTAAAAAATTACCTTGGTCATCGCGCACATTCTTAGAATATTTATTAGCATTTGATAAATATAAAGAGCATCCAAACTTAAAACCATATCGCCCAGGAGGAGAAAGAAGCGATAACCCATTCTCTAACTTCTATTGGGACCATTTTAAGAACGAAAACGAAGATTATTTAAGAGGAAATTATCCTGAAATAACCGAAGTTTTAAATGTAATTCATGATCAAGATGGAATCGCAATTTTATCTCACCCAATGATGATTTTAAAAGATTATGGAGATGTTGCTAAAATTGCAGATTTAGGATTTGATGGAATCGAAGTATTTTCAAATTATCATACAGATAGAGATATTGAAGAATTGCTAAAAATTGTTAAAGAGAAAAATATGTTATTTACAATTGGTAGTGGAATTCATGGAAAAGATGATTTAATTCATATGAATCCATTAAGATATCACTATTACATGCTAAGTATTGGAGAAGAAAAGCTTAACACTATTTTAGCAAAAGCCGAATAATATCAAAATTATTTTGATTTCCACGTGGAAACTTCCTTATTTTTTTAAAATAATTTTCATGGAATCAAATATCAAATTAAAATTGATAAAAGTTTCCACATAGAAACTTTTTCTTTATTTACAACTTCTTTTTCTAATATATAATTTGGATTATGAAAGTTTTATTAACTTATTTTGAACCTTTTAATGGAAAGAATATAAATGTTTCAAAAGAAATAATTTCATCGATAAATATCGATAATTTTAAATATGAAACAAAAGAATTAAAAGTAACATATTCAAATTTTGAAACAATTAAAAATGATCTAAAAAACAAAAAATACGATTTTATATTTCTTTTTGGCGAAGCGCCTTATAAAGAAGATATTACTTTTGAAATTTTTGCTAGAAATTTAATGAATTCAAAAATAAAAGATAATAATGGAATTATCAAAACTAACGAATTAATTGATATCAACAAACCGAAATTAGAAGGAATTCCTACTACATTTAACGTAAATATAATTAATGAAATATACGAGAAATACCGCGACTCTTATTCTCTAAACATATCTAATAATGCTGGAGGATATATTTGTAATTCAACTTATTTTAATTTCTTAAATTATTATAAAGTTTTAATTAAACCAAAAATAATTTTTATTCATCTAAAAAACAAAATAACCGACTACAATAAAATCCAAAAACAATTAATAACAATAATTAATAGCCTTATAACTCTTGAAGAGCAACGAAACACAAAAATTGTTAATTATTAATCTAAAATATCAAAATTTATTCTCTTACCTTTAAAGTAAAACTCTCTATCTCTATCGCCAATCTCTCTTAAGACTTTACAAGGATTACCTGCAGCCACAACATTTGATGGAATGTCTTTTGTTACAACACTTCCTGCTCCAATCACAGTATTATCACCTATTTTTACTCCTGGAAGAACGATTACTCCTGCTCCTAGCCAACAATTTCTCCCGATAACAACAGGAATATTATATTGATAAGCTTTTTCTCTTAATTCAGGAAGTATAGGGTGGCCAGCTGTTGCAACTACAACATTAGGCCCAAACATTGTGTAATCTCCTACATAAATATGAGTGTCATCTATAAAAGTTGTATTGAAGTTACAATAAACATATTTTCCAAAGTGTATGTGTTTTCCACCCCAATTTGAATGTAAAGGAGGTTCAATGTAACAGCCTTCTCCAATTTCAGCGAACATTTCTATTAATAGTTGTTCTCTTTTTTTACCTTCAAAAGGTCTTGTTAAATTATATTCATATAATTTTTCTAAACATTTAGTTTGAGGACCCATAACCTCATCACCGTTTGGCAAATATAATTCTTGATTATGTAATTTATCTTTCATCGACATAATCGGCTCTCCTGTTTAACATTATATACAAAATGGGCCTGATAAACATAAATTTTGGTTTTGCGTTGTATAACCTTCAAAAAACAATTCAATTACTTAGGATCTTGATGTTTTTCGGTTGAGTCCCCCAAAAACCGGCGGTTTACGGAATTTTTCGACTCTCAAACTCCGATAGCGCAAAATAGCGCTATCTTTTTTTTAATCTGATGTGTCATTTATTACGTTTGCACTGTAAAAATAAAAATGCGTGCATTTAATATACAATTTGTATGCAAAAATAAAAAACACGATAATTATCGTGTTAATTTCAATTGTGGTGCCTTCTGCCGGACTCGGACCAGCCACCTACTGATTACAAATCAGTTGCTCTACCAGATGAGCTAAGAAGGCATGTATTAATGGTGGGCGCTATAAGGATCGGACTTATGACCTCTTCCGTGTGAAGGAAGCGCTCTCCCATTGAGCTAAGCGCCCTTCTTGGTTGACGCTAGAATAATCGATTAACTGGTGGGCCTTAATGGACTTGAACCATCGACCTCACCCTTATCAGGGGTGCGCTCTAACCAGCTGAGCTAAAGGCCCAAAAATTCTCTTGGGTTAACCGATGCTTAAATATTATAGAAAAGAACTGGTCACTTGTAAAGCAAAATTTCGCACCTTGCCTCTTAATAACTGGGTAAGGATGGGTCTACTATTTTTATAATTTAATCAATCTTTTTATATATTCCATCAATTAAAGATAAAAGATAACATGAAATTAAGTACTTCTTCTTGCCTTTATTAAATAATTTATCGATATTTTCTCTATATATATTTAATTGATTAATATAGGCCTCATCGTCAATATTTTTGGTTTTATAGTCAATAATATCGATATGATCATCATATACTAAAAGTAAATCAATAATACCTTCTTGGTCTATTGCTAAATATTGATATTCTTTATAAATATTTGCTTTCTTTATATCTTTAAAAATATCTAAAGATAAGATTTTATCGATGATTTTTCTTTCTGTCTCATTTTTAATAAAGCTATAATCAGGATTTTTGAAATTAAAATATTCTAATAATTGATGGAGTCTAATACCTTCTTTGAGTTTTTCTTCCATTTCTTTATTAAAAGGCAAGGCTAAAGATACAGAATGAGAAGCTTTTTTATTTTCTTTTTCTTTAAAGACCACTATTTCATCATTAACTTCGAGGTTTTTATATTCTTTATCCTTAGTTGCTGAAATTGGTTTAATAACTTCTTTATAATCATAAATTTCATATTTAATTGGATCTAGAGGAATTTCAATAAATAAAGGTTCAAAACTTTCACCATTTAATAAATTTAATTTATCAATTGCTTCGACTAAGAAGAAATCATCTCCAGATGATGAATCAAACCAGATATCATTATCGTTTTTAGAGTTAAATTCTTCAAAAGTTCTGACAAAATAATACATTCTTCTATCTTTTCTAGTTAAAACAAACTTTTTAGTTTTATTTTGTCTAAAAAGAACGAATCTAAAATCGTTATTTAAATATTCCTTCAAAACTCTTAAGTTATATAAAATTGAATTACTTAAATTTATTAAGTCTTTATTAGTAGCAAAAACTTTAAAATATTCATACACATTTTCATTAGGTAAAAAATCTTTTACGCTTCCTTGACCAGTTGAATAGTGATATGGTTTATCTTTTCTTAAAGAGGTTCCTAAAGAAATGATGTCTTTTTCTCTTTCAAATTTAATGAATTCTTCAACGCATTTATTTTTTATATCTTTAATAGCAATAGCGTTATAAACATCGATATAATCCAAAATTAATTGCCTACTATTTTTATCTAATATTCCATATTTTTCTAATAGATCAAAAGTTTTTAAATTAGGGATAATTTTTTTATTAAATGCATTATAAAACTCTTTTTCCAAAGAATTTTTCTGGAAGGATTTTGAAGAATATGAATTTCCTACGAAAATTATCGATTCTTTGGCTCTTGTTAAAGCAACATAAAGAAGTCTTTCAAATTCATCTTTTTCGCTTTTTGCCTCTTCATCAATATAATCCTTATTTAATAGAGTGTAAGAAAATCCACTATAACCTCTTTTTTTAAATAAAGCTCCATATTCTTTAGATAACATAAATTCATCCATCTTAGGTTTATCTCTACTTATAGCACTTCTAAAAGGGATATAAAGAATTTTATATTCTAATCCCTTAGATTTATGGATTGTTGCAAGTTCGACTGAGTTAGTATTATCTACCAAATTAGATGCGGTTAATTCAATATCATTATCAACCATTAACTCTAAGGTGTTTAATAAATCAAAAATATTTCCACCATTACCTTCAACATCTTTAACTAAATAATAGAAATATTCTAAATAATTTAAATTATCTTCATAATCTCCTAGTCTTATTAAAGCATTATTAAAATCAAATTCGATAATCATTTTTTCTATTAAAGAAGATAAAGAAAAGGATTCTATATTATTGAAATTTATATAAAAATTCCTCATTTTTATATAAATTTCACTATCTTTTATAAGTTTTATCTTATTTTCACTATTAATAAGGTTATAAATTTCTTCATCACTATATGAATAAAGAAAACTTCTAGCAAGGGATACATATAAATGAACTAAATTAGATTCATCATTATTTTTAAAAGCTAAATATAGTTTAATTAAAGATTCTAAAACTCTTATAGGATGAGCATCAATATAAGAAACATCACTTTTTATATTGGAAGGAATTCCAAACTCTTTAAATATTTTTAAGATTGCTGCTAAATCTTTATTTTTTCTTGTTAAAACTGCAAAATCTCCAAAATTAACCTTTCTTCTTTTAGTAGGAGAATCTTCATCAAATACCTCATAATTAGAATTAATCTTTTTTAAGATATCTTTAATAATTAGCATTGCATCGTTATAAAGTGAAAGTCTTCTAGATAAAGAATAATCAATGGCATTATTAAAAATAATCTTCATTCCATGATCGCCATTAATATATTTATCACTATTTTTATATAAGTCAGTTTCGTTATCGTATATCAATTCTTCCATTGTGTTAAAGACTATTCCGCCGTTATTTTTAGACATATTAGCTTTAAAATAACGATTGATAAGTTCTAAAATTTCGCTAAAAGAACGATAGTTAATATTCATATCGATAACTTCGTTATTTTTTAAATCATTTAAATAATTATTCTTTCTATTTATAAATAAGGATGGATTAGCATTCCTAAAGGCATAAATTGATTGTTTAACATCTCCAACTACAAATAACTTATTATTAGTTCCTATAGTTAAATTATTTAAAAATTCTTCTTGGATATCGTTAGTATCTTGATATTCATCAACTAAAATATATTTATAAGTGTTTCTAATTTCTTCTTTAATATCATTAAATTCATCTTTGATTAATAGTGATGACGCTTTTTTAGAGATATCACTAAAATCATAAGATGAATTTAATGATTTATATTTTTCTAATTCATCATCCACTTTTATTAAGATTTCAATTATTAATTTAATTTTATTTTTGTATGAAAATAACAATTCTTTTTGAGAATCAATATCTAAATAAACGGCGTATTTTTTTAAATAATCATCTTTAAATTTTTTATATTTATCATATTGAGATTTATAGGCGAATTTTCTTATTTGGGGGAGTTTATTTATAGTTAAATAATCAATTATCTTTTGATATAAAGAAATAGTCTCATTTTCATCTATTTCTTCAACATTTTTTAAAGTATCGAGAAGATAATTATATTCAACGTTGATTTTTTCGTGTTTATTTAAAACGTCAAAAAGAGGAGAAGAAATATGGTTAAAAAATGGGATTAATACTTTATTTTTAATGATTTTACCTATTGAAAAAGCAATAAACTCCTCTTTTAAATATTTTTCTTCATAATTATAAATAAAGTCTTCTTTTTCTTTTAAAGAATAATTAGATAATTTTTTATAAAAGGTGAATAAAATTTCTTTTAAAGTATCGTCTCCTTTAAATGCAAAATCATAGATTAATTCTTTAAAAGTTTCATTTTCTTCATTTTTATAGTAAGTAGCAAGAATTTTATCAATAATCTCCATGGTTTTAGCATCAAAAAGTGATTGATTAACCATTTTAAAATTAGGATCTACCTTTAATCTAAACGAGTATTTTCTAACTAAAAATGCTGAAAAAGCATCAAATGTTTCAATATGAGAACTAACAATTTCTAAAGCTTTATTACTACTATTCTTTTTAAATGCTCGAATTATTTTTTGTTTCATTGAATAAGCAGCTGCATTAGTAAAAGTTAAAACCAATAAGTTCTTAGGATCAATTCCTCCTTTTTCTATAAGTTGAAAAACTTTCTCGGTTAAAACAGCAGTTTTTCCACTTCCTGCTCCAGCAGATATTAAACAATTCTTTCTAGAATCTATGGCTCTTTGTTGTTCTTTATTAAATTTCATAAGTCTACTATTTTTACCATTTCTTCCTCTTTATTTTATCTATATAACAAATATCTCCATAGGAACAGAATGTACATGTATTAGAATCATCATCCCCTTCACTATTTTGAATTAAAGAGAATTTATTTTGAGAAATATCGCGTAAAATTCCTTCAACCATTCTATCAGTAGAATCTAAAATTTCACTTTCTAATTCCTTTTTAGCATAAGAAACATTTTGAAATTTTGCTTTAAAAGCCGAAAGATTGATTTCAGGGTCTCCAAAAACCGCATTTTGAAGAATTGGTTGATAAATAACTTCTTTAAGTGAAGATTCACCTTCTTCTTTTAACATAAAAGATTTTGCGTATAAAGGAAGTTGAATTTTTGTTCGATCGCCATCGGCAAATTTATAATTTTTAACATTTCCGGTTTTAAAATCAATTATCGAATATTTTCCGTCATTATAATTAATTTTTAAATCAGCTCTTCCGTTTATGGTTGAAATTTTTCCATCAACTTCATAAGGAATTTGAAGAATAACTTCATCTTCGAAACCCTTAATCTCATCAAGTTTATAATCTTCTAATACCTTTTCGACGCTTTCTATAAATTTTGGAAGAATTGAATATTTTAAAATCATCTTTTCTTTTTCATCAAAATCTTTTTCCATTTTTAAGTAAGTTTCTTTATATAATTTGTCGATACTTTCTTGATATCTACTTATAAAATATTTTTCTATTACTTCATGAAATAAAGTTCCGATTTTAGCACTAAATTCATATTCAGATTTATCTACCTTTAAATATTTATCAACATAAAATTTAAAAGGACATGAATCATAGGAAGAAATTAAGCTTAAAGAAAAAGATTCACCTTTATCAAAATTAAACGATTTAAAGCTTTTATCGTATTTTTTATAAGATAAAATTTCTTTACTTTCATTTAAATTTTTTTCATCAAAAATTGAAGTTTTTAAGGCTTCTAAAGCTTTATTGGTATATAAGCCGTTTGTATTAAAAGGAACTTCTTCTCCTTTTAGATTAAATTCATTGACAAATTGGGAATCAAATAGAGTGTCATCAAGATGGAGTTTTCTTCTTGAAAACATTTTTACGTTGTTAAAACTACAAAAATATAATGCTTTTCTTCGATTAATAAGGTTATTTTTATAAGAAGTGTTAAGTTTTAGTTTTTCTAAAGAAATATCAGTAATAACCTTATTATCCTTGTTTTCTTGATAGATTGAATTATGAACAAAATCTAAAACAAATAAATATTCATCATCATTTAAATATTTATAAGAAGTTATGATTTTTATTGTTTCAACATTCTCTTTTTCTTCTTTTTTAGTGAGTTCATTTAAGATTTCTTTTAAAGATAAAAATGCACTATTAAAATCTTTAATTGAGTCTAACTCAAAATATTCAATAACATTATTTAGAATCAAGATAAAGTCATTTTTAGGTCCGTTATTTTCTTCTAATAATGGGAGTTTTTCAATTTTTCCACTACTATAAATTTCTTCCAAAAAGTTAGTTAATACACTATTAAATAAAAGTGGAATCTCTTTTTTATAATTAGTCTTAATGGCGTATAACTCCTCAAAATATCTTAAATAAAAAGGGTTTACTTCCTTCATATAGACTACTATTTTTGAAGGATCTATTCTTTCTTTTTGAATCATTCTTTTAATTTCACTAAATAGATAGTGAAACTCTTTAATTGTGTTTTTAAAGATTAAGTATTTATCTTTAAAAACTTCATTAATATTTTCACTGTCTAAGTTTATAAAGTTAATTCTTTTTGAAATATCGATATTTAATCTATTTAAAAGAGATAGAAATTCACTATCTAATTCATTAATTTCAAAAAGAATTATTTCGATATTATTCCTATTTTCTTTATTATAATGAGTTAAACTTAATTCATTATATTCCTTACTTATTAATCCCTTATTTATTAAATCTTTTTTAATATTAATAACGTCTCTAATCTCTTTATTAATACCTACTATTTTATTAGATTCTTCAATATCTATAAGCGCTAATAGTTTTAATAATTCCTTACTTTTTAAATAATCATAGTTATAGTTATGAATAATATATTTAATTAAAGTGTTATCACTATAATCAAAAGTAATATTTTTAATAAATTCATTCTTATCTATATAACTTATATTCTTTGAAGGATTATTACTTTTATAGGATAATAAAATATTTTTATAGGAAGATTCTCCTATAAAAATATATTCTTTATCTAATGAATTAGTTAAAGAATCAATACTATTAAATAAATCTTTCTTAATTATCTCTTTCATTTATAAATTAAATTATACTTTATTAAAGGATATATAATTAATTTCTAATTTTTAAATTATTAGTTATCTTTAACGAAAGTTGTCCCCAATGGAAGAGTAAGGAAAGGAATAGTTTTAAAATATTGAATTCCAAAAGGAATAAGAATGATGGTACAACACAAAATTACTCCCGTTAAAGCATAGGAAATAATAGTTTCCCATCCAAAAAGAACTAACCAAATAATATTAATAACAAGTTTCCCAGCATTTCCTTTATTATATTCAGCGTGTTTTCCAAAAGGAGCGACTATAAAACCTGCAAAATGAAACATTTTTATTCCTACCGGAATTAAAATGATGGTGATACAGCATAAAACTCCAATTAGTAAAGAAACTAATGCCCAAATAGCTCCTCCAAATATAAACCAAAATATATTGCCTACTATTTTCATTCTTTTTACCTCTTTTATTATTTTTAAAATATCTTTTAATTAACTTTAATAAGTATTTTCTCTCTAATTATCTCTTTTAATCTAGAATTTTTATCAAAAACATTAAAAGACAAAACGTTAATTTCCTTATTACAAATTTATTATAAATAATAAACTTGTTTGTTCAAGTTGTTAAAACGAGTTTTTAATTTCAGATAAAAAAAGAAGCATTCTTTGAGAATGCTTCCATAGTTTGAATAAATATTTTAACGTTTTGAGAATTGAGGAGCTCTTCTTGCTTTTTTGAGACCGTATTTCTTTCTTTCTTTACTTCTTGGGTTACGAGTAAGCATACCATGAACTTTTAAGGTTGCTCTATCTTCACCAGCTTCGAGTAAAGCTCTAGCAATACCAAGTCTTAAAGCACCAGTTTGTCCGGAGAATCCGCCACCAAGGACGTATGCTTTTACATCATATTTAGCTTCAACACCTAATAATGTAAGAGGTTGTTTTAAGTCTAAGACTAATGTTGCGTGTGGGAAATATTCGTTAACATCTTTATCGTTAACAATAATTTTTCCTGTGCCTTCTGTTAAATAGACTTTTGCGATGCTGGATTTTCTTCTACCAGTTGCATAAAATGCAGTTTTCTTAGCCATTAGTTTTTACCTCCTAAGTTTGAGAAAGTTAATACCTCTGGTTTTTGAGCTTCATGCTTATGTTCAGCGTCACGGTAAACAAATAATTTTTTGATCATTTGTCTTCCGAGTCTGCCTTTTGGAATCATACCCCAAACGACTCTTCTAAACATTTCTTCAGGATATTTTTCAAGCATAACCTCTAAACTTCTTGTTCTTAAACCGCCGTTATAACCACTAACATTGTAGTATTTTTTGTTTTCTAATTTCTTAGAACTGGATAATTTAACCTTATCACAGTTGACTACAATGATGTAATCACCACAGTCTTGGTTTGGTGTCCAAGATGGTTTTTCTTTTCCCATTAAATAAGTAGCGATTTGAGTAGCTAATCTACCTAAAGGTTGATTAGTTGCGTCAACGACATACCATTTACGGACAATCTCTTCCTTCTTTAAACTTGTTGTTTCTTTATTCATCTCACTATCCTCCTAAAATATAAAATCTTACCGGGACTTTAATTTTTTAGATTAGTGTCGGTTAATAATATATAAAAAGAAAGTGAAAAAATCAATAAGATTTTTACTATAAAACATGAAAAATATGGGATATTTCATTATTTTGAATTTCTTATATTTTGACTAAATAATCTTTAATTTTTCTTAGTAAAATTTTTAATAGTTTTATATATTTTATTTTTAAATATAACTAATTTTTTAAAAAGCGATTATTATCAATAAAAAAAGTTTCCACGTGGAAACTTTTTAACTTTATTAAATTATTAGAAAACTCCTAAATATTTACTAATATTAGGATTTTATTAGTTTTTAAAACTTATTCATCTTTAACAGAATAAACAAGCATTAAAATTCCAGCAATAGTATTAAGTAAAAGTAAAGTAACAATACTCCAGGTTAATAAATCTTTAGGATTTTTGTTATTTTCAATTGCTTTAATAGCAAAAATACCTAAAACTAATGGATAAATTGCCCAGAAAGCAAGAACCATTGAAATAATAATTAAGATTTTTGCAGCTAATAATAAACCGCTTAATTCTTGTTTTTCTTCCTTCTTTATTTCTACTGGTTTTTCTTCTACTTTTTCGCTTTCTTCCCATTGATCTTCGCCACAATTTGGACAAAATCTAACGTCTTCAGCTACTTCTTTTCCACATTTTCTACAGAACATACAATTCTCCCTTAAAATTTAAATAATTATTATATTAAAAAGATGGATATTGAGGAATAACACCTGGGTTTTCTTCAATATATTTTGCTATTAAAATAAAGTAAACGATACTAAGAACAATAGTTAAAATTAAGATAATGATACTGATGATCAACCCAGCAACATTAAGTCCTTTATAAGCTTTATTTTTATCAATACATAACCCGATGATTGCTAAAATAATTCCTACAAATGATAGCCCAATAAATGGAGCTACAATTGATAAAATACCAAAAATTTGTGGGGCACTATCAGAAGTCTTCTTAGTTTCTACCTCTTGAACAGGTTCACTTTTTTTGGCGTGTGTTTCTTTCCCGCAATATGGACAAACATTGGCATCATCAGGGATTTGTTTTCCGCAATATTTACAAAACATTTTCTCTCTCCTTTATAGAATAACCTTAGTTAAATTATATCGAAAAGAGTTAATAACACAATAAAAATATATGATAAGTATCGTAGTTATTTAATACTTAAAAATATTGATTTATTATTAAAATGTCTCATTAGTTCATTTTATTCTTATTTTGAATTGGCAATATGCTATAATAGGCAAAAAGAAAAAGGAGAAAAGAATGGCAAAGAAATTTTTTGGTTTACCAAGAGTAGTTCAAATTATCCTTCTTATTTTACCTATCGTAGGCTATATCGTTGAATTAGTCGTCCGTTGGAGTGCGGTTATTGAAAAATTCACAATTTTAAATTTAGTCGCTGCATTAATTTATACTTTCTTAGGATGGGGTATCGTATTACAAATTATCGATATCATTTGGATTCTTTTATTCAAACATTTATTCCTTACAAAAGCATAAGGACCTTGGTAAAGAGTTATTTAAAAATAACTCTTTTTTATTATTCACAAATCCCAATCTTTAAAATATAATAAAGTGTATGAAAAAGACTATTAAATCATTAAGTGTTTTAGCATTAGGGTTATTCTCTATGACAAGTTGTCTTGTCACTGGTGGAGGCGAAAATCCCCCAGATGACGATGAAGAAACTCCACTTCATCCATGGGAATCAACTAGAATTGATAGCCAAATGGAAGTTCCAGAAGGAATGTATCGTAGTTTTTACGAAAATTCAGTAACTATTTATGATTCGGTCGCTACTTTAAATGGTAGTACACGTGAATTTAACTATAAGTTATTATGGGATTATAAAGTTGAAGTTGAAGGAATGGATTTACCAGATATCTGGTCAAAATATGATGATAATTTCTTCAAAAGTAACGTATTAATCTTCTGTATGGTTAACCTACCACCTGAAGCTGAATTATATTATATCGGCCTAGGTACCGAAAGAGAACAAGTTCCAGGAGCATCAACTGGTACGTTTGCATATTTATTTAAGATGGATCACGTTTATCCAACTGAAAGTGCATTCAAAGGTGTTCCAACTGATGAATATGTTCCTAGAATGTTCTTCCTTGAAATTCCTACCGAAGATCCTACTTCCTTTAGATTAAAATATAGTGACGGCTATATTAATAGAAGAACAAAATATATCTATTGGAACGTATATGAAGATTTATATACTTCCGACACAACTGCTAGCGTTAGCGAATAACACAATACCTAAAACACAAGTTAAGAGAGAGAAAAACTGTTAGAGATTATCTAACAGTTTTTAATTTTCAAATATTTAAAATATATAAGGATTTATCTTACTTTTTAGTCTTTTCTTCAATAAATTCTAATAGCCCTTTTTTATACTCTTCATTTTTAAAAGCGTAATTTAAAACTGCTTTTAAATAACCTAATTTATCGCCACAATCATATCTAGTGGCTTCAAAAGAAGCAAAATAAGCTCCTTCTTCTTTTCTAATTATTTCAATAGCATCGGTTAGTTGAATTTCTCCACCCTTTCCTTTAGGAGTATTTTCTAAAATACCAAAGATTCTAGGATTAAATACCCATTTTCCTAAAGATGCTAAATCACTAGTTGCTTCTTCTAATTTAGGTTTTTCAACAATACCTTTAAGTTCATAAATGTTTTCATCAACCTTTCTTAAAATATCCATGCAACCGTATTTAACAATTTCTTCGTGTTTAACTTTTTTACCACCAACTATAGTTTTTCCATCAACCTTATTAAAAGCTTCAACTAATTCTTTAATTGGTGATTTTCCTTTTATAAAATCTGTAATATCATCGCCACAACAAACAACAAAATTATTATTACCTACTACTTTTTTTGCTTGTAAAACTGCATGTCCTAAACCAAGAGTTTCTTCTTGTAAAACATAGTAAAAATTGGCTTTTTTAGGAATCGAATCGATAATTTCTGCATATTCATCTTTTTTTGCAGCAATCATTTCATCATAGAATTTTTTATCTTCGCCATAATATTTTTTAATATCTTCTTTTTCGTTGCTTACAATAAAAACAATATTTTTAATTCCTGCATCAAGACATTCTTCGACAATATAATCTATTGTTGGTCTATCAACAATATTCAGCATTTCTTTTGAAACGCCTTTTGTTATAGGTAAAAATCTAGTTCCTCTTCCGGCTGCAGGAATTACTGCCCATTCAACTTTATGTTCCATAACTACATCCTTTTTTAAATATATATTTATTATAGGTAATTTGTTCGACTTAATCATTAATAAAAAGTTGTTACTTTCAAAAATTATCGATAAGTGCTTATGGTTTTGATCGGTCTACTAGAACAATAGTGGACTTTAAATAAAACTTACTAAGCTTTAAAAGTTAAAAAAATAGGTTTCCACGTGGAAACCTATTTAATTGATATTTATCGTATTTTTATTCTAATTCGAATGCACCTGTATAGAGTTGATAGTAGTAACCCTTCATTTCAATTAATTGATCGTGAGTTCCTCTTTCAATGATTCTACCATGATCTAATACCATAATAGCCTCAGCGTCTTGAATGGTCGATAATCTATGAGCAATTAAGAAAACTGTTTTGCCTTCCATTAAGTTTTCCATACCTTTTAAAACAATTTGTTCGGTTCTAGTATCGATTGATGAAGTTGCTTCATCTAAAATTAAAACAGGACATTGAGAAACTGCAGCTCTAGCAATAGATAATAATTGTGCTTGACCTTGAGATAAACTACTTCCATTACCTTTAATATAGGTATTATAACCTTGAGGTAATCTTTCGATAAATGAATGAGCGTTAGCTAATTTTGCAGCTTCGATACATTCTTCATCAGTAGCATCAAGTCTACCATATCTAATATTATCCATGATGGTTCCACTAAATAAGTTAGTATCTTGTAAAACCATACCTAAGGATCTTCTTAAATCTTTTTTCTTAATTTTATTAATGTTAATTCCATCATATCTGACCTTTCCATCAGCAATATCATAGAATCTATTAATTAAGTTGGTAATTGTGGTTTTTCCAGCACCAGTTGCACCAACGAATGCTATTTTTTGTCCTGGTTTTGCGTATAAAGAAACGTCATGAAGGACGATTTTATCTTCAACGTAACCAAAATCAACATTGAACATTCTAATATCGCCTTGAAGTAATGTATAGGTAATAGAACCATCGGCAGTATGAGGATGTTTCCAAGCCCATAAGGTATGTTCTTTACGAGAACATTCAACAATATTACCGTCTCTATCATATTTTCCCATTACTAATGTAACATAGCCGTTATCAACTTCTTTTTCTTGATCAAGAAGTTCATAAACTCTTGAAGTTCCACCGATTGCCATGGCGATTGGGTTAACTTGGTTAGCAACTTCAGCAACGTTATTTGTAAATTGTCTAACCATAGGAAGGAATGAAACAATAACTGCGATAGTAATTGTTTGGTCCGTGTGTAATCCAGTTAAATCTAATACTGGAACATCATAAATAAATAATAAAGCACCGCAGAAAGCTACTAAAACATACAAGAAGTTACCAATATTTCCTAAAATTGGCATTAAGATATTTGCGTATTTATTAGCGTTAGTAGAAACTTCACATAATTTATCAGCAATAACTGTAAAGTTTTCGACACTTTCTTCTTCATGAGTGAATGATTTAATGACCTTTAAACCATTCATCATTTCTTCAACAAAGCCCTCTTGTTTTGCTAAAACTTCTTGTTGAGCTCTAAAGTTTCTTGCACTTCTCCCACCAACTGTCTTAACAACAACAATCATAACTGCTGCGCCAATAAGAACAACAATTGAAAGAATAATTGAAGAATATAGCATAATTACTAATACTGAAATAAAAGTAACGCTGCAAATTAACATTGTTGATAAAGATTGAGATAAAAGTTGTCTAATTGTATCGATATCGTTAGTAAATGTCGACATAATTTCACCTTTATCATGTCTATCAAAATATGAAATTGGTAAATCTTGCATATGATCAAAGAGTCTACATCTAAGTTCATGCATGTATTTTTGGGCATAATTTGCGGTAATTTGTGAATAAGTAAAACCTGCACCAATTGCAACAATATAAGCACAAATTAAAGTAGTCATTGATTGATAATATTGAGAGCTAATACTATCAAATCCATTTCTAACTCCATCTTCAATTAATCCAACAATATTTTGAAGCATTAAAGGCGCACAAATTGGGCCTAATGATGAGAGGAAAACACATATAACTGCAATAGTTAATGCAATAGGATGTGATTTATAAAAGTCTTTAATACATCTTAATAAGACGTGTTTTTTCTTAACATTTTTCATATTAATGAGCACCTCCTATTCTGTTTTGAATTTCATAAACTTCTTGATAAATTGCGTTATTTTTAAGGAGTTCTTCATGAGTTCCAACACCACTAAGTTCACCATTATCCATAACTAAGATTCTATCAGCATCTTGTACTGAAGAAATTCTTTGAGCAATGATAATTTTGGTAACTCCTTGAAGTTCTTTTAATCCTTTTCTTATATAAGCATCAGTTTTTGTATCAACTGCACTAGTTGAGTCATCTAAAATTAAGACTTTTGGATTTTTAAGTAAGGCTCTAGCGATACATAATCTTTGTCTTTGACCACCA
Source organism: uncultured bacterium (assembly GCA_949299195.1). Lineage (GTDB taxonomy): Bacteria > Bacillota_I > Bacilli_A > RFN20 > CAG-826 > Onthovivens. The sequence continues at coordinate 349,294 of CASFZN010000018.1, read as the reverse complement.
GATACGTTAACTCCACCTTGTTCAATCCAAGAATCATATCCTTTTAGGAAGGTTTGAATAAATGGGTCAGCTTGAGCAACTTTTGCAGCTTTAATAATTTCTTCATCAGTTGCATCTTTGTTTCCCCATTTTAAGTTATCTTTAATAGTTCCACTAAATAAAACGTTCTTTTGTAAAACCATTGCGACATTATTTCTTAAAGTTTTAATATCATAATCTTTAACATCAACTCCACCGATTTTAACACTTCCTTCGGTTGCGTCATAGAATCTAGAGAGTAAGTTAACAAGTGTTGATTTTGAAGAACCGGTTCCACCAATAATACCGATTGTTTCGCCGTTTTTAATATGTAAATTAATATTTTGGAGAGCGAATTTTTGAGCATCCTCTTTATATTTAAAGGAAACATTTTCAAAAACAATATCTCCATCTTTGACTTCGTAAATTGGATGGTCATTATTTTTAATCGAAGGCTCTTCAACTAAAACTTCATAAACTCTGTTAATAGCAGGAACTGCCATAACAATCATGAATAAAACCATCGCAACCATCATTAAAGATGATAAAACTTGAGCACTATAAGTAATTAAAGCAGTAATAGATCCAATAGTTAAAGCGCCAAAAGTGATTGTTCCATCTGGATTTGCGGTTGCAAGTTTAATACAAACCATTGATCCAACAAATAAAATTAAACACATTGAAATATACATAACGAATTGAATTCCAGGATTGGTTGCTGATAATAATCTTTCAACCTTTTGGAATCCTCTTCCCATTTCTTCGCTTTCTTTACGGAATTTTTCTTTTTGGAAATCTTCACGAGCATAGGTTTTAACAACTCTCATTCCTCTAACGTCTTCTTCTACTTGTTCATTTAAATCATCGTATTTTCTAAATAATTTGACGAATAATCTAGTAGCAATTGGAATGATAATAACCATTAAAATAGTAATTAATGGGACAGTAATTGCAAAAATCCAAGTCATTGGAGCTGCAACAATGCAAGCCATAGTAAAAGCAAAGATAAACATTAATGGTGCTCTAACTGCAATTCTTACACATAACATAAATGCAAATTGAATGTTAGTAACGTCAGTTGTTTGTCTAGTAATTAAACTAGAAGTGTGGAATTTATCGATGTTTTGGAAAGAGAATGTGGTAATTTTTTTAAATTCATCTTCTCTTAAGTTTCTAGCAAATCCACTTGAAGCGTAAGCTGACATTCTTCCAGCTAAAATACCAAATAAGAGTGAAAACGCTGCAAGTAAAAGTAAGATTCCAGCATACATTAAGACTGTATTTAATAATCCTGTTTTGTCAACAACCGGATTAGCACTAATCATCCCTAACTCATCAACTAATAATTGCATGATAAAAGGAATAATACATTCAAGCAAAGTTTCAATAGCAACGAAAACTATCGATAATATTGCGTATTTTTTGTATTGTCTAACGCTATGAAATAGAAATTTAAATTTCTTTAATATATGTAAGGCGTTAGTTTTATTTTTTGTCTTTTTCATATATTGTTATCCCTCCTCTTTTAATTCTTTATAAAGTTTTTTAAGGATTCTTTTTAATTCTTTGATTTCATCTTCAGTTAAACCTTCTAATACCTCATCTTCGATAGCGACTAAATATTTATAGTTTTCAGTGACAAATTCTTTACCCTTTTCAGTAAGAACAAGGTTATATTTCCTTGCATCAAATTCGTCTTTTTCTCTATTTAAGTAGCCATCATTACATAAAGTATCAACATGCTCACTACATACTGCTTTTCCTACCAAGAACTCTTTTTCGATATCTTTTTGGATTGTTTTTAATCCCTTTTCATCTCTTATAGCAATAAAGTTAGTGATCATGCAGTGAAAAGTGTTAACGTTTCGACTCTCATCACTTTTATTAAGTCGTGAAGTAAACGCACGATGTAATATTCGAATTAAAAAAAATACTCTTCCTTCCATAATAGTTCGTAACCGAACTTTATTATAGGAGCCAAATTTTTAATAGTCAAGGCTTTTTGTTAACTTTTTTTATCCAAAATAAAAATTCGATGGTTATCGAATTTTTAATAAATAATTAGTGTTAAATTGACAAGTTTATCAATATTATAATTCAACATTGTGATAAACGTTTTGAACGTCTTCACAATCATCCAACATATCGACTAACTCTTTGAATTTTTGTAAAGCTTCATCTTCTAAAGTAACTTTTTCATTAGCAAGTAAGGTAACTTCGGCTACTTCATAATCGCTTACATTAATTGAACTTAAAGCTTCTTTTGCTTTTTCAAAGTCAGATGGATTAACACTTACTTCAGCAATACCCTCTTCTAAAGAGATTTCTTTAACATCAACATCTCCTAAAATTAAAGCTTCTTCTAATGCATCAAGGGTTCCTTCATACTTAAATACTAATAAACCAACATTTTCAAAGTTATAAATAACACTACCTAATTGACCACCTTTTTTAGTAATAATTGTTCTTACATTAACTAATGCTCTGTTTGAATTATCACTTAAAGTATCTACGATTAATAAACTTCCTGCTGGTCCTAAAGCTTCATATCTACCTTCAATATAGCTAGTAGCATCGCCACCTTGAGCTTTTTTAATTGCTCTATCAATAACGTCTTTTGGACAAGTTTTTCTATATTTTTCAATTGCACTTCTTAAGGCTAGATTGGAGTTAGGGTCAGGGATACCTTTTTTAGCGGCCATATAGATTTCTTTTGAGGCTCTCATATATAAAGCGCTCTTCTTTTTAGCAGTTGCGGCCATTGATGCTGCTCTGACTTCAAAATGTCTTCCCATAAATTTCTCTCCTACCTTTATTTCATTAATTTAAAAATAAAATAATATATCTTAATATCTTAATCTATTGATATCTTGATATATATTCTTTTTCTTTATTTTTTAAACGACTTGATTATATTACAAAAATCATTGATATTAAAGTTAATATCAATAAATTATTAATAAAAAATGGTTAATATTTAACCATTTTTAAGTATAATCCTTTAGCATCTATTTGATAGGGAATAATATCTCTATTTAGTTTATTTAAATATCTAATTATTTCTTCTTTAGTAATTTTATTTTCACAATATGCAAAAATAGTTCCTACTATCTTTCTAATTTGATATCTCATAAAGCCGTTTCCTATAAAAACAAGTTTAAAACCATTTCTTCTTTTAACTAATTTAATGTCATAAATTGTACGGATAAAGTTAGATTCATCTTCTTTTTTACTAGTAAAATTCATAAAAGAATGAGTTCCAATAAAAACATCTTTAATCTCTTTTATTTTTTCAGTATCAATATTTTTTATATATAATTCATAGTTTCTTAATAATGGATTATATTCTTTATTATTAAATAAATATTCATATGTCTTACTTTTAGCGTTTATTCGAGCATGAAAAGAAGGATCTACCTTTTCAATACTCTTTATATATAAGGATTTAAGTACCATTTTATTGATTGAATTTAAGACTCTTCCTATAGATGTAATCTTTTTTTTTAAATAGAAGTTAGCAACTTGATTAAGAGCATGGACTCCTTTATCAGTTCTTCCAGAAGCATTAAGTAAAACTTCTTCACCTAAAATTAAAGATAAATTTTTCTCTAATTCTCCTTGAACTGTTAATTTATTGGGTTGCTTTGCATAACCATAATATTCGCTTCCATCATAAGAAAAAACGATTTTATAGTTATACTTTTTTTCATTATTTAAATTGTCTTTATTCCCCATAAAAGGTTAATTAAATCACTAAAACCTTCAATATTTGAACTGCAAACACTAAAAGCAATGACTCCTCCTGCAATAATTATAACAATTATGATGCTAAAAAGATCTCTTAAACGAAACTTAAGGGTTTTATATCTACTTCTTTTTACATATGGATTATAACCTCTTGCTTCCATTGCGACTGCAAGCTCATCACTTCTAGAAAAACAAGATACTAATAAAGGAATGATTAAAGTGGTTATAGACTTTATTTTAGAAGTTAAAAAACCACGATTATAATCGACTCCTCTAGATTTTTGAGCATTCATTATTCTATTGGTTTCATTTAATAATGTCGGAATAAATCTTAATGCTAAAGAAATGGTCAAACTTACAATTTGAGTAGGAAATCTAACAAGTTTTAAAGGAGCTAAAAACCATTCTAAAGAATAAGTTATCTCCATTGGAGTGGTCGTTGAAGTTAAAACGATTGTTAAAGCAATCATTAAAATAAGTCTTAACATGATATGAGCAACTTGAAGTAACCCATCATAATATAAAGTATATCCATTTGAAAAAGAATGTATTGGATATTTCCCTTCGCTTGGAATAAAAAACATGAAAATAAGGAGGAAAATAAACATTAACCACATTGCTTTTAAACTTTTAAAGAAGCTTGCAAAAGAAACTCTTCCTACTAGCATAAGTATAAAAATAAATAGGGCTAAAACTCCTAAAACCATGAATCTATTCGTATAATTTCCAAATGGCAAGAAAACGACTACCATCAAAAGGATTAAAGAAAATAACTTTAATCTAGGGTCAATTCGATGAAGAATTGTGTTATAAGGAGAATATTTTCCTAAAATTGATGTCGTTGCCATAAATTAATTAGATTTCTCCTTTTTAAAAGTTAATAAATAATCAGTTAAAGAATCTAAATCATCGATATTTTCTAAAGATTTATCATCTTTAAATAACTCATTATTTTTTAATAATTTTTTAAATTTATAGAAAGTAGGGATTTCTAAAGAATAATCAGTTAAATCTTTAGAATTAAATAACTCTTTTGGAGTTTTCGTTCCGATATATTTAGAATCTTTTAAAACTACTACTTTTTGAGCATAATTCATTACTAAATCCATATCGTGAGTTACAACAATTATTGTTTTTCCACTTTCATGAATCTTCTTAATTAAATTTAATATTTCTTCTTTTCCATTAGGATCAAGTCCAACTGTTGGTTCATCTAAAATTAAAATCGACGGATTTGAAGCGATAATTCCAGCGATTGCAACTCTTCTTTTTTCGCCTCCTGAAAGTTCAAAAGGACTTCTTTTAAAATAAGATTTATCAATTCCAACGCTATTTAAAGCATTAATTGCGGCTTCTTTAGCTTCTTCTTCCTTCATTCCGAAGTTTTTAGGACCAAACATAACGTCTTTTAAAACCGAATCACTAAAAAGTTGATATTCAGGGAATTGGAAAACAATCCCAACTTCTTTTCTTAAATTAGAATAATTTTTAAAGTCTTTCCCTTTTAAGTTGTGTTCTTTTTTTAAGGTTTTCTTTAATTCTTTATTTTGGGTTATATAAAAATCTTGGACTCTAGTATAGCCTTCATTAGGTAACAATAAAGCGTTAAGAGTTTGAACAAGAGTGGATTTTCCACTACCTGTTTTTCCTACAAGTGCGACAAAATCACCCTTTTCAAGGGTAAAGTTGATGTTTTTTATAGCATCAAAACGATTAGGATCCTTCTTATTATATATAAAGGAGATATTATGAAATTCGATTAAGCTTCTAGTTTTTGACATATAATTTCACTTAACTCCTTTAAATTTTTAATTTTATCGTAATTTAAATCCTTAAATCTTTCGTCTTTTTTAAGTTTATTGGTAATTTTCATGATAAAAGGAATATCTAAACCAATCTTTTTAATTTCTTCTTCGTTTTCAAAAACCTTTAATGGACAATCGTTTTTATAAATTTTTCCTTCATTTAAAATAATGACTCTATCAGAAAGATAAGCTTCTTCAATATCGTGAGTAATTGAGATAAAAGTTAGCTCTTTATCTTCTTTTTTCATCTCTAAAATAAGATTACGAATCTCTTCTACTCCTTCTGGATCAAGCATTGAAGTAGCTTCATCAAAAATAATAATTTTTAAGTTTAATGCTAAAATTCCAGCGATAGCGACACGTTGTTTTTGGCCTCCTGATAATTCTTCTGGTTCTTTTTTAATATATTCAAGCATTCCAACCTTTTTAGCGTATTCTTTTACAATTTCTTTCATTTTTGCTTGTTCAATATTTCTATTTTCTAACCCAAAAGCAATGTCATCTTCAACACTGCTTCCAATGAATTGGTTATCTGGATTTTGGAAGACTATACCTATTTTATTGCGAATAGAATCGATACTTTTTTCTTCTAATGATTGATTTTCAATATAGATTTCGCCACTATCTGGAGTAAGAATGAACGATAAAAGTTTGGCTAAGGTAGATTTGCCTGAGCCATTATGACCAATGAGAGTGACATATTCGCCTTTAGATATAGAAAAAGATACATTATCTAGTATCCTTTCGCCTTTTTCATAGCCAAATGTTAAGTTTTTTACTTCAATAATCTTTTCTTCGTTCATCTTCTTTTTAAAAATTTATACACCACTATTCTAAAGTAAGATTCGAATATCTTCCTTTATACTCCTCAAGTTCAACGCCTGCAAGTTCTAAAAGGTGACGGCTTGCTCTTGTGCCAACTTGTTCATGATATTTATCATCAAGATAAATAATCTTTTTGATTCCTACTTGAATAATAGCCTTTGCACACTCGTTGCAAGGAAATAATGTAACATAAAGTGTACATCCTTTTAAACTATTTCCGTTTTTTGTGTTTAAAATTGCATTAAATTCTGCGTGACATACATATAAATATTTATTATCTAAATCTTCATTCTTTTCCCAAGATAATTTAGATTCATCTAATCCTTTAGGCATTCCATTATATCCAATAGATACCACTTTTTTATCATCATCTACAATTACTGCACCTACTTGAGTTGAAGGATCTTTACTTCTTTTTTTAGAAAGAAGGGCAATACCCATAAAATATTCATCCCATGATATGATTTCATTTAATTTAATAGCCATATTTATTTTTCTCCCAATACACTCTAAATTTTTATATACCACTATTTTCTAATTATTATCGACATCATTATTAGAATCATTAATAGATAAAGCTTCTACTTCTTTATAAAAGTTAGTATCTTTAATTTCACTTTCTTTTAATGCATCTAGTTTTTCGTCCTTTAAGAATATAAAACAAATAAGAGTAAATACAAATATTAAAAGTGAGAAGATTATCGCAACAATTAAAGATGAAGATACTTCTATTGCTACCTCAAGTTTACTTAAAGAAGTAGATACTATGAATAGAATTAATACAAGTGTATTAATTCCTAAACTTAAGCTAGACATTAACATACTCATAAAGCGATAACGGTTATATTCTTTAATATCTAAATATAAATAGATAGTAGTAATTCCAATAAATATCGCATTTACAATATATAAGAAATATCCAATAAAACCAGTATATAAACTAGGTTCATTATTTCCTCCAGCAACATTAACCATTAAATCATTAATATAAGATTGAGGGGAATAACTTCCTATTTCAGCTGCTAAAATTTGATAAGTAAATATAACAAGTGATCCTATTCCTAAAGCAACACTTAAAGAGAATAATCCTCTTCTAATAGAAATGATTTTATTAGCAACAACACTTGATTTAAATACTTGATAAAAACAATCTAAAATTACGAAGATGCTCGTAATAATTAAGTAAGATGATATACCTCCTAACATTTCTTCAACAGGGAAATTTAAAGAGATAGAAACAAGTAAACAAAGCATTAAAATTAAAGCAATAAGAACAAAAAAGCTCGAATTATTCTTATATTTTTCCTCTTTAAAGTTTTTAATTCCTTTAATCAAAATATAAAAGAATGCGAAAATACTAAATCCTAAAAAAGCTACTCCACATAAAAACTCTAGAAGCGGTCCAATACATAAAAATATTCCAACTCCAAAATGCCCATATGAAAAAGATTTAACGATACTTCCCCAAGTTCCTACAAAAATATGTTCAAAATTAAGTGGATTATCCCATCCTGCAATTGAAACTAATGGAGTAAAAAATACGATTAATCCGAATATTAAAAGAAGTAATGAAGTAACAAATCTTCCAATATGAGCGCCTTTTTCAACTCTTAACATAGTTTTAGGAGAGATTAAAGATTTATCGGAAGTATAATCTTCAACAAACTCCATTACTTTTTCATTAGGATTATGTTTTTCATTAGTTAATTCTTTAATTCGAGAGTTATATACCTTTTGCTTAATGCTTTTTTGTTCGTTTTCATAGACTTCTTCATCTACTTCAACATCGGTAAAAGTTTGGATGGATTGAGTTTTTAAATCTCCAATCGATGTAAAACGATATCCACATTTTGGGCATACTTTAGCACTTATTTTGCTAATTTCATTACACCTAGGACATCTTAAATTATAATCCGAAAGAGGTTCGCCACATTGATGGCAAAACTTGGCATTATCTGAATTTTCCGCTTGGCAATTTAAGCATTTTTTCATATTATCACTCTCTCCTTTTCCCTACTATTTTTAAAAATTTATCGTGCTATTTAAATAAAACTTACAGCTAGATAGAATGTAGTACTTCTAAGAATTGTTTCGTTACTATAACTTCCTCTTAACTCTGCATTTAATACGACAATTCCACCACTAGAATCTTCATTTCCTTTACTTACATAAATGGTAGTTCCTTCAACAAGTTCGGCATGTAGTCCTGAAGTTGTTTCTTCTTCATTAACAACTAAAACTATATTATGGTCTCCAGGAATAACTTCTCCACCTATAGATGTAACTTCGCAAGCTAAACTAACTTCTCCTCCGTTTGAAGGAACGCTTACTACTCTATCTGAAACTATATTAAGCATATAGCGAGAAGAATCGTAATAATTTTCACTAACGACCCTTAAATTTAGGTAAGGTTTTCCACTAAAATCTAATAAATAGCTTTGTGCTTGATAAGGAATTGCATAAACTTCACCATCTTGATCAATAACGACATTTCTTGTATTTCCGGCTGCAGTAGGTGTGATATTTAAATATGTTTCAGGTGTATAATAAACGCCTTCTAAAACAGTTCCATCTTCATAAGTAATGTTGTAATTTCTAGGATCAAATCCGATTCTTATTGCCTCATTATGAGGAATTTCACCTTCGCTCCACGAGAAATCATAAGAATTTATAAATGTTGTTAAAGCAGTACAATCATTAAATGCATTATCTCCAATAGTTTTTACTGTTGCTGGAAGGGTGAAACTTGTTAAAGAAACGCAACCTTCAAAAGCATTAGCCCCAATACTTTGTAATTCAACTGGAGTATATGGGTCTCCGCCGATTCCTAAATCTACTAAATTAACACAACCCCTAAATGCGTTATCAGGAATTTCACAAATAAATGGGGATAAATTAATAATTCTAGAGATATTTCTTTCTCCCTTAAAGACATCTTCATTTAATACTTTAACTGGGATATCGTTGATAACACTATATAAAACCAATGAAGCATTAATTGTAGGATCAATTGGCTCGAAATCTACCATAGAATAGTAGGTTTTATCTTCACTTAATTCATAAGTAACGCCGTTTTGTGGATCGGTGAATTTACCAGCGGTTTCATATAGCCCAATAGCAGTAATCGAATAATATCCGCTTGCTTCAAAAACTATTAAACCTGTTGCTGGGTCAACTTCATTCTTAATATCATCGGTAGTATCGTTAATTTGATAACCCAAGAAATCCATAGTAACTTTTTCACCAGGCGCAATTGCAATTGTATCCCAGGAATAATAGATTTCATTTTGAATAGGACCGTCAAGCCCACCAGAAAGAACTGTTAATGATCTTCTTTGTAATCCGATATTTTCTTCATTAAATTCGATTTCTGTATCTTTTGTAATATTAATTAAATTTGGAGTGTTTTCGAATGCGCTAAATCCGATATAATTCACGTTTTTAGGAATTCTAATAGTTGTTAAATTAATACAATCTTTAAAAGCAGTTGAAGAAATTGATTGTAATAAACTTTCTTCATTGATATCAAATTCAACTAATTGTTGGCATCCTTCAAAAGCTCCAGGTGGAATTTCATAAATGCTGTTTGGGAAATCGATAACTCTTTCAATTTCACTGGCTACAAATACATCGGCATTGATTTGATTAACTGGACGATTATTGATTTCATCTTCAAAAATTACAGTTGAATCAACCATGTCATAACCTGCAATTGTATAGCCTCCTAGGTCATTTTGTACGTAAGTTACGCCATTAATTGTTACTGGACCACTGCTTGCGCTAAAAGAAATTCCTACACTTATTCCAATAACAGATAAAACAACTGCTAATGAAACTCCCCCAGCAATTAGACTCTTTTTATAGTTAAAAATGTATCTTTTCTTAATTTTTGGAAGAATTAATTCAATAAGTTCATCAGCTTCGTGGTTATTATAAGCAATCTCTAAATATTCTTTGATTTCTAATAATTTAGCTTCATCATCGGTATTTTTTATTAAAGATTTTAAGGTTACTAAAAGATAGCTCCTAACAGCTTTTTGTTCCTTCATACATTGAGAAACAATGTCTTTAATATCGCTAATATCATCGTAGTGACCCAATAAATCGACATAATATTGATAATTAGTGGCATTCTTTTTTAAGGTTTCGATGAAGTTATCCTTATTTAAATTTTGATCAATATAATCTTTATCTAAATTTCTAAATTCGCGATAAAGCGTTTGTAAAATTAAAGAAATTGTATAAGTATAATCGACCTTTTTTTGTTTTTGAAATCTTAGGTGTTTAAGTAATTGCTCTAAATCAACACTTTCGATATTTGTTTCAACATATCTAAATTCAACTTCTTCTCTAATTTTATCGAGTTTTGATTTTAATTTAGAATCTGCTAAATCATAGGTAGCATTAAAAAAAGATGAGGTAATTATCGTATTATTTGCCTTCTTTTTAAAATCCTCCATGGATTTAATATTGTATTTAATGAATAGTTTTCCTAAGAAAACATAAGGATTATTTTCATCAAATCCACTAGCAATTTCTAATTCTTTTTTTGCTTCTTCTTTTTTATTGGTTTTTAAGTATGTAAAAGCCTTGTCACAATGCAATTGACAAAGGACTTTATTTTTATTTTCTTCATTAACTACGTTAATATCTTCACTTTCCTCAATATTAGGTTCTTCATTAACCTCATTTAAAGGAATATTTTCATCTACTTTTTTCTTCTTTTTATCCATAGACACTTTAAATTATATCTTAAAAAGATATAAAAGTACTTTTAATTTATTTAAATAATTCTTTTAAAATTTCGACCATTTTCTCCATTTGTGTAATCGAAACTAATTCGTATCTTCCATGAGGAGAAAAATCTCCTACACCTAAATTAGGGCAAGGTAAACCTAAATAGGTAATAGTTGCTCCATCAGTTCCACCTCTAATAGGGACATACTTTATCTTTGTGTTTGAATTTAAATAAGCTTTATTGATGAAGTCAATTGCCTTCATATCTTTCTTAAAATGGGCGAACATATTCTTATATTCATCCTTAAAAGTTAAATAAAACTTTCCACGTGGAAACTTTTTTTCAAGATCATTAAGGGTTTTTACCATCAACTCCTTCTTTTTTTCTAATAACGTTTCATCGTGATCTCTAAGAATGATTTCGGCTTCTGCTTTTTCGACATCACCTTTAAGTTCAACCAAATGAATAAAGCCTTCTCTATCTTCAGTTGTTTCAGGTTTCATATCGTTTGGTAAAAGAGAACAATAATATGCAGCTAAGTCGATTGCGTTAACCATGATATTTTTGGCGCTTCCTGGATGAACTCCTACTCCATATATAGTAAGGATGGCGCTTGAAGCATTGAAGTTTTCATAACTCGCTTCATAAATTGAGCCTCCATCAAGAGTATACGCAATATCAGCATTCATCTTTTTAACATCAAAATGTAAAGCACCTTTCCCGATTTCTTCATCAGGGGTAAACGAGAAAGCTAAATTATAATTAAATTCGTCTTTATGTGATAAATAGTATTCAATAAATTTAAAAATAATTGCGATTCCAGCTTTATCATCACCGCCTAAAAGATGCTCGCCATCGGTAAAAATTAAATCTTCATGGATTAAATCTTTTAAATATGGAAACTCTTCGACACTAATTTTATAATCACTACTTAAAATAATATCGCTCCCATCATAATCTTTAATGATGCGAGGATTTTTAATGCCTCCTTTTAATTGAGGAGAGGTATCCATATGGGCGATTAATCCAATTGTCTTTTCCTTATTATTATCAATATGGCCATAAACTAGGCCATATTCATCTTTATAAATGTCTTTTACTCCCTCTTCTTTTAATAAATTAATTAAAATATCTCCAAACTCTAATTGAGTTGAAGTTGAAGGATAGGTTGAAGAGCGAGGGTCGCTCATGGTATCAAAACTAATTAAATATTTAAATAATGATACGATATCTTGCATTGTTTTTACTCCTTATAAAATTCTAAATAGAAAGAACTACTATCAAGTGATAAACTCAAATCTTTCGTTTCTTCATTATTATCTTTTCTTACAATACTAATTTTTCCTTCCATTCCTACTTTATAGTCGACTACATTATTTAAATCTACGATAATTTCGCCACTTTTTAAGCTAGTAGGATTAATGGAATTAACAGTATATAAATAGTGATTATTTCCATTTTCATCTTTAATTACAACCTTTAAATCGCTTTGAGTAACTTCATAAGAAGCTGAATCATAATCTTCTAAATCGATAGTGAAATTCATCTTTATCATGACTTTACTTGAAGGAGAAATAACTGCGCTATTATCAGCAATTAAATCACTAGTATTAACATTAATAAAGGTATTTGGATCGCTAGTTACATCTTCAACTAAAGCACCATCTACCTTATAACAACTTTCATCATAATTTTGATTTAAATATTTATAAGTTACATCTTCTCCGCCTTTATAAAGTCTATAATTTGGAGTCACTAAAGAAGGGATAATTGCAAGTAATATCCCAATAACTATAAATATAGGTGCAATAATATATACAATTAATTTAACATTAACTTTCTTTTTTTCTTTTACTTCTTTTTCCATTTTTAAACTAATTCACTAAGTCCTTTCTAAATTAATATTATATAATAATAAGGATGTTTCAGAAAGTCGACTTCAAAATAGATGCTCATACACATTTAGGCCCTTGGCCAACTTATAAAAGTTGCGAGAATGATTTAATTTATTCTTTTAATAATTATAATCTTTCTTTTATTTTAGTAAGCGTTGATCAAAGTGAGACTAGAAATAAAAATATCTTAAGATTTAAAGATTCTTTGGAATATATTTTAGATTTTTCATCTAGATATAAAGGGATCGGAATCTTAATTTGGGCACCATTAAAAAGAAGATTAACGAGTGAAGAAAAAGAATATTTAATTAACTATATTAAAACTAATAAAGATAAGATACATGGAATAAAATTACATCCATATTTATCTAAAACTAGAATCAATAAAGATGCGAAGAATATGCCTTTTTATCTATCTTTAGCAAGAGAATTTAATCTACCAATCTTAGTTCATTCCGCAAGCGATGAATATAGTAAAATTGATTATTTAATTGAGGTTGCTAAACTTAATCCTGATATAAATTTCATTTCTGCTCATGTTGAATTAATGGGGGATATTAAAAGAGGAATGAAACTAACTAAAAATGTTCCAAATCTATATTTAGATACCGCTTGGGTTGATCCTAAATTTATTAAATATGCCGAGAAAATAGGGATTATTGATAAAATTATTTTTGGAAGTGACTCTCCAATTGATGGAGCAACAACTTTAGATAATCCAATGTATCAAGATCTATTTAACAATAAACACGCAATAAAAAAAGAGAATTTAGATAAAATTCTCTATAAAAATGCAATGAAAGTGTATTCAATTAAAACCGATGATTTAATAAATCGAATCCAACGGGACAAGTAGTCGAGCCTCCATCATTACAGGCACCACCACTACTTCCACCACTATTTCCCAAAACAGAAATAAGAATAATTGAAACTACAATAATTAAAATTATGATAGCCATAAAAATAACAATTCCTATTTTATGGCTTTTTTCTTTCTTTTTACTCTCTTCAGTTTCTTCTTCTATTTTAATTTCGTTTTTATTCTCTAACATTGCTTACTACTTCCTCTTTTTGAACTAAATCTTTTTCTACATATTTAATTAATGCGCCCTTACTTCCGGCCTTAAGTGAAACATTTAAAGCAATGCATACAATAATTAAATGGACAAAAGACGAGAAAAACCCTGTTAAAGCTCTTGTTCCAAAAATAATTTCATAACTATATTCGAGTCGATACATGAAAATTAAACTAGAAATAGGGACTTTAACTAGGAAATACGTTGCAAAAATCGCAATTGCAACTAGATAAATATTGTAATAGGCATTAAATTTTTTGTCTTTAAATTTTTTCTTAAAGAATATAACACCAATATAGAAAACTATCGATAATATCGCACTTACTGAACAAATTATTGCTTTTAATGCTGGAGTAAATTCATATACCTTTGATGAATTTTGAGTCATTTTGAAAGTGTCGTGACTTAAAGTAAACCAAAAAACTATAACATTTAAAATAATAATTAAAATTCCTAAAACTATAGGGAATTTTCTATCAATTTTAGTTTTATAACAGAATAAATATATAAAATAAGGAACAAATCCTTCTAAAATCGCTGGAATTGAATATAAAAAATCATAAGCTCCGCCTTGAGGAATGAGTAAGGCTCCAAATAAATCGATTGAAAAAGAGACAATTGTTCCAAATAGTGGACCTAAATAAAATGATGCAAAGAAAACAACCGACATTGTTAAAGAAATCTTTAAAAAAGATAGCCCAAAAAGGTTCCATCCAGCAAAAAATCTAGAAAGAATAATTCCTAAAGCAATGAATAAAGCACTAAAAGTTATTTTGTATAAAATAGTCATTTTCTTCATAAAATTCGTCCTTATACCTTATATTTTTTATCTAATTTTCTTTTTACATCCCTTTCTTTAATCGACTCTCTTTTATCGTATAATTTTTTACCTTTTGCAAGCGCAATTTCAATTTTACATAAACCTTTTCTTAAATAAACTTTAGTAGGAATAATGGTATAGCCATCTTTATCTACTTTATTTTTAAGTTTTAAGATTTCGTTTTTATGTAATAATAACTTTCTTTTTCTTAAAGGGTCGTGATTAAAAACTGAGGATTTTTCATAAATTGAGATGTTCATATTGATAATAAAAGCTTCTAAATCCTTAATTAATATATAACTATCATCAATATTAACCTTATTATTTCTAATAGATTTAATTTCACTTCCTTTAAGTTCAATTCCACATTCTAAAAAATCACTTAAAAAATAATTAAAGTGAGCTTTTCTATTAGATGAAATTACTTTTATATGTGATTCTTTATTTAAAATAGTAGACATTAAATTTCCTTATAATATTCAATAGTTAAATCAAGTGAGAAATCAAAATCAAATTCGCTTTTAAATCCGAGTTTAGTTTCAATTTTTGTGGTATCTACCGCATATTTTTTATCATGGACTCTTCTATCTTCAACGAATTTGATTAAAGATTTATCCTTATTTAACTTCTTTAAAATCTTTTTAACAACTTCTAAATTTGTTAGTGGATAGTGGCTTGAAACGTTATAAATTTCTCCAGATTTTCCATTAAACATAATTAAATCGATAGCTTTACAGTGATCAAGTACATTAATCCAGTCTCTTACATTTTTACCAGTTCCAAAAATAGGAATTTCTTGTTCCATTAAGGCTCTATTAATAACTAAAGGGATTAGTTTATCTTGAGCTTGGTAGGCACCAAAATTATTAGTAGATCTAGAAATAGTAACATCTAATCCGGTTAAATTATGATACATAATTAAGAATTCATCAGCATTAGCTTTAGATAAAGAATATGGATTTTTTGGATTTAAACTATCGGTTTCTTTAAATTTATAATCGCTATTAAGTTCTAAATCCCCATATACTTCGTCTGTTGAAACTTGATGTAATCTTTTTACTCCGTATTTAAGAGAAAGAGTTGCTAAATTAATAACTCCTACAACATTTGATTCATAAAAAACAGTTGGATCAATAAACGATTTATCAACACTTGTTTCAGCAGCAAAATTAACGACATAATCAAATTTATGTTTAGAAAACACTTTCTTCATAAAGGAAAGATTACTAATATCACCTTTAATAAAGTGAAAATTAGAGAAGTGTTTGAATGTATTTAATAAACTTCTATTTGAAGCATAGGTTAATTTATCTAAACAGTATAATTCACAACTTTTATATTTGCCTAAAAAATATTTAACAAAATTAGCACCAATAAAGCCTAATCCACCAGTAACTAAAACCTTCATATTTAATATCTTTACTCCTTTTAAATTTATTCTTTATATAAAATAATATAAAGAATAGAATTTTAAATATTATAATCTAAAATTCACTTCATTTATAGGTAATAAAAAGTAATCTTTACTTATTTAAAGATTACTATTTTTATATATTTATTTGATTAATTTAATTTTTCTTTATAAATAAACTTAAAGCATTTAAACAAACTGTTACACTACTTAATGCCATAAGCATTGAACAATACATTGGTTCTAAAATAAATCCTAATGAAGCAAAACATCCTGCAGCTACTGGAATAAATATCGCATTATATAGGAATGCCCAAAATAAATTAAATGAGATATTATTACGAATTCTTCGAGAAATATTTAATATTTTAAAGATATCATTTAAAGAACTTCTCATTAAGATAAAATCGGCACTAGCTAAAGCAATATCACTTCCTTTAGCAACTGCTACTCCTACATCACTTCTAGTTAAAGCAATCGAATCATTAACTCCATCTCCTACCATCATTACTTTATAGCCTTCTTTTTGAAGTTTTTCGACCTCTTTGTTTTTATCTTCTGGTTTAACTTCACTAATTACTTCATTAATTCCAACTTCATTAGCAATATGAGACGCAATAATTTTATTATCTCCAGTTAAAAGAATGATTCTTTTAAATACTTTTTTAGCCTCTTTAATAAATTCGACACTTTCTTTTTTTAACTTATCTTTTAAATAATAAATTCCTAAAATTTCTTTATGGGTTTCGCTATAAATTACTATGACAAGTTCTCCTACTTTATTATGTTTATTTATCTTAAAAAGTAAGGATTCATCGATATTTATCTTTAATTCTTCAACGATATATTTTAAGTTTGTTATATAAATTGTTTCATCTTTAAAATAAGATTTTAATCCGGCTCCAGGAAGAGTTTCATTCATTAAAAAATCACTAGATAGAGACGAAACTTCTTCTTTAAGTTCATTAACTAAGGCTTTAGCAATAGGATGTTCACTATAAGATTCTGCGGTAAAAACCCTTCGTTTCATTAAAATAGTAGGCTTTAAAATATCGCTAGAAACAACCGCTAATTCTCCTTCAGTTATGGTATTGGTTTTATCTAAAACTAAACAATCAATATCTTTAACCTTTTCAATAGCTTCGCTTTTTTGAACTAAAACATAGTTTTTTGAAAAAACACTACTCCCTACTAATAAGGATATAGGAGTAGCAAGTCCTAATGCACAAGGGCAAGAAATTACCAAAACTCCAACCCCAAAAACAAAAGCTTCATCAAAAATGGATGTAAAATGCATATTTTGAATAATTACTCCTCCATTTATATATCCAGCAATCATCCAGGAAATGAAAACTATAATAGCAATAATAATTACGGTTGGAGTAAAAATTGAAGCAACTTTATCGACTCTTTTCGTTAATGGAGTTTTCATATTTGAAGCTTCACTAACCAAAGTTGCAATTTTAGAAAGAACATTATCTTTTTTAGTTTTATTAACTAATATCTTTAAAGGAGCCTCTTTATTTACGCTTCCTCCGATTACATAATCGTCTTCTTTTTTAAATATAGGTAAAGATTCTCCAGAAATAATTGATTCATCAACACTACTTTTTCCAGAAAGAACAACTCCATCACTAGGGATAGTTTCTCCCGGTTTAACAAGCAAAACATCATTTAATTTAATTGCTTTAGAAGGAATTGTAACAATATTATCTCCATCAACTTTATGAGCTTCTTTAGGACGTAAATCTAATAACTCTTTAATAGTCGATTTTGCCTTATTTATCGACATTTCTTCGATAAGTTTCCCTAAAGAGACAATAACTAAAATCATTGCTGCGCCATCTAAATATAAATGGAAATGTTCAAAAGGATAATGAGCAAAAAAGGAGTTTATAAATAGATAAATCGAATAAATTACACTAAAAAAAGATCCTAAAAATACTAAAGAATCCATATTAAATTTAAGCTTAATTATCGATAAGAATCCATTTTTATAATATGAAAAGAACATGCCAATTATGGTAAAAGCTAAAACAAATTGAATTGTAGCACTTATCCATAAATTTTCTTTAAAATAATCACTAAAAAGATGAGGATACATTCCTCCCATCCCTACGAAAATTAAAGGAATTAAAAGGATAAAACCAATGATAATTTTAATTAATTTTTTATGATCTTTTTTGGTATTAAACACTTCTTCTTCGTCAAAATCATCCACCAATTCGTATCCAATATTTTCAACCGCTTTAAAAAGAACCTCTTCGTTTTGAATGGTTTTTTGGTCAAATTCAATTTTTGCAGAATTAGTAATTAAATTAACTTCGCAAGTTTTAACACCGTCTACTTTTTTTAATGCACTTTCAACATTATTTTTACAAGCAGCACAGTGCATATTTTTAACACTATATTCTTTTTTCATACCCTTAAATTAACTCCTTTATTCTTCGTTATCTTTAACTTCATGAGCAATAGGATTTAACTTAATTTTACGATATACACCGACCATTTTATCTAATTCATTTAAATTAACCATATCCATCGGATATTCAAATCTACTTCTTAATAAATCTTCGTTTACTCCTTCTTTTTTAGCAGCATATTTCATGCCTTTGCGCATTAAAAATTGTTGCATTTTAGGAAGTTTATTTAAATCCATTCCTCCAGGAAGTAAATAAAGTCGAATATGGTAAAATTCTAAGCCATTAGCTGCAATTACATTTTCTCTTTTATCTTTAGTAACTGGCTCAATTCCAGTAGCAAATATGAAAATGTTTTTATCTTTAAACTTTTCATATTTTTTTAAAAACTTGTTTAAACCCATAATTTGGTTATTTCTTAATGGTGCGCCATAAAAGATAAAATCGTAGTTTTTGGCATCTTTTACTTTGAAATCTTTAAGTTCTACTACTTTGGATTCAACAAGTCTTCTTGCTAAAGAATCTACATATTTTTTGGTAAATCCACTAACAGATTTATAAACAATTAATTCGCTCATGTCTTTAATTATAGAGATTTTTATCGATATTACAAAATAAATAAAATCACTATTGACAGTTGAACAGTTGCTCAACTATGATATATTTGTAAAAAGGAGATGGACCTTATGAAAAATAACGACGTAAATAAAACTCAAAACTGTTTATCTAAGCACTTAAAAGATGAAGAAATCTATGAACTTAGTGACTTTTTTAAGATTTTAGGAGACTCAACTAGACTTAAAATTCTTTGGGCTTTAGACCGCCACGAAATGACAGTCACTGAAATCTCAACACTTTTAGGTATGACAAAAAGCGCAGTTTCTCATCAACTTAAAACTTTAAAAGATAACAAACTTGTAAACTATAGAAAGCAAGGCAAAAATGCGATTTATGAGCTTGATGATTTACACATTTCAACCATCATTGAAACTGCCCAAATTCACTTAAAAGAGGAAAAATAGTATGGAAAAAATTTATTTAGTAAAAGGATTAGACTGTACGAATTGCGCAAGAGAATTCGAAGAAAAAGTAAAGAAAATTAAAGGCGTTGAAGATGCTGCTATGAACTTTATGTCTTTAAAGCTTATCGTAAAAACCGAAGAAGAAATCGATGAAAATTTAAATAAACTTGCTACTTCTTTTGAAGATGGACTTAAATTAAGAAGGATAAAATAATTATGTGTAAGAGGGAAAAATTCGATATTATTCGAATAATTATTGGGGTTATTTTTGTTATTCCTTTAATTGTTATTCATCTAACAATTGGGCAAAAAGAATTATGGGGAAGTAATATCAATACCGTTATCGTTCTCCCAATTTCTTTAGTTTTATATCTATTAATTGCCTTTGATTTTTATATCGAAACATTTAAAAACTTCAAAAAGAAAAGATTTTTTGATGAAATTACGCTCACTTTAATTGCTTCAATATGTGCTTTTGCTGTTGGACAATATGTTGAAGGTTTAGCCGTTGTATTATTTTTCCAAATTGGTGAAAAATTTGAAGAGTATGCAGTCGAAAAATCTAGAAAATCTATTAAAGAGGTTTTAGATTTAAGAGCAGATAAAGCGACCTTATATAATAATAAGGAAGAGAAAATAGTAGACCCATATGATGTTAATATTGGTGATTTAATTTTAGTTAAAAGCGGGGAAAGAGTACCTTTAGATGGCGTAGTTATCGAAGGATCTTCTTTTTTAGACACTTCTAGTTTAACTGGAGAAAGTGTTCCTAAAAAAATTAAGGAAGGTGAAATAATCCTTTCGGGAGTAATAAACAAAGGTAGTCCATTAGTTATTAAAGTTACAAAGATGTTTTATGACTCAACTACTTCAAAAATTATGGATTTAGTTGAAAATGCAACCAACGCAAAAACCAAAAACGAAAGATTTATCACTAAATTCTCAAAATATTACACTCCTACTGTTTGCTTAATAGCATTACTTATCGCAGTTATTCCGCCTTTAATTATCGAACATGATAATTTAAGTGTTTGGAGTTCTTATGTTTATAATGCTGCTTCCATTTTAGTAGTTTCCTGTCCTTGCGCTTTAGTTTTATCGGTTCCAATGGCATATTTTGTCGGAATTGGCGAAGCTTCCAAAATTAAAATGTTAATTAAAGGAAGTGCTTATTTAGAAGATTTAGGTAAATTAGATACAGTAATTTTGGATAAAACCGGAACAATTACTAAAGGTAACTTCGTAGTGGATAAGGTAATTTTAGGTTCCACTTCCATATATAAAGAAGAAGATATCTTAAATTTTGCAGGAATCAGCGAATATAATTCTCTTCATCCTATCGCAACTTCTATATTAAATAAGGTAGATAAAAATAAACTTGACATTAGTAACTATAAAAATAGTGAAGAAATCGAAGGAAAAGGAATTAAAGGTTTATATAAAGATAAATTATTGTTAGTAGGAAACGATAAATTGCTCGATGAACATCATATAAATTACGAAAAGGTCGAAGAAATAGGTACTATAATTTATGTTTCATATGATTCTATTTATTTAGGTGCAATCTTAATTAAAGATCAAATAAAAGAAGATAGTATCGAAGCCATTAAAGCCTTCCCAAAATTTGGAATCAAAGATTCTTATATGCTAACTGGCGATAACTACTTGATTGCTAATGATATTGCATCAACAACCGGCATAAAAAACGTTAAAGCAAATCTTCTACCTCTAGATAAGGTTGAGGAAGTAAAACAAATTATGTCCGATAAAGGAAATAAAATAGTAGGCTTTATTGGAGACGGTGTTAACGATGCTCCTTCAATGAGTTTAGCAAAACTTGGAATCTCTATGGGCGGGATAGGAAGTGATGCTGCAATTGAAGCTAGCGACATTGTAATTATGGATGATAAATTAACTACTCTATTAAAGGGGAAGAAAATTGCTAGATCAACTTTAAATGTGGTCTATATGAATATCGTCTTTGCTATCGCAGTTAAATTTGTAGCAATCATCATTACTGCTTCTAATGTTTTAGGTAGTTACGCCATGTGGTTAGGTATCTTTGCCGATGTAGGAGTAACAATTATTTGTGTTTTAAACTCATTGAGACTAATGATTCATAAAAAGTAAGGCCTAGAGCCCTCTTTTTATTTCCTACTAAGCTTTAAATTGACGATTTCAAAATTTAGTTTTTAAAAACTAATGAATCTAGTATTGAAAACTAAAAAGTAAAATTTCTTTGTATTTATCGACATTTTCTTGTTGACTACTATTTTTAAAGATTATAATATTTAAAGGCGAAGTTAAACTTCGGGTTGTTAATAAAAATGAAACTATCAAAGAAGCTTTTATTTATTTTAGGGGCGGTTTTTTTGCCTCTTACATCTGGCTGTTCAAATATAAATAGCGTTAAAGAAGATGAAGACTCATCTATAAACGATAATGTAGATGATAATTTTAATAATGAAACAATAACTGAAGATGGAAAAGAAAGAGAAACATTAAAAACCTTAGTATTTAATAATCTCAATGAAAATAATCACTATAACATTAAAAGAGATTCCTATATCACTTTTATTAGTGATAATTATGTACCTACCAGAATTGGATTTATTGGAGAAGTAATCTTTAATCAATCTAACGTTTCTTATTCATCTTTAGATTTAGATTATTCTTATTCTAATAAGGTTGAAAGTATCTCAATAATTAATAATTTCTCTATTAATTCAACCTTAAAACATGATAATAATATTGTTACTTTTGATTCTAATAGCGACTTAACTTATATGCTTAATTATCTAAATCTAAATGAAGGATATAAGGATGCTCCTACTTTTTCATATAATAATTTATCTTTATCTACTGTATTTAATAATGTTTTTAACTCCTTATTTAGTGATAAAGAAACATCAAAATATACTACTATAGACGATTCTATAAATATTAATGAATCATCTATTTTAGTTAAAAATAATGAATACTCCATCTATTTAGATGATTCATTTAATATTAAAAGAATCGCTAAAAATAACAAAAATAGTAAGGATATAAATCTCCCTATTCAAGATTTAGATTTATCATTTACTAATACTTATAATACTGTAAGTAAACTTAACGAAAATAGCGATAATATCTTTACTACTTTATTTGAATATTTCGAAGATAGTGCCTTAAATATTGATTTTGATATTAATGTAGATAGTTCTAAAGACTTCCATTTTATTGGTGATATGAATTTAGATTTTACTAATTCATCCTTAGTTAATAACAATAAATTTGATATTAACTTCTTACATTACACCAATAAAAATACCGCTAACGATAAAGTATATTTAAGATATGAAAATAATAATGCATATTTTGAAATCTATGAAAACTTAGATATTTATCAAAATACTGATAATAAAGATCCATTTTTAAAAGGAAGGATGTCAGATACTGGTATCTCTTCTCTTTTAGATGTCGTAAGTAATTATACTGACATAGATTTTAATGAATATGTAAATATGCCTCTTAATTCATTATTTAATACTACTTCTTTTAAAGAAATATCTACCACTCGAGACATCTCTTCCTATTTAAGTAGTATTAAATCTTATTCTTTAAAGAATAATTTATTATCTTTAAAGATAGATTCTAGTGTCTTTGGACTCCCTGAATCGATCTTAGATATAAAAATTGGATTACACAATTTAAAACTTAAAACAATCGAGATTAAAAACTTAAGAGTTGATGAAGAAACTACTATTGATGCCTCTTTAAGAATTAACGATTTAATCGAACTTAAACCATACGACTTATCATCTTTCCCTTCATACGATTTCTTGCCTGGAATGATTGAATCAGTAACCAGTTTAATAAACCGTAAAACATTAGGCGGAAAGATGTCCTTCCAATTATTTGATTTAAAAAATAACTCAAATATTGGTTTTTCTTCTAACATCGATTTAAATGCATCAAAATTAGATTTTAATAATTTATCTTTAGATTCTATCTCTAATTTTGATTTAGCTTTAACTAATTTTGGAATAAGTGGAATCAATGAAACGATTGCTTCTATTATGAATATGGTTAAAGGAATTTATATTCAAGATGATCCTTTAACTAATAAAAAATCATTAATAGTAGAAATAAATTTATTTGGAGAAGATAAATATATCTGCATTCCTTTTGAAGGAATTAATTCCTTAATCTCTACTATTTTAGAGCTTTTACAAAATACAGAAAATTCAATTAATATTGATTTTGAACAAATACTTGGAACCATCAATTATTATATTGACGAAATATTAGAAAACTACGAATTAACCCAAGATATTCAATATATTATGGATAACATTTCTTTAAGACCATTAGAAAAATTCTTAAAGATTGATGTTAATGAAGAATGGGAAACTTTAGAAATTACCGTCGATCCAGAATATATTTTCCAATACGAAATGGCAGTTAATGATCCATCATTCTCTCCATATATAAAGATTTTATATGATACAAGATTCCAAGAATTAATCGGAATTTATGTAAATATTGCTACTCATGATGGAAATTATGTCATCAACTTTAACTATGGATATGATGATTTTAATAAAGGCAATTTTGTTGATAGTAGTGAACTTAACGAAAATAACAAATTAGAAATATCCATAATTATGGACTTAATTGATTTATTTACTAACCAAAATTCAAATGCTTTCGAAACTGAAAAACTTGGCTATAACCTTTCAACTTCATTAGTATCTAAAGAAAACGCTTATGGGGTTTTAGGCGATGTCTTTATGAATTACCAAGGTCAATTAGTTTCAGGAAATATGGATTTAGGAAAAATCTCTTCATTAGGAAAAGAAAGAACTCCCGTTTTATCTAATCCTATGAATGTTATTTTCAAATATTATGGTACTAAAAATGATGAGAATTTAGCGATAAAAGAATATGACGGAATGGAATATTATGAAGATATAAAAGGTAATAAAGTTTTAAAAGATACTATTGTTGCAAATCTAAGACTTAATAAAAAAAACAAAGAATCATTTAAAATTGTTTCTCCTGCTTCCTCTATTTTAGAGATACTAGAACAAATTAAAACTCTTCAAGATAGCAATTTATTATATTCGTACTTAGAATCTATAATTAACGCTTTAAATTCTAACTTTATTATCATGTATTTAATTGAAAATAAAGAAATAGAAACTTTAATATCAGACTATATAAAAATAAAGAAAATCGAGACTATTTCCAATGAAATTGTTCTCGAAGCAAGCATCTCTTCTGCAATTTTTGATACATATGAAAAAGACGAAGAGGGAAATATCACTATTGATAAAAGTGAAAACCCAACTTGGAGTGAGATAACCTTAAAAGCTTCAAAAGAATATAATGAAGAAACAAAGAAAAACTTATATTCAATTGATAAATTAACGTTGGATTCGCTTTCTATCCCTAATTTAGGAACCATCGATAATCTCACATTAGAAAGAGACGAGAATTTAAAAGAAGATAATATTTTTGGAGCCGTTGAAGGCGACCCAACAACTCATGACTTTGTTGATTACGACTACCTAACTAATAAAAGCGACTTTATCAACGTCAAAGATTTATCAACATTAATCACTTTAGGAATTAACTCTACATATAGAAGATATTTCAAAATTAAGGGCAAGCTCGATGTAAACATATTCTTAAAGTATAAAATTCTAGGCCTGGATATTGATCTTGGATCAGTAGATCTTATCGAACCAAGAACCGTTACCGCTATGGTCGAAGTATGCGATGAAAAAGATATTGGAGCAGATGAACCACTTTATTCAGGAACGAGATCTCATATCATTATTGAAAGAGCTAAAAATACAAATGACCAACAACCGGGTTACATGTATAATACAAGACCATACTACATAGAATATTTTACAAAAAGATTAGAAGACGGCACAGAAATTTGTTATGTCTCCAAAACTACAGCTTCTTTTGTAGAGAAGGGAGATAAAATACAAGAAAAAGTTGAGGATTATGAGGTTTATAGTTTTCAAAACGACTTAAGTGATGATTTAAGATATCTTGGGTATAACGGTACCAATAAACCAATCGCTTCATATCATGGATCTAGTAATAATAAGGTAAAGGTAGACCAATATAAATATTTTGACTCACAGATTTACTCTAACAAGAAAGGACAGGAAGAACGAGCCAAGAAATATATAAATAACATAAATCAAAATTTTTTCGGTGGTAATTCTGTCCTTGGTTATTATGATAATAAAAATGCTTCTGAATTTACTATTTATACGGAATGCGAAATATATAGATTCAATCTATCTAGACCAGAAATATCAGGAATAAACGAGGATAGTTATAACTATTCAATCGAAACATTTAAATTAACACAAGCACAGCTTCTCGGCTCCACATCATACAATCCAAATGGAAGTTCTGATGAAGTTAGTGTTCCCAACATTCTTTATTATTTAGTAGATTACACCTTAATTGATGAAGTTACTGGTATTGCTTCAATCGCAATAGATAGAGATGAAATAATGGGCATAATCTATTACCAAGTAGGATTATCTATGGTTGAAGAGGAATCGACAGACACAACAAACACAAAAACTCTTGAAGAGTGTATAGGAAACTTTATAACTAAGGACGATCCATCAACTGGAAATGGCAGTTTCTCAATGACTATAGATTTGGGCGGACTAATTAATATGGAAGGTTTTAATGGACTCTTTATTGAGCTTAATTATGGACCTGCGAATTCAAGTGATTTAAGCGAAGATAGAGTGTTGAAAAGTATTTCTATTAGAGGTTGTTCCTTTAATTCAGAAAACAAACCTATCCTTAATGATGACAATTTTATAATGGAAGATTTTTATAATTTAATAGATGTAGGAGTTAGTTTCTCAACGGATGAAGGTGGTGTTTATTATGCTAATGACCCAGGAGAAGACTTTTATAGATGGTCGCACTTTATTGAAGCTTTTGAATCTTATGCTTATATTTATAATGAACCTGGATCAAATGAATATGCTTATATTTCTGGGTTTACAGAAGGAGATGTATTCGGGCAAACAACAATTACTCCTGTTATTGGAGGTTATGTCTATCGAATTCAAATTAACACATCATTAAATCAAAACGATTCATATTATGGATTATTATATGGACTGATTGATTATAGGTATAAAACATAAAAACTCGAAGAACATTGCTATTCTTCGAGTTTTTTAATCTTTGCTAATCCTCCAATAGAGGTTTCTTTATAATAGATTGATAAGTCATCTCCTGTTAATTTCATTGTTTTTAATACTTCATCAAATGTAACTCTATTTTTACGGATAAGAGCGATATTTTTAGCATATAATGCCGCACTATAGCTTCTTAATACTCCGATTCCATTACGTTCAATACATGGTATTTGAACGTATCCTTCCACAGGATCACAGGTTAATCCTAAGAAATGTTCTAATGCTAGTTCAGCTGCATATTCTATTTGATAAATAGAAAGATTATATAAATATGCGAATATTGCTGCCCCCATAGAAGAGGCTACTCCTATTTCAGCTTGGCATCCTCCTACTGCTCCTGAAATTGTTGCGTTTTCTTTAGCAAGATTTCCAAATATAGAAGCCACTTTTAATGAATCGATAAGTCTTTTATCTGATTCATTTTTATAATATTTAAAATAATAAAGTATTGAAGGAATAATACCACTACTTCCACATGTAGGAGATGTAACTACTATTTTTCCAGATGCATTATTTTCAGCAACCGCATAAGCAAAAGATGTGAGCAACATCATTATTTTTTCATTATCAGAATCAGATAAAGAAAGAGTGTTTTCATATAATCTTTTAGCGATTCTATCTAAAGATAATTTACCTGGGAGTTTACCTTCAATAGTTAAGCCTTCTTTAACACTATTAATCATTATATTTAAGATTCCATATAAATAATTATCGATATCTTTATCTTCATATTTATCGACTAAATCTTTTAAATCGGTAATATTATTTTTATTACAATATTCAACTATTTCATTAAAAGATGAGAATGGATAAATAAACTTCTTCTTTCTTTTTTCTAAAGAGTTTTTAAGAATCTCTCCACCTCCAATAGAATAATAGGTGGCTTTAATTCCTTCAATATTTTCGCCCTTAAAATAAGCTTTAAACTTCATTGTATTAGGATGCTTAAGAGTAGATTTTTTAATATCAAATTTAATTAAAATCTCGATATTATCAGAATTTTCTATATTTTTATCTAGCGATTCTTTTAAAGTGTCTTTAATAATTTTATCGGTTAAATGTCCTTTTCCGGTGAGTGCTAAAGAGCCATATAAAGTTACTTCTATCTCTTTAAGCAAAGGTAATTTTTCTATAGTTACTTCAGACTCTAAAAAATCAATTGCAGCTTTATATGGCCCAATTGTATGAGATGAAGAAGGTCCAGGACCTTGAATATATAATCTTTTTAAACTTTGTAACATAAGTATTAAATTATTTCTTCATAATTCTATCAAAACCTAATTTTAGGAGTTTTTTAGTATACTAGAAAACTGCTATTTATACATAAAGTTTCCACGTGGAAACTTTTTCCTCCCTATTTTTTCGTATTTATAATAGATGATTTACCAACATTATGAAATAACTCCTCCATTTCAATATCAAAGCCTAAAGCTATTCTATATAGAATCTCTAAAGTAGGATTTCTTACCCCGTTTTCTAATTCACAATAATAAGATTTGCTTAATCCGCACATCTTTGCAGCTTCTTCTTGAGAAAGATTTCTATCTAAGCGAAGATCCCTTAAATGGTCTGCTAAATCTTTTTTAACATTTCTAATCTTCTTTTCCATAATTCAATCTTTCTCCGATTTCTCTTATTCTAATTATTATGTGATTGACGTTACTTTTAGAGACATTTTTATCGAGTTTTATCGATAAAAATGTTGCTAACTCTTGATAGGAAGCTTCTGGATGTTCCATTCTTAAATAACATAGTTCTCTAACTTTCTCGTTATTTATATTTTTAATTCCTAACTTCTTATCAATATATTTAATTAAATCGATTAATTCTTCACTATTTTTTATACTCTTTTTATAGTTATATAAATCAAGATTTTGCATTCTATTAACAGAATTAGACATATCTCTTTCTAGTCTTAATCCTTCATATTCTAAACTTGAATTATATGCGTCCATATATGCTAAAAAACTACCTATTTGTTCGCTCTTTTTTAAATATAAAACATAGTTATTTCTTCTTTTTATCATTTTGAATTCAAAATAATAAACCTTTATTTTAGAAGTGAGTTTTAAAATATTTTGAGCATATTCTTCACTATTTACATAGAATTCAAAATGATAATTAGAGGTTTGAGGATTAGAAATACTTCCTTTAGAAAGAAATAACCCAATCATATATCCTCTTATTTTCTCATCTTTATCTATTAAATCTTTATGGATTTTTGTGGATAAAAAGTCTAATTTTAATTCTTCTAATAATTCATCTACCTGATTTAAAACATTGATAATGTATTCGGTAGATTTATTAAATCTCATCGATTTTCGATATGAGAAAGTAAGGTTTATATTTTTAAATTCTTTTTTTAGGATGTTATAGATATATCGAATTACTTTTGCGTTTTCACTCTTTATTAAGATTCTTTCTTTATTATCTTTAATTTGTAAATGTGCAGAGCACTTTAAAAATGAAGATAATAAAGAAATATTAATATCTCTATTAAATTCATTAGTGGTTATTTCTTCTTTAACTATTTTTGCAAAAGATAATTCTTCTTTCATATGTATATATCTTTATAAATTACTTTTATTTTATTATATTAATTTTTCATTTAACAAATAATCATAAAATTCTAAATAATTATTTACTTTTTTAGTAATTTTTACCTTATCGATATCTTTTCTTTCATGCATCATAAAAATAATTGACTTAATATTAGAATTAGAAGCTACTAAAGCATCATTAATAGTATCTCCTACCATAATTATTTCATCATTATTTAATTTATATTTATTTATTAAATATTCTATTCCTTCCTTATTTGGTTTAGGAGGAAAGATTGAATCACAGGTAATAAAATCATCAAATAATTCAGTTAGATTATATTTATCTAAACAGTATTTAGTCATTTCTAAGGTTTTAGCGGTAAAGATTCCAAACTTTATATGATGTTCATCGTGTATTTTCTTTAATACCTCATAGGTATTAGGAAAAAGAGTTAAATCGGTATCATAATATTTTTTAGTTCTTTTTCGATATTCTTTCCTAATAAATTCTTTGTCCTCATAATCTTTAAAAGCATCATTAATAGCATAATCTAAAGGTGGACCTGAATATTCACTTATTTTTTTAATATCAAATACTTTATGACCATTATAAAGATCATAAAGTTCTTGCCAGGTCTTATAAAGAATAATATCGGAATCAATAATTGTTCCATCCATATCAAAAACTAAAAGTTTAACCATAATTATTTTTTTAATTAATTTAATACCTATTATTTATTCCTTTTTATCGTTATTTTCTTTTGAAGGTTCTTCTTCTTTTTCAGGTTCATTAGTACTTAAAGTTACTCCTTCATTAGTGACAACTTCTTTTTTCTTATACCAAAGTAATTCTTTTTTCTTAAATACATAATTATTAATAACAAAGAAGATGACAATTATTACTCCAATAATTACCATTACCCAGGCAGTAATTTCACTAGTTCCATAATAATCTGCGCTGGTTCTTAATGGTTCTAAGATGACTCTAGTTAAGCCATACCAAATTAAATATCCACCAATTAAAGTTCCATCACTATGGATTTTCTTTAATCCATGTCTAATTCCATACTCTAAGATGAAGTAACCTGCTAAATTTGTGCAGAATTCAATAAAAAATAGCGGCATAGAAAATACTCCATTATTCATCATTTCACTTAATGATTGTCCAGGAAGAACGCTTCCGTGTTGAAAATACATATTATTTTTAATCCAAGTAGGTAGCCATTCCCAATAAGAAATATCAACTAATCCACCATATACTTCGTTATTAAAGAAGTTTCCAAGTCTTCCGATTGCTTGAGCAAATAAAATGCATGGAACGATAATATCAGCTGCTTGAAGTAAATCAAAATTCTTATAATTTGGATTCTTAGTTCCATATTTAACAATTAAAATTTGGCTAACACCTCCAATAATTCCTAAGATAGCGCCACCCATAATACCAAGTCCGCCATCTCTAAAATTAAAGATGTTTACCCAGTTTGAACCTGTAAAATTGGTACCACCTGATGAGACATCAAGTACAACATACCAAAGTCTAGCACCGACAATTCCACAAGGGAAACCAACTAGGAAGGTATTGGTAATTAAATCATGCTTTCCATAGATTTTATATAATTTATAATCACAAACATAAAGGACTAAACAAGCTCCAAAAAGGATGAATATTGCATATAAATAAATAGTAAATCCATTTGAATAATCTATTCCTTGAGTATAGGTATTAATAAGTTTAATGCCTTGAGCACCAATATATACGCCATTTGCAAGAGGATATTCTAAATAAGGAGCGTTACATTCTCCAAAGACATAGAAAGTAACGATTGTAACAATAATTGAAATAGTTAACGCAATATTTAAATTCTTTCTTTTTAGATTAAAGTTTTCTAAATATAACTTAATGTAAAGAATATAAAATAATGAAAATAAAGATAAAGCAAAAAGAATTCCAAATACATATGTTCCGGTTTGATGGAACCAAGTTGTAGATAATCCTTTTTCGGCTAAAAATTCGATGGTATAGGGGTTATTATAAAAAGCAATACATAGGAATACGATTCCTAAAGCAAAAGCAATAGGAGGTAAAATAAAGTATAATTTCTTAGCTAAAAGAAACTCTTTTAAGGTCTTATATTCACCTCTTTTTTTATAAATTTTCATTAAAAAAGGAATAAAACTTATAAGTCCAAAAAGGAACAATATTAAACCTAAATAATAAACAAATTCATTCATATTTACTTACCTCTTTTCCATACTATTTTAAACTAATATTCGTATATTTTTATTTCTTTAATACTTTATTTAAATATTCTCCTGTAAAGGATGAAAGATTTTTTGCTACTTCTTCTGGTGTACCCTTAGCAACAACTCTTCCTCCCTTATCTCCACCTTCTGGTCCTAAATCAATGATATAATCGGCAACTTTTATAACATCAAGATTATGTTCAATAACAACTACAGTATCGCCGTGCTCAACGATTTCATTCAATACTTTAATTAATCTTGCAACATCATCTGTATGAAGGCCGGTTGTAGGTTCATCAAGAATATATAAACTCTTTCCAGTAGGCTTTCTTTCTAAATAATAAGCTAGTTTAACTCTTTGAGCTTCACCACCTGAAAGAGTAACAGCATTTTGACCTAATTTTAAATAACCTAATCCTACATCATTTAAAGTTTTAAGTTTATGCGCAAGTTTTCGGTGATTTTTAAAGAAATCATAAGCTTCTTCAATGCTCATTTCTAAAATATCATAAATATTTTTACCTTTATATAAGCATGATAAAGTTTCGATATTATATCTTTTACCATCGCATTCATCACATTTAACATAAACGTCAGGTAAAAAATTCATTGGAATACGAGTAACTCCGGCTCCTTGGCAGTGTTCACATCTTCCTCCAGGCATATTGAAAGAAAATCTAGATTTATTAAAACCTCTGGCTTTAGCTTCAGGAGTAAGAGCAAAAATATCACGAATATCATCGAACGCTTTTACATATGTGGCCGGATTTGATCTAGGAGTTTTACCGATTGGTTCTTGAGAAATATTAACGACTTTATCGATATTTTCGAGTCCAAGCAATTCATCATATGGTCCACAGAAAGTTTTAACTTTATATAGTTTTGTATAAATTGCACTATATAAAGTTTCGTTAATAAGGGAAGATTTTCCACTTCCTGAAACTCCTGTAACTGCAACAAAACTACCCAAAGGAATCTTAATATCAACGTGTTTTAAGTTATTTAAAGTTGCCCCTTTAAGTTCGATAAATTTGCCGTTACCTTTTCTTCTAAAGGTAGGAACTTTAATTTCCTTTCTACCACTTAAATAATCTCCGGTTAAAGAGTTTTTGTTCTCTTCAATATCTTTTAAAGAACCTTTAGCAACAATTTCACCACCATGAATTCCGGCTTTTGGTCCAACATCAACGATATAATCGGCAGCTTTAATCATTTCTTCATCATGTTCGACAACAATTAAAGTATTTCCTAAATCCCTCATTTCTTTTAAAGAAGCGATAAGTTTTGCACTATCTCTTTGGTGTAAACCAATTGAAGGTTCATCTAAAACATATAAAACACCTGATAATTTACTTCCAATTTGAGTAGCAAGTCTAATTCTTTGGGCTTCTCCTCCTGAAAGAGACATTGCGTATCTAGCAAGAGTTAAATATTCTAATCCAACATCTAACAAAAATTTAGTTCTATTAGTAATTTCATTTAATATAAGCGAAGCGATATTTAGTTGATTTTCACTCAATTTAAATTTTAAATCGTTAATCCATTCATATAACTTATCAAGAGTTAGTAAACAAACATCATAAATAGATTTATTATCGATAAATACATTTAAAACACTTTCATTGAGTCTAGCTCCATTACAGGTTGTGCAAATGGTATCTTTTAAAAATTTAGCGTAGTATTGACGGTTAAATTCACTACTTGTTTCATTATAAAGCCTTTCAATTCTGGTTTTTACGCCTTCAATATATCCGTGTTTTTTATTAGTGTTTCCACTACTACTTGTTAAAGTATAATCAATAATTTCTCTAGAACCATTTAAAATAATATCAACTTCATCTTCAGTTAAATCTTTAAAAGGTTTATCACAAGAAATATGATAATGATTGAGTAAAACCTTAAATTGTGCCCAATCTAAATTGGTGGTATTAACAGTGTATTTATAATAAAGAATGGCGCCTTCATTAATTGACAAATTAGGATCTGGTACTAATAAAGAAAGATCTACTTCTTGTTTTATACCAAGTCCATTACAAGAAGGACAGCATCCTAAAGGATTATTAAAAGAGAATAATCTAGGTTCAAGTTTTGGGATAGTATAACCACATTCAGGACAAGCGTTATGCGAAGAATATAATTTTTCTTCATTATTTATTAATACAATAACAAAACCATTTCCCCAGTTAGTAGCAGTTTCAATATCTTCAAATAATCTTGAATTAATATCTGGTTTATTAACAATTCTATCGATAACAATATCGATAGAATGCTTAATATTCTTTTCTAAGTCTTTTATTTCTTCAATACGTTTTATTTCCCCATTAACTCTAACTCTAACAAAGCCATTTTTAGCAATTTTTTCTAATGTTGCCTTATGGGTTCCTTTTTCTTTTTTAACAACAGGAGCCATAATTACAATCTTACTTCCTTCTTCATTGTTCATTATTAAATCGACTATTTTAGGAATAGAATAGGCAACAATTGGGATATGATGATGTGGACAATAAGGGACTCCAATTCGAGAATAAAGTAATCTTAAATAATCATAAATTTCAGTAACAGTACCAACAGTTGAACGAGGGTTATGAGAGGTAGATTTTTGATCGATTGAAATGGAAGGGGATAAACCTTCGATACTTTCAACATCTGGTTTTTCAAAACTACCTAAAAACTGTCTAGCGTAGCTAGATAAACTTTCTACATATCTTCTTTGTCCTTCAGCAAAAATAGTATCGAAGGCTAGGGTGGATTTTCCACTTCCTGATACTCCTGTAAAGACAATAAGTTTATTTTTTGGTAAGACTAAATCTATATTTTTAAGGTTATTTTCTTTCGCACCTTTTATCTTAATTTCATCACTATTTGACATACCTTAAAATTATATCAAATATTTATATATTGTTAAAAAAAGATGGATAAAATTTTATCCATCTTTAACATTCATTTAATTCTTTAATTTATATTTACTAGATTAGAATTTATATGGAATGTTATAGTAGCAGCATTTGAAGAGCTCTTCCATTGTTTTGTCATCAATTGGATTTGGGTTAGTTCCAGTACAAGCATCTCCAACTGCTTCATGAGCAATGTGTGGTAATTTTTCTAGGAATTCATCTTCTTTAACACCAAATTCTTGCATTGAGTGTGGAATACCTAATAAAGTATTTAATTCATGAATTCTATTGATTAAACCTTGAGTTTGTTCATGTGCATCATGTCCTTGAATACCTAATGCAGTTGCAATTTGAGCATATCTTTCTAATGCGACTTTGTTGTTTGCATTATATTCAATGACGTGTGGTAAATACATTGCGTTAGCACATCCGTGTGGAATGTGACCGGTTGAGAATGCAGCACCACTCTTATGAGCCATTGAGTGAACGATACCAAGTAAAGCGTTTGAGAATGCCATACCTGCTAAACATTGAGCATAGTGCATTTCTTCTCTACCTTTACCTTCTGGATTGTTATAGGAATCAACTAAGTAAGTATTGACCATTTGAATTGCTTTTAATGATAAGCATTCAGTGAATGGAGTAGCGATTGTACCAACATATGACTCAACTGCGTGAGTTAAAGCATCCATTCCGGTATAAGCAACTTGTACTTTTGGTAAACCTCTAACGATTTCTGGATCGACAATAGCGACATCTGGAGTAATTTCGAAGTCTGCTAATGGATATTTAATACCTTTTGCGTAGTCAGTAATAACTGAGAATGCAGTAACTTCAGTTGCGGTACCACTAGTTGAAGGAATAGCACAGAATCTTGCTTTTTCTCTTAAGTGTGGGAAATTGAATGGGGTGCATAATGCTTCGAATGTGGTATCTGGATGTTCATAGAATGCCCACATAGCTTTTGCTGCATCAATTGGAGAACCTCCACCGATTGAAACGATCCAATCTGGTTCGAATTTTCTCATTGCTTCAGCACCTTTCATAACGGTTTCGATTGATGGATCTGGTTCGACACCTTCGAAAAGTTCAACTTCCATACCAGCTTCTTTTAAATAGTTAACGGTCTTGTCTAAAAAACCACTAGCTCTCATAGAATGTCCGCCGGTAACGACGATAGCTCTTTTACCTTTTAAATTTTTTAATTCTGCTAAAGAGCCGTTTCCATAATAGATATCTCTAGGTAATGTAAATCTTGACATATTATCCTCCTAAATTGTCATATATTCACAACTACTATTTTAGCACTTTAAATAGTCTTTTAAAGGGGCAATTTTCTATATAAAAAATGACCTTAAATAAGGTCATTTATACTTATAATACTTTGTGTGATAAGCTATCAAAATTATTATAGAAAAGGAAGTCGTTTATTCTATAAATGCTATATTCTTTTCTTTCTATAAAGAATCTTACAATAATTTCGTGGATTGTATTAATTGAGAATACGTATCCGATTAAACCTAAGAATTTATTTACCTCTTCAACTTTAAGTTCTAAAGCAACTGCCATCGATAATAAAGCATCTTTACTAGGAATGAATGTTTCATCATTTTTAAGGCGATCTAAATATTTATATTCTAAATTAGCATTTAAAGTTAAAGTATTTTCATCAATCTTCTTTTTATCCATTAATTCATATAAGGCTTTAACAAAATCTTTATTGTTAGAAACTATATTTTTATCAACGGTTGTTTTTGATTTATATAAAGAAGAGGCGTAATTATTAATTTCACTTCTAAAATCATCATCGAAGGTATCAAAATTTGTTTTATAGTAAATTACCATATAGACATCGACATCTAAATGATCCGATAAATATGCTTTAATTTCTTTCCTTGCAACTTTATAAGCGTCTCTAATTGGATAATTAAAATCTGATGATAATAAAGGGAATGCTACTGATTTAAAATTATTTTCATCCATAATTTTAAATACTGATCTATAAGCAGAAATAAGAGCTTTTTCCTCTCCGTGCTTACCATTTATATAATTAGGACCAACTGCATGGATAATGGCTTTGGTGTTTGTAATACCAAAAGATGGAGTCATAACGGCTTTACCAACGTCGCAGTGTCCAATTGCTCTACAAGCCTTTAACATCTCAACATCTCCAGCCTTATGAAAAATTGCACGAGTTACGCCTTCAACCATTTTTAAATTGACATTGGCGTTTGCGACAATGCAATCAACTTCCATGTTTACTAAATCACCAGAAACTAAATAAAATGCCATAAGAAATTCCCTTGTCGATTATACTAAAAATTAAATAACAAAAACAATTAAAAATAGTTGTTTTTGTTTCGTTTTCGCCCAATTTTTAAGTAACTTTATTTTTACATATTTTTAATATCAATTTCAATCATAACAAAAAACCTAATTTTAGTAGTTTTCTAGTAGTTTTTTATTTGCTAGTTTTAAAAACTACAACATCCAATTTTTATACTCGACTCCTAGTTTTTAGTATCAACTTTTCAAAAAAATCGATATTTATTATAATTATTCCGTTTTAGACAATTTAAAGGGGAACTATCAAATGAAAATTTGTATTATAACTGACGATAACGCTGGCTTCACCAAAGAAGAAGCTAAAGAATTAGGCATTACCTTATTAAGAATGCCAATGATCATCGATGGAGAAGTATATTTCCAAGATGAAAATATCACTGAAGATCAATTTTTTGAAATTTTAAATAGTGATAGAAACGTTTCTACTTCTCAACCTTCACCAGGTGAAGTTATGGGTTTATGGGAAGAAAAATTGAAAACATACGATCAAATCGTACATATTCCTATGAGTAGTGGTTTATCTTATACTACTCAAACCGCTATTAATTTATCTCAACAAGATGAATTTAAAGGAAAGGTTTATGTTGTTGATAATCATAGAATTGAGCCAACACTTAAATGTGCTGTTAAAGATGCTATTAAATTAGCTAATGAAGGAAAAGATGCTAAAGAAATCAAAGAAATCTTAGAAAAAAACTCATCAAATGCTTCAATTTATGTAATTGTTGATACACTTAAATTCCTTAAAAAAGGTGGAAGAGTTACTCCTGCCGCTGCGCTTTTAGGAGGAGCTTTACATATTAAACCAATTTTATGTTTATTTAGTGGTAAATTAGATGCTTATGCAAAAGCTTTAGGCACTAAAAAAGCAAGAGTTTTACTTTTAGACGCAATTAAAAAAGAATTAAATACTAAATTTAAAGATACTCCAAAAGAAAAGCTCTCCATTTCTTTATGTTATTCACATAATAAAGAAGAAGCTTTAGAGTTTTTACCAACCGTAAAAGAGGAATTAGGTTTTGATAATATCCATGTTGCACCACTTTCACTTGTTGTTAGTGTTCATACCGGACCTGGAGTTATTGCTATTGCAGTTTCTGAAACTTTATAAGCTTAATTCATAATATTTATAGATTTTATCTTCTTTAATAAACTCTATATTAAATCTTGAGAATAGTTTTTCACTTCTACTATTTTCTTTATAATAACGAATTTTAATCTTTGTTAGATTAAAATTCTTTTTTATATACGAAAATAGAGAGTTTAATGCTAAATATGCAATATTTTTGCCACTATATTCATTAAATATTCTTATTCCTATTTCACACTTATTATCATTAGTAAGATTCCATAAAATAATTTCGCCTACTAACGAGTTTGAACCGTTATTTTCCTTATTCTTTTTATATATAAAGAAGGAATAAGATTCTTTTTTCTTTAAACTATTAATTAAATTGTTATATAAAGTATGGGAATCGAAAGAAGGAACTACTTCATCTACTAAATAAAAATATTTATTAATTTCTTTATCATCTACGAGTTTTTTATATCTC
This sequence comes from uncultured bacterium, assembly GCA_949299195.1. GTDB lineage: Bacteria > Bacillota_I > Bacilli_A > RFN20 > CAG-826 > Onthovivens. Next base: position 310,699 of record CASFZN010000018.1, on the reverse strand, counting down.
TCTTTATCTTTTATTTCTAAATTTTTAATCATGTAATCTTCATTAATTATAATTTCAGGAATAGAATCTAAAAAGTTAAGATTATTCATTACTTTAAATACATATTTATGCACTAATTCAATTGGATGAAGCTCAATTTTTGAATATCTTAATCCTTCATCTCCTGAATCGTCTTCCCTATTTAGATATAGTGTTTCATTACTATATTTTTCCGCATAATAACTTGTTATTTTATGAATAAAATAGGGATAAATTCCTTTATATTCCATGCGGTGACATTTTTCGATATGTTCAATAACAACATTGTTTACTTTTTCTATTACTGAAACTCCAATGATTTTATTTTCATCTAAAAGGAGAAATAAATCTAAATTAAAATCTTTAATTTTATGTATTAATTTTAAAGTTGCGTTTTCTTCTAATTCCCCAATTTTAGATAGGTTCTTTTTAGATTCAAAATAAATTACAAAGTCTTTAATTTTTAAAATTAATTCTTCATTTATTTCGTTGTTCTCTACTTTTTTAAAAATAATATGAGGGTAAAGTTTGATGAAATTATTCTTTTGATGTCTTTTAGAAGAAAATTTATTACCTTTAAAATCTTTTAAATCATTTAAAAAATATAAATAATCACTCCAATCACGTTCATAATAAACTTCATTATTTGGATATCTACTTGTTAAATAAGGCAAGAGCGAATTTCTAACACAACAAAAAGTTAAAGGTTCTTCTTTTTCTAATAGTGCCATATTTTCAATATATTTTAGTGAATAATCTAAATAATTCATATTATCTAAAAAAGGTAGATAATATGAATACTTTTTAGAATCATATTCTCCTTTTAAATAAAAGATGTTTCTTTTTTCATCTATACTATAAAGAAAGTTAAAATAATCATTATATCCATAGATGACTCCAAGTGAATTATCGCATAGTTCTCGATTATTTTTATATATTAAGTCTTTATATTCTATTACTTTTTCTATCTCTAATTTTTTAAACTCATCCATATCCAATTAACCTTTAAAATTATAATCCTTAAAAACTTAAATAAAAAGAAATATACCTTTATAATAATACTTGATTTATGAAAGAAAGAGGAATGAAGAAATGGTTACCTTTTTCTAGTTTAGTAGAACAAGGTAAGATCTTAGAAAGAATGATTTATGATAAATATAAGATTGATAAACCATTAGTTTTTAACGAACATACTCGTAAAATTGATAAGATTTTAAAAGAATATGATTATAAAACTCCTTTAAATATCTTAATTTATTATGATGGTTATTTATATCGCCTTAAAGACAAGATCGTATCAATCGATATAAATAAGAAAATAGTATACTTCACATCCTTCTATCTTCCTTTAAAAAATATTATTGATATTGATAATGAAGATCTATTTAATTCGATATGTTAAAAATAATAAAAGTTTCCACGTGGAAACCTTTTTATTTGATAAATATCGAATTATTATTTTAATTAATTATATTTTCTTTCATCATCTAAATAGAAAGGGAAGATTGAGAAAATAAGAGTAAAGAGGAAAGAAACGATCATTGCAACACCTTCCATAACATAGGCTAAAGTATCTAAAGTAGTTAAAGTTCCTCCCATTAAAAAATACTGAGTTAATTCCATTCCCATATAAGTAAATCCACTAATAATTGAAAATAAGCCAATAACTCCTAAGATAATTCCTAAAACTTTTAAAGCGGTAATCAATCCTTTTTTATGATTTCTAGCTTCAATAATTAAAATAATTCCGTATGCTAAACCAACGCCTAACCCCATAACTATTGCTAAAATAGTGGTAATTATATCTAAAACAAAGATACCTTGAATAAAGAACATAATTGCTGGAATTACGTATTCAACTAACGCTAAAGATAAGACTGCATATAATGCAAAACCATAATTATTAGATGTTCTCGCTTTATAAAATTGAGATGCAACAAAACAATAAAATACAACATCAATTCCTAAAAAGATAATATCAAAAATATTAAAACTTCCTTGTCCTCTCATCATCATGATGACGATACTAACAATGTTAACAAGAATCATCGCAAGACAAACTACAGCGCTAGTTGTTAAGAATGCTCCTTTTAATTCAGTTCGATTTAATTTTCTATCCATAAAACTACATCCTAAATATTTAAAGATTATACCATTAATTTACATGCTTTCTATCTAAATAAAAAGGTAAAAGAGTAATAATTAATGCGATTAATGTCGATAAAGATGATTCAATAGTTGTCAATATAAAACTAACAGTAGTATTAAGCGTTACACTTAAATTCCCAATAGATTCAATATAACTTAATACTCCCTTTATTAATGCGCTTAGATCACCAGAAATTAAAATAATTCCGATTATTACGCCTAAAATTTTAAGAACAACCAAATATTCTTTTTTATAATGATTAAAATTAAGAATTAAAAATATTAAATATGTAACTCCTAAAATTAGAGGAACATTAACATTTAATATATCTAATAAAACGTCAAATTCACCCGCTACAAGTCGATTAAAATATCCTACTAAACTCATAACAAAAGGAATCAAAAATAGAATAACTAATAAAATCGTTGATGCGATAAGAGCATAAATTTTAGTTCTATTTCTACTTAAAAAATAAAATATTGATACTAATAAATATAAAACAATATAAAAAGAAACTGCAGTAATCTCAGTTACTAAATCTGTGGTATTTATATTTAAAAAGAAGGTTAAACAAGCTTTAGCTATATAAAAAATGGCCATAATTAAAGTTGTTATACCTGCAAAATCTAAGAATCTTCTATTAAATTCGCCTTTTGAAACACTCATATGACCAAAAGTATATCATTAAAAGGGAATTATATTAACTAAAAATCAATAAAATAGTAACCATATAAAAAGACCATCTAAGATAGCTTGATGGTCTTTTTAAATACTAATTTAAGATATAGATTTATTGATTAGAATCTATATTTTTTGAAAGCTTTTAAGCCTTCGAAGACTGCGCTTTCACCTAATTCATCTTCAATTCTTAATAATTGATTATATTTTGCCATTCTATCAGTTCTTGAAGCGGAACCAGTTTTGATTTGCCCTGCATTAACTGCAACAGATAAATCAGCGATTGTGGTATCTTCACTTTCACCACTTCTATGAGAAACCATGGTGGTGTAACCATTAATTTGAGCCATTCTAATAGCATCTAATGTTTCGGTTAATGTACCGATTTGGTTAACTTTAATTAAGATTGAATTTGCGATACCTTTTTTGATACCTTCAGCTAAAATGCTTGGGTTTGTAACGAATAAATCGTCACCAACAAGTTGAATCTTATTACCTAATCTTTCAGTTAAGAGTTTCCAACCATCCCAGTCTTTTTCTCCTAAACCGTCTTCGATAGTAATAATAGGATATTTTTCGACCATTTCTTCATACCAAGCGATCATTTCTTCGCTTGTTTTGACACCTTGGCCAGATTTAACGAGGTTATATTTACCGGTTTCTGCATCATAGAATTCACTAGCAGCAACGTCCATACCTAAGAAGATTTCTTCGCCTGGTTTATAACCTGCATTTTTAATAGCTTCCATGATTAATTCTAAAGGTTCGGTATTTCCATCTTTACAAGAAGGAGCAAAACCACCTTCATCACCAACAGCTGTTACATAACCTTTTTTCTTTAAAACTGATTTTAAAGCATGAAAGGTTTCAACACCTGCTCTTAAAGCTTCTCTAAATGTTTTGAATCCTGCTGGAATAATGAAGAATTCTTGGAAATCAACGGTAGAATCTGCGTGAGCACCACCGTTAATGACGTTCATCATTGGGGTAGGTAAGACTTTAGCATTAACACCACCTAAATATTGATAAAGTGGCATTCCGTAAGCATTAGCAGCAGCTCTAGCGCAAGCTAAGGAGACACCTAATAATGCGTTAGCACCTAAATTTTTCTTAAATGGTGTGCCATCAAGCTCTAACAATTTGTTATCAATTTCGACTTGGCAGTCAGCGAACATACCAACGATTTCTGGAGCGATAACTTCGTTAACATTAGTAACAGCTTTTAAAACACCTTTACCGTCGAATCTTGTTTTGTCACCATCTCTTAATTCGAGAGCTTCTCTTTCTCCGGTTGATGCGCCTGAAGGGACAATAGCTCTACCAATAGCGCCACATTCTAATAAAACTTCAACTTCAACAGTTGGATTACCACGAGAGTCTAATACTTCTCTGGCATAAACATCAATAATTTCTGTCATTTATAATTTCTCCTTATATAAGACCACAAATATTCTACTAAATTAGAACACGTTTATAAATAAAAATATAAAGATTTTTTGTCGCCTTTTTCTAAGTTTAAAGACTACTGTTTTCTCTAAAAAAATCATAATTTTTACCAAACTATCTTTTTCAAAAGAGCAAATTATTCAGCTCCTGCTTTTGCTTCTTCTTTTTTTATATCTCTCGCTTTCTAGTCTAATTTTACGATAGTATTCAAATTTATACGGGCTACAAATCGGAATATTCCAAAGAAGATTACAAAGAATATAAATAAATATTTCAATAAAAACGAAAGTGTTAATTAACCTATTTTTAAACCTTAGTAAGTTTTAAAAAGTTTCCACGTGGAAACTTTCTATAAATTGTTTTTATACATTTCATCTAAAAATGCCTTATATTCGGTGTAAACTGGATTGTCTTTTTTAACTAAGAAACTAATATTTGGTCCACACGATAATAATAAAGACGCCGTCTCTTTATAGGATCTTGTTTTAATAGAAATAACGGAGGTTTTACGATTATAGTCAATATAAATATCTCTTTTAAAACACTTCTTTAACCTATTATATACAATGCGTTTAACTGATATTTTAAACTCAAACAACTCATCGCTTCCATAAATTTCGTGATCAGATAAATTTTTAATCTTATTAACGTCTTTTTGAAGAATCTCATAAGGTTTATTATATTTTTTAGGTATTTCCTTATCTTCTCTTCTTTCAATTCTATTTAAAGCATATGCTCTAATATCATCATAATAATATGCAAACAAATATATAAATCCATCATAAATTTTGAAACATATTGGTTTAATAAAAATATCAAATTTTTCTAATTTATCTTCGTTTTCATTAAACCTTGAATATGTGATATAAATCGGTCTTTTTTCAATTATATCCATTGCAAAAGGAACCATTTTCTCTAAATCATCATTAGAAATAGCATTTGAAGTAAGCATCAAATCTTTATGCATCTGAGTGCGATTAACATTTATTTGATTAATCCTATCTATAACTGAATTATTAACAATTGAAAGGTTGGCTAATATTGTTTCATAGGTTCCACTAAAACAAAAAGGAAGAATCTCACTCTTTTTCCCATCAAAAGCATACCCGCCTTTACTTCCGTTTCTCACATCAACTAAACCAATATCTTTTAATGATTTAGCATATCTTTTAATAGTTCTTGGCGAAACATTAAGCTTTTCACCTAATTCATTAGCACTTACATATTCAGGAATTCTATCAATTAATAGATAAAGTAGCCTTAATTTGGATTCAAAATCAGTCATTTTCTATCCCTCCTTAAGCAACAATTATTTTAATGGTGACAATTTTTTAAAATTTTATACCTATATTATATAAATAAGGACAATTTTAATAAATACTCTTTTAATAAGGTTGTAATTATATAAAAAGGCACAGACTATAAATTACTTGTTAAAAAGGTTAATTAGTGGAAAAATAAATACAATTCTTAAATATGAAAAAGGATGTTTACGAGAAAGTTGAAGAAGGTTTAACCCTAATTAAAGAAGGCAATGATAGAGGAGTCAATATCCTATTTATAGCTATGAGCAAGGCAATGTTAATCGTAGCTAAAGGAATTGTTAAAGACTCCTTTTTAGCCGAAGACATCGTTCAAGAATCTTTTATAAAGGTTGTTAATAATATTTCTAAATATAAAAAAGGTAGTAACGGCTATGCCTGGGTTATCCAAATCGTTAGAAATACCGCTTTAAATTCTTTAAACACTAAAAATAAATTAGAAAACACTGAATTTTCATATGATGAATTCGATGTATTAAGTAGTGACTCTTCTTCTTTTAATGAGAAAACACAAAATATGATAGTGGTCGAAGAAATTATGAACTCTTTACATCCTCCTATTATAAAAGAAATGATCTATATGAAGTATTTTTTAGACATGAATGTTAGAGATATAGCTAAAGAACTACATAAGTCTAAATCCTATGTTGCTAAAGAAATTAAAAAAGCTGAAGAAGATTTAAAAAATAAATTTAAAAATTATGGACAAAATTAAACCTAAAATTGTTTTATAGGTAGAGGAGAAATATGAAGAATAAGAAAGATGAACAACTCAACGACATATTTAACGAATATATTACAAACAGCGAAAGCCCTCGAAAAGACGTTACATCTAGGGCGAAGCTTCTTTTAAAACACTCCGAAGGTGATTTGCCTACTAAACAGAATTCATTGTCTCCTTGCTTGAGTTCTGAAAAAACCACAAAACCGAAATTTACCTTTTCTTTCTTTGTTAAAATCTTTTCTCCTCTCGCTCTTGCTAGTGCTGTTATATTGTGTGTCGCATTCCTTACTCCATCATTCCAAACATCGTTCGGAGAACACGGACCTCAAGGCGAAACCGGAGGAAACGGAGATGGCAGTACTTCATTTAGCATATCGGACTTAAAAGTAGCACAGCCAAATAATTTCGAACATCTTGATTTTATTCCATTCGTAGAGAAGGAAAATGTCAGGGAATATCGTGAATATTATCCAAAAGAAACTATATCAGATAAGGTTGACGCTACAAAACCTATACTTTACTTCTTAAACTACGAATCTCAATTTGATCCAGATGTTAATCTCTATGTCGGTCACGATTATTGTACAATCAGCGACTTAGATGAATATACCGAAGCTCAAGAAAAACTAAGCTTTGATAAAATAACATTCCACATCAAAAAAGAGATCGATCGTTCCTTGGTCTTCTTTAAATATACTGGCTATCAATACAATATCGAAGTTGATAGCCTCCCTAGTTCTAATATGAATCTATTTCTCAAGAACATTGATGATTCATTCTAGATAAATAAGATTATAGGGTCGCAAAAATACCTATATACTCCAATACCCCTAGCGACCCTTTTTCTTTTGCTCACTATTTAAATAATTTTATCGACATTTTTACCTACTTGATTCTAAATCTAATAGGTATTTTTTTATTTCTGGCCCGGCTTTATACATTTCTTTTTTAGATTTATCTTTATAAACGACTCGATGACACGGAATAAATATTAAAAGTTTGTTACTTCCAACAGCTTTTCCAATTGCTCTATAGGATATATTTTTTAGTCCTAACTCCTTTTTGACTTCTTCTCCTATTTCTTTATAAGTTTTAATTTCGCCATAAGGAATTTCTAAAATTTTATTCCATACTATTTTTTGGTATTTTGTGCCTTTTATATCTAAAGGGATATTAAAAGTTGTTCTTTTTCCAAGAAAATATTCTTCCAATTCTTTCTTTGCTTTAGAAAGTAGCTCGTTTTCTTCTAATACTTCATCTTCATTTATAGTTTCTACAAAGTTACATTCTAAAAGTGAGTGCTCATCACTTGTTAGTTTTATTTTTCCGACTTCGGATTCAAAAAAGGTTATCTTTTTCATAATTCTTAAAAATGCGATAAATTCTTTTAAATAATAGGAATAAGAATTTTTACTATTTTCTTATACATACTATTTTATTTCATTTAAGCCGTTTTTTGTTAATACATAAACTTTGTCGGCAACTTCTTCTATATATTTTCTATCATGACTTATAGAAATTATTGGACCATTAAAAGAAGCTAAAACTTTCCTAATAGTTGGATTCGACAAAGGGCTAACATTCCTTGTAGGTTCATCCAAAATTAAAATTTCAGATTTAGTCAACACCAATTTAGTTAAGATAAGTTTAGCTTTACTGCCATTACTTAAATCTTTAATTTTTCCGCTCATTTCTTCACTTGTAAAATTCATATTTCCAAGATATTGTCGCACTTTTGTAATATCCTCTTTCTTTTTTGAGGAAGTAATAAATTCCACAGGATATTCGTAATTATTAAGTATTTCATCATAGTTTTGACTCATATATCCAATTTTAAATGGTTTATCTTTTAAGATATCATAAATAATTTTAATTAAAGTTGTTTTCCCAACACCATTCTCGCCAATAATTACAATATGTTCATTCCCTTTTATATATAAGGATATAGAATCAGTTATTTTTTTGTTATCTACTTCTAATGATGGTATTTCTAAATCTAAAATAACTCTTGAATTAGGAATATTTACCTCCTTGAATGAAAACTTTATAACTTCTTCAACAGCAGGAACTTCAGTTAATTCGGTTTTATCCAGTTTTCTTTCTTGAGATTTTAAAGAGTGCATCTTCTTTTTTAATAGTCTTCCTAAAGAGGGATCTCTAACTGCATTATTTTGTTGATTTTCTACCTTTTGCATTATTCGATTAAGTCTTTCTTTTCGTTTTTGAAATTCTTTTCTTTCGAAATTTGCTATTTGAGTTTGATGTGCAATATGACTCAACCTTAAATTTACGTAAGATTCATAATCGCCTTTAAAAATGGTGTGTCTACATTCACTTTTATTTTTAACTTGTTCTAAATGTACGATAATATTCGCAGTATTTGATAATAAAGTTTCATCGTGAGAGACAAAAATTACTGGTTTATTAGTAGAATTAATAAAATTTTCTAACCAAATTAAAGTGGATAAATCCAAATCGTTAGTTGGTTCATCGAGAAGATAAATATCTACTTCTTCAAGTAGTAGTTTTAAAATCATTACCTTAACTTTTTCTCCTCCAGATAAAGTTTTAAATTCTTGATATAAAACCTCATCTTTTAAATTAACTTCGTTAAGATATTTATAAAATTCATTTATATTATTGAAATAATCGGTTTCATTCTTAAATAAATAGTCAAAAACTCGAAAATTTAGATACTTTTCTTCCAATTGTTGCGGAAGATAACCTAACCTATTTCCTTTTAAATTAATTTCACCTTTAACTTCAAGATGAGAAGGGGTTTCAATTAAGCACTTTAAAAGAGTGGATTTTCCATTTCCTTCTTCGCCAATAATTGCTACTTTATCACCTTTATTTATATATAAGGTAAAATTTTTTACTAAATATTTTGGATATAAAAAAATATCAAGATTTTTAATTTCTAACATAACTATTACGCCTCCAAGCTTATTTTTTAATTTTCTTTTTAGGCATAATTAGATTTCTACTATATGCCTTTTATCTTGATATTTTATTCATTTCCTTTTTCCTCTTTTTTAATTTATATTAATACGATATTTATTTAAAAATAACGATAAATATCGAATAAAACGTACTTGGTGGAGATGCGGAGAATTGAACTCCGGTCCACAAATAATCCCACATTACCTCTACAGTTTAGTTATATTTAAAGAATTAAGAATATTTATTAAATGTAACAAATTTCAATATTCCATAGATTATATAAACTTCATCTAGACTATAATCATCATCTAAACTAGCTTCTAAATACTCCAGATAATAAACTAAAGAAGCTGTTAATCTACTATCTGTCACTCAAAGGCCAAACCTTATGGCCTATAAACAATTACTAGTAATTAACTAGCAAGCGAGTGCTAAAGATTGTCTGTTGCCAGATATTTTTTAGTGATTAGGTCACAACTCCACTGCGTATAATGCTCAATTCATTCATGTCGAAACCAAGACATCCCCAGGTTTTTTTAATTATATAGGGATTTATTTAAAAAATCGATATTTAAGGTTAATTTTTATCCATAATTTCAAATAATTCATCGAAATCTTGGCTTAATTCATATTTATTTAAATCATGTTTATTAATCCAGAAAAGCTCTCCTTCTTCGTTAGATTTTAATTCGCCTTCAAATTCATCAGTTTTATATAAAAATCCAATATAACGATTAGTTTCTTCCCGTTTCCATTCATAAATTCCGCATAATTTAGGGTTTTTAATATCTAAATTAGTTTCTTCTTTCATCTCTCTAATTACGCTTTCTAAAATAGTTTCATTACTTTCAACATGACCTCCTGGAAAAGAAATTCCCGGCCAATCACTCTTTTTCCTATTAACCACGAGAATCATCTCATTTTTATAGACCATACACATATTTGTAAGAATGCATTTTTGATATTTTTTATCCATATTTTTACCCTAAATAATTTATTTTAAAAATGTCTTTAATAGTATATACTATTAAAGCATTGAGGTAAAAATTAATGGCTAAAAAAAGTGTAAAAGTTGAAAAAAATGTAAAAAAGAAAAAATTTAATTGGTCAAAAGTTACTTTTTGGCTTAGGTCGTTAATAAATAATGGCGTTTGTAAAGAATTAGGTATTAGATATTGGGGAATTTCTATTTTAGTATTCTTCGTTTCTATTTTTATTTCTGCACTTCCTACTTTAACAACTGAAGCTACAAGAAATGGTTCAAGCGCTATTAGCGGTACTAGTAACGATATTATTGCTGAAGCATTATTATCCTATGTTGATGATACTGAAAGTAACGATTTAACTATTGTTGATCATAAGATGAGTAGTGTTGGAAATAGCACCAACTCTTTAGTTTATACCTATACTAAAGATAATATTGATAGTGCTTCTAATTATCGACTTGATATTTATTTTTTAAATACTAGTGAAGGTAATCCTGATATGAATACTCAAATTACAAGTATTCGTGATAATAATCCTAATTTACAATCTACTATTTTCTTTGGAACTAGTACTTATCAAATTAGTGTTATTAATCCTTCAACCCTTCAAACTACTGCTGCTACAACTGGAGGATATAATCATATGGATGATATTTCTTCCTTTAAAGATTATATAAAAGAAGGTATCTCTTCTAGCGATGCTCCAATTAGTGAAAAACGTGAAGTTTATTTATCTAATTTCTATGAATTTACTGATTTAGGTTATTTAGACATTAGAGGTCAAACGGTTGGAATTTATACTGGAATTATCTTAGGAGTTAATGCTGGTATTACCTTAATTGTTGTTTTAATCTTCTTCCTTATGAGTAGAGGCAAAAATAATCCAAATAGAACCTTAAAGTTCTATCACTGTATGGGTATTGGATTTCATTCCACTCTCTCTCCTGCACTTATTTCAATGATTATAGGTTATTTAATGGGAGGAGCCTTCACTTATATGACATTACTCTATGTTATGTGTTATGGATTTAGAGCAATGTATTTATCAATGAAATACTTAAGAACTCCAATTCAATAAGAAAAATAGTAGACTTTAAAATTTATTTATTAAGAAATAAAAAAACCGCATTCAGAGTTTATATAAGAATGCGGTTTTTAACTTAATAAATTAATTATTTTTAGAATAAAGTTAAAAAATTAATAACATTTATTGCAGTTGTTGTTGTATCTCCACTATCGCTTGTTCCACTTCCAGTTGTTAATACACTTGAAAGTAAAGCTAAGAATAAGAAGACGATACCAAATCCAAGGGTTAAATAAGAAACAATTTTTTCGCTTCCTCTTTCTTTGGTTTTAACGAAGACATTAAGTCCACCACCAGTAATAGCTCCGGAAGCACCTTCACTCTTACCACCTTGAAGTAATCCTAATACTATAATAATTAAGCAAATGACCCAGAAAATCCAATCGTACCATTGCATAAATAATAATCCTCCAAAAAGTCTTTTATAATTTTATTATGATTTTAATCATAAGTCTATCGATTTCTTTAACTTAACATCTCTTTAAGTTCCATTAAAATCTCTCGATATTCAATAGCTTTTTCAAAATCAAATTTGTTGGCAGCTTGTTTCATCTTGCTTTCAACTTGTTTGATTTTTGTTTCTATTTCTTTACGAGTTAATTTTTCGTTTTTATTAAATAACTTGTCATCTTTTTCTTCATGTAATATTGCATGAATTGGATCGACAATTTCTTTATAAACTGTAGTAGGAATAATCCCGTTTTCTTCGTTATATTCTTCTTGAATTAACCTTCTTCTATTGGTTTCTTTGATAGCTTTTTCCATGCTTTCAGTGATTTTATCAGCATACATTATTGCTTTGCCATTAGCGTTTCTAGCAGCTCTACCAACAACTTGAATCAAACTTCTTTCGCTTCTAAGGAAGCCTTCTTTATCAGCATCTAAAATAGCGATTAAAGAAACTTCTGGAATATCTAATCCTTCTCTTAAAAGGTTAATTCCTACTAGTACATCATATTTACCTTTACGAAGTTGATAAATAATCTCACTTCTTTCTAAAGTTTTACATTCAGAATGTAAATATACAGTTTTTATACCTTTATTTTTAAGATATTGAGTTAAATCTTCAGCCATTCTAATGGTTAAAGTAACTACCATAACTCTTTCTTTATTTTTAATTCGATTTTCAATTTCAAAAATAAGATCGTCGATTTGCCCTAAGGTAGGTTTTACGTCAATTTTTGGATCAAGTAAGCCAGTAGGACGGATAATTTGTTCACTTACTTCATGATTAGCAAGTTCAAGTTCATAATCTCCAGGAGTTGCGCTAGAAAAAATGACTTGGTTATATTCGTTTTCAAATTCTTCGAAATTTAATGGCCTATTATCTAAAGCTGAAGGAAGTCTAAAACCATATTCGACTAAAGTTGTTTTTCTACTTCTATCGCCATTAAACATACCTCTAATTTGAGGAATTGAAGCGTGAGATTCATCGATTATAAGCAAATAATCTTTTGGAAAATAATCCATTAAACAGAATGGTTTTTCTCCTTCCTTTCTTCCATCAATATGACGAGAATAGTTTTCTATTCCTGGGCACATTCCAAATTCCTTTAATGATTCAACATCTTGTCTAGTTCTCATGTTTAATCTTTCATATTCAAGAAGTTTTCCTTCTTTTTTAAAAAAAGTTAAGCGGTCTTCAAGTTCTCTCATGATGGATTCGCATGCCTTATTTATTCTTTCTTGGGTAGAAGCGTGGTCATAAGCAGGAAAGAAAGAAAAAGTGTGATAATTTTCAATAATTTCGCCAGTGAGATAATTAACTTTATAAATACCTTCAACGGTATCTCCAAATAATTCAATTCGAATGTAATCATCTCTATTATTGGCTCCCATAATTGAAATAGTGTCGCCACTTACTCTAAATCTTCCAGGAACTAAATCGATATCGTTTCTTTTATATTGAGAATCGATTAATTTTTTATAGAAAGATTTTTTCTCAATTTCTTCATCAACTCTAACTTCAAATACTAATTTCTTATACTCTTCAGGATCAGTTAATCCATAAATGGAAGCAACACTAGCAACAACGATTGTATCTCTTCTTGAAACAATAGAGTTAATTGCGCTAACTCTCATCATTTCAATTTCTTCGTTCATCATCGCGCTTTTTTCAATATATGTATCTGAAGAAACAACATAAGCTTCAGGTTGATAAAAATCAAAGTTTGAAACAAAGTATTCGACTCTATTATTAGGAAAGAGTTCTTTGAATTCTTGATAAAGTTGCGCAGCTAAAGTTTTATTATGTACCAAAATTAAAGTAGGTTTTTGATGCTTTAATATAACATTAGCCATAGTAAAAGTTTTTCCAGTTCCAGTTGCGCCTAATAAAACTTGGAATTTCTTATTATTTTTTAAACCATCATATAAGGATTCGATCGCTTGTGGCTGATCACCAGTAGGTTTAAATCTAGAAATTAGTTCAAAACTTTTACTTTCCATTTTTATTTCTTACTATTTCCTCAACATTATCATCCTTTTTAACTTCTTCTTTTATATCTTCATCAGTTTTTGTATCGCTGACTAATTTTTTAATATCAGAGAATGTATTTTCTTTAGAAGATTTTAATGGTGTAAAACCTTCTCCATTAACATTTTGACACTCACCAATTATCATAAATGCCTCATTATCAATTTCTGCAATTAAATCCTTTACTTTAATAAGTTCATCACGAGAAAAAATGATTCTTACACATTTTTTTGGTTCATTTGTATATCCACCAACTACATCATAAATAGTTACACTTCTATCTAAATTTTCAATTACTCTATCTCTTAATTCATCATATTTATCGGTAATAACATCAACATAATATGCGCCAAGTCGTCTAACATAGATAAACTCAATCATAATTGAAGATAAAACTGCTGAGAAAACACCGACTAAACTTGCTAAAACTCCATAAGAAGACTTATTTACAATATTCATAATTAAGCCGGCTAAAACTATACCGCCATCAATTAAGAAAGTGATTGTTGAAGCTTTAATACCTGTAAATTTATTGATGATAAAGCATAAAATATCGACTCCTCCAGTTGATCCGCCCCCTATAAAGGTAATACCAACTCCAAAACCAACTAGTGCTCCTCCAACTAAACCACACAAAATTAATCGTCCAGTTTCTAGAGTTTCTAAACCAACAAGAGTTAAAACATCATCAGTCGTAGAGATAGTAACAGATTCATTAATTAAAAGTTCGACTAAGAATTCACCCATTCCTGTTCTTAAAACTAACGATACAAATAATGGATAAAATATCGTAGAAATAAGCGTATTCGCCGCAAATGTAGGACCTAAGAATATTAATCCTAAAAAGAATAAAACCCAGGTAAGAATCAAAATAATCACATCAATTCCGATAGGAATGAACGTTTCTAAAATAATACCTAGACCCGAAAGTCCTCCACTAATAATATTAAAAGGAACTAAGAAGGTAGATGATCCAAAAGCGACTAAAAATGTTCCTATTAAAACGACTAAACTTTTTAAAAGTTGTTTTCTTACATTCTTCCAAGTTAATTTACCCTTTAATAATTTTCCCATTACTTCTTGTCTCCTTTCATTTCTAAATATGAATCAATAAAACCATCGATATTTCCATCCATAACTTTATCGACCTGATTGTCTTCATAATTTGTTCTATTATCTTTAACCAAAGTATAAGGACAGAATACATATGATCTAATTTGTGAGCCCCATTCGATATTTTTTTGAGCTCCAATAATCCCGCTTAATTTAGCTTTCTTCTTTTCTTCTTCTAATTCGAAAAGTTTAGATTTAAGCATATTCATCGCGATTTCTTTATTTTTTAATTGAGTTCTTTCAATTTGACACGATACTACTATATTGGTAGGAATATGAGTAATTCTAACGGCAGTTTCAACCTTATTAACGTTTTGTCCGCCGGCTCCTCCACTTCTAAAAGTATCGATTTTTAAATCTACTGGATTAATAATAACATTTATTGAATCATCAAACTTAGGATATACATTAACACTTGCAAAAGACGTATGTCTTCTTTTATTTGCATCAAAAGGAGAGATTCTTACGAGTCTATGAACCCCTTTTTCTCCTTTTAATAGACCATAGGCGTATTTTCCTTCGATTAATAAAGTAACCGATTTAACTCCTACCTCTTCACCTAGAAGGAAATCTAATATTTTGAAGGAGAATTTTTTCCTATCTGCGTATCTTTCATACATTCTTAAAAGCATATTAGCCCAATCACAAGCTTCTGTTCCTCCTGCCCCAGGATGAATCTCTAAAATAGCAGATAAACTATCATATTCTTCATTAAAAAGTGTTTTTCTTCTAAGTTCATCGATATCTTTAAAGACTTCACTAGCTTCATTTTTATATAAGAGAAAAAGATCCTGATCGTCCTCGTTTAAAAGAGCTGATAAGGATTTTAATTCTTCTATTTTATGTAATAAATTTAAATATTTATTTCTGGAATCATTTAATTCATTTCTTTCAGAAATAAGTTTTTTTGCTTCTTTTTGGTTACTATAAAAATCTTCTTTTAAAGATAATTCATCAATTTCTTGAATTCTAGCGACTATCTCAGCATTGTCAAAGTGAGCCACCAAGAGACTTTAGTAACTCTTCCTTTTTATCAATTTCAGTTTTAATCGTTAATAAATCCATAAATACCTTAATTAATTTGTTCTAATATCATCAAAATCGTGCTCTGTAGCTGCTTCTTTATCGCTATCAATATCAGAGATATTTAAACTTGCCTTAGAAGCATCTTTTTGAGGAATCTCTTCTTTTACTGGTTCTTCAACTTTCGAGGATTCTTCGATAGTTGGAGTAGTTTCAGAAACTTTTGGAGTTTCTGGAGTTGGAGCTTGAGGAACAGAATCAGTTACTCCTTCTTCTTTAACAGAAACTTTCATTCCTTCGGTTTCTTTAGATTCCTCAACTACTTTCTTAGCTTCTTCTTGAGATTGTGAAGCATCTATTTGAGTGTTAAATTCTTGTTTCTTTTCTTCGCGTTTTTCAACTCTTAAGTTCATTAAATTTAAGACAACTTCTAATGAAATAACTTCTAACATTTCTCTAAATAACGCCCAACCTTCATTAACATAATCTTGCAATGGGTTAGTTTGAGCATATCCTCTTAAAGAAACTGATTCTCTAAATCTTGTCATATTATCAATTTGTTGAGTCCAGTTTCTATCGATAACACGGAGACAAATTTGTCTTTCATAACGTTTAACAAGATCTGGATTATCCCATTGAATCTTTTTGCTTTCATAGTTTTCGAGTAAAAGATCGGTTAAATCTTCAGCTGCATCCTCAACGCTAGTTTCATCCCATAATTGAGGTTTAATTGAACCATCTGGAAGGAATCTAGGAGTAGCAAGGTTCTTTAATGCAGTTCCATCAATAACGTCGCTATTAGAAGCGCCATCTTTTTGAGTTGCTCTTTTTGCTAAAGCTTTACCACAATCTTTAAATTGTTCGAGTAATAAGTCTTCGATGTCTGCAGCGAATAAGATTTGATCTCTTTTTGCATACATAATATGTCTTTGTTTAGATAAAACATCATCATAATCAAGCAATGATTTACGGACGTCGAAGTTTTGACCTTCAATACGTTTTTGAGCGCCTGTAATTGCATTAGTTAACATTCTCATTTCGATAGGTTCATCGCCAAATTGAGAGAACATATTTCTTAATCTATCACTAGCAAATCTAACCATTAATTCATCATCTAAAGAAACGAAGAATCTTGATGTTCCTGGGTCACCTTGACGACCGGAACGTCCTCTTAATTGGTTGTCAATTCTTCGTGATTCATGTCTTTCAAAACCAAAAACATAAAGACCACCTAATTCTCTAGTTTCAGGGGTTAATTTAATATCGGTACCTCTACCTGCCATGTTTGTTGCAAGAGTAATGTGATTCAATTTACCTGCATCAGCAACAATTTCAGCTTCACGAGAGTGGTTTTTAGCGTTAATCATTTCAAAACTTAATCCAGCTTTTGATAATCTAGCAGCAACTTCTTCTGAAGCTTCGACTGAAGGTGTGCCAATTAAGATTGGTTGTCCAGTTGCATGAACTTTTTTAACTTCTTCAACTAAAGCCTTCATTTTTGCTTCTTTATTAGCAAAAACTAAATCTGGTAAGTCTTTTCTTATAACTGGTCTATTTGTAGGAATACAAACAACTTTCATTGAATAAATCTTATTAAATTCTTCTTCTTCGGTTTTTGCAGTACCAGTCATACCTGCAAGTTTTTTGAATAATCTGAAGAAATTTTGATATGTAATAGTTGCTAAAGTTGTTGTTTCTTCCTTAATTTTTACATTTTCTTTCGCTTGAATAGCTTGTTGTAAGCCATCGCTATATTCTCTACCCTTTAAAACACGGCCTGTGAATTGATCAATAAGTTGAATTTCACCTTCATCATCAACTAAATATTCAACGTCTCTAGTCATGATATAGTTTGCTTTTAAAGCTTGGTGAATTCTATGAACTAATTCTTGATATTGAGGTGCATAAAGATTTTCAATACCAAACATTTGTTCAGCTTTATCAACACCTTTATCGGTAAGATTTACAGATTTTGTTTTTACATCAATTTCAAAATCACCATCTGGAACATATTCAGGATGTTTGTTTTTATATTCTTCATCAACTGGAGTTGAAGGTCTAAGCATTTTACAGAATCTATCTGCGACTTGATATTGAGTAGCGGTGAATTTGGATCCGCCAGAAATAATTAATGGAGTTCTTGATTCATCGATTAAAACAGAGTCAGCTTCGTCGACAATAACATAGTTTAAAGGTCTTAAAACTCTTTGCTCAGCAGTTGGAGCCATGTTATCTCTAAGATAGTCGAAACCTAATTCAGAGTTAATTGTATAAGTAACATCGCATGCGTGAGCTTGTTTTTTCTCTGGGTTTGTTAAAGCGTGGAGGTTAACACCGGTTGTTAAACCTAACCAACGATAAATTTGACCCATTTCGTTAGCATCTCTTTGTGCTAAGTATTCGTTAACAGTAACGATATGAACGCCTTTTCCTTCTAAAGCATTTAAGTAAGTTGGCATAGTTTCTGTTAAAGTTTTACCTTCACCAGTTTTCATTTCAGCGATTTCGCCATCATGTAAAACTAAGCCACCAATAATTTGAACTTCGAAAGGATACATGTTTAAAACTCTTTTTGCTGCTTCTCTACAAACAGCAAAAGCTTCGATTTTTATATCGTCTAAGGTTTGTCCTTTTGCTAATCTTTCTTTAAATTCAACAGTCTTATGTTTTAATTCGTCATCAGTTAATTTAGCCATATCATCAGCTAAATCCATGACCTTCTTTGCTTGTTTTCTATATTTATTAAGTATTCGTTGATCTACTCTAAAAATTTTATCAATAACATTTCCCATTTCTTTTTCTTAACCTCAAAAATCTTGAATATTTTACCATTATATATAATGGTACGCAAATTAATACTGCCCTTAACGAGTGATAAAACTCAATTTATTTCTTTTAAAAAGGACAATATAAAAAATTTAGTTAATTTTTGAATTAAAAAAAGAAAAAAGTGATAATAAACTTAATTATTCTTCCCAAATCTTTTTAGCAACTCTAAAAGCGGCCCAGGCTTTTTGCAAACCTGTATAAAAAGCAATGTGTGTGATAATATCCGCGATTTCTTTTTTTGATACTCCGTTATTTTTAGCATTTTGCATATGATGTTCAAAAGATGAATCAAAAATTCCACTAGTAATTAAAACTGTAATGGTTAAAATTGACCTAGTTTTTTGACTAATTACATTCTCTTTTGCCCAAACTTTTCCAAACAAAATATCACCATTAAATTCGGCAAAATCAGGAGAAAATTCGTTCAATTGGTCTCTACCTGCTGTAACTTTTTTCATTGTTTACCTCTTAAATGATTTATTTTTTCATATTCTTTTTCATCGGCCGGTTCTAGCCATTCATTTTTATTTTCTTCACCTGGAACTTCGATTGCGAGATGTTGGAAATATGAGTTTTTAGTTGCTCCATGCCAATGCTTGACACCTGGTTTTATACTTATAACATCTCCTTCTTTTAGAAAGATTGGATCTTTTCCCCGTTCTTGATAAATTCCTTCACCAAAAATACAGATAAGAATTTGCCCTCCACCATTTTTAGAATGATGAATATGCCAATTATTTCGACAACCAGGTTCAAAAGTCACGTTTGCAATAGATATCAATTCATTTGAAATTGGGGCTAAGTAAGATTCACCAATAAAATAATCCTTAAAGGCAACGTTTTCTTCCCCAATTGGAAATTTAGACATTTTTCTCATAAATTTACTTGTCCTCCTTTATCCATTCTTCAATAATCGATTCCGATGTTTTTACCAAACTTCCTTTTATAGGTAATCCTCTTTTAATTAAAGAGTTTTTTAAAACTTCTTTTAAATCTTTTTCGCTATTCCCCATTCCACTTCCTTCGTGAGTGCAAAAAGGTTTAATAATCTTTCCTGAAAAGTTATAGTGTTCTAAAAAAGTGAATACTGCCATAGGCATAGTTCCCCAATAATTTGGATAACCTAGATAGATTTCATCGTATTCATCAACGGAAGGAAGATAATTTTTTAACAAAGGTCTCGCTTTATTTCTTAGATCCTTCTGAGCTTGATTAACGCACTCATTATATGAAGGACTATAAGGGAATAATTGTTCAATTTTAAACAAATCTGCGCCGATAATATTCGCTATTTTTTTAGCTGCTATCTCTGTATTTCCTTGCTCAATATTTATAAGCTTTCCATTAAAATAGTTCTCATCTATTCTAGAATAGTAAGCAATTAAAATTTTCATAAAAATAACTTCTCCTAGATTTATTAAAAACTCTTATAACTATTTTAAGAATTGCAATCTTCTTTAATCGGCATAAACTATTAGTTAATACTTAATAAAGGAGGAATAATATGTACTCATATCTACTTGACACTTTTATCGTTGTTGCAGAGATGAAAAGTTTCACAAAAGCTAGCGAGACCTTATCTTTATCAGTTACTGCAATTATGAAACAAATGAATTCTTTAGAAGATATTGTTGGATTTCCTCTTTTTACTAGATCTCATCAAGGTTTGACATTAACTAAAGGTGGAGAAAGCATTTATAAGGATGCCCAATTTATTATCGATTATTCTAAAAAAGCAATAATTAAAGCTAAAGAAGAAATGAGAATTGATTCTTTGTCTTTTTGTGTGGGCACTTCATTATTAAATCCTGCAAAACCATTTATGGATTTATGGTATAAACTCAACAACAGATTTAAAGATTATTCAATCCATCTTGTTCCTTTTGAAGATACTAAAGAAGATATCTTAAAAGAAATTCAAAATCTAGGAATAAAATTTGATTTTTTAGTTGGTATTTGCGACTCAAAAACGCGGCTAAATTATGCAAATTATTTACAACTTGGAACCTTCAAAAAGATGATTGGAGTTTCTCGTTCTCATCCTTTGGCAAAAAAAGACATCTTAGAAATCTCAGACTTAGAAAATCAAACAATGATGATGGTTTTAAAAGGAGATTCTCCTACTAACGATAAAATCAGAGAAGAATTAACTAAGCTTTGCCCTTCTTTAAAAATTGAAGATGTTGGTTATTTTTATGATATTTCAGTATTTAATGAATGTGCAAAAAGCGATAAGCTTCTTCTTACAGTCGAAAATTGGGAATATGTTCATCCAGGGATTAAAACTATTCCTGTAAAACGGGATTATTCAATAGGATATGGGCTTTTATATCAATTAAATCCTATTAAAGATGTCCAACTTTTTATTAATGACGTTAAAAAGCATCTTAAAGATAATGAAAATAAGTAAATTTAAATAAATTTAATTCAAAATTAAGTCTTTGTCTTTTATTTTTTCTAATTCCTCCTTTGTAAAATCTCTTTTGGCAACCACTAATATTTTTATGTCCTTAGGAGAAAGATCTTTTATTAAAGCAATGACTGCTCTTAAAGATGAGCCAGTGGTGCAAATATCATCGACTATTAGTATCTTTTTCCCGCTTATTGTTTCCTTATTTTTGATTTTAAACATCCCTTTAGAATTTATTCTTTCTTTAAGGGTTTTTTCTTTTTGAGTTTCATCATTTACCTTTTCTAAAATTAGTAACATCTCTAAGTTTAATGGTTTAAATATTTCAATAACTTGATTAAATCCTCTTTCTTCATCATGTTTTTTAGATGAAGGAACTGGTAGAAGGTAATAACCTTTATATTTAGTTTTAAGTTCTTTTATAAAATAAGATAAAAATACATCTTTAAGTTCGTAATCCTGACACCCTTTAAAACAATAAATGAGTCTTTTAATCTCATCATTATATGGATAAAGGGATAAAGCTTTAATGCCATCAACATTAAAGCTTTTAAATTTTGGATCCATTTTATTCAAACAGCTTGAACAAATAATTGTGGAAGTAACTAATGAATGAAAAGAATCAACACTTAAATCTTTAAAACATATCTTACAAACACCTGTTGAAACCTTCGATTGTTTTAATCGATTCAAGAATTGCGGTAGTCTTTTTACTTGCAACATAAATTACTTCTCCACTAGGATAGTCACTTGAACGCCCGACTCTTCCTGAGATTTGAATTAAAGCTTCTTTTGAATATAATTCGTGGTCAGCGTGATAAATAATAACCTGTAAATTCTTAACTGTTACCCCTCTTTCAAGAACTGAGGTAGTGACTAAATAACTATATTTATCATTTCTAAAATCATCGATAATATTCGCTCTATTTAGTCTTTTTGAATGTACATAATTACCGTTTTTTATGAAGAGATTAAGAATTTTAAATAAATACTCAGTTTCTTTTATTGTTGGACAAAAAATAAATACTTTCTTCTTCTCGCGCTCGTATTTTTTTAAGTAATCAATAATTAGAGAATATTTAAATATTAAATATCTTATTTTTAATGATGGAACTATAAGAGGATGTTCATGATAGCGTTTAAAAAGGGTTAATATTTGTTTATTATGCTTTTCAAATTCCTTCATTACTTCATCTGATGGAGTTGCTGACATAAGGACATAGTGTCCTTTAAGTGAACGTTTAAAAAGAGCGATTAATACAGGGTTTCCTCTATATGGAAAGGCATCAATTTCATCTAAAATCAATAAATCAAAATAATGTTCAAAGCGGAAGAGTTGGTGAGTTGTTAAAACCAATATATCACCCTTTAAATCATCATGATTTCCTCCATATATAGCAATAACCTTATTCTTATTAAACGTATGTGCTAAGCGTTCTTTTAGCTCAATAACGACATCTTTTCTCGGAATTGCAAAACCAATTTTAAGATTATTAATTAACGCGTATTCAATAACCTTAAAGACTAATTCCGTTTTGCCCGCTCCGCATACAGCATAGACTAAGGTATCTTTCCCTTCGATAAATCCCTTCAAGATTGCTTGAGATATCTTAGTTTGATCTACACTTAAAGAGTAGTTAATATTGATCCCTTGGAAAGAATTTACTTTTTGTTCTATAAAAGCTTTCTCCTCCACAAGCTCTCCTTTAAAAGAGATACATCTACGGCAATAAATGCGTCCATTTATATTACCTAAATAGCGTTTTTCTGTATTTCCGCAAAGCGGGCATTTATACAAGCTATCACCCCCTTACACTATACAAGAACGCTTTAATTTGAAAAATTATTCAACTTTTTTTAAAAAAAATTAAAGGGCACTTAGAAAGTGCCCATTTTATCGTCTTTTTTCTTTAAAAATTTTTTTCAATATTTTTTATAAAATCCACTCTTTTCTCGTGGCGCCCACCTTCAAAGTTTGAATTTAAGAAAATATGTACCCTTTTTAAAACATCTTCATAATCCATAAACTTCGCTCCAAAAGCAATTGCGTTGGAATTATTATGTTCTTTTGCTAAGTGTGCGACTTCATCATTATATAATAATGCACACCTTACACCTTTAACCTTATTTGCAGCTATAGAAATTCCTTCACCGCTTGTACAGATAACAACCGCATAATCTGCTTCGCCTGCTGCTACTTTTTTAGCAGCTTCATATCCGAATTCAGCATAATTACAGCTTTCTAAAGAATTGGTTCCACAATCAATTATAGTTAAATTTTCTTTTTCTAAATCTTTAATTAATCTTTGTTTATATTCATATCCGCCATGATCTGATCCGATTGCAATTTTCATATTTAACCTCTTTAAATCTTCTTCTTTTATATTACCTTGTCTTAATATTTTATAGTTAATTCCATCGATTATAACAACTGTTGAAGGTGTATTAGAAATTGATTTTCCTTCGACTATTGCATCGATACTGTCTTTAAAATATTTATAAGCCTCTTCGCTATTAGTAGCTGGAGATAAGTCGCTAGGATTAGCGCTAGGAACTAAAAGTGGCTCATCTACTTCTTTTAATAATTCTAATAAGAATGTATCTTTAGGGATTCTAACACCAATAAATCCGGTATCTAAATCTAAATAGTATGGAGTATTTTCTTTTGCTTTTAAAATTAAGGTTATTTCTCCTGGCATTAAGTTATTAATAATTTTTCTTGCATAATCGTTAATAATTAAGATGTCTTCTAACTTTTTTATATCAGAAACCATTAATGTAAAAGGTTTATCTGGATGGCGATTTTTAACATTACATAATCTTTTAAAATATTCCTCTTTTGTTGCTAAAACTCCTAAACCCATTACAGTTTCGGTAGGGAAAGCAACAATTTTACCATCTTTTAAATCTTTTGCGATTAGTTTGATATCTTCTTTTTTATAAAATTTCATACTTTAATCCTTATATATAAATAGAAATCTAGTTTTATCATATAAATCTTTTATGAATTCATATGAAATATTATCGTCTTTAAAATATTTTTTGATAAGTCTGGTGAGTTTTTCCTCTTGCTCATAACCTATCTCAAAAGCCATTATAAACTTTTCATTCATTAATTCATTATAATTTTTAAAATAGTATTCATAAAAATAGGTTCCGTTTTTTAAATAAACAGCTTTTATAGGCTCATATTTTAAAACATTTTCCTCGATTTCTTCTTTTTTATCTACATATGGTGGATTAGAAACAAGAATATCAAATTTCATACTATTTTGAAGGAAATAGCGACATTTATCAGTATGAATAAATTCAATGTTAGCTCTATTATTTTTGGAATTTTCTATTGCGACTTTTAACGCTTTTTTAGAAATATCGGATGCATAACCTTTAAAATTTTCTAAGTTCTTTCCTAAATATATAGCAATACACCCGCTACCGGTACAAACATCCAAAAAGTTTCCACGTGGAAACTTTTTTTCATTTATTTTATCAACTAATTTAATAACTAGTTCTTTTGTTTCTTCTCGCGGAATGAGAACGTTTTTATTAATTTTTAAAGGAAGTCCCAAGAAGTCGGTTTTCCCCAAAATATATTCGATAGGTTCACCAAAGTTTCCACGTGAAAACATTTTTTCGGCTAATTTATCATCTTTGCATTTATCTTCATAGTGTAAAAAGAGTTCGTTAAAAGAATTATATTCATTAACAAACATTAAGATTTCATTTATATCTCGTTCAGTTAAGTTTTTATTATTTTTATACTTTTGAAATAACTCTAAATTACTTGGAGTTACCTTTGATAAGTTGTTCTTGTTCATAGTTTGCTAAGGCTTCAATTATCGAATCTAATTCGCCTTCCATGACTCTATCTAATTGTTGAATTGTAAAACCGATTCTATGGTCAGTAACTCTATTTTGTGGATAGTTATAGGTTCTAATCTTTTCGTTTCTATCACCAGAACCGATTTTTGATCTAAATGATGCTTCTTTTTCAGCTTTTTTCTCTTCTTCTAATTGAGCTAATTTGGAAGCTAACATTTGCATACAAATTTCATGATTTTGAATTTGTGATTTTTCGGTTTGGCAGCTAACAACAATTCCAGTAGGGATGTGAGTAATTCTAACTGCAGATTCAGTTTTATTAACATTTTGTCCACCTGCTCCTTGAGAACGATATCGATCAACTCTTAAATCTTCGCTTCTAATTTCAACTTCATTGACCTCAACTTGAGGCATAACAACAACGGTTGCAGTTGAAGTATGAACTCTACCACTTGATTCAGTTTTAGGAACTCTTTGGACACGGTGAACACCACTTTCATATTTTAAATGTGAGTATGCATCGTCTCCTTTAACAACAAAAGAAACATATGAAAATCCGCCAACTCCACAAGGGTTTTCATCTAAAACTTTTACTGAATAGCCTTCATTATCACAATATCTAAGATACATTCTAAATAAATCGCCAGCAAAAATATTGGCTTCATCTCCACCAACTGCGCCTTTGATTTCAAAAATTATATCTTTTCCATCATTAGGGTCTTTAGGAATAAGAAGAATTTTCAATTCTTCGATAATTTTCTCAATTTTTTCATCGTTCGCTTTAATTTCTTCTTTACCCATTTGAGCAATTTCAGTATCGCTATCATTAGCCATGATTAAAGCGTCATTTTTATTTGATTCAGCAACTTCGTATTCATGAAATTTCTCGACTATAGGCTCTAAATTGCTTCTTTCTTTATTTAAAGCCTTAAATAATTTCATATCTTTACTTGTTTCTTCTTTTAATAATAATTCGTCAATTTCATTTAACCTTTTTTCACTTGTAACAAGTCTATCTCTCATGTTTTTATCCATTTTTAATCCTCCTAATTTAATAAATAATTCTTAAAAATAATCGCCAAAAACAACCACTTTATAGATTTTTTAAAGTGGTTAGGAAAAGATTAAAAATAAATAAATCAATCACTACCTTTTTCATTCGCCTTATTATATTAAATATAAGTTCTTAAATAAATGGTTTTTGTTCCTTTTCTTGTATTAAAAGAAAAGGAAATATTGTAAAATATTGGAGGTTTATTTTATGTCTTATTTAGCACTTTATAGAAAATATAGATCTCAAAACTTTGATGAAGTTTTCGGTCAAGAAGCAATCATACAAACTTTAAAAAATTCTTTAGAAGAAGGAAAAATAGCTCACGCCTACCTTTTTTCAGGACCTAGAGGTACTGGTAAAACCAGTGTTGCTAGACTTTTAGCTAAGGCTTTGAACTGCGAAAAAGGAATGGGACAAATCTGTGGAGTTTGCGATAACTGTAAAGAAATTACTACTGGAAATTCGCCTGACGTTATTGAAATCGACGCCGCTAGTAATAGTGGAGTTGATGAGGTAAGAAATATCGTTGAAAAAGTAAAATATTCTCCAGTTAAATCAAGATACAAAGTTTATATTATCGACGAAGTTCATATGATGAGTAATAGTGCATTTAATGCTTTACTTAAAACTCTTGAAGAACCACCAGAACACGTTATTTTTATCCTATGTACTACCGAATTATATAAGGTTTTGCCTACAATTTTATCTAGATGTCAAAGATACGAATTTAAAAAATTAACTAATTTAGATTTAAAGAAATTATTGATTAAAGTTTTAACTAAAGAGGGAATTAGTTACGAAGAAAAGGCAGTTGAAGAAATTGTTGAACTCGCTAATGGCGGAGCAAGAGATGCCTTAAGTTTATTGGATCAAGTAATTTCCTTCTCTGGTAGCTCAATTCACACAAAAAACATCGAAGATTTATTTGGAATAGTATCCAAAAAAGAAAAGATTGAACTACTTGAATACGTTAAAAATAATGATCCTTCCGGATTATTACGTAAATTTAACGATATCTCAGAAAAGAAAAATATCGATGTTAATCGATTAGTTAATGATTATTTAAAAATGTTAAAAGAAGCTTTAATTTCTTCTCTTTCTAAAAAAGATAGCGTAGATATTTATATCACAATGATTAATAAATATTTTACAAGCGCTCAAATTAAAGCAATTATCGACGTTTTTATTGATTTATCAAAAGAATTAAAGATTACTAATAACGCTTCACTTCTTCTTGAACTTTATTTATTAAAGTTAATAGATGCAAAAAATAGCATTGAGAAGATTGTTCCTACTCCTTCCTTTAATAAGGCAGAAGAAAAAATAACTCCTTCTCCTTCTATTTATAAAGAAGAAATAAAGGCTAAAGAGACTAAATTAGAAACACCTACCTATTCTTATAAAAAGGAAACCCCTAAAGAAGAGGTCGATTTATCTAAAAAAATAGTAGATCCAACACCTACTACAATTATGAAAACTATCGATTCTTTACCTCCAATCTTTGAAGATGAGAAAAAAGAATCAACTAAAAAAGAATATTCGGTAATAAAAGATGGGGATAGTTATCATCTTTCTAGCGAAAACTTAATTAAATTATCTGTCCTTTCCAACAAAACCGCTAAAAGAGAATTAGCAGCAAGATGGAACCTACTTAAAGGCTTTACAAAAGATGCAAAATTAGTTCCTTACGTTGAATTATTAGAAAACGGAGTCCCTTATTTATTAACCGACAAGTTCTTCATATTAATGTATAACGTTCCTAATATAGCAAGATTAGTAAACATTAAAGCGAACCAAGAAAAACTCCAATTAATCTTAGAAAAATTAATTGGTAAAAAAATAAATATTTATGCTCTTGATCGAGTAGAATCTACAAATTTAGTTACTCAATATCGTAATTTAGAAGAGGTCAAAAGACTTCCTAAAACAAGAGATTTAAATATAAATGACATTGAATTTGAATAAAAAGGAGAAATATTAACTATGAACATGCAACAAATGCTTCAATCTGTAAGAAAGCTTCAAAGAGAATACGAAAAAGAACATAAAGTCTTAGAAGAAAAAGTCTTTGAAGGTACTGCAAGTGGAGTTGTTAAAGTCTATTTAAAAGGTAACTTAACAATCGAAAAGGTAGAATTTTTAGATGATTCTATTTTGTCTAGTGATAATAAAGAAATGATTGAAGAAACAATCGCTATCGCATATCAAAACGCAAAAGATTTAATTGATGCTGAAGAAGATAAATTAATGGCTAAATATCAACAACAACCTGGAGGAGTCTTCTTCTAACTTTATTTTATATATGAAAGAACTTCCTTCTTTAACAAATTTAATAGACGCCCTATCTTCTTTTCCTTCTATTGGTAGAAAAACAGCCGAAAGAATGGCTTTTTCTATACTTTCAATGGATGAAGAAAAGGTTGAATCAATCTTAAAAGCTATTAAAGATGCTAAAGAAAAAATACATCAATGTGAAAATTGTGGAGCATTGATTGATACTACAGAATGTCCTTACTGTAACGATTCAAGAAGAAATCACGATACTTGTATCGTTTTATCTTATCCAAAAGATGTATTTATTTTTGATAAAGTTGATGAATATCATGGACAATATCACGTATTAAATGGTGAAATTTCTTCTTCAAAAGGAGTTGGAATTGATGATTTAAGAATCACCGAACTCCAAAATAGAGTTGAGAATGAAGGAATAAAAGAATTAATTCTTGCTACTAATTCAACAATTGAAGGCGAAATCACTGCGATGTATGTTTCTAAAGTTTTTGAAGACAATAAAGATTTAAAAGTTACGCGTCTTGCTAGAGGTCTTCCTATGGGAGGAAACATTGAATATAGTGATTCGCTAACTTTGATAAAAGCTTTAGAAAATAGAACAGATATTAAATAAATTATTAAAACGTATGAAAAAATCATTATTTATAACATTTGAAGGAATAGATGGTTCTGGAAAATCAACTATCGCAAAGCTAGTTTACGAAGAATTAAATAAAAAAGGTTACGATTTAATTCTTTCTAGAGAACCTGGTGGAGTCAAAATAGCCGAAGATATTCGTGCTATTATTTTAGATAGAAAAAATACAAATTTAGATGATAGAACCGAAGCACTTCTTTTTGCTTCCTCAAGAAGACAACACTTAGTAGAAAAGATTTTACCTGCATTAAATGAAGGAAAGATTGTTCTTTGCGATCGATATATCGATTCTTCTTTGGCTTATCAAGGAGCTGGAAAGGGATTAGGAATTGATAACGTATTAAATATCAATCTTTTTGCTACCGAAAATAAACTACCGGATTTAACAATCCTTTTTGATTTAGAACCAGAAGACGGACTTGGTAGAATTAATAAGTCAAAAGTTAGAGAAGTAAATCGTTTGGACTTAGAAAAACTTAGTTTTTATCACAAATGCCGTAACGCTTATTTAGAGCTCGCAAAAAGATACGATGATCGCTATAAAATAGTAGACGCATCAAAAGATATTAATACTGTTTTAAAAGAAACATTAGAAATTATTATTAATAAAATCGAAGAAAATTAGATGAATATTCAAGAATATTTAAAACATTCGCAACCTATTGTTTATCAAATATTTTTTAACTCATTAAAAAATAATAATTTTGCTCACGCCACTCTTTTAAGCGGCTCCAAAGGTTCGTCGCTCGATATAATTGCTAAGTATTTAGCAAAATCTTTAATTTGCGATAATGAACTTTTTGCATGTGAAACTTGTCCTTCTTGCATAAAAATTGAAAAAGGAAGTTATGGAGACTTTTTAATTTTTGATGCTAAAAATAAAGAGATAAAAGTAAGCGACATCAAGGATAAAATTGAGTATTTTTTCTCTAAAACTGGCGTTGAGAAAAAGGGAATTAAAATTTATGTAATTTTAAACATTGAATATTTAGGATCAAAGGCCTCAAATATGCTTTTGAAATTTTTAGAGGAACCTCCAAAAAATACCTACGCAATCTTTACAACTGAAAACCAAAACAGAATTTTACCAACCATCCTTTCTAGATGTGAAATTATTAGATTCTCTAAAGTAGATAAAGATTTTTTAATTGCAAAAGCAAACGAAATTAAAGGAAATGATTCAAATATTCCTATTTTGTCTTATCTTTTTGATAACTATGAAGAGATTGTAAATAATGTTGATAATCCTTTAATTACTAATACAAGGAACCTAGTTTTAGAATATATTCAAAGATTAAACTCTTATGATGAAACTAGATATTTTATTGAGACCAAATTATTAAAAGAAGCAAATAATGTGGATAAAGCCTACTATTTTTATGATATATTCGTATCTTTCTTAGTCGAAGCTAGAAATAAAAAGTTAAAAATCAATTATCTATATAAAGGCTACACAGGATTTTTAGACACTTTAATTAAATTTATTCCAGATTTAGATGAAGCTATTAAAATTTTATTAGAAGACGAAGCTCAAATTGGACTAAATGTTAATTTGAATCTTCTTATAATTCATTCTTTAACAAAAATTTTAAAAAAATAATTTAAATTTTTTATAAAGATTTTATCGGAAAAAATTCGATTATCATTAATTTTAATGTAAATTAATATTGTCAAATTGCGCATTCTTTCTTAATATAAAGTTAATAAAAGAGTTCAGGGTTAAGGGGAACTCCTTCAAGATTACAGAGTTTCTATAATTTATTAAACAAAGTTATAATATAAGGCTATTTAATAAATATAGAAATAAGAAAAAAGATTAAACAATCCAAAGATTCTGTAATTAAAAGTTAAGGCACATCAAAAAAGAAGACAAAAGGATAAAAAGAAGCCAAAATAAAAGAAAACTAAAATTGAAGGATAAACCCAATTCGAGATTAACTTAAAACGTTAGAGATGGAGAAATGAAGAATAAACTGAACTCTTTTTAATTTGTATTTTTAGAGTATTGGAAAGCAATTCGAGGGGATTTATCTAAAACATAGATAATACCGCATCTTTTAAAATTATATTTATCTAAAATATGTAACATTATTTTATTATCTTCGTGAGTGTCGATACGAATGTTATCGACTTTTTTTAACGAAAAATTAAAGATATATCCAAAAGCATCTTTTGCTAAATGGGTAGAAGCTAAAGCGTGAATTGTTCCATAAATATCATCATTTAGCCATTTCCCGTTTTCAATATAAAGATAGGTTGGATCAATTCCTACAATAAAGGCAAAAACGAAACATATTTCACCATCTTCATTAACACCTTTATATAAAGTATTTCGATTTATAAAGTCAGTTAGAACTGCTTTTGTAGGATGAAAATCTCCCCGTTGATTTGGGTTCCCGCTTTTCTTCATAAACTCTCTTGCCTTTAAATAAACATCAAAAACTTTATCGAGTTCATCAATTTTAACTAACTTTATTTCAATATTATTTTCTTTCATCTACTTCTTTATTTAATAAGATAACTTCTTCTTTAATCTTTTTTAAAACTTCGATATTATTACGATTTTTAATAGCTTTATCTATAAAATGAACAACACGAACAAAATCTTCTTCTTTATATCCACGAGTTGTCATTGCTGGAGTTCCAATACGAATTCCGCTTGATAACATAGGTTTTTCAGTATCGTTTGGAATTGAATTCTTATTAACCGTGATATTTATCGAACCTAATAAATCTTCGACGGCTTTTCCTGTTAATCCGGTAGTCGATTTAACATCGATTACCAACATATGATTATCAGTTCCACCACTAATAACTCTATAACCTAAATTAACGAATTCCTCAGCCATTCTTTTTGCGTTTTTAACAACTTGATGAATATATTCTTTGTATTCAGGTTGTAAATCTTCCTTAAAAGCAACAGCTTTAGCCCCAATTACATGCTCTAGTGGTCCACCTTGAATACCAGGGAATAAAACCTTATCGACTTTTTTAGCGATTTCTTCATCATTTGTCATAATGATACCGCCTCTAGGACCTCTTAAAGTTTTATGAGTGGTTGAAGTTATAACATCGGCATAACCAACAGGTGAATTGTGGTCTCCACTAGCAACTAACCCTGCAATATGGGCAATATCAGCCATTAAATATGCGCCAACTTCATTTGCAATTTCTCTAAATTTCTTAAAATCTATTTCTCTTGAATATGAACTTGCTCCGCAAATAATAAGTTGAGGTTTAACTTCTTTTGCTATTCTTAAAACGTCCTCATAATCTATTCTTCCGGTTTCTGGATTAACTCCATATACATAAGATTCATAATCTTGACCGGAGAAGGAAAGACGATAACCGTGAGTTAAATGTCCGCCTGCGTCTAAAGCCATGCCTAAAATTTTATCACCATGATTAATTAAGGCTCTGATAGCTGCCATATTAGCTGAAGATCCAGAATGAGGTTGGACGTTTGCGTACTTACAATTAAATAATTTTTTAAGTCTTTCAATCGCTAATGATTCGATACCATCAATGTTTTCACAACCACCATAATATCTTTTTGTTGGATAACCTTCAGCATATTTATTAGTTAAAATACTTCCTTGAACTTCTAAAACTTCAGGAGAAACAAAGTTTTCTGATGCAATAAGTTCAATATTTTCTTTTTGTCTTTTCTTTTCTTTTTTAATTAAATCAAAAATTTCTTTATCGTTGCACTCTAAACAGCTCATTTTATATCCCCTTTTCAAAATAATTTCTAATAGAAATTATACAAACTACAATATAAATAATCAAAATATTTAACTTTCATGTAATTAAAGTTTCCACGTGGAAACTTATTTAAACGATAAATATCGCCTTTTACTTATATTCTCAATTAAAAAATGTATAATCTAGCAGTAAGCTTTAAAGAAAGCACAAATAATATATAAAAAGTTTCCACGTGGAAACTTTTTGACTTTATTATTGAATTTTGGGAACTAAAATATTAAGATTATTAATGATTTTTATTCGTTATTAATCACTTTTTAATATATATATGGATTTATTCGTTAAGTTAAAATTTGCTAAAGCAAATAAGTTATATTATTTTTCAACAGAAGATGCCACATTAGTTGATGGCGATTTTGTTGTTGTCGAAACAGTTGTCGGCAAAGAGTTAGCTATTGTAGTTGGAAAACCAGAACCTAGAAAAAATCTTAAATTTGAATTAGAACTTAAGCCAATTTTAAGAAAAGCTAACAATGAAGATATTAAAATGTTCAATATTAGTGAAGATTTAAATGAAAAAGCATCAAAAATCTTTACCGAAAAAGTTGCTTTACATAAATTAAACATGAACTTAATCTCGACTCAATACACTTTAGATCGGACTAAAGTTTTATTCACATATGTTAGTGATGAAAGAGTCGATTTTAGAGAACTTTTAAAAGAACTTGCTACCGAATTAAAATGTAGAATTGAATTAAAACAAATCAATCCTAGAGAAAAAGCCCAACTCATCGGTGGAATCGGCCCTTGCGGTCAACAATTATGTTGCACTAGATTCTTAAAAAATATTGAAGGCGTATCTTTAAATAGAGCTAAAAACCAAATGCTTTCAATCAATATTCCTAAGCTTTCTGGTCAATGTAATAAACTTATGTGTTGCTTAAATTATGAAGACGATTATTACACCGAAGAAAGAAAAAAATATCCACCAATCGGAACAAAATTAACAATCGATAAAAAAGAATATAAAATTAATTCCTATAATATTTTAACCAAAATGGTTAGAATTGATGCAGAAGACGATATTACATTCTTATCTTTAGATGAAATAAATAAACTCTTAAAAAAGCATGAACAACGTTCAAAATAAATATGGAACTTTCTATTTAGTTCCTACCCCAATCGGGAATATTAAAGAAGTTAGTCCCCGAATCTATGAAACTTTAAACATGGTTTCATATATTTTTTGTGAAGACACTAGAAATACCAATAAATTACTTGGTTTAATGGGAATTAATAATAAAAAACAGTTATTTTCTTGCCATAAATTTAATGAAAAAGAAGTTTCTAGTAAGGTAATCAACCTACTTAAAGAAGGAAATGATGTTGCTTATGTAAGTGATGCCGGTTATCCAGGAATCTCTGATCCTGGTTCAATTTTAGTTAAAGAGATTATTAAAGAAGATATAAAAATTGTACCTTTAAGTGGTCCAAGTGCCTCTTTATCTAGCCTTGTGGCTTCCGGAATGGATACAGATCACTTTATCTTTTATGGTTTCTTTTCTTCAAATAAAAGCGATAGAGAAAAAGAAATTTATTCAATCATGAATCTACCTTATACCATTATCCTTTATGAAGCTCCTCATAGAGTCAATGAAACTGTCGATAATTTATATAAAATAGTAGGCAATAGAAAACTCACAATTGTTAGAGAATTAACTAAGCTTCATGAAGAATTTATCTATACCTCTTTAAAAGAAGCTAGTGAAAATCATAAAGAATATAAAGGAGAGTTAGTACTAGTTTTAGAAGGCAATAAAATAATTAAAACTGACGATTCTATCGATATTAATTCAATTATTTTTAAATATAATGAATTAATTAAAAATGGAATAAACAATAAAGATGCAATTACTGCATTATCAATAATTTTTGAAATAAAAAAGAATAAAATTAAAGAAATATTATTAGATGAAAAAAGGGATTAGTTAGATGCTAATCCCTTTTACATCATCAATAGGTAAAGAAAATATAATTCCTTGAGATTTTGTCTCTAAGCCACAATCTTTATATATTTCTTCCATGGTTTTATCTTTAATATCTTCATTTACTACTATTAAAACCATCTCCTTATCAGGATGAATAACGATTCCATAAAAACTTTCTAATTCTTTATTACCCGTTCCTCTAGCTTTAATAACAGTTCCTCCTGTTGCTCCGGCTCTTCTAGCAGCTTCCATAACAACATCACTATAACCTTTATTTATAATAGTAATAATTAATTTATTTTCATTATTATTATTTTCCATTTTCTTTCCTCCTATTAATCTTGGTATCTGACATAAATCTATAACTTAATAATCCCATAACCGAATCAAGCGGAATAATAAACGAGACTCCTTTAGCTGAGGCACTAAAATCAAACCTTTCTTCGATAATTTCATTAATTTTATCTTTCATTGATTCTTTAAATATTGTGATTACTACATCTTTTTTAGATTCTGGAAGACCAAGAGCATAAATCATTTCACTAGGTGCAGTGCCTTTTCCAAAGACAATAAAAGACGAAGAAACCCCTAAATCTATAAATTTATCTACAAAATAAGATCCTTGATAACGAGTGACAATAACAAAAGATACAAATAATTTTTCAACCTCATATTTAGAGGTGTAATTACTTGTGTTGTTATCTACTTTTCTTTCTTTTTTAAAGATTTTCCTTATAACTTTCTTCTCTTTTTCTGTCATAAAAATTAAAACCTAATAACTTGCATATCGTATTCGTCTTTGAGTTTTTGACGAGTTTTTCGTAATGCCATAACATGTTTAAGATTCGATAATACCCCAACAAGTTGAACAGTTATAATAGGCATCATTCCTAACATTCCAATGACTCCAAATCCACTTGTTCCTACATCGGTAATTGAAGATAATCCAAACATAAATGGTAAAACAAAACAGCTTGCCATTGTTCCTGCAGCAACTCCACCACTATCAAAAGCTAATGCAACATATAAATCTTCACTAAAAATAGTAAGTATTAAAGCAACCGCATATCCAGGAGCTAAAATATATAAAACTGGTAATTCTGGGAAATAAATTGCACGAGTAACCGCAATTACAAGAGTTAAACCAACACCAATAGCAAGAGATGATAACATTGTTCTTTTTTTAATAATTCCATTCGATATATCTTCGACTTGATGGACTAAAATTGAAACCGAAGGATCGGCTAAAACACTACTTGCACCGATAAAGAAGGACATAATTAGAATTAAAATATGGGATTCTCCAAATCCTTTACCGATATTTCTAGCGATTGAAATAAATCCATAATTTGCAGCAGTTAAGAATATAACTAAACCTAAATAGGTATAAACTAAGCCAATTATAATTCTTAAAAATTCTTCTTTATGTAATTTTAAGAAAACAAAATTATAAATTAAAAATAAAGCTAAAATAGGTAAAATTGCGATTCCTACTTCACTTAAACTACTTACAAAAGCTTCGCCTAATTCCATAGTTTCGCTTGTTGCAGGATTAAGATTTTCACTTCCTACAAAAAGCCCAATAAACATAACAACGATTACAGGTCCAATCGAACAAATTCCTGATAAACCGAAAGAGTTTTCGCTAGCCTTATTACCACCTTTTGCTCCCGCAATACCAATGCCAAAGGCAAGTAAGAATGGGATAGTAATTGGCCCGGTTGTAACTCCACCACTATCAAAAGATAATTCTAAGAAGGCTTGATTATCATCGCCAAAAAGTGAAGCCACCATAAAGATTATTCCATAAAATAAAGATACCCAATATTTAATGGATTTATTCGCAATGATTCTATAAATTCCAATTGCAAAAAATACCCCAACTCCTACTCCTATAAGAAGTCTAAAAATCCATGGATTTAAAGTCTCTTTAGGGATATATTCAGAAAGCACAGCTAAATCAGGCTCCGCAATCGTAATAATCGTTCCTAATAAAATAATGAAAATAACTAACAAAATTATCGATTTTTTCTTAGTTAAATCTTCACCAATATATTTACCAATCTTACTCATCGACATATCTGAGCCGTGAGTAAAAATATTCATTCCTATACATAGAAATAAAGAACAAATTAAGAAAGTTATATAAGCGTTAACACTGATAATTTCCGTGCTAATTTGATTAGAACTTAAAAGTCCATACTGAATAGCAAAGAAAATCGAAACAATGATAACAATTGGAAGAACACTTATAAAAGCTTCCCAAAAACCTTTTAGGGACTCTTTTAAAATTAGTTTAAAAACAGCTTTTCTTTCGGCTTTCATAAAAAAATTATAAAGGTTTTTTACATTTTAAAGAAACACAAATTTTCTACTTTTTTATTAATTGACTAAACTCTTTTGGCATTTCTGCCTTAAAATCTAACTTTTTCTTTGAAATTGGATGAATAAATGAAAGTTCATAAGCATGTAAACAAAGCCTATTAATTGGGTTTTCCGGCTCTCCATATTTATCATCTCCTAAAACATAATGTCCTAAACTTCCCATTGTAACTCTAATTTGATTTTTTCTTCCAGTTTCTAAATTGATATCTAATAAGGAATATTTTTTATTTTCATCGATAACTTTATAGTTTGTGATACATTTATAAGCTTTTTTATTAGCTTTTGAGGTTAAAACCATTAAATCCACAGCATTTTTCTTAATATAATTGATAATTCGATCTTCTTTTTTATTGAATATGCCTTCACAAACGGCGTAATACCCTCGCTTTGAAACAATTTCATTCCAAGAATCTTGGAGTAAAGTTTTAATTTTTTCATTTTTAACAAACATTAATACTCCACTAGTTTCTTTGTCTAATCTGTGAACGACAAAGATACGATTCTTACGATCTTTTTCTTGAACATATTCCATTACCATTCTATAAGCGGTGGAAGATTTTTCTTTATCAGTTGCAATAGACAATAATCCTGCAGGTTTATTAATGACAATCAATTCATCATCTTCATAAATAATAGGAAGATTGTCACGTTTTTTACGTTTAATTGGTCTTTTTGAAATAATTAAAGAGTCTCCACTAGACAACATAAAATTGAATTGAGAAACTGGTGCTCCATCAATTGCTACTAAGTGATTTGATAATAGACTCTTAGCATTATTACGAGAAAAACCTAGATTTTCGTTTAAATATAATAATAATTCTTTATTTTCTTTTACCTTATATTCTTTAAAATCTATCTTTTTCTTTTCTACTTTAATATTTCTAGTTTTTAAGTTATTTTTGTAATTCTTGTTCATAATTTATCGAAGCTTTTATTAATCCTAAAAATAAAGGATGTGGTTGAAGTGGACGAGATAAGAATTCTGGATGGAACTGACATGCAATAAAATATGGATGATCTTTAATTTCTATAAGTTCACAAAGACCAGTTTGAGGATTAATTCCTGAAAAAACCACTCCTACTTTTTCAAAATCAACCTTTAATTCATTATTAAATTCATATCTATGTCTATGTCTTTCTAAGACTATATCCTTATTATATAAAGAATGTGCTAATGTGCCCTCTTTAATTTGACATTCATATTCTCCTAGTCTCATAGTTCCTCCCATATTTATTCCTTCATATTGATCTGGGAGATAATCAAATACTTTATAAGAAGTATCTTTTTCAAATTCGGTTGAATTAGCGTCACTTTTATTTAAAACGTCTCTAGCAATTTCAATTAAAGATAATTGCATTCCTAAACATAAACCTAATAGCGGGATTTTATTTTCTCTAGCATATTTAATAGCGATCATTTTGCCATCAATTCCACGGTTTCCAAATCCTCCAGGAACTACAATTCCTTTACAGCCTTCAAGTTCAGTTAAATAGTTTTCTTCATTTAAAAATTCACTATTAATCCACTTAATATTTACTTTTTTATTAACTTTATAACCTGCATATTTTAAGGATTCAACAACTGAAATATAGGCGTCATGAAGTTCAACATATTTACCAACAAGTCCGATGGTTATCGATTCTTTTAAGTTTTTAATTCTTACGATTAAATCTTCCCAATCGCTCATATTCGCTTCTGGTAAGTTAGAATAACCAAAGTGTTCTAAAATTAAATCATCAAGCTTTTGTTTTTTTAGATTTAAAGCAACTTGATAAATAACTGGTGCATCTTTAACTGAAATAATTGCATTTTTTGGTAAATTACAGAAAAGCGCGACTTTTTCTTTACTATTTTTATCGATATCAACTTCACATCTTAAAAGGAGGGCGTCTGGTTGAATACCAAGTCCTAACAATTCTTTTACGCTATGTTGAGTTGGTTTGGTTTTAATTTCTAATGTTGTTTTTAAATATGGAACTAAAGTTGTATGCAAAAAGAAGGTGTTTTTCCATCCTAATTCACGTCTAATTTGTCTAATTGCTTCTAAAAATGGTTGAGATTCAATATCTCCAACTGTTCCTCCAATTTCAACAATACAGATATCAGTATCGCCTTTGGCATTAAATCCATCTTTAATTCTTTTAATAATTTCGTTAGTAATATGAGGAATGATTTGAATAGTGGCTCCTAAATATTCTCCTTTTCTTTCTCTTTCGATGACAGAAGAATAAATTTTACCAGATGTAATCGAAGATTCTTTAGTTAATGAGGTATTAATTAATCTTTCATAGTGCCCTAAATCTAAGTCAGTTTCAGCACCATCTTTAGTTACAAAGACTTCACCATGTTGATATGGGGACATAGTTCCTGGATCGACATTTAAATATGGATCTAGTTTCATTGAGAAGATATTTAATCCTCTTCTTTTTAATAATCTTCCAACACTTGCGGCACTTATTCCTTTTCCTAATGAAGAAATAACTCCACCTGTAACAAATAAAAACTTCATTTCCTTTCCCATATCAATTAAACCTCTTAAAAAATAAAGATATTTATAAAATATTTTATAAATATCCTTATAAATATTAACTACTATTCTAGTATAAGTAAGTAGTAAAAACTAATTAAAAATATATTAATTTTGTTTTATTTTATTAATAACGATGCAGCTCCAATAATTCCAGCATCATTTTTAAGTTTAGCGATTAAAACTTCACTTCTAGGAGCGGTTTCATAGCCATAATTTCTTTTTTCTAAATACGATTGAAGTTTATTAGATAAATATTCTCCTTGATTAGAGATTCCTCCTCCAATTACAATTACTTCTGGTCTAAAGATATTGCAGAAATCTAATAATCCTTCTCCTAGATATGATACGTATTGATCTACGACTTCTATCGCATATTTATCCCCTTTTTTAGCACATTCAAATGATGTAAGGCCACTTACTTTATTGATATCATTATCACAATAGTCCCACATTGCAGAATCCTTATGGGCTTCCATTTTTTCTTTTGTTTCTCTTAATAAAGCTGAAGCTGAAGCATAAGCTTCTAAACATCCATTTCTTCCACATCCACATTTAAGGCCGTTATAAATTAAACAGACATGACCAAGTTCTGCTCCTTTTCCTAAATATCCTTCAAAGAGTTTGCCATCAACAATAACTCCGCCACCTACCCCAGTTCCTAAGGTTAATAAAATAACGTTATTATAACCTTTTGCAGCACCGAATTTTTGTTCTGCTAAAGCTGCAACATTAGCATCATTAGAAATTCTAATAGGAAGGTTAAGGGAAGAGAGATATTCTCTTAAAGGAATATATTTTCCTTTAATATTAGCCATTTTATCGATGGTTCCTTCTTTATTATTAACAACTCCTGGAACTCCAAAACCAATTCCTTCTACTTCATATCCTTTTTCTTTTGCTTCTTTGATAACTTTTTCGAGAAGCTTTTTCATATCGCTTAAAAAATTATCAACATTTTCTCCATCAGTTTTAACAGTATCTTTAATTAAAATTTCACCATTTTCATTAACTGCTCCTACCTTAATGGACATGCCACCAACATCAACGCCTAAATAAACCTTTTCCATAAAATATAAAAATCCTTTTTATTATTTATAATTTTTTCTTTTCTTCTTTTCTTATTTTATTGAGATTCATCGCTAATTTCCATACATTTTTAAGATAATGATCATCATTTAATATCTTTAAAATGAGTTCGCAATTTTCATCATTAAAATAAGTATATGAGAAATATCTAAATTGTCTAACTGGACTTGATAAAACATATTCGCGTGAATATCTATCTTTTTTAAGTTGAGGGATAGACGAAAGAATTCTTTTAACAAATTTTGCGCCCTTTGAACCTTTAAAAGCTGCGAAAGTAATTGAAGAGTTTACATCATGAACATATTTTTCATTTTCATTAGCAAGTTTAATATCTGGATGAATTTCTAAATATTCTTCATTAGTAATATTTGAAACATCACTTAAATAGTACTTTTTAGCTTTCCCCTCATATGGAGATTTTAAATTTTTTCCCTCTACATAGATTGGGAAATTAACTAAAGGAGTTTCACTATCTTTACAGACTTCAATCCAATAATCATCTGCTAAAACTTCGAACTCGTGGGTGTTTATATCATAGTAACTAAAGTTTTCATACGAGACAAAAGTTTCCACGTGGAAACTAGAATGAGGCATAATTTTCACCTTTTCAAAATTTTTAAGCTCTCTTTTAGCATTAAAAACAATCTTGTTAGATTTCAAAACGTAGACTTGGACAACCTCTTTATGGACATAGTCTGTATCGTTAATTAAATCAAAGGAAATCTTAACTTTTCCATCAACTTCAAGTTGAGTTTTATCGATATTGAAGTTTTCATATCTAACATCTGAATAAGATAAGCCATATCCGAATGGGAATAACAAATTTGAAGGATTTCTACCATAATAACGATATCCAACAAAGATAGATTCTTTATGAATGCTATCCATTCTATTATTTGTTAAATAATTATAAATATAGGATTTATCGAGCTTTTTGAAGAAAGATTCCGCTAATCTTCCGCTAGGATTAGTTTTTCCATAAAGAATCGAAAGAATTGCTTCGTTAATTCCCTCGCCACCTAAATAAGCTTCTAAAACTGCTTTAGATAGACTAATAACTTCTTCAATTTCAATAACTGATCCATTTTCTAAAACAACAATTAAATCATCTCTTACCTTACTTAATTCTCTTAATAACATAAGTTGAGAAAGTGGTAAAAGGGCATTTTCTCTATCAAAACCTTCAGCTTCAATTTCAGGTG
The DNA here is from genome assembly GCA_949299195.1 of uncultured bacterium. GTDB lineage: Bacteria > Bacillota_I > Bacilli_A > RFN20 > CAG-826 > Onthovivens. The sequence goes on along the minus strand of CASFZN010000018.1, from coordinate 268,796 downwards.
GTAATCCTAAAAACACAACTACTTTATCCTTATCTTTAATATTGTCTAAAACTTCTTGAATAAGTTTTTTGGAATTTGGAACACTAAAACTATCATAACCTCTTAAATAAGTTACATGGCTTGAATACTTTTTAACTTCTTTTAATAGATTTGTAACTTTATAAGGGTTAACCACGCTACTTCCCGCGCCTTGATAGCGAGGTCTATTAACAAATTCTCCAACAAAAAGAACTGATTCTTCTTCTCTTAAAGGTAATATGTTATGTTCATTTTTAAGGAGAACCATCGAATCTTTTGCGATTTCTACTGCAAGATTATGATGTTCATCAAAATCAAAATCTACTGGTTCGTTATTTTCATATTTTTTGAAACAATAATAATTTTTTTCTACAATTTCATTAATTTCGTTTTCGCTTAATTCTCTATTTTTATAGGCTTTATATAAAACGTGATAATTATAGTTACAGCCATAAGGCATCTCTAAATTTAAACCATTTTTATGGGCTTTAACTGCATCATTAACTGCACACCAGTCACTTACTACAAAACCTTCAAATCCCCATTTATTACGAAGAACATCGGTTAAAAGATATTTTGATTCACCAACATATTCACCATTAACCTTATTATAAGAACTCATGATTGAATCAGGTTTTGCTTCAATTACTGCTTTTTTAAAAGCTGCTAAATAAATTTCATTTAGTGCTCTTTCATCAACAACTTCGTTAAGTCTAGCTCTATCTAATTCTTGAGAATTAACGCAGTAATGCTTTAAAGAAACGCCAACATTATTTGATTGAACTCCTTTAATATATGCGGTTGCTAATTCACCAGTTAAATATGGATCTTCACTGAAATACTCAAAATTTCTTCCGCACAATGGATTTCTTTTAATGTTTATTCCAGGTCCTAAAAGGACATCAATTCGTTGATTTAAACACTCTTTTCCTAAATAATCACCCATTTTATAGAGTAATTCTTTATTGAAAGAACATGCACTTAAACATGCTGGGGGATAACAAATTGCTACATGAGATTCTTTAAAAACCTCTAATTTTTCACAAGTTTTTTCTTTTCTTAATCCATGAGGTCCATCGCTCATATAGATTGTTTTTAATTTTAAAGATTCTATTGGTTGAGTTCTCCAATTATCTTTTCCTCTAAGAAAAGAAATTTTCTCTTCAATAGATAAATTTTTAATATTTTCCTTAATATCCATAACTTTTACCCTTAATCAATAAGGTAATTCTATCAAAAATAGTCTAATTAGTTTAGAATATTTATCATGAATTTAAAGAAAAAAATCGATAAGAAAAATTATAAAAAATTAAGTCAATATCTCTATTTCAAAACGTTTAGTGACCCAACGTATGGTTTTAATGTGAATGTTGATGTTACAAATGTTGTTAATTATGGGAAAAAACAGAATATTTCCTTTTTTATCATCTTTATTTATTTAGTTTCTTTAGCAATGAATAAGGTAGAAGAATTTCATTATAGAGATATTGATGATGAAATTTATTATTACGATGTTATTCATCCTACATTTACTGTAATGAGCAAAGTAAATGGAGTCTTTTATAATGCTAGAACCGATTTTAATGAAAGTTTTTCCTTTTCAAATTTTAATAAAAAGTGCCGTAAAACTTTAAATGAATATAGCCAACGTAGCGATATTGACACTACATATAATGACGGTGATTATGGTGTTTTTTATATATCGTGTATCCCAACGTTATCTATTGTTTCAATGACTCATCCAACTCCTAGTAATAACCATACATCAAGCAGTTGTCCAAGAGTATTTTGGGATAAATATAGAAAAGAGGATGACAAGTATTTCGTCACCCTCAATATAACCGTTTCCCATGTATTTGTAGATGGATATCCATTAAGTAATGTTTATTTAACACTTAATGAAATGATAGAAAATATCGATAAATATCTTAATAATTAGTTTGTAAAATATCTACTGTACCATCTTCATGAATTTCTAAAGTATCACCAGTTTTTACGGTGTCTAGGAATTCTTTTCCAAGTCTATCAATACAAATAACGTCACTATTTTGCCATACTTTTGCTAATATAATTCCACTAGCAGCGAGCGAATCAATCGATTCACTAAATAAGAACGCTTTTGGATTTATTCCCATTTCACAAACAGTTTGAATAACTAATCCACCAGTTGTAGAACCGATTGTGATTGGTAAACACAAGATTTTACCAGTAATATCCTTATTAAATAATTCTTTGTTATTTTGATCACTAACAATAACATTCTTCTTATTCATTAACGCTGATTTTTGGAAGGATGCTAAAGTATTAAATCCACTATGAGTAACAGCAGCTTCGCCTTTGAAATTACCTTTTGCGATAACTCTACCTTTAAATGTTTTCATTCCTTTCCCCTCCTTATTTTGTGATTAATTCCAAGATATCTTGATCTTTAAAATATCTTGCCATTGAATAAGTTCTTAACTTGTTGGAATTAGTGATAATTGCTTTTTTATGTACGAGTGGATTATTGGTGTACATAAGTGGACAAATAGATGAGATCTTAACTCCTACTTTATAAAGATTGTCATAATCGGTTTTATACTTTGTTTTAAATTCTTCAACAACCTTTGGTGCAGCAGTTAAAATAACTTGGCAATTAACCTTGGTTTTCTTATTTTTTTCTAAACTACTTAAGATATCTTTATGCCATTTACGAAGTTGATAAAGATTTAAATGTGGACAACCGATAAAACAAACTTCAGGAGTTGCATCTTTTTTCTTCCGCATATTTGGATAAGATTTATAAACTCTTTCAAGTTCATAATCGTCGATTATATAGGTACCTTTAATTTCTTTTTTAATTAAAGATGCGCCTTGTTCTTTTGCTTCAGGTGTTAAATTTTCAACGTGGAATAATCCAACCGCACCATTAGAAGCACTAGCAGCACCCATATCTTTTAAATACGCTTCAACTTCATCATCAATTTCAGTTCCTAAGAATTTATCTAATCCTTTAATATAAGGAACATCTTCCATGACTTTCATTCCAATAGCAGAACCTAAAATTTGAGCTTCAGGAATTTCTTTAGTTTTAATTTCTATTACCCAATCAGCTTTTCTATTTTCATCAAGTAATAAGCCAAATTCTGGGACATATCCAATAATTGAACCAAACAAATCAATCATTCCAGAATTTCTATTACATCTTGCACCTAAAACTGAGTTAGCAAAAACAACCGCACTACTTTCAGCCCAAGATAAGATGTCTCCTTTTTTAGGTCTATTCCCACATTCTTTTAAGTAACAAGTACAAGAAAAAGAATCTAAGTCGGTAAGTCCTGCTTTTAGAAGTTGTTCTTCGTATTCTTTTTGTTTTCCGTATAAAACAAGATTAAATACGGCTTTTTCCAATAAATTACATTTAACATTTTTATAATCTAATGGACGAGGATCGCAAGTAAATCCTCCAGGAGCTTTAATTCCTTCATTATTAAGCTCTTCCATTGTTTTAAATAATGGTTTTAATAATGGGATGCCAAACGATGTAACTAAATGTCCTTCGTTATGAGTAACTTTTGCAAGTCTTTCTGCATCAAAAATCTCTCCAAAAAGGACAAGCGTTTCCATCATTTTCTTCATGGTTTCGCCTTTTTTGCCTTCTAAAATTTCTTGTTGTTCTTTTGTAAGTCTCATTTTATATTCGCTCATTTTCCTTTACCCCCAAAAGAATATCTATAAATTCATTGCAACTTCGTATGCTCTCCAAATAACATCTTTTAAGTTGCCTACCTTATAAGAATCTCCGATAACATGGACATTTTTAGCTCCTTTTGTTAATGGATTTGGAGTATATCCTGTTGCATAAATTATTGAATCAAATTTAACGTTTGTTGGTCGTTCAGCTTTATCAACAACTACTAATTCGTCTTCTTTAATTTGGCGAACTGTTGATTCTAAATAGACTTCAACGCTATTAGTTTTGAAATAGTCTCTTAAGAATGATGAATTAGCTAAACATAGACCTTTAACAGCCATTAAATCGTTTAACATTTCAACAATTACCGGTGTTTTACCTTTTAAATGCAAATCATAAGCGATTTCGCATCCCGTTAAGCCTCCACCAATAACAACTACTCTATTTCCAACCTTTTCTTTATCTTTTAAATAATCTAAAGCGCTAATTGCTTTATCAATTCCTGGGATATTTAAGGTCTTTTCTTTAGCACCGGTTGCAATAATTAATTCATCATAACTTAATAAATTAAAGTCTTTGACTTCTTCGTTATATTTAATTTCAATTTCTAAGTTTTTCATTTGGCGTTTATACCATTCGATAAGTTTTTTGTCTTCAACTTTGAAATCAAAATTAGCAGCTTCATTGAAAACTCCACCTAATCTATCGGTTTTTTCATAGATTGTTACATCGTGACCTCTTAATTTAGCGACTCTAGCAGCTTCCATTCCGCCGATTCCGCCACCAATAATTACAACATGTTTCTTTTCTTTTGCTGGAGTTAATTTATATTTATCTCCAGTCATTGTGGTTGGATTTAATGCACATCGAGACATTTGTTTAACTTCATGTAAGGATTGAGTGTTTGGAACTCCTTTATATTTACATAAAGCAAAACAACCGTTATGACATTGAATACATGGCATGATATCTTCTTCTTTATCGTTGATAACTTTATTAACCCATTCTCCATCAGTTAAGAATTGTCTTGCAACACCCATTGCATCAATCTTGCCTTCTTGAATTGCTCTAGAAGCAACATCAAGTTGCATTTTACCTGCACAAACAACAGGGATTTTTACGTGCTTTTTAATTTCTACACAATCTTCTAAGTTACAATTATATGGCATATAAACTGGTGGATGAGCCCAATACCAAGCGTCATATGTACCATTATCAGCATTTAACATGTCATACCCTGCTTCTTCTAAATATTTAGCAGCTTTAATGGATTCTTCCATATCTCTACCAACTTCAATATAGTCAGTTTCTCCAGGTAATGCTCCATATTCAAAGCCTTTTGTTTTAGAAATAACGGAATATCTTAATGAAACTGGGAAATCATCTCCGCATGCCTTTTTAATTGCTTGAACAACTTCAACAGGGAAACGATATCTATTTTCAAAACTTCCGCCATATTCATCTTTTCTAAAGTTTGTATATTTAAGAGTGAATTGATCTAATAAATAACCTTCATGAACTGCGTGAACTTCAACTCCATCAACTCCTGCTTCTTTTAACATTCTTGATGTCTCTGCATAAGCAAAAACAATTTCGTTTATTTCTTTTCTAGTCATCTCACGACATTTAAGTTCTGGATCCCATCTAGATGGTAAAACAGATGGTGATGCAGTTAAATAGGAAACATCTAAAATAGGTTTAGCGATTGCTCCAAGTGCTTTATATTTAAGCAATAAAGCAGCTTCCTTATTAATTGCATAACTTCTACCAAATCCTGCAGTTAGTTGGACAAACATTTTTGCGCCTGTTTTATGGAATTCTTCCATATATTTTGCGAGTTCTTCAAAAGCTTTCTTGTTTTTATATAACCATTTACCTCCGATAGAATCTCTTAACGGCGCAATTCCTGGAATAATTAAACCTACATCGTTTTTAGCTCTTTCGAGGAATAAATCTGCAGCAACTTTATTGAAAGTGCTTGGTTGCATCCATCCAAAAAGAGAGGTTCCACCCATTGGGCACATTACAATTCTGTTTTTAATTGTGACATTGCCTATCTTCCAGGGAGTAAAAAGTGATTCATATTCTTTTTTCATAAATTATTTTTCCCCTTTTTATATGATTTTAAAATCAAAATCGAATTACATATATTATAAAACAAATGCACAAAAATAAAACTGAGTATATTACTCAGTTTAAAGGAGAAAAATATTAACATAAATAAATCCAAACGGTTTATTTTGTCTTTCATTTAATTATGTTAGCCATAGTTTACAAGATAAATACAACTTTGTCTACAAATTTGATAACGATTTTTTAAAGACTGATTGTTAGTAGAATTTCAGTAATTAAATAGCAAATTTCGGTTATAAAAAAAGTTTCCACGTGGAACCTTATTTATACGATGTTTATCGTGTTTTTAGAATCTGTATTCCTCAAAACGTACAATTTGGCAGGTTTTATTCTTTTAAGCATCTAGAAAGGATAATCTCAATTTTTAACTATAAGATAAAACAAAAGTTCCTTATAGCTTTATCAATTTATATATTCACAGAAACCTACCAACAACAAAATGAAATAAGTATTATGGTAATTTATTTAATTCTTTTAACAAACTTGATTTCATTTCTTCTAAAAACTTTATTTTAATTGAATTATCTAACTGAAATAATTCAGTTTTATGTTCTTTACAAGGGAATAAAGTGTAGCCTTTAAAATGATGATGGTTTTCAATAACAACATATCCTGTCTCTAATTATGCGAGAAAACTAGGATTTTCCCTTCTTTAATCATAGAGATTCTATTGAAAATAAAACACACATTTATCTCTTAATATTTAACTTATCCTTTTCTTATTAAGGACATCGAAACTACGGTTTCTATATGGAAAGTTCTTGGAAACATATCAACAAAATCAATAGAATCGATATGATAATTCTTCTTTAATAATCCTAAATCTCTAGCTAATGTTCCTACATCACATGAAATATAAACTATCTTTTTTGGGTGAGAATTTAATAATTGATTAATAAATTTTGGATCTAAACCTTTTCTTGGTGGGTCAACAAAAATAACGTCATAAGCTTTTTTTAATAATGCGTCTTTTGCATCCCCAACCCTATAATTACAGTTTGTAATATTATTTATCTTTGCGTTTTCTTTGGCATCAAAAATTGCTTCTTTAACAATCTCAACACCATCAACATTTTTAACATATTTAGAAGCTATTAATCCTATCGTTCCAATTCCACAATATGCATCATAAATTGAATAATCTGGCTTTAAATCAGCTTTTTGTAATGCTAAAGAATATAGTTTTTCACATTGATCATGGTTAACTTGATAAAAAGATTTCGACGAAATTTTAAATTTAACATTTAATAATTCATCATAAATATAGCCCTTCCCATAGGCTACCTCTTCTTTTTCGCCTAAAATTACGTTTGTTCTTCTTTCATTAAAGTTATAAACGACAGTTTTAATTTCTGGATTTAATTTAACAAGTTCTTTAACTAAATTCCCTTTAGATTTAAAGTTTTTCTCATTAACTACCAAAACTACCATTATTTCTTTAGTGACTTTACCAACTCTTATTAAAACATGTCTTAAAATGCCTTTTCCTTCATCTTCTCTATAGGCGCTAATTTTCATTGATTCAATTAAATATTTAATATCTTTTAAAATTTTTACGTGTTCAATCGATGAAATTGAACATTCATTTATAGGAATAATGTCGTGAGTTTTAAATTTATATAAGCCATAAACTAAGCGGTTTTGTCTATCATATCCAAAAGGAACTTGTATCTTATTTCTATAATAATAAGGTTCATCCATTCCCATGATTGTAGGATAACCAACTTCTATTTTTGCGATTCTTTTAAGTGTATTAATCGCAACTTCTCTTTTATATTCTAATTCTTTTGAATATTCTAAATTTTGAAAAGAACATCCTCCGCAGGCAGTTGAGCAAGCGCATTTAGGGGTAATTCTAGATGGTGAAAATTTAGTAATTTTTACTATTCTTCCTACATCAAAATCTTTTTTACGATATAAAACTTCAACTTCAGCTTCTTCTCCTATTAATAAAGATGGAACAAAAATAACACGGTCGTTATATTTTGCTAATCCTTGACCATCGAAAGTGAAGTCGACACATTTTACATTAACAATATTTTTAGAATTTATAATCTTTTTACTCATTCTCTTTATAAAACTTTAACCATTACAGATTTAATGTATTCAATTTCTTCGTTTACATTGAGTCTAGGGAATAAATTTTCACCCTTTTCAACTTGTTTATCATCTAAGAAATGTTCGTTATAAACATTTTCAAAAGTATTTTCTTCAGCAGTTAAATTGAGTTTTTTATAAACTTCGGTACTTTTTTCAACTAAAACTGGTTCTAATAATTTTGTTGAAACAAATAAAACTCTAGCTAAATGAGCTAAAACCGATTTTAAATTGTCGGTTTTTGTTTCATCTTTTACTAAAACCCATGGAGTAGTTTCTTCAATATATTTATTAGCTCTAGAAACCAAATTCATAGCATCAGTAATAGCTTCTGTAACCTTTAAATCGTCAAATTCTTCGATATATTTCTTTAAAGTAATATCAATTAATTGATCGATTTCATCGTCTTCTTTATTTACATTTTTAAGATATTCTGGAGTTACTCCTCCAAAATATTTTTCAATCATTGAAATGGTTCTAGAAACTAAATTTCCATAACTATTAACTAAATCAGCGTTTATTCTTTCAATGAATTGTTCAGGAGTAAATTGACCATCATTTCCAAATACGATTTCTCTAGCAAGATAATATCTTAAAGCGTCAACGCCATATCTTTCGATTAATGGATATGGAGAAATTACATTTCCTTTAGATTTTGACATTTTTCCATCTTTTGTCATTAAAAGACCATGAACAAAAACTCTTGAAGGGGTTCTAAGTCCTAAAGAAAATAAGAATTCAGGCCAATAAATAGTGTGGAATCTATTAATATCAGCTCCAACTAAATGAACGATTTCGGAATTTGGATTTTCCCAGAATTTTTTAAATAAAGTTTCATCTTCACTACGATATCCTAAAGCTGAAATATAGTTAATTAAAGCGTCAACCCAAACATAAGCGACGTGTTTTGGATTTTCTAAAATTGGAACTCCCCAAGTAAAGGAAGTTCTAGAAACACATAAATCTTCTAATCCAGGTTTAATAAAAGTATTGATCATTTCGTTCTTTTTATTTACTGGAGTTATGAATTTTTCTTCATCAAATAATTTATTTAATTGAGGTAAATATTTTTTTGTATCAAAAAAATAGCATTCTTCAGTAGCTTTTTCGACTACTCTTCCGCAGTCAGGACAAATATGTTCTTCTCCTACTTGAGTATCAGTCCAAAAGGATTCACAAGGAACACAATACCATCCTTCATATTTTCCAAGTTTTACATCATTATTTTTAACAAATGTTGAAAAACAGGATTGAACACATTTGATATGTCTTTCGTCGGTTGTACGAATAAAATCATCGTTTGATAATTTTAATTCAACCCATAATTTCTTGAAATTTTCTACGATTCTATCGACATATTCTTTAGGTTCAACGCCTTCTTTTTTAGCGTTTTTTTCTATTTTTAAGCCATGTTCATCAGTGCCTGTTAAAAAGAAAACGTCATAGCCGACCATTCTTTTATATCTAGCTAAAATATCTGCTAAGGTAGAGCAATAGGCATGACCAATATGTGGATTTCCACTTGGATAATAAATTGGAGTAGTAATATAAAAACATTTCTTTTCCATAAAAATATAACCTCTATTAATCGCTTTAAAATAATACCATATTTAACGGCTTTTTATTATCAAAATATTACATTTAGTATATAAATAAATACATCTTAAAATTAAAAAAAGAATGTACCTTAATTTTTAAGATACATCCTAATTTCTCAATACTATTTATCTTGCTTAATGCCGTATTTTTTATTGAATTTATCAACTCTACCATCTGCTTGAGTAAATCTTTGTTTACCAGTATAGAATGGGTGGCACTTTGCACAGGTATCAACTCTAATTTCTTTTAATGTTGATTCAGTTTCGAATGTATTTCCGCAAGAAACACATGTAACTGTGCATTTGTGATACTTTGGATGAATTCCTTCTTTCATACTTATACTCCTTCTGCCTTAAACTTATTAATTCTAGTTTAAAGAAAGCACGTGTGTTAAGTATATACCTTCAAGAAGATAAAAATCAATAGAAAAATATATAAAAATATATGGATTTTATCTTATTTTTATACCCCCTTATATGGTAAGATATCTCACATGAGAAAAATATATTGGTGTTTACAACAACTTCAAAATATTGGTGGTACTGAATTTGTTACAACTCAGATTATTTCTTTTTTATCAGATACTTATGAAATTCATCTAATTCCTTTTTCAAAAGTAGATAAAGAAAAAATGATATATAAATTGCCCTATAATGTAATAATCGAAGATTTAGATTTTCCTAGTGGAATCTCTCAATTCGATATTAATTTCATGAAGTTACTTAAAGAAAAGCACTTTTTAAAAGCAATAAAGCTTTTATTTTTAGCTATTCATACATTCTTAGTTGGTAGAAATAAATATCGTAAAAAGCTTGAAAAATTAATTAATAAAGAAGATTTAATAATAGTTGGATCATCCGAAATTATGGTATTTATGCCTAAAAATAGATATGTAGTCCAACACTTTCACTATAATAGCACCCTTTATTACAATTCTTTTTCAAGATTTTTAAGACTCATTTCTCCTAAACCTAATTATTATATATTCTTAACTCAATCTACCTATGAAGTCTTAAATAAAAAACACAAATTACCTGGAACATATATTTCAAATCCTTGTCGTTTTGAAAATAGAATTCAAAATTTTTCATATAAAAACAATTCTCTTATAGCAGTTTGTAGACTTGAAGCTCAAAAAGATCCAATGATGTTTGTAAAAATTGCAAAAGAGTTAAAAGATCGAAACTTCAATTTTACCCTTAATATTTTTGGAAACGGAACTTATAAAGAAATGATGCAAAATTATATCGATAAAAATCAACTAACTATGGTTAAAATAACAAGCGGAATTACCGATTTAACACCTTATTATTTAAACTCCGATTTAAATCTTATGACTTCTAAATATGAAGGGGTTGGATTAAATGTTATTGAAGGTTTTTTTCATAGTGTTCCGGCTTTATATGTTGATATGGGAGATCCAACTAGATCAGTTATTGAAGAAGGAAAAAACGGCTATATTATCGAAAAAAGAGACCCAAAATTATTTGCAGATTACATTATAAAAATTTTGTCTAATCAAGAAAAATTAGAAAAATTAAAAAGATCAACATATGAAATCGCAAAGCAATATGAAGTTAAAAATATCAAAGAAAAACGGATAAAAACCCTTGATACTTTATTTGATAATTTAATTAAAAATTAATATAAGAATTATAGCTTTAAAGAATTTTTTCTAAGTATACTAGGTTTTCGAATTTATCGAACTTTTTTATAGAGTCTTTATAAATTTCTTTAACAATTTTAAATCCGTTGTTTAAATCTGCTTTTAAAGCGCTTTTTCTTGAATCAGGAAGTTCGTGGTATAAATTTTAACTCCTTCCTCTTTTAATTTTTCACATAAAAGTTTTATTGATGGAGTTGCTAAATGAAGTCCTCTGTAATCACCTAAAATTACAATTCCAATTTCGTAAGAATTTATTTCTTTATTAAGTTTTGCGTATACCTCACCGATGAATTTATCCTTAAACTTAATAAAATAGTAGTATTTAAATAGCTTGTTATTAATATAGATTTTTGACCATTTTTCTTTTAAATAATTTAAATCAGTTTTAATAGTTCCGTCATTTTTATTATAACCTTCAAAGTCTAAATCATATCCACGATTATAATCCATCGTTTTAGAGTCTTCGTTCAATAAGTTTTTAAACCATAGGTCTTCTATTTTTGTGGGAATAAAGCTCTATTTTTCCATATCTACTTAATAAAAAAAAGAAAAAAGAAAGACTATTTATCTTCCTTTTTTAATAAATTTTCATAAATAATTTTTAATTTTTCGCCGATTACTTTGGTGTCTCTTTCTTTAACTACTTCGTAACCTTTTTTAACTAATTTTTTATCCTTTTCTTTAGAGGTTACTTCTTTAATAATTTTATCGAATTCATCATTATTTTTTCCCTTATAGCAATCAACGTTATTAGTTAACCAATCTTCATAAACAGGAATATCTCTTACTAATAAAGGAGTTTTAGCGGCTAAAGCTTCTAAAACCACTATTCCTTCCGTCTCTAAAAGAGATGGGAAAAATACTAAGCTTGAATCCATAAAGGCGCCTTTAATAATGTCTCCATCAATATACCCAGGCATTATCATATTTTTAGGAAGATGATGAATTGCAAATACATTCTTTTTAGGTAATAAAATCGATTTTAATCCACCAAACCAAATAAAAGTAATATCACCATTTCTTTTAGCGAGTTCAATAAAATCAAAGAAACCCTTTCTTTTAAAAGGAATTCCTACTCCTATTACTACTTTTTGAGAAGGAGTTATATTAAAAAATCCACGATATTTAGCTATTTTTTCTTCGTTATATGCGTATTCATCTAAAGTTATGCCATTAGATAAAGGAGTAACTTCACATTTTACACCTTCATAATTTCTTATAACATTACTACTAAATTTAGTAGGTGAAATGATGTAATCTGCATTTCGATACATCTTTAAAATATGAGGTTTTGTATATAAATTAGCGATTTGCCAACAAGAAAAACTTCCTTCCATATCTTCTACTATTGAGTGGCCATGAACTATTAAAGGAATTCCTTTTTCTTTACACTTTTTTAAAACTTTATAGGATTTATCCCAATAAGTGTTTATATGAGCAATATCGTAAGTATCACTAGGATCAAGGGTATATTCAATATTATTTTTACTTAAAGCGTCTATTTGAAGTCTTAAAGCTCTTCCAATTCCACTTTTAGTAATAAGATTATAATTTTCAAAATATAATAAAACTTTCATAAATCTTCTTTTTCTTTTCTCTTAAATTAATTATTAATATATTCTACTAAAAGTTTATCTACTCCATAAACATAAATTTCATATAATGCTGCAATTAGTTTAATAGGAGAATCAAATCGATGATTTGATTCAATATTTAAAGAGAATTCATATATCTTTAAAGCTTCCCATCTAGAATCTTCATCGTTTATATATGAAAATAACTCTTTCTTTTCTTCATAAGTAGCGTGTTCTTTAAGTTTTGGATATTCTAAAGGAATGTCATTAAAATAGGTTGTAATAGTAAGAATAGAATAAAATATGATCGATGAAATCTTATCTTTTCCTATTTTATAAGTATCAAAATATGGTTTTAAAATATTTAAAAATACATATGTTTTATCAACAATTCTAATGTTGTCACTAAATAAAAAAATGAGATTATCATCAAAATACTCATAAAATTCACCTAATTTATTTTTCAATAAATCGTTAGAAAATAAATCGCATTTATAGATTCTATCGAATATTTTTTCTTTATATTGATCAAAATTATATCTTTCTCCTGCGCCTATAAAAGAAAGATTAGAAACACAGATAATTTTTACTCCCTTTATTGATAAAGACGATAAATATGCTTGAAATTCCTTATAATTACTAGAACCGTATCTTTCTAAATCATCTAAAATTATAACTGCATTCGAACTATTATTAATTTTTAAAGTGTAATCTAAAGATGAAACTAAATTAAATGGAGATACTGAAACTGGAACAGTTGAAGTAATAACTTGGTCTTTATTAACTTCTTTATATAAAGCGGTGTTAATATCATCAATATTTCTTTTAGCAAGTAAAGAAACATAATAAATTGGAATCCTATCTTCTCCTTTTATATATTCATTAAGCAAATAGGTCTTACCACTTCCCCGTTTTCCATCAAGTAAAATGATATTATCTTTACTTGTAGGGAATTCTTTAAGTATTTTTAATAATTCATTTTTATTCATATATCTTTAATTTTATACTTTATTGATAAATATTAAAGAAGTTTTAAAAAATTATAAATTTTTATAAAAAGTGATATCAAAAATGTAGGTTTTTGATTAAATGTAAAGAATATTTTACATAGTGTAAAGAACTTTTTACTTTACAAAAAATAGCCTTAATATACAATTTTATTTAATGTGGAGGTATTTAAATAATGCTTAGTAAAAAACTTGCTCTCGAAATCCTCAATAAGGGCTTAGCTACTGGCGCAGATTTTGCAGAAATCTACTATGAAGACACCCTTTCAAAAGGATTATCGACTGAAAACGGCAAATTAGAAGTCTTAAACTCCTCTATTATCAACGGTGTTGGTATTAGATTATTAAAAGATTTAAGAAGTGTTTATGGATACACTAACGATTTATCCAAAAAAGGATTATATAAATTAGTTGAATCTTTAGCTGCTTCTTTCGAAGGAGAAAGAATCATAACTGTTGAAAAAATCAAAAAGGTTCGCGTAAAAGAAATCAATAAAGTTGAAACACCATTTTTAAGTGTTCCAACCGAAGAAATTGCTCAATTATTAAAGAAAACATCTTCTATTATTTCTAGTTATGATCCAAGAATTATTAGAGTCCAAACCGGATTTAATATCACTCATAATGAAGTTAATATCTATAATTCTGAAGGAAAAATGTGGAATACCGTTAGAAATTATGGAAGATTAGTACTTTTAAGTGTCGCTGCTGAACCAGGAAAAATTGAAACAAGATTTGATGGTCCAGGCACACAAGCTGGTTGGGAATATTTCACCAAAACTCTTGATGTTGAAGCTTTAGCAAAAAATAACGCTGAAAAAGTCATCAAAATGTTAGAAGCAAAAGAATGTCCATCAGGAAAATTCCCTGTCATTATCGGAAATGGTTGGGGTGGAGTCATTTTCCATGAAGCATGTGGTCACCAACTTGAAGCAACAAGTGTTGCTAAAGGCTTATCAGTCTTCTCTGGAATGAAAGGACAACAAATCGCTAACCCAATAGTCAGCGCATATGATGATGGAACTATGCCAAATGAATGGGGTAGTGGATCATTAGATGATGAAGGTAATGTTCCACAAAATAATCAACTTATTAAAGATGGTATTTTAGTTGGATATTTAGTTGATAACTTCAATGGTAGAAGAATGGGTGAAAAAGGAAACGGCGCATGTAGAAGACAATCTTATAAATATGAACCAACTTCAAGAATGTCTAACACTTACATTGCTCCAGGTAATTCAACCCCTGAAGATATCATTAGAAATACCAAACTTGGACTCTATGCAGTAAGTTTCAATGGTGGTAGTGTTAACCCAGCAACTGGTGATTTTAACTTCGGTTGTAGCGAAGCTTATATTGTTAAGGATGGTCAAATTTTATGTCCAGTTAGAGGTGCGACTTTAGTCGGTAATGCTCGTGATATTTTAAAACATATCGATATGGTTGGTAACGATCTTGACTTAGGCCAAGGTATGTGCGGTTCTTCTTCTGGCTCAATTCCAGTAAACGTTGGGCAACCTACTATTAGAGTTGATGAAATTGTCGTTGGTGGTAGAGGAGGTAGTATCAATGAATTCTAAGAAATTTATTTTAGAAGCTGAAAAAGCAGGCTTAGAAGCTAGTGAAATTGTCGTAACAAAATCTAGCTCATTATCTTTTGAATTATTCCATGGAGAATTAAATTCATATACCGTTTCTACTTCTTCAAAAATCTTAGCTCGTGGTATTTATAATGGCAAATTAGGTTCAACTTCTACCGAAAAAGATGATGCAACCACCTATGATTTCTTAATTAACGAAATCAAGGAACACGCTACATATAGCGAAAAAGAAGAAGCTCCTATCATCTTTAAAGGAAGTAAAAAATATCATAAGAAAAATGTTTTCTCTCAAGAATTAGAAGAATGGAAAACTGAAGATAAAATCGCACTTTTGCATAAAATTGAAGATAAACTTAAAGGAATGGATCCAAGAATTACTGAAGTTGAAGTTGCTTATAAAGATGTTGTTAGTGATGAATCTTTCTATAATTCATATGGCTTAGCTTTAAAAAATAAATCTAACTATTTCTATATTTATGCTTCTGTTGTTGTTAAAGATGGTGATGATGTTAAATCAAACGGCGATATCTTCCTTTCATCTAAACCAAGGGAATTTAATTTAGATGAATTTACTCAAAAAGTTGTCGATTCAACCGTCTCGTTATTAAATGGAAAACCAATTAAAAACAAAAAATATAAAGCAGTTTTTAATCAAGATGTTGTCTCTTCATTATTAGGTGCTTTATTAAGTGGGTTATCTGCTGAAGAAGTTCAAAAACAATCCTCTTTATTTGTTGGAAAACTTAATCAAGAAGTATTATCTAAAAAGATTTCTATCGATGAAAAACCATTAACAAAAAACTGTTTCTTTACTTATTTTGATGATGAAGGTGTTGCTTCTCAAAATAAGAAATTATTCTCAAGAGGTAAATTATTAACCTATCTTTATAACCTTGAAACAGCTGCTAAAGATGGAGTTGAATCAACAGGTAATGGTTCAAGAGCTGGTGGAAAAATGGGAATTTCTTTCTCAAATATTGTTTTAAAACCAGGTAAATTAAACGAAGAACAATTATTTGAAAAAGTTAAAAATGGCGTTTATATCACTGAAATTAATGGTTTACATGCAGGTCTTGATCCAAGAAGTGGAGATTTCTCACTTCAAGCAAGTGGCTACTTTGTTACCGATGGTAAAAAAGCAGGTCCATTAACCTTAATTACTGTTAGTGGTAATTTAGTTAAATTATTTAATGATGTAATTGCTGTTGGAAATAATTCAAAACTTACATTATCAAGTATTGATACTCCTTCTATTGCATTTAAAAATGTTGGAGTTTCATCCTAATTTAATTAAAAATAGTAGTATTTAAAAACCTATCCCAGTCGGGATAGGTTTTTCATTTATCTATCTATTAATTATATAAGATATATAAGATACCAATTGTTTTAGGACCACAATGAGAAGAAATAACACTTCCTGCACGTGTAATGTGGATGCATGAAGGGTCAACTAATTGTTTAAGTTGTTCATAAACATATTCTTCTTCTCCATCCATATGACCTGAATGAGTAATAAAAATATGAGTTTTATCGATATTAGGAAGATCCTTTTTAAATTCTTCAATTTGAAGATCAACTGCTTTCCTATATTTACCGCGTGGCAATTTTGCAACTGTTAATTTATTATCTATTGTCTTAGCAATTGGATGGATTGCAAGCATTCCACCTAAAAGCTTAGTCATTCCGCTACATCTTCCGCCTTTATAAAGATAATCTAAGCGGTCAATACAGAATTTTACTGATAAATGTGGGACTATTTCTCTTACTCTTTTAGCAATTTCATGAATATCTAAGCCCTCATCTCTAAGTAGACACATTTTTAAGACTAATAAACCTGTTCCTGTAGAAAGGGTTTGAGAATCAACAATTTCAATGTTTTCTGCTCCATTTTCAAATTCTTGAGCAGCAATAACAGCATTTTTATAAGAAGAAGATAATCCACTTCCGATTCCTGTATAAATAACTTGGTTTCCTTCATCTAAAATCTTCTTAAAATCTTCAATAAATTCACCAATGCTTCTTGCTCCTGTTTTTGGTGTTTTTCCGGTTTCATCAACCTTCTTATAGATTTCGTCTGGGAATAAATTTACTCCATCTAAATAATCTCTTTCTTCACCCGGAAAATTCACATGTAAAGGAACTACTTTAATATCGTATTTTTCGACTAATTCCTTCGATAAATCACATGTAGAATCAGTTAAAACTATAATTTTGCCCATTTATTTAAACCTCATTAATTTAATAAATATTATATAAGGAAAATCGTTAAATTAAAAATGAAAACTAATAACTATGTATGTTATAATTTTGACTCGAGGGAGGAAAGTATATGGATAAAAAGAAAAAGATGAACAAAGTAACCTCTGTTTGGAAAGAATTTAAAACTTTTATATCTAGAGGAAACGTTGTTGATATGGCTGTTGGTGTTATCATGGGTTCCAGTTTTGGGGCTATTGTTACATCCTTAACCAAGATCTTCTTAAGTTTATGCACATGGCCTATTCCAGGTGGAATTAGTGGCTTAATTACCATTTTACCAGCATTACATGCAGGTCAAATGCCACCAGATGGTTTAGAACAAGTACTTACAGTTACTGAATGGACAAAATTAACTACTGCTCAACAAAGTTTATACACTCAATATGGTGGTCAATATGTCTATAAAAGTGTTCCAGTATTAGACTGGGGTGCATTCTTAAATGCAATTATTTCTTTCATTGTCATTGCTTTAGTCTTATTTATTATTGTTAAAGTTGTCTCTGCTCTTAAAAACAAAAGAGAACAATTAAAGCAATTAGAACTCGAAGCATATTATAATAGACATCCAGAAGAAAGACCAAAACCAGAAGAACCAAAACCAGCACCAGAAGATCCACAAATTACATTACTTAAAGAAATTCGTGATGAATTAAAAAAGAATGCAGTTGCTAGTGAATCTAAAAAAGCTGAAACAAAATAAATTAAAAGAAAAAGACGGATAACCAACTTTTTCTTTTGCATATTTTATGCTTACTAAGCATTAAAATTTAAAATAGTAATTAACATTAAAATCGGACTACTTCTCCCGAATAGTCCGATATTTTTCGTTTATTTTAGTTTCCATGTGGAAACTTTAATGTTTACTTTATTGCTTACTTTTGAGGGTTTGTTTGTTTAATAAGTTCAATTTCTTTAATTACTTCATCAAATAACTTTTTATCTAATTCTTTAAACCCACCAACCTCATTTTTATAAGCTTTAAGATATTTAATACTTAATTCATCAACTAAGGAATATGAATTTTCAGTTATTCCAAAGAAATAAATACATGTTCTTAAGCTAGATAAACTAGTATCCTTTTTAAGATAATCTTTTTCATCATCTGCAAAAGTTTCAAATAAAGCTTTTGCATCTTCATATTTTTTATATTTTAAAAGAATGAATAACTTCCAAATTTTTGCTTTTGTTCTAGTTTCTCCTCTAATTTTTCCATCAAAATTAATAATTTTATCTAAAATTTCAATAGATCCATCAAAATCATTCTTATTTAATAAATTATCGTAGATTTTTAAACTATTAACTTCTGCAGTAAAATCAGTAATTTCATCAAATTGAGGATATTCTTCGATTTCTTTACCTAATAATAAATCAGATTGAATGGTTAATTTAGCATTATATGCATCAATATTTACCTTTTTAACTAATAAAGTATAACGATATCCATCGGTTGTTGAATCAAGTCTAACTGGTAAATAATTATATAAAACAAAAATACCACCAATTGTTGAAAATAAAACCATACCATATTTAATAAAAGCAGCACTACTACTATCAGGAATGAATACATAACACATATAAAGACCTAAAAATTCTAATAAAATTAATACAAAAGGCATTAATAAATATGGGAATGGGCTATTCTTTTTCTTATTTTTATTAGGAGTAACAATCGTTTCTCCTGCTAATCCATCAAAGGATTTAAAGCCAAATTTAGTTTTTAATTTGTTAGTTTCCTTATCTAAATATTTATAAATACATAATCCAAAAACATTAAATGAAAGGATATTATATCCACCCATTTTAGCTCCAATTGCATGTCCAACTTCTACTAATAAAACATTAAATAAAACGCCTAAAAGTAGAGCTAAAATGATAAAAACATAAATCAAACTTTGATTGCCACCTAAACTATCAACAATTGCGCTAGAATTAGCACTAACGACAAAAAAGCCAACTAAAAATACTACAACTAGCATTACTAAGTAGACCAATGTTGAAATAATATCTTCTTTTTTCATGTAAGTTTTCTCCTTTTTTGATAATCTCTTTTATATAAACAATTAGATCATCCAACGTGTATCTAAATTTATTAAATGTAATTAGTAAAAAAGAGAACTACAACTTAATTATTATAGCATATTCATTGCTATTATTATCTTTTAAAATTTAGAGATTAATCCTTTAATCATATTTTCATTAACTAATTTATTAATTTCTTCGACAATATCCTCTTTTTTAGTGGTAATTAAAGAAAATAAATAAAGGATTTCTTCTCCGATTGCCCTTGCTAAAAATCTAGCAACAAATCTCTTTTTTTCTCCATCAATATCGTATTTTTTTAAATACTTTAAAATGGTTTGAAAAAGAAAGGAGAACGATACTTCACTTAATACACTTGATGCATTAGATTCAACAACATCTTTATTAAATTTTTCATCTTCATATAAAAATGAAACAAAATCACTGACTATATCTTTAATTGAGGAACTATTTTTAGATTCAATATTTTTGTCAATATATATAGCAAAAATTAGATCATAAACAGACTCAAAATGATAATAAAATGTTTGTCTAGTGATCTTTGAAGCCTTACAAATCTTAGTGACATCAATTTGATTGATCTCATAAGTTTTTAATAATTTAAAGAAAGTATTTTGAATCCTTTTTTCTGTTTTATACATATTTATTCTTTACTCTCGTTATTTCCTAATTTTATTACATTTTTATTCATTTTATCCCAATAATTAGCAGTTATTCTATATAAAGTATAAAGAACAACATATAAAGAAATCATTACAATAATGGTTACAATTTCATTAACTGTTATATATCTAGGAGGTAATGAATGTGGTCCATTAATAAATAACCAGTTAAATCCATAAATAGTCCAAATGAATATTAAAGTGGCTAAAACTATACCGATAATTACAACAATTCTTCTATATTTGTTAAGAGGTATTGAAACGTCAATCAAAGGTATAAATGAAGCAAAAGATATGAAAAGTGTTGCAATATTCAACATCTCATAATCTTTAAAATTAATGACATCTGTAAAGTTAAATAAATAGATTCCAGAAACAAGTAATCCCATAATTAATCCATTAGGGAGAGCTCTTTTTAAAATATTGGTAATAAAGTTACCTTTAACTATTTGAATATTAGGTTCAACTGCTAAAAGGAAAGAAGAAATACCAATCGTGATTAATTCCCAAATATAGAAATTGTTGGTAGCAAAAGGCCATAATTGAGCATTTCTATCTCCAAATGCTGTTGCAAGACCATAAAGGAGGAAGAAAACATTTAAAAATACTGCGAAAACTGTCTTAGTTAAAAATAAAGAACAAGTTCTTTGAAGGTTATTAATAACTTTTCTACCTTCATAAACAACATCAGGAAGTTTAGTAAAATCATCATTTAATAGGACTAAACTCGAAATATCTTTACTAGCTTTTGATCCGCTTTCTAAAGCAATAGAAACATCGGCAGTTTTTAAAGATAAAACATCATTAATTCCATCACCAACCATTGCAACAGTTTTGCCATTTTCTTTTAAAGATTTAATAATTAATTCTTTTTGTTCAGGTTTAACTCTTCCAAAAACGGTATATTGTGAAGCCAATTCTTTAACTTCTTCATCACTTTTACCCTCTAAAGAAATATAACTTTTAGCGTTAATTACCCCTGCTGCTTCAGCAATTCTATAAACAGTTAAAGGGTTATCGCCGCTAATAACTTTGACGTCAACATCATTATCATTAAACCATTTTAAGGATTCTTTTGCTTCTTCACGAATATGATCTTGAAGATAAATTAAGCCAATCGCCTTAATATTTTTTGGTAATCTATTATTCTTCCCAATTGGTTTAGGACTTAATCCAACTACAATTACTCTAAATCCTGCAAGAGAATATTTATTAACATCTTCTTCGATTTCATCGTGATTTTCTAAATCAAAGAAGTTATAAGCTCCAATTACTAAAGTACCATTATCTTGAATTTCTGCAGCACTATATTTATTAACGCTATCAAAAGGAATATAGTTTTGAACATTAAAAATCATCGATGAATGGAAATAATTTAATAGTGATTTTGAGGTTTCATTATCTTCACCAAGTTTAGTACAGTAAGATGCAATTAAAGCTTTAAAACGGTCTTCATTCATGGCATCGTTTATAATTTGATATTTAAAAACAGATAATTCTCCGCTTGTAATAGTTCCAGTTTTATCAATACATAAAGTGTCGACTCTAGCGAGAGTTTCTTGAGAATACATATCTTTAATTAAGACCTTTTTTCTAGCCAAAATAAGAACACCAACTGTTAAAGCGGTTGAAGTTAATAAATACATTCCTGAAGGAATCATAGAAACTAAACTTCCAGCAAGTTGTAAAATAACATTATTTCTTAAAAATTCGTAAATATCATCTAATTCAAAATCGATTGTAAAAATTGAAATTAATCCAAATTCAATTAATTCTAAAAATCCTAAAACGATGACAAATATCGAAATAATTTTAAATAATTTATTAAGCTGAACGAACATTTTGGAATTAGGTTTTTTATATTCTTTACTCTTCATTTGAAGCTTAGAAACATAATTTTCTTTTCCAACCTTCATCGCACGAACATAAAAAGCTCCACTTGTGACATATGTTCCACTTAGAACTTCAGAATTCATCGTCTTTTTTGCAGGTAAAGATTCTCCGGTAATTAAAGATTCATTTACACTTCCTTCCCCTTTAATAACTATCGAGTCACAAGGAATTTTTGAATCTCTTTCTAAATATATAATGTCATCTAAAACAACATCTTTACTGCTGATAACTACCTCTTTTTCATCTCTAATAACAGTAACATTATCGTCTTCAATTAAATTAAGTTTATCTACTGCTCTTTTTGCTCTTATATCTTGAGCCAAACCAATAGTTGTATTAAGTAAAAGAATTACTAAAAATACTGTTGAAGACCAAAGATTAAAAATTATTAAGATAATACCAATGGTAATAAGAAGAATATTAAAGAATGTAAAAACGTTTTTTACAATAATCTTTAAATAAGTTGCAGAAACTTTGATCTTTGTTTGGTTAACAAGATCCATAGAAATACGCTTATTCACTTGGTAGGTTGATAAGCCTCGGTTATATTTAGCGTTTACTCTTTTAATTTCTTCAACTTTTTTCTTTTTCTTTTCCATACTATTTTCTTTATTATTCAGTACCTAAAGCCTCGACTGGATCTTTTCTTGCAGCAATTCTAGAAGGAATTAAGCCTGATAAGAATCCAATAACGATTGAAACAACTATTAAAATTAAAAAATGATATATAGTTAATTGTGCAATATTCCCTAAGAAATATTCAGGATATGCTAAATTTAAGAAATAATTTAATGGGAAAATACATAAATACGAGAATAAGAAGCCAATTATACAAGCGATTGTAGAAGTCATAATACTTTCAGCTTGGAATAATAATCCAACATCTTGTTTTCTAGCTCCTAAACTTCTTAAAATACCGATTTCTTTCGTTCTTTCCACGACACTACTATAAGTAATAATCGCTGTTAAAATACAAGAAACAATAAGTGAAATTGATGAAAAAATAACCATAACTATCGAAACAACATCGACCATTTGTGAAATAGAATCAGTAAATGTTGAAACAATGTCAGTATAATAAACTTGTTCTTCTTCACTGGTTGCATGATATGGATCATTAGGAATTGAACTTATTTTATTATATTCATCTAAAAGATCTAAAATTTGATCTTTAGCACCCAAATCTTTAGGATAGATGACAACACTCTCAATCTTAGTGTAATTGTTAAAATAGGATGCGACTAAAATAAAATCATCATAGAAATCGTCAACATCTCCTTCACTATAAGCGGTTAACATCCCCATAACGACATTTTCTAAACCATCGGTTACAAGACGATAAGTGTTAACGTCGATTCCAAAAATCGATAATTCATTAATAAAATCGGAAACTCCATTAGATAAAACTGAGCCGTTATATAAGGAATAAAAATCAAAATATTTATTAAAAATACGATTAATTTGAGCGATTATTTCTTTTGCAGCATCTAAATCATCCATAATAGAAGACATATCGATACTATTTATATAACTTAAAAATTCGGTTCTAAATTGATTATAATCGGCATATCTTTTTAATGAAAAATTATCTTTTCCTTTGGTAGAAATTTGACTTTCGTCATTTTTACTAGAAATTTCTTCACCTAAAGATATTTGATAGCAAAGTCCAGTGCCTAAAGCTGGTAAAGCGACACCTTCTCTAGGTCTTAAAACTCCAACTACCTCTAATTCATGACCAATTGAGTCATTATTAAATATGGTTGTTAAGTTCTTTTGATTGCCACTAATAATAACTCTTTGATATCCTTTAGCATCGTTAACAGTTCTTCTTGTTGTAACATCATATAACTCATCATTAAAGAATATCTTATATTTTTTATTTAAAATATCATCAAAACTAATAGGATTTTCAGCCGCAACAATAGGATCTGTATATGAAGAATCATATATTCCTAAAGCTTGTAAAGTTGTTAAAGGAATAGAATTATATTGATCAACTACTAAAACAATTTCATATGGATTGTCACTACTTGGAAATTCTCCATAAATAAGTTCATAGGTTTCTTCAATAAACTCTTTGCCACCTAAAAGTTGATGGAATGGAGTATTTGGGAAAGATACTGCAGAAGTTATAGTATCTAGCATTGAAGAACCAACTGAAGCAGTATTATCAATCATTTTTATTGTTCCATCAGGAAATTCAGTAGTTAAATTGTAAGAATAAGATGAACTTCTAGTAATAAAATAATTATTAATTAAGTCTTCTTCATTTTTAATATATTCAAGATAATTAAGATATTTATCGTTAATCATATTGATTTTTTGCGAACTACCTGAGACTGCAGGAGAAATATATGGTTTTAATAAATTATCGTCAGGATATTGCGGATTTAATTTTGAAATATCTACTTCTTCATAGGTAACTGCGCTTGAATATATAGTAATCGGTAGCATTGTAGCAGCTTGAGATTCAATTCTTCCTATATAATTTTCAACCCCAAAAGATAAAGATAAAACTAAAGCGACTCCAACAATACCAAAAGAGCAACCTAAACAAGTCATTAAGGTTTTAAACATCTTAGTTAATGCATTTTTTATAGACATATTTAAAGCAGTGAAAAATCCTAAACGAGATTTTTTTGCTTTTTTATTTTCAATTACTTCTTCCTCTTCTTTTAATTCATGATAAACTTCGTCTTTATCAAGCATTCCATCCTTAATTCTTATAATACGAGTAGAATATTCTTTTGCTAAAGTTTCGTTATGGGTAACCATAATTACAAGTTTGGTTTTAGAAATTTCTTTTAATAATTCCATAACTACAACTGAAGATTCACTATCAAGAGCTCCAGTTGGTTCATCAGCTAAAATAATTTCAGGATTATTAATTAAACTTCTAGCAATAGCGACTCTTTGTTGTTGACCTCCTGAAAGTTGATTAGGTTTTTTATTTCCTTGATCTCCTAAGCCAACCATTTTTAAAACTTCGTCGCTTCTTTTTCTTCTTTCTTTATGAGTATATCCATTAATTTTTAAAGATAATTCTAAATTTTCGTATATAGATAAATGATTGATTAAATTATAGTGTTGGAAAACAAATCCAATTCTTTTGGATCTATAATTATCCCAATCAACATCTTTATATTCTTTGGTAGAAACACCATTGATAATTAAATCTCCACTAGTATAGTGGTCTAATCCTCCAATTAAGTTTAAAAGAGTGGTTTTTCCACTTCCAGAAGGACCTAAAATGGAACAAAATTCTGATTCTGGGAATTCGATATTTATGCCTTTTAAGGCTTTAAATTTTAATGAACCGGTTTCGTATACTTTTTCAATATTAACTAACTTTAACATAATAATAAACAACCTTTTATCAAGATTTTATACTATTATTTAAAATAAATATATTAATATTTTTTTACAATGTAATATAAATATTAAAAAATTCCCATAAAATGGGAATTTTTTACTTATAAATTCTTTTGTTTTCAAAGAATTTCGATAATAAGTGTTGGGATTTTTCGCTCTCTATTCCACCAATAAGTTCTACCTTATTATTGAAGTATTCATCTTTTCTAATAACCAGTTCATGATTTAATAAATTTGGATCAGTTGCTCCATAAACTACCTTTTTTATATTAGAAGAAATTATTGCTCCTTCACACATTAAGCAAGGAAGTAAAGTTACATATAAAGTTAAGTTATTTAGTCTCCAATTTTTATAGATTTTACTAGCTTTTCTAATTGCAACAATTTCGGCATGCATTGTAACATCGTTAGTTTTTTCTTTTTTATTATAGCCTTTTGCTACAACTTTCCCGTTTTCATCAACTAAAATCGCTCCAACAGGAACTTCATTATTTTTTAAGGCTTTTTCAGCTTCTTTTAAAGCTAAATCCATGTATTTTTTATAAATTTCTTTCATATAAATAAAAAACCACCGCACAATTATAAATCATCTTAAGGCTGCTATGTTCCCATCCTGACCTGGTTCGAAGTAATAAATTGCGATGGCGATTAGTATTATATTATTTTTTAATTGGTTTTAAAACAGTTAATCCACCCATGAATGGTCTTAAGACTTCTGGAATTGTAACTGAACCATCTTCATTTTGATATTGTTCAAGTAATGCTGGGAAGATTCTAGAAGTAGCAAGTCCACTACCATTGAGAGTATGCATATAATGCATTTTTCCTTCCTTATCTTTATATCTCATCATTCCTCTTCTTGCTTGATAACTTCTAGCATTAGAAACTGATGAAACTTCTTTATAAATATCAATTGAAGGAATCCAAATTTCTAAATCATAGGTTCTAGCCATTGAATGTGAACAGTCGGCTGCAGCAAGTTTAGAAACTCTATAATGTAATCCTAAACCTTCAATTAAAGCTTTTGCTTTATTTAATAATTCTTCGAAAGCACGATCACTATCGTTATCTGCTGTAAATTCAACCATTTCAACTTTGTTGAACTGATAACCTCTGATCATACCTCTTTCTTCGATTCTATTAGTACCTGCTTCTTTACGGTAACAAGGAGTATATGCAAAGAATTTTTTAGGTAAATCTTCTTCTTTTAAGATTTCATTACGGTAATAGTTAATTAATGCAGTTTCAGCTGTAGGAAGTAAGAATTTAAAGGAATCTTCGATATCAAGTTTAAAGACATCTTCCTTAAATTTAGGGAATTGTCCTGCAGTATATCCACTTTCATAATTTAAAATGTGTGGAGGAAGCATAAATTCAAAATTATCCTTGATATGTGTAGAAATAAAGTAATTAATTAAAGCCCATTCAAGTTGTGCGCCTAAATTAGTATAAAACCAAGTTCCAGCACCACTAACTTTAGCGCCTCTTTCATAATCGATTAATCCTAAAGATTCTGCTAATTCAACATGATCTTTGATTTTGAAGCTAAAATCTCTTTTTTCTTTATAAAAATAGATAGGTTTATTATTTTCTTTACCACCTTCAAGTAAGTCTTTATCAGGTAGATTTGGTAAAGAAATCATAACTTCGTTAATTTCTTCTTCTAAAACCTTAAGTTTTTCTTCTTTTTCTTTATTAATAGCAGCTAATTCTTTTACTTTTTTAAAGATTTCATTAACGTCGCCACCACTTTTTTTAACTTCCGGAACTGATTTTGATAATTTATTTTGTTCAGATTTATTTAATTCAACATCTCTTTGAATTTTTCTTTTTTCTAAGACTTTATCGCATAATTCATCGATATCAGCTTCATACATTTTTCTTTTTAATAACTCTTTTACTTCTTCTTTATTTTCTAAAATGTAATTAATATCTAACATTTTGTTTATTCCTCCAATAATTCCTTATAAATCTTAATCAATTTTTCACCACAATTAACTAAGTTAACCTCTTTTGCAAACTTATAAGCTTTGTGGGTCGTATCTTCGAGTAAACCATCTAAATATAACCCAAAGCCTTTCTTCAAAGAATCGATATCATTATAAATATATCCAGTTTCATTATCAATTACGATATCTGGAAAAACACTAGTTTTTAAGGCAAAAATCTGTGTTTTTGATGCCATTGCTTCAAGGGAAGCTTGATCATTTCCATAACTAGAAGCAACATTAATAAAGAACTTAGAATTATAAAGTAAACTACAATAAATATCTTCATTTAATGGGGTGGTAAGAATTAAATTTGATGGTTTATCTTTAAATAATCTTTTAAATTTTAATGACAATCCACTAAATATATTTACGTGTGAAATAGCAATAAACTTTATTTTTGGATAAGAAATCGCTAATTCTTTAATCTTTTGATAGCCTTCATAATCTTCGTTATGAAGTGTTGCAAAACCAATTATAGAATCTTCAGGAAGTGATAAATATCGATAAACTGCGTTTTTTAAAACACTATTTTTAAGATCAAAATTAGAAGTTCTAACAGGAATCATAAATTCTTTAATATTAGTTTTAACTCCTTGAGAAATTAAAAATTCTGATGCTTTTTTAGAAGGAGTTAAAACTAAATCAACTTTATTTATTAGTTCTATATCGCTTTTTGAAACAATATATTCATATTTTTCTATTTCGTCTTTAGCTCTAACTTTTTTTAATAATCTTCCTTTATAATCTTCTTCACTGCTTAATAAAGAAAGAACTATTTTAGTGTTTTTCTTAATTTCTTCGCTATATCTAGCAATATCGCTTACTAAAACATAATGTACAAGATCATATGTTTCATCATAGGTTGATGAAACATATCTTTCGTTATACATTCGTAAGCAATAAATTAAAGATTTTTTAATTCGATTAGCTTCAAAATTAATGTATTTTTCCTTTGTTTCAAATAATATTAATGGGTTCATCTTCTTACCTTATATTATATAAGTTTTTATTTCTTAGTAAGGTAAAAAAGTTTCCACGTGGAAACTTTTTCCTTTTTACTAACTACTAGTTTTCTACTTTTTCTTCAGTTTTCGTAACTTCTTCAGTGTTTTCAGTTACAGTTTCTTCCTCTTCATAATGAGGAACAATAGCAACTGAAACAACCACTTCATCTTCACTATTTAAACGTTTTAAATGGACTCCGCTAGCGTTTCTTCCAGTTTCTCTAACATCTTTAAGTGAAGCTCTAACAATATCCCCTTTAGAAGAAATTGCTAAATAATCTTCTTCTCCACTTACTACTTTCATAGCACATAATTCGCCGGTTTTTTCAGTTATTTTAATTGTAATAACACCTTTTGAACCACGTTTTGTAAGTCGATAACTTTCTATATCTGATATTTTACCTAAACCTTTTTCACTAACAACGAAGACTCTATTACCTTCTAAAGAGGTAGCAACCGATACAACTTCTTTCGCATCACCTAAATTCATACCTCTAACACCCGCTGCAGTTCTTCCCATGCTTCTAACATCAGTTTCATGGAATTTAACAAGTCTTCCTTTATTATTAGTAATTAAAATTAAAGCGTTTCCATCAGTAACTTTAACATCTAATAAATTATCATTTTCTTTGAAACTTATTGCTTTTTTACCATTAGCATTGATACGGATAAATTCTTCCATTGCGGTACGTTTAACAATTCCGTGTTTAGTTACAAAGAATAAATATTTATTTTCATAAGTATCTGCAGGAATTAACGCAACAATTTCTTCGTTTTGTTCTAGATTCAATTCTGATTTAATAAATTGACCTTTTGAAGTTCTTGATCCTTGTTCAATTTCATAACCTCTTTTACGGTAAACCTTACCTAAATTTGAGAAGAATAATAAATCGGTATGAGTGTTAGCATAAATTACCTTATCTGCACCATCGTCATCATAAGTTTTAACTCCTCTAACACCTTTTCCACCTCTTCTTTGGGCTTTAAATTCGTTAACATTCATACGTTTGATATAACCTTTATTAGTTAAAGTTATAACAACGTTTTCTTCTGGAATTAAATCTTCATCTTCAATTGAAACAATTTCAGTAGAAATTTCAGTTCTTCTTTCATCACCAAATTTACGTTTAATTTCTTCTAATTCAGTTAAAACTACTTCAAGTTCGTTTTCTTTAGAAGCTAAAATATGATGATAATTTTCGATATTTTTCTCTAATTGTAACTTTTCGTTAATTAACTTATCACTTTCAAGATGAGTTAATCTACCAAGTTGTAAATTAAAGATTGCTTCAGCTTGTCTTTCACTAAATTTAAAGACACTTTCCATTGCTCTACGGATAAAATCTTCTTTATTTTCAGATTCTTTAACCATATGAACAATTTCGTCAATATTATCTCTACAGATAATTAAACCTTCGATAATATGCTTTCTTTCTTCATCTTTTTTAAGCCAACATTCAGTTCTTCTTCTAATAACTTCAATTTGATAATCAAGATAATTATCGAATAAATCTTTTAAAGTAAGAATTTTTGGTTCGCCATTAACAATTGCAAGATTAATAATTCCATATGAAGTTTCTAAGGCAGTCATTTTAAATAATTTATTTAAAACAACATTTGGATTAGCATCTTTTTTACATTCAATTTCAACATGAACATCAACTTTAGAGAAATCTTTAACAGATGTAATTCCATCTAACTTTTTATCTCTATAAAGTTCACCAATCTTTTTAACAACATCACTTTTATTAACCTCATATGGCATTTCAGTGATAATAATCTTACTTTTTCCGTTTGGTTCTTCTTCAATATGAGTTCTGGCTCTAATTTTAAAAGAACCTCTTCCTGTTGCATATGCTTGCCTAATGCCGTTAAGTCCATAGATTATACCACCTGTAGGAAAATCTGGTCCTTTAACAATTTTCATTAATTCTTCAACGGTTATATCTTTATTTTTGGTATAAGCTAAAATTCCATCGATAATTTCAGTTAAATTATGAGGTGGCATTTTAGTTGCCATACCAACTGCAATACCTTCACTACCATTAACTAAAAGGTTAGGAAATCTAGAAGGTAAGACTGTTGGTTCTTCTTCAGTACCATCATAGTTAGGTATAAAATCGATAGTGTCAGCATTAATATCTCTAACCATTTCTGCAGCTAATTTTTCAAGTCTAGCTTCAGTATATCTTTCTGCTGCTGGATCATCTCCATCCATAGTACCAAAGTTACCATGACCTTGGATAAGAGTATATCTAAGCGAGAATTTTTGAGCCATTCTAACTAAAGCATAATAAATTGATGAATTACCGTGAGGGTGATATTTACCCATGGTATCACCAACGATTCTTGCACTTTTAACAAATGGTTTATCAGGAGTATATCCTGCTTTATTCATTGCATAGATTATACGTCTATTAACAGGTTTAAGTCCGTCTCTAACATCTGGAAGAGCACGAGAAACAATGACACTCATCGCATAATCTAAGAATGCAGTTTTAAGTTCAGTAGTAATTTCAGTATCAGTTAATGAAGGGACTATGCCACTTTCAATTTTATTTTCTTCTGCCATAAATCTTTTTATTACCTCCATTAAGTACTAAATATCAAGATTTTTAACGTATTTTGCATTTTCACTTAAGAATTCATTTCTTGGTGCAACTTCTTCACCCATGAGTTCTGTGAATAATTCATCTGCAATATTAGCGTCTTCAATTGTAATTCTAACGAGTTTTCTAACCTTTGGATCCATAGTTGTTTCTTCAAGTTGATCTGGATCCATTTCACCAAGACCTTTATATCTTTGGAAAGGATAGTTATTTTTTAAATCTAATTCTTTACGAATAACTGCTAATTGATAATCGTTATATGCATAGTATGCTTTTCCTTTATATTCAACTTTATATAGAGGTGGTTGAGCGATATATACATATCCATTTTCAATTAATGGTTTCATAAATCTATTAAAGAATGTTAAAAGTAAGATTCTAATATGAGAACCATCAACGTCAGCATCGGTCATGATAATAACTTTATGATATCTAATTTTAGTAACGTCAAAACTATCACCAAATCCACCACCAATAGCTTTAATCATACTACCGATTTCGGCATTTTCATAAATTTTATGATCTTGAGCTTTTTGAACATTTAAAATCTTACCTCTTAAAGGTAAAACAGCTTGAATTTTTGGATCTCTACCTTGTTTTGCACTACCTCCTGCAGAATTACCTTCTACAATAAATAATTCACATTCTTCAGGATTTGAAGAAGAACAATCAGATAATTTTCCAGGTAAATTAGTAAGTTCTAAGCCACTTTTTTTCTTCATTGATTCTTCATAAGCAGCAAGTTTTAAACGGTTATCATAGTTATATCTAACCTTATTTAAAATTGATAAAGCTTCTTGTTTTTCTTCAGTAAAGAATCTTTCTAAATGAGCACCAAAGACATTAGAAACAATCTTTTTAACTTCGGCATTACCTAATTTTCCTTTAGTTTGACCTTCATATTCTGGGTTAGGATGTTTAACTGAAATAACTGCAGTAATTCCTTTTCTACAGTCTTCATTTGAGAATCTTTCTTTATCTTTATCCTTTAAAATGGATAATTTTCTAGCGATGTTATTAAAAACTCTATTTAATGCTAAATAAAATCCATCTAAATGAGTTCCGCCATTTCCAGTTGAAACATTATTACAGAAAGAATAGATATTATAGTTATCTTGAGTGATATATTGGAAAGCAACTTCTACGACAATATCCATATTTTTATCGTTTTCAGTGAAAGTTTGGGCTCCTTCACAATAAAAAACATGATCTGATAATGGGGTATAGTTTTTATTAATATAAGAAACATATTCTTTAATACCACCATCAAACTTAAAATCTCTAACCTTATTTGGTTCTACTCTTTTATCGGTAAGAATAAATCTGACACTTTTATTTAAAAATGCCATTTGTCTAATTCTATTTTTTATAGTTTCATAGCTAAATTCGGTAGTTTCTCTAAAAATTAATGGATCTGGTTTAAAGGTAACTTTAGTTCCTTTTTTATCACTATCTCCAACTCTTTTAAGATGAGTTGTTTTACTGCCACCATTTTCAAAACGGATGAAATATTCTCCTCCATTTCTATAAACAGTAACTTCAAGCCATTCACTTAATGCATTAACTACACTTGCACCAACACCATGCAATCCACCTGAAACTTTATATCCACTAGTTAAACCAAATTTACCACCTGCGTGTAATTTTGTATAAACAGTTTCTACAGCACTAATGCCAGTTTTATCAACAGTATCAACTGGAATTCCTCTACCATTATCAGTAACAGTAATTGAATTATCTTCATTAATATCAACACTGATAGTATCACAAAATCCTGCTAAAGCTTCATCAATTCCATTATCTACAATCTCCCAAATAAGATGATGTAAACCGGTAATTGAAGTGGAACCAATATACATACCAGGTCTCATTCTTACAGCTTCTAAACCTTCTAAAACTGTAATATCAGCACCTGTATAGTTTTCACTACCTTTTTCTAAAGATTTTTCATCAGTGATATCAATAATATCTTTTGAGATTTTTTCATCTAACTTTTTTTCACTAGATGTAAAACCTTCATCTTCGCTGACTGTTAAATTTTCTTCTTTTACTTCTTTTTCTTCACTTTCATCAAGTAAAAGTTCTTTAGTAGTGCTTTTCTCTTCTTTTATAGCCATATTTAATTAACCTCCTTGTAACACTCTTGATCTTTAATTAAATAATTTTTGAAATTAAAATAGTTTATTGGAGTTGTTGATGTGATAAATACTTGATTAAATTCGTTATTTAAATAATTAAGTAAATTATTTTTATGAATTTCATCAAGTTCACTTAATACGTCATCCAAAATGATAATTGGTTTATTTTTTTCTTCTTTTACGAGGTAATATTGCGAGAGTTTAAGTGATAAAACACTTAATCTATTTTCTCCTTGAGATCCATAACTACCGACATTTTTATTATTTAAAGTTATATAGAAATCTTCTAAATGAATTCCGATAGTAGTTCTTTTACTTTTTATATCGTTTTCTTCGTTATTTTTATATTTTTGATAAAGTTCTTCATAATAATTTTTATTACCACTATTTTTATCAATTAACGGGATATAAATTATCTTTAACGAATCTTCTTTTTTAGAAATATTGAAATATACTTTCGATATAACTTTATTTAATTCATCTATATATTCTTTTCTTACCTTATAAATCTTTTCAGAGTATTCAATTAATTTTGAAGTATAAATATCTAATAAATCTTTATTAATAACTTCTTCTTTTAAAAGATTATTTCGATCTTTTAGTACTTTTGAATATAAAGAAAAATTTAATAAATATTCTTTATTTATTCTTGAAATAGATATATCTAAGAATTTTCTTCTATTTTTAGGTGAATCTTTAAGTAATAAGACATCTTTAGGAATGAAATAAATAATATTTATTAAACTTGCTAGATCGGATATCTTATTTATTCTTTCATTATTTATAGATATCTTTTTACCTTCTTTTGATAGATAAATTTCAATTTCTTTATCAATTAATGAATTAAAATTAAATCTTCCTTGAATTAAACTTTCTTTTTCATTTATTTTTATTAATTCTAATTCATTGTTTGTTCTAAAAGATTTAGTTAAAGATAAATAATATATAGCTTCAACAATATTTGTTTTACCTACGCCATTTCGGCCATAAAAAACATTGATTTTGTTATTAAAATCAATTGTTAGTTTTTTATAGTTTCGATAGTTTAATAATTTTAAATTTTTAATTATCATTTTGAATTTCAAAGAACAAAGAGTTATCAATTGAAACCTTATAGGAAGGATATAATTTCTTTCCTCTTTCTTTAGTAAGTGTATTGTTTACTAAAATTTCATGTTCATTAATATAAATCTTTGCTTCAGCTCCACTAGAGATTAGATCTACATATTTTAAGAACTGTCCTAAAGTGATAAATTCACTACTTATTTTAATAACATTTAAAGCTTGTTTATTCATTGATTTTAACTCCTTTAATATTATATATTAAAGGAGATTAAAAATCTATTTTATTTAAGTTTTTTGTGGGTTATTTTAAATATTTTTTTAATAAGAAATTATTAACATGATTAAAGTATTTAATTTTTATTAAAATTTTATCCATTAAATATAAAAAAGTTTCCACGTGGAAACTTTTTTAATACTTACTTTAATACTTATTTTTATATTTTATAAATTTATGAAAATTTAATGAAAATTTTTACATTTACGATAATTATCGAAATAAAAAGTTTCCACGTGGAAACTTTTTAATAAGTTCTAACTGGTGTAATTAATTGAATTACACTATCATCATTCTTTGAAGTGACTGTAAATGGCTTCATTTCACCCATAAAACTTAAAACGATAGTTTCATCTTTTAAAGATCTAATTGCTTCACTAACATATTTAACATTAAATGAGATTTCCAATCTTTCTCCAGTATATTGATATAAACTTAGCTTTTCAGAAGCGTCACCAACTTGTAAAGATTTAGAAGAAACTACTACTTCACTATCACTCATAGTTAATTTAACAATATTTGCACGTTCTCCAGAGAATAAAACGACTCTTGTGAGAACCTTTAATAATTCATTTGCTTGTGTTTCTAATTTATAGAAGAAATTATGAGGAATGATATTCTTTGTATTTGGATAATCCCCAACTGTTAAAGTAAATAAAATAACAATATTATCGAGTTTTAAGACTAAATTTCTATCTGAAATAAATAATATTACTTTTTCTTCTGTTGTAATAGTTTTAATGCCTTCAGAGAAGATTTTAGCGTTAACATTGATTGAAAATTTAGGTAATTCTTCTTCAATTGTAATGTCTTTTTTAGATAATCTAGCTCCATCTGTAGCAGTAAAATATACCTTATTTCCGTTAGATTCTATATTTAAACAAGTTAAAACCGCTCTTTCTTTAATTGATGCAGAGAATGCAGTTTGGTTAACAGCATCTATTAAATCTCTTGCAGTTAATTCAACTCTAATTCCAGATTCATCAAAATCAATATCACGATATTCTTCGCCTCTAATAACATTTAAATTATAAGAAAATCTATTATTTTGAATTCTAACAAGAGCATTATCTTCTACTGGAAAAGTGATTTCGTTATCTTCTAAATTACGAATAACATCGGTTAAAATTTTAGAATTAACTAAAATAGAACCTACTTTAATATCTCTTAAAATTTCCTTATCATCTTTAAATTTAGGAACAATTGATTTGATAGAAATTTCACCATTTGATCCGATAATTTCTAATCTATCTTCAAAAACTTCTAATTTTAATGTAGCTAAAATTGGATCTTCTGGAGATGGTGAAGCAACCTTACCACTTGTAAGAATAGCTTTTAAAAATTCTTCTCTATTAATTGTAAATTTCATAATGAATGTTACTCCTTTTAGAATACTAGTTAATATTTTAAGTAATTTATTTTAATAATTAAATTTTTATTTTATTTATTTTTTATTTATATATTTATTAATAATAATTATATAGAAAGTTGAAATGTTGATAAGTTTGAAATATTCGATAATTTAGGCAATTTTTTGTTTAATTGAATTAACAACGTTTTGCACATTGGTGTTAGTTTTTAACAATTCTTCAATCTTATTAATCGAATGAATAATAGTAGCATGATCTCTATTCGAGAAAATTTTACCGATTTCCTTATACGTCATATCTAAGACATCTCTAAGAAGATAGATTGCTATTTGTCTAGCTAAGGTTACCTGTGCTTTTCTGGTATTACCTGTTAATTGGTCAGTCGGAATGGAATAATATGTAGAAATTACATTGATAATTTTATTAGCATCTGTCTTTTTATTATTGTCAATTGAAAAATTTTCAATATGTAAAATGTCTTTTAATTCATCAAAAGTTAAAACAATATCTGGATTGGTCGTTGTTTTAAATAAAATTTGTAAAATTATTCCCTCTAATGATCTTATTGATGAAGAATTATTAGTGACAATATAATCGATTACTTCATCACTGATATTTTGAATATTAATTGAATTAAATTCGCATTTTTTGAGGAAAATTTCTTTACAAGTTTGGAAATCTGGAGTTGTAATTGAAGCTGTTAATCCACATAAGAATCTTGTAATTAATCTTTCCGGAATTCCAATAAGTTCGTTTTGTAAACAATCGGAAGTGATAACAATTTGTTTATTATTTGCAATAAAATAATTATAAATATTGAAAAAATAATCTAGTGTTTTTTCTTTATTTCTTAATTGTTGAATATCGTCAATTAAAAGTACATCAAAGGTTCTAATATACTCTTCAAGAGAAACAGAAGCAGTACTATTTTTAGTAAAATTTACATATTCATTAACAAAGTCTTGGCTGGTTACATACAAAATTCGCTTTTCTGGGCTATTTTGTTTAATTTGATTACCAATTGCATGTAATAAATGTGTTTTTCCTAATCCTGAATGACCTTGAATGTATAAAGGATTATATTTATCTCCTAAAGATCCACAAATATACATTGCAGCTGTTTTAGCGTGTTTATTTGATGGTCCTTCAACAAAATTAGAGAATGTAAATTGTTTTTGTAAGATATTTGTGGATGAAAAATAAGTAGGAATATCTTTTAAATAGTCATTTTTATTACTTTTTTGAGTTAATTCATTTAAAGGAACAAAAAGAAGTTTAAAATTTGATCCAGTTACTTCATAAACTGCAGCACTAAAAATATCTGAAAAAGAATTTTTGATAATGGTACAAGTAGAAGCATTTTCAACTCCAACAATTAAGGTATCATCTTGAACTGAGTTTAAAAAAGTCTTTTTAAAATAAGATTCATAGATATTTTTTAATCCACTAGTCTTAGTTTGACAGACTTTTAAAACATTACTCCATAAGAGTCTATTATCATTGATAGTTAAACCCATAATTTTACCTTTACTTAACGATTTTTATCTATTTTATCATTATTTAGAAATATAGAAAGAAAAATATTGGTCAAAAAAAAGTTTTCAACACTATTTTTGTTTTAAAACGCTTATTTAGTGGTCAAAAATGGAGTTTCAACAAAATTTTATGTGGAAAAGTGTGGAAAGAAATGTGGAAAATTATTTTTTCCACATTATTTTTCTTTAACTTTTCAACATTTTAAAAGTTATAAACAACCAAAAAAAAGATAAAATTCAAATTTTATAAAGATATACACAGTTTTAACAATTTATTAATTTAAATAAATTTAATCAAAATTAATTTCAAAAAGAGATTAAATTATCATATAATTTTACAGGTTTAGCTAACTTATAAAGATTTGACATATATGTATATATACATATATAATCTTAAATGCTTTAACGAAAGGAGAAATACGAAATGAAAAGAACTTATCAACCATCTAAATTACATAAAATGAGAACTCATGGTTTTAGAGCAAGAATGGCAACAGCTAATGGAAGAAAGGTTTTAGCTGCTAGAAGAAAAAAAGGAAGAAAACAATTAGTAGTTTCCTTATAATTAATGAAAAAAAGAAACGTAATTAAAAAATATCAAGAATATCAAGAGATTTTAGATTTAAGAAAATATAGAAGAAATTATTTATTCACTATCTACTATCGAGATAGTGAATTTAACTATACTAGAATTGGTTTACTTGTTGGAAAAAGAAATGGTAATGCCGTTACTAGAAATAAGATAAAACGACAAGTAAGAGCAATGATTGATGAAATCATTAATAAAGATTATTCAAAAAGTTTAGATTTAATCGTAGTTATTTCTAAAAATTACGATATACATGAATTTATTAAAAATAAGGAACAATTAACTAATCTCTTTAAAGATATTTATTTATAGGGGATAAAAAATGAAAAAAAGTATAAGAAATACATTAATAGCTACAATTGGTGTTATCGGCGTAGGTATTTTTACTTCCTGTAATTCTTTTTGTAGCGCTTCAGATACTTCCCATTTTAGATATGCATATGATCCAATAAATACAACTTTCTATACTTCAACAGAAAGTGGATTAGATGATATTTATAATACTTTCTTATCAAATAGTGGTTTAAGTGAATCCCAAGTAACCTTAGGAGATTTAACTTTTAATTATGATGACAATTCTTCAGTTAAATATAGTGATAATTCTGAAGAATTTTTAGCACGTGCATTTACAACCATTAATGATAATTTAGTATGTGTAAATCCAGGAACTTTAAGCGCATCAATAAAGGTTAACGAAACTGATGAAAATGAAACAACATATTCATACTTTATTGGTTTAAGTGAATTTACTACTAGTTTATTTACAACCGCTCAAAATAGTAACATTATGCTTCCTAGCTATGCATATTTTGAAGAAGTAGATAAGAAAACATTAGAATTAATCGTTGAAACTGCTAATAAAGAAAATCGTATTATTTCAACTCCAATAGCAGAAGATTTTTCAAACTTAACTTTTGAAAATTTATATGGATATAGCGAAAGCGAACTCAAAAGTTATAGATCTATGGAAAATGGAGCTGAAAAAGATATTTTAGAAGACACAATGATTAAAAAAAGAGAACAAGGTTCCCTTTTAGCACATTATGGTTATTTAAAACATTATTCAGTTATTACTGATGAAAACGGTAATGAAACTGTTGATTATTATCAAAGAGTTAAAGATTGGAATGATGAAATTGGAGCTACTTTAGGAAGTAGTGCAGTAATGTCTAATAATTTCATTAAAATCTATGAAACTAATTTAAATAATAGAGTTGCAAGTGTTCAAACCTGTGTTACTGTTGAAGATGGATTCTATGGCAATTTATCTAACGATCCACTCAATAGTACCGTTTTAATTGAAGGAAAAGCAGAAGACTTCTGGGGAGACTGGGGTAGAGCATTTACAGAACACGGTTTCTTAGAAGGATTACTTGTTTATCCTATTGCTGTAGGAATTGAAAACTTATCCCACGCATTAGGTATGAATGGTTGGGGCCAAATTGGTGCAGTTTTAATTATGACTATCACCATTAGATTATTATTTATGGCTATTACCTTACCTTCATCTTTATCACAACAAAAGATGCAATTATTACAACCAGAACTTGCAAAATTACAACAAAAATATCCAAATTCTGATACAAATCAATATGATAAGCAAAGATTATTACAAGCACAAAGAGCCTTATATAAGAAACATAAGGTTAATATGTGGACACCATTCTTAGTAATGATCATTCAATTCCCATTATTTATTAGTGTTTGGAATGCATTTAGAGGAAGTGCTTCATTATCATCAGATGCTGTTTTAGGATTAAAACTTTCTGATTCAATATGGAGTGTTTTATCTAACTTTAGTGGCTGGCCATCTAATCCAGGTTGGCGGACTGCATTAGTTTTAATTATATTAATGTCTGCAGCACAAATTCTTTCGATTATTATCCCAAATTTACTTAATAAGAGAAGACAAAAGAATGTTGCTAAAACAGTTGTTAGTGAAGCTCAAACAAAACAAGCTAAACAAACTAAATATATGC
This sequence comes from uncultured bacterium, assembly GCA_949299195.1. GTDB lineage: Bacteria > Bacillota_I > Bacilli_A > RFN20 > CAG-826 > Onthovivens. Next base: position 228,648 of record CASFZN010000018.1, on the reverse strand, counting down.
AATGGGGTATGACTATCTTCATTGTTATTATGGGTTTTACTCTTCCAGCTGCAATGGGAGTTTATTGGTTTGCAGGTGCAATATTCTCAATTTTACAAACCATCATTATGCAGGCAATTTTAACTAAAAGAAGTAAAAAGGAGCGTAAATAATTTATTATGAAACAATTTGTTGCTAAAACTTTAGATGACGCTATTAATAGTGCTTTAAAGGAATTAAATATTGAAAAAGAAGAATTGATTTATGAAGTTGTTGAAGAAAAGAAGGGCTTATTTACTAAAAAAGTAGTTATTGCTACTTATGATATTGCAGACGTTATTGAATATGCTCAAGAATATATCGAAACAATCGTAAAAAAATCCTTAAATATCGATATTTCATTACAAGCATTCTATAGAAATAGTTTAATTAAAATCTTAATTGAAACCGATAGAAATTCTCTTCTTATTGGTAAAAATGGTGCTACTTTACAAGCATTAAATGAATTAACAAAACTCGCAGTTAGTTCAAAATTTAAAAGAAAATTCAGAATTCTTTTAGATATTGGAGACTATAAAGATAAAAAATATAGTAGAGTTATTTCACTTGCTAAAAAAGCAGCTAAAGAAGTTTTAAAAACACATGTTGATATTAAACTTGATCCAATGACTCCAGATGAAAGAAAAAAGGTTCATAACGCCTTATCAACTTGGAAAAACTTAAAAACTGAATCAATTGGTGATGGCAAAGATAGAGCAATAGTTGTTAAATACATTGGAAAAAACACTCCTACAACCAACATCAAATTTGATAAAACTCAAGAAAACAAAGAAAATAAAGAATAAATTAATAAAATATAGTAATAAAGGAGATAAAATTCTCCTTTTTTACTATAATAAATTAAAGTTATTAATATATATAAAATAAGGATATAAAAAGAAAAAGAATATGTTAGATACTATCGTTGCCTTAGCTACCCCACCTTTAAGAAGTGCCCTTGCTATTATTAGATTAAGTGGAGATGAATCATTTAAAATCGTCTCTAAGGTTTTTTCTAAAGAAATAAATGTTACTAAATCTACAATTATGCATGGATATATAAAAGATAATGATGAGATAATTGATGAAGTGGTTTTACTAGCTTATAAAGGACCAAATTCTTTTACAGGTGAAGATAGTGTTGAAATCATCTCTCATGGTTCTCCAATTATTTTTAATGAAATTATCGAATTAGCATTAAAAAATGGAGCTAGACTTGCTACAAGAGGTGAATATACTTCTAGAGCATATATGAATAATAAAATGGATTTAATTCAAGCAGAATCCATTAATGATTTAATCAATGCTGAAACTAAAGAATCTAAAAAGATATCTTTAATGAGTTTAGATGGAAGAACATCTTCTTTAATTAAACCAATTAAAGAAGATTTAGGATATTTATTAAGTTTGATTGAAGTTAATATTGATTATCCAGAATATGAAGATTTAGAAGAAGTAAACTATGAAAAAATAATCGAATTGATGGACAAAAATATCGATTATATTCGCAAACTTATTAAAGATGGCAAAAAAGGAAACATCATTCGAGATGGAATAAGTATCGCAATTGTTGGGAAACCAAATGTTGGTAAATCTTCGATTCTCAATGCTTTAATTAATGAAGATAAGGCCATTGTTAGTGATATCAAAGGAACTACTAGAGATATTGTTGAAGGAAAGTTTATTTTAAACGGCATTTTAATTAATCTTTTTGATACTGCAGGAATTAGAGAAAGTGAGGATTTAATCGAAGGAATTGGTATTAATAAAAGTATCGATAAACTTGAAAAAGCAGACCTTATTATTGCTGTTTTTGATAACTCTAATTTTGATGAAGAAGATCAAAAGATTATGGACTTAATTAAAGATAAAAAACACATAATAGTAAGAAATAAAACAGACTTAATAAGCGAAAAGAAAGATAATAGTGGTGAAAAAGAAATCAATGTTTCTGCTTTAAATAAAGAGGTTGAAGAACTTAAAAAAGCTATCCTTTCATTCCTTTCTTTAGATAAAGAAAATTATGAAAATCCATCAATTTCTAATGTTAGAGAGCTTGGAGTATTGGAATCCATCCTGGAAATTATGGAAAAAGTACGATTAGATGCAAAAAATAGTGTTTCTTTAGACCTTTTAAGTGCTGATATTAAAGAAATGTATCTTCTTGTTTTATCTTTAACCGGAGAAGATCACGATTTTGACATTGCTAGCGAAATATTCTCTCGTTTCTGTGTAGGTAAATAATTATGATTTTTGATACTCATATTCATTTAAATGATGGAAAAATATTAGAGAATTTAGATAAATATATTGAAGAAGCTAAAGAAGTTGGTGTAAACAAATTTCTTTGCGTTGGTTATGATTTAGAATCATCGATTTTAGCATGTGAACTTTCTAATAAATATAAAGAAGTTTATGCAGCAATTGGATTTATTCCTACTGAACATAAAAAGTGGGAGGGAGAAAATTCAATTAATGAATTAATTAAACTTATTAAAAATTGTAAAAAAGTTGTAGCCATCGGAGAAATTGGACTCGATTATTATTGGGAAAAAGAAGAAGAAATCAAAGAAAAAGAGAAAGAAATGTTTATAAGACAAATAAGTCTTGCTAACGATTTTAACCTTCCAATTTCTATCCACTGTAGAGATGCAATTCAAGATACTTACGATATTTTAAAAGCTTATCCTGTTAAAAATAAAGGTGTGATGCATTGCTATTCAGGTAGTTTAGAAATGGCAAAAGAATTTATTAAGTTAGGATATAAGATTGCTTTTGGTGGAGTTTTAACATTTAAAAACTCAATTATTTCTAAAGAAGTTTTGAAAGGAATAAATTTAGAAGATATTGTTTTAGAAACCGATGCTCCTTATCTTGCTCCAATGCCAAATAGAGGTAAATTAAATGAACCAAAATTCATAAAATTAATTTCTTATTTTGCCTCCAATTTATTAGGTATTGAAAACTCAAAATTTGAAGAAATTGTATACCAAAATTCTTTAAAAACTTTCCACGTGGAAACTTATGAAGACGATAATTAACGCACTTTTAGTTGTAGAAGGTAAAACTGATATCGATTTTTTAAGCTCATTCATTGATGCTAAATTTTATAGTGTAAATGGGTCTTCGATTTCACAAAAAGATTATGATTATATCAATGAAGTTTTGAAAAAAGGCATTGAAGTCATCGTATTAACTGATCCTGATTTTCCAGGCGCTCAAATTAGAAATAAAATTAAAGAACATTGTGAAGGTGTAAGCGAAGCTTATGTTACAAAAGAAAAATCTATTAAAAAGAATAAAGTTGGTGTTGCAGAAGGCGATAAAGAAGATATATTAAATGCACTAAATAACCGTTTTATATATAAAAAGTTTCCACGTGGAAACTTGAAAACTCCTATTTTATCGCATTTTGATTTATATAAGTTAGGATTAACAGGTCAAGAAGATTCAAACAAAAAGAAAGAAATTATTTCTAAGAAATATTATTTAGGATTTAACAATTCTAAACAATTATTAAAGAAGTTGAACCTTTTAAATATAAGTTATGAAGAATTAGAAGAGGTATTAAAAGATGCTAACTAAAGATGAAATTAAAGATTTTTTTATTTTAGAATCAAGTCATGCAAAAAGAGAATTAGGTCAAAACTTTTTAATTAGTAAGAATGTAGTTTTAGATATTGTTAACTCTTTGGAGATAAATAAAAACGACAAAGTTTTAGAAATTGGTCCAGGATTAGGTTCTTTAACTGAAGAATTATTATTAAGAACAAATAATTTAACTGTTGTTGAATATGACCATAAATTTGTTAATTTTTTAACAAAAAACTTTGAAAATTCTTCGATAAATATCGTTAAATCTAATATTTTGCATTTTAAAGATTATTCATTTAGTAAGATTATTGGTAATCTTCCATATTATATTACAAGCGACATTATTGAATATATTTTGCTTAACTATAAAGATTTAAAAGAAGGAGTCTTTATGGTCCAAAAAGAATGTTTAGATAGAATTATGGCTAAATTCGGAAAAGATTTTAATGTTTTAAACATTCTTTTAGATTATCGAACTAATATAAAAAAGTTATTTATTGTTAAAAGAAATAACTTTTTCCCTGAACCAAATGTTGATTCAATCGTATTTAAAATTAATGTTAAAGAAAATTCATCTTATGAAGATTCATTATTAATTTATAAAGTGTCTACTATTCTATTCAAAAATAGAAGAAAAACCATTTATAACAACTTAAAAGTATTAAATATTGATGATGAAACACTTAAAAATTTAATTAATTCACTCAATTTAAAACTTACCACAAGAGCAGAAGAATTAAATTTAAAAATAATTGAAAAATTAGTAAACGAATTATTGAAAATAGGAGCAATTACATACTAAAATTATGTCGATATGATAGAAAAAGCTTATGCAAAAATAAATCTTTCATTAGATTGTATTAAAAAAAGAGAAGATGGTTATCATGATTTAGAAAGTGTTGTAGTTCCAATTGAACTTCATGACACTTTAGAAATTTCAATTCTTCCACCAACAACTCCAGATGATTTTGTAGTTTGTGATCAATATTTAGTTAAAATATCTAAATATAATTTAGTCCACCAAACTATTGATTTATGTCGTGAAAAATTTGGTTTTAAAGACCATTTAAATATCAAAATTCATAAAAATATATATGTTCAAGCAGGACTTGGTGGCGGAAGTGCTGATGCCGCTGCATGTTTAAGAGGAATTATTAAACTTTATAAACTCAATCCTAAAAAAGAGGAAATTGAAGAAATTTGTAATAAAATCGGAAGTGACGTTTTATTTCAATACTATAATCACTCTGCAATTATGAAAGGAAGAGGAGAAATAATTGAAAATTTTGATCATAATTTTAATTATTCTGTTCTTTTAGTTAAGCCTCCTAAAGGAAATTCAACAGAAGAAGTTTATAAACTCGCAGACACTTTAGAATTACCTCATGGAGAAACTAGTGAAGTATTAAGATGTGTTCAAAATAACGATTTAGAAGGTTTAGGAAATGCTACTTTTAATTCCTTATTTTTACCTGCAACTAAATTATTACCAGAAATCGAAGTAACTTATAGAATTCTATTAACATTTAACTTTGAAGTAGTTCAAATGAGCGGCAGTGGATCTTGTTTATATGCGATTAGTAAAAATAAAAGAGCATTAAAAAAAGCCGCTAGGTACTTTGATTCTAAGGGCTTACAAGTAGACATTACTAAAATATTACCTAATAAATAAAACATAGGATTTAAGAATATTCTGAAATCCTATTTTATTAGTTGATTTACTTAAATATTAACTATAAAAATGATAGTTTTTAGGATCTATTAAAAATAAAATAAAAATTCCTAATAAGAATAATATTTCTAAAATACCAATAACAAATCCTGCAACACCAAATCCTTTAGCAACTCCTGATCTTTTCTTAGGGAAGGTAATTGCTCCACAAATAATTGAAACAGGGAAAAGGAAAAAGAACGAAGAAATAAACGAAATAAGTCCTAAAGCAATTCCAGTTCCATCTGAGTTTTTAACTTCATTTTCTTCAGGGATAGGTTTTTTCTCTACTATTTCAATATTTTCTTCTTTATGTTCTGTATGAATTGGATATTCATTAACTGATTTTCCACATTTAAAACAGAATTTATCAGTTTCTCTTATTTCTTGACCGCAATATCTACAAAAAGGCATTGTTATAACCTCCATTACTTTATTAATAAAAATTATAAGGAATAATTGAATAAATTTAAAGATATTACGAACAAAATAGTAGGCATTAAAAAGGACTATCCTTTATAGATAGCCCTTAATTTTGAGTAGTTTGTTAATTACTATTTTCCTCTTTTTAATAAGATTTCAGCTTGAGCAGCTGCGAGTCTAGCAATTGGGACTCTGAATGGGGAACAAGAAACATAATCTAATCCAACTTTATTGAAGAATGCGATTGATCTTGGATCACCACCATGTTCACCACAAACACCAGTCATTAATGTAGGTCTTGTAGCTTTACCATCTTCAACTGCCATCTTAATTAATTTACCAACACCCTTTTGGTCAACAGTTTGGAATGGATCATCTTCAAAAATCTTATTAGCATAGTAGTCTGGTAAGAATTTTGTAGCGTCATCTCTTGAGAAACCGTAGGTCATTTGGGTTAAATCGTTAGTACCGAAGGAATAGAATTGAGCTTCAGTAGCGATTTCGCTTGATAATAAAGCAGCACGAGGAATTTCAATCATGGTACCGACATGATATTTCATTGTTACGCCGTTTTCAGCGATAACTTTATCACATTCATCAGTGATGATTTTCTTAACGAATTTGAATTCTTTTAAGTCGAGAGTTAATGGAATCATGATTTCTGGTTCGATTTCTCTACCTAATTCTTTGCTTGCTTTAATAGCAGCTTCAATGATAGCTCTTGCTTGCATTCTACCAATTTCTGGATAGGAGACGTCTAATCTACATCCTCTATGGCCCATCATTGGGTTAAACTCATGTAAGTAAGAAATTCTATCTTTGATTTCTTGGACAGTTTTATTAGTAGCTTTTGCTAATTCTTCAATCTTATCTTCTTCTTGAGGTAAGAATTCATGAAGAGGTGGGTCTAATAATCTGACGTTAACATTGATATCTTCTAAATCTTTCATGGACATATATAATCCATAGAAGTCTTCTCTTTGATATGGAAGGAGTTCAGCTAATGCTGCTTCTCTTTCTTCGACTGTATCAGCAAGAATCATCTTTCTCATATGGAAGATTCTATCTTTATCGAAGAACATGTGTTCTGTTCTACATAATCCGATACCTTCAGCACCAAATTTTGCAGCTTGGATAGCATCACGTGGAGTATCAGCATTGGTTCTGATTTTTAATCTTCTATATTTATCAGCAGCTGCCATTAATCTACCGAAGTTGCCACTTGAGGTATCTGGTTCGACTAATTTAACTGCACCAGCATAAACTTCACCAGTAGAACCGTTTAATGATAAGGTATCACCTTCTCCATAAACGACACCATTGATTGTAACTGTTTTTGCTTCTTCATCAACGATAGCTGCACTACAACCAGTAATACAACATTTACCCATACCTCTAGCAACGACTGCAGCGTGAGAAGTCATACCACCTCTCATGGTTAAGATACCTTCTGCTGCGACCATACCTTCGATATCTTCTGGGGATGTTTCAGCTCTGATTAAGACAACTTTTTCACCTAAAGAGTGTCTTCTTTCTGCTTCTTTAGCATCGAATGCACATTTACCAACACCTGCACCTGGAGATGCTGGGTTACCACTTGCGATAGGAGTTGCTTTCTTTAAGTCTTCTTTATCGAAAGTTGGGTGTAATAATGAGTCTAATAATTGTGGTTCGACTCTTAAGACAGCTTCTTCTTCAGTAATTAAGCCTTCATCAACTAAATCAAATGCGATTTGTAATGATGCTTGAGCTGTTCTTTTACCATTACGAGTTTGTAAGAAATAGAGTTTTCCGTCTTCAACGGTGTATTCCATATCTTGCATATCTCTATAGTGGTGTTCCATATCTTTGATAGTTTTAACGAATTGTTCGTAAACTTCTGGCATTCTTTCTTTTAATGCATTGATATGGAGAGGAGTTCTAATACCTGCGACAACGTCTTCACCTTGAGCGACAGGTAAATATTCAGCATAGATTTCTTTTTTACCAGTTGATGGGTCACGTGAGAATGCAACACCAGTACCGGAATTTTCGTTTAAGTTACCGAAAACCATCGATTGAACGTTAACAGCAGTACCCCATTCATATGGAATTCCGTTCATTTTTCTATAAACGTTAGCTCTTGGGTTATCCCAGGATCTAAAGACTGCTTCAACAGCTTCATGTAATTGAACATATGGATCTGAAGGGAATTCTTCACCAAATGTTGCTTTATAGTATGCTTTATATTCTTTAACTAATTCTTTTAATTGTTCAGCAGTAACTTCACTATCGAGTTTATAACCGTTCTTTTCTTTTAATTCTTCCAACATTTTATCCATGTCAGTTCTTGGATGTCCTTTTGCAATGTTAGTGAACATTAAGATAAATCTACGATATGAGTCATAAGCGAATCTTTCATTACCACTTTTTTCTGCTAAAGTAACAACTGATTCATCGTTTAAACCTAAGTTTAAGATGGTATCCATCATACCTGGCATTGAGACTCTTGCACCGGATCTAACAGAGACGAGTAATGGGACTTTACTTGGGTCTTTTCCTCCGAATGATTTTCCTGTTTGTGCTTCAACTTCTCTAATACCTTCATCAACTTGAGCAATTAAGTAATCAGGCATTGCCTTATCGTTTTGATAGTAGAGTGTACAAGCTTCTGTTGTAACAGTGAATCCAGGTGGAATTGGGATACCTACTCTGGTCATTTCTGCTAAACCAGCGCCCTTACCTCCGAGGATTTCTTTGCCGAGGTCTTGTGTGGCTTCTTTAAATAAGTAAACATACTTTTTTGCCATATTTTCTTTAATTTCCTCCTAAAATATGTCTAGTACTTGGTTTTTCAACCCTAGCGGTAATATTGTATCAAATTTGTTTTTGTTTTGATATAGATATCAAACAAGATTATAATTAACCCATGAGTTGCGTACTAAGTATTGATTATGGAACTCAATCTGTTAGAGTTTCTGTTATAAGTGATGATGGCAAGTTTTTAGCCTTTGAACAAGAGAAATATAAAGAACCATATTTCTCACTTAAGCCAGGATATTGCGAACAAGACGCCGATTATTATTTTGAATCAATGTGTAAGGCTGCTAGAAGATTATCAAAGAAAAATAAAGAATTATTAAGCGACTGTAAGAGTGTTTCTTCAACATGTTTTAGGGACACTGCAGTTATTTTAGATAAGAATTTAAAACCTATTAGACCTGCAATAATTTGGCTTGATCAAAGACAAGCAAAGTTAGAAAGAAAGATACCTTTAGTTTATAGTCTTGCTTTCTGGATTGCAGGAATGGGTGAAACTGTAAAATTAAATAGAAGAAGAACTACTGCTTTATGGCTTCAAGAAAACGAACCTACAAACTGGAGAAAAGCTGTATATTATGCCCCTTTAAACTCTTATTTGAACTATAAACTTATTGGTGTTTTAGGAGATTCTCCTTCAAATATGATTGGACATTTTCCTGTTAGATTTAAAACTGGAAAAGTATATGGAAAAAATGCATTAAAAGGATGTATTTATGGTGTTGATCCTAGAATGATTCCTGCTGTATTTGGTGTTGGAGAAATAATTGGATCAATTACTGAAGAAGGATCTAAAGCAAGCGGTTTACCTATTGGATTAAGCTATATTGCAACTGGTAACGATAAATCTTGTGAAGCTTTAGGTAGTGGATCTATTGAATCTTATGCTGCTCATGCTTCTTTTGGAACTTCATGTTCCATTGCAATGGTTAGTAAAAAATATTTCGAACCAGTTAGATTTTTACCTTCATATATTACTGCTTATCCTGGATATTATTCGGGCGAAGTTCAAATTTATAGAGGATGTTGGATGTTAACTTGGTTCTCTAAGGAATTTGCAAAAGAAGATATGACAGTGGCAGAAATTGAAAAAATAATGCCAGAAGAAGTTTTAAATAAGAAAATTATGGATATACCTCCTGGAAGTAACGGCCTTGTTGTACAACCTTATTGGGGGCCTCAACTTGATAGACCATTAGGAAAAGGATCGATGATTGGGTTCTATGATGTTCATACCAAATATCATATTTATCGTGCAATTATTGAAGGTTTAGGCTATGCATTGAAAGAAGGATTAATTGGAATCCAAAAAAGAAGTAAAAAGAAATGTAAATATGTAACTATTGCTGGTGGTGGATCAAAAAGTGATGCAATTTGTCAAATTACATCTGATATTTTAAATCTCCCAGTTTATAGACCTGAAAATTATGAATGCTCATCTTTGGGATGTGCTATGAGCCAATTTATATCTTTAAAGGTATTTAAAGATGAAATTGAAGCTAAAAAAGCTATGGTTAAATATGTAAAGAAATTCCAACCAAATCCAGACGCTGTTAAAAAATATGAATATTTATTTAATAATGTTTATTCAAAAGTTTATCCAAAACTTAAGAAAGTTTATGGGAATTTAACAGATTATCTTACATCAAATAACGAGAGAGGTATTGAATAAACAAAAAGTTTCCACGTGGAAACAAAATATATCGATTATTATCGCATATTTAATAAATAGCAACCAAAATTCGGTTGCTATTTTATTAATGCAAATTTTTAATGCTTACTAAGAAATAAAATGTTTCTATTTGGAAACATTTAAAGTCTACTATTCTTATTTTTTTAAAAAGAAGGACACAATGAGCATTAAATTTAAAAAGAATTTAAGAAGTAATATTTAAGAAAACATAAAAATGGTGAATCTGATAGTTACTAAACCTCATATATTTAGAAACTAAACGCTTTTTGTCAATATAAAAAGGCTGTTAGACTTTCATCTAGTCAGCCTTAGTAAAACTAACTTTCTAAGACAGTTGATTCATCAGGTTTAGCCATTGGGTTAACCCCTGAGAATTGAGAGTTATATAGATCAGCATAGAATCCACCTTTTTTAAGTAATTCTTTATGATTACCAGTTTCAACAATATGACCTTTTTTCATAACTATAATCATCTTAGCGTTTTTAATAGTAGACAGACGGTGCGCGATAACGAAAGAAGTTTTATTTTTCATAATGTTATCTAAAGCGTCTTGGATTAATTGCTCAGTTCTTGTATCGACACTACTAGTTGCTTCATCTAAAATCAAGATTTTAGGTTTTGAGATAATAGCTCGTGCAATTGTTAATAATTGTCTTTGACCTTGGGAGAGGTTATTTCCATCTTCATTTAACATGAAGTTAAATCCACCAGGTAAAGTTTCAATAAAGTGATAAATATGGGCTTCTTTACAAGCTTCAATGATATCTTCTTCGGTAGCATTTTGATTACCAAATAATAAGTTTTCTCTAATAGTACCTTTAAATAACCAAGTATCTTGCAAAACCATTCCAATAGATCCTCTAAGGGTATCACGTGTGTAATCTGTGATAGGAACTCCATCTAGTTTAATGGCTCCTCCATTTGTTTCATAGAATCTCATAATTAAGTTAACCATCGTGGTTTTTCCAGCACCAGTAGGGCCAACAATAGCAACCATATCTCCGGTATTAACATTTAAATTCATATCTTCGATTAATGGTTTTTCTGGATTATATGAGAAGTCAACATGTTCGAATTGGAAACTACCTTTAATATCATCTTCAATATTAATAGCACCTTCTCTATCTGGAGTTTCTTCTTCTTCATCAAGTAATTCATAGATTCTTTCTCCAGATGCAATAACTGATTGAATAACATTGAATATTTGAGCTATTGATTGGATAGGTCTAGTGAAGAGGTTTAAATATAAGAAGAAGGTAATCATTGTTGCAGCATCTGCAACAATTCCCCCTAAAACAGCAATTCCTACATAACAAACATTATTAATAAAATAAGTTGCTGGGAAGATTAACGCTGATAAGAATTGAGACATCTTATCACTTTTACCCATTTGTTCATTGGTAATTTCAAAATCAGCGGTAACGTCTTCTTCTTTGTTAAATAATTTAATAATTTTATAACCAGCATAATTTTCTTCAATTTTGCCGTTTAATAAACCTAAATCCTTACGATATTTTACGAATTGTTTACCGGAGAATTTAGAGATAATAACAACAATTATTAAGGATAAAGGTAATGTAGCAATAGCGACTAAAGCAATTCTCCAATCGATAACTAACATTGCAATTAAAGAACCAATTAATAATGTTGAGTTAGTAAATGTTTGAGTAATAATTGATTGAAGGTTTCTAGAAATATTATCAATATCATTGGTTCCAACAGACAATGTATCTCCATAAGGAACTCTATCGAAATAAGAAAGAGGCATTCTGTCTAATTTAGCTTGAACTTTCTTTCTCATATTATAGGAATATTTTCCAGAAATCGAGACTGCTAAGAACTCTGATAAATAGAGTAATAAAGCAGCAAGTACATAAACTCCTAAAATGGTACCGAATTTAGTTAAAAATACTGACCAATTGAGAATAATTTTTAAATTTTGAGCATCGATAGTAAACATTTCTGCTATCGATTCTTCACTTAATACATCTCTTAATAAGGAAGGGGAAAGAACTGATAAAACGGCTGAGAAAATGGCGAATATACAGATAATAACGATTAAATACCATTGATCTTTGAATTCAGCCATCATTCTTTTAGCAGTTCCGCTAAAATTTTTAGCCTTTCTTTCGCTTGGTGTGTTACGTGGTGGCATTAGTTATTACCTCCTTCTAAAAGAGCAACCTGATTCATTTTGATAGTTTTATCAACTTCTTCAGGGTCGAGTTGTGATCTAACAATATCTTGATAAACTTCGCAACTGCTTAATAATTCAGCATGTGTTCCTTGCCCAACACATTTGCCTTCATTTAAAACAATAATATTGTCAGCATCGATAATTGAAGAAACTCTTTGAGCAACAACAATTACTGATGCATCTTTGGTATAAGTTTTAAGTTGCGCTCTGAGCGCAGCATCGGTTTTAAAGTCTAAAGCACTAAAACTATCGTCAAATACGTAGATTTCTGGCTTTTTAACTAAACATCTAGCAATAGATAATCTTTGTTTTTGACCACCACTATAGTTTTTACCACCTTGAGAAACGAAGGTGTCAACTCCTTTAGGTAGTTTTGAAACAAAGTTTTCAGCTTGAGCAACCATTAAAGCTTCATGCAATTCTTCATCAGTTGCTTCTTTATTACCGAATAAGAGATTATCTTTGATTGTTCCACTAAATAAAACCGCAGTTTGTGGAACAAAACCAATTTTTCCTCTTAAGAAACTTTGAGGCAATTTTTTAATGTTATATCCATCAAAGAAAATTTCTCCATCACTAACATCATAAAAACGAGGAATTAAATTTACTAAAGTAGATTTTCCACTACCTGTTGAACCAATAATTGCAGTAGTAGTTCCAGGTTTAGTTTTGAAAGAAATATCAGAAATTGTAGGGGTATTTGCATCAGGATAAGTGAAGGTTACGTTTCTAAACTCAATTTCTCCATGTTTTTCATTTAAATGGAAATGATTATTAAGTTGTTTAATATATTCCCCACTATTTTCATCCTTAATTGCGGCTAAAATAGGTTTTCTTGACTCTCTAATATCTAAATAAGCTTTATAGTCTTGATATTGAGGATCTTTTTCTCTATCTTCTTCACTCATATTTTTATATTTTTCTTTTAATAAAGAATAGGAGAATACTTGACCGTTATGGGTTACTTTATAATCTTCCTTAAATTTATATTCGAGTCTTTGAAGATGATATTCATATTGTTCTTCAGCGAATTTAATAGCTTCACTATCATCAATTTTAGATTTGGTTTCTAAGACCTCATAGACTCTCTTATATGAAGCGCTAGCTTGAGGAATCATGATTAAAATCATTGCAAACATTAAGAATGAGTTCATGATTTGCATTGCGTATTGAGCAACAACTGAGATAACAGTTATTTGTTGAGAAACAGCAACTTGGAATTCAGTTAAATTTGAAGCTGTAATTTCGGTTAATAAATAGAAACCAAAGGCATAAACCCCAATAAATGAAAGGTTAAATATAACTTGAATAAATGGGTTAGCAGCAGACATGATTCTTCCAGATTTAATGGTAATTTTCTTCATATCTTCGTTAACTTTATGGAATTTTTCTGCTTCTGTAGTTTGTTGATCGTAGGCTCTAATGACTCTAACACCAGTAAGGCATTCTCTTAAAACGGTGGTAACATTATCAATTTTTTGTTGCATAACCTTAAATAAAGGCATAACAAGGGCAAAAAGTACGATTATTAAGATAATAATTAATGGGATTGTTACTAATAGAACCAATGTTAATTTAGCTCCTGGATCAGGTAAAGCAACCGCTTTAGCTAAAGCAACAATCATGTAAGTAGGAGACATAATAATGATTCTTACAAACATGGTGATATAGTTTTTAAGTTGTTCAATATCGTTGGTGGTTCTAGTAATTAAAGTAGAAGTACCAAATTTATTGTAATCAGAAAGTGATAAAGAATTGACTTTCTCAAACATCTCTTTTCTTAGTTCTTTACCAACAAATGATCCAATGAAAGCAGCACTATAGTTTTGAATAGCAGCACAAACAACAATAACAACGCAGCATAATGTCATCCATCCACCATTAATTAAGACTAAGTTAATCATTTCTGAATCGGTTAATGCTTGAGTAATGGTTGTATCTTGATAGGTAAGCGGGTTGGTGATTGTTATTCCAGCACTACTTATATAACTGGCTTCAGTACATGAAATAATGGTTTGGATATTTCCCATGAATTCTGGTAGCAATAATTGGAACCAGACTTGTGCAACAATAAAAACAAGCGCAATGATTAGGAAATACCAAATTTTTCCAACAATTTTAAATAGTTTTATCATTCATCGTAGCTCCTTTTTAATATATTAAGGACTACTCTTGCAGAAGGAATTATTGCGTCTTTTTCCTTTTTAATTGAACTAACAGCTATGGAGTTTACTAAATAGAAATAACATAATAAGAATTCTCTTGGATTTCCTTTAGCAAAAATTCCGTCTTCTTGGCCTTTTCTGAAGTTTTCTTCAATTTTGCCAATAAGTGGAGTTTCTCCAAATTGAGCATATAGTGTTGGTGACATTCTAAAACTTAAGAAAAGATTAATGAAATAAGCGTATTCTTCACCCATTGTGATAGAAGAGATGATAAATTCTGTTAATTTTTCAAAGAATTCATATCCACTTGCCGTTTTAAGGGCTTCCTTATCTATAAGGGCATCGAATTTTTCTGTGCTTATTTTCATTAAGTTTGCGAGAATGTCGCTTTTCTTTGTGAAATAGTGGTAAACAAGTCCATGTGAGATATTAGATGCTTTTGCTATTTGATCCATAGTTACTGCATCATAGCCATATTCACAAAATAGTTTGAGGGAAACTTTTAATATTTGTTTCCTTCTTGTTTCCTTTACAAATTCATTTGCTTCCGGCGTTCTAGGCATTTTTCTTAAACCTCCTTATTGAAAAATTGAATCAATAATAATAATCTTTAACAAATTAGTCAATAAATAAATTTTGTCAATTTTTTCATTATAAATTTGTCAATTCAAATTTAGAGAATATTACCTTATTTTTAGTTTTTCATTGACTTTTTTCTCAATTTTAAAAATTTCGGTGTTATCAAATAAAAATCGTTTCACGTGGAAACATTTTAATGCTTAGTAAGCTTTAAAAATAGGCGCAAGAAATAAATAATTTTATCAATCAAAAACTAGAGTTATTTTTAATTTAAAAAAATAGTTAATTTACCCTCAAAAAATATATTTTTAAGTCTATAAAATGTCAAAAAGTTTCCACGTGGAAACTTTTTTTGGATATAAAGAAAAACTTAGAAATTATTTAATTATTCTAAAATCAAAAAATAATGTAATATATATCACGGTATGAAATTAATAGTCGGATTAGGAAACTTTGGTAAAGAATATAATCATACACGTCATAACGCTGGTTTTGATGTAGTTGATAAATTTGCTGAATCTTTAGGTGAAAATATTGAAAAAGAAGGTTTTCACTCATGGTATGCAAAAGTAACTTATTGGGATGAAACTATTTATTTACTTAAACCAATTACTTATATGAATAATAGTGGTCTTGCAGTAAGAGAAATAGTGGATTATTTTGATATCGATATTGAAGATATTATTGTTGTATATGATGATTTGGATATCCCTTTAGGACAATTAAAACTTAAAAATGAAGGCGGAAGCGCTGGACATAATGGGATTAAATCAATTATTAATCATTTAGGTACTCAAAAATTTAAAAGAGTAAGAGTAGGAATTGGTCCTAAACCTCAAAATGTTATTGATTTTGTATTATCGAAACCTTCAAAAGAAGATCAAGAAAAATTAGATAAAGCCTTTAATAATGCAGTTGATGCATTAAAAATATCTATTAAAGAATCGTTTAATAAGGCAATGTCTATTTATAATCAAAAAGGAGAGGATGAATAACTATCGAAATTAAAAGATTTAATGACATACTTATTCAATTTGATACCCCCACCTCTAATGATAAAGAGGTCTTTTTTGATGTTGATGAAATTATTGGTGCAACCCTTTTAACATATAAAGAATATATTGAAAATAATACGAATAATATCGTTATTTTAGTATCTAACTCTTATAAAGCTAATAAGATTTATTCTTCTTTATCAAATCTAGTTGATAAAGAAGATATCATTTTATTCTTAGAGAATGAAATGATAAGAGTTGAATATATTAGTGAATCTAAAGATATCATTGCTAATAGAATTTATGCTCTTAAAGAAATGATTGAAGGAAAACATAAAATATTTATCATTACCCCTTCATCTTTTTATAGATTCTACCCTAAAAAAGAAGATTTTTTAGATTCTTTTATAAAGTTAAAAGTAGATGAAGAAGTAGATTTTGAAAGATTAAAAACTAAACTAGTTAATTTAGGATACTATAAAGTTTCTAAAATTGATCAATCCCTCCAATTTGCTTCAAGAGGCGACATCATAGATATTTATTCTATAAACTATGAATATCCGATAAGAATCGAATTTTTTGATAATGTTATTGAATCAATTAGATATTTTGATATTTCTAACCAACTTTCTTTTGACTCTTTAAAAGAGGTAGAGATTTTACCTGCAACTTCCTTAATTTTTAACGAAAAAGAGAATTCACTAATAAAAGAAAAGATGGAAAAAAGGAAAGAAGAAGATTTAACGCATCTTGATCCATCAAATAGGGACTATTTTTTAAAGCAAATCGAAGAAGATACTCTTGATTTAGTTAATTTTAATCATTCTTCAAGACTCTATAAATATTATGGATATTTAAAAGAAGAAGCCTCATCCCTTTTAGACTATATCTCTAATTATTCCCTTATTTATCTAGAAAAAGATAAATTTTTAGAAACAAAAGAAAATTTATATTACGAATCTCATGATTTATTAAGTGATTTATTTGAAAATGGTAAATCTTTATCTAGACTCGAATTATTTAACAATTCATTATCTATAACTAATAAAAATTCTAAGAAAAATTACTATATTTCCTTTTTAGATTTAGCCACTAAAAATTATAAAAAAATAGATATTTCTCCTATTTTAATAAGTTCTAAAAAAGGATTAGAGTATCAAAAAATAATTGATTTTTATTTAAATGATTATAAAACAATAATTTTTAATGTAAAAAACAAAGGCGAACTCCAAAAGGTTGAAGATTATCTTAATTTTTTAAATAAAGATTATAAAATTATCAATTCAATTAATGATGAATTAACACAAGATTTATCAATTTTAGTATCAGATATTTCTTTATCTATTGAAGATAAAAAAGATTCTTTCGCACTTATTTCTTCTTCAATTTTATTTAATACAAAAGTTCCAAATTTCGCATATTCTTCAAAATTTAAAGAAGGCGTAATTTTAGGTTCTTATCTAGATTTAGAAGAAGGCGATTATGTTGTTCATGAAAAATATGGAATAGGCCAATTTATTGGAATAAAAGAATTAACCTTACAAAATAAAACCGGAGATTATCTTGAAATTAAATATGCTAATAACGATTCTCTTCTTTTACCTTTATATTCTTTTAATTTAATAAGAAAATATGCAGGAAAAGACGGAAGAACTCCAAAATTATCAAAACTCCATAGTGACCAATGGAATAAAACTAAAGAAAGAATTAAAAATAAAGTTAATGATTTAGCCGATAAACTTCTTAATTTATATAAAAATAGAAGTTTGATTAAAGGTTTTGCTTATCCAAAAGATGATGAGCTTCAAGAAGCTTTTGAAAGAGAGTTTTCTCATGAATTAACTAAAGACCAAAAAAGAAGTTTAGATGAAATAAAAGAAGATATGGAAAGCGAAACTCCAATGGATCGACTTTTATGCGGCGATGTTGGATTTGGTAAAACCGAAATTGCATTTTGTGCAGCTTTTAAAGCAATTTTAGCTGGAAAACAAGTTTTGATGATTGCCCCAACAACTCTTTTAGCTAAACAACATTATGAAGTAGCACTTTCTAGATTTAGAAAATTTGATGTTAGAATCGCTCTTTTAACTAGAAACCAAGCAACTCAAGAAGTTAATAGAATTTTAAAAGAAGTATTAAGTGGAAAAATCCATCTTGTTATTGGAACCCATAAAGCTTTATCAAAAAGTTTAGTCTTTAAAGATTTAGGACTATTAATTATTGATGAAGAACAACGTTTTGGAGTTGAACAAAAAGAAAAAATCAAAATTTCTAACCAAAATATTGATGTTTTAACTCTTTCTGCAACGCCAATCCCTCGTACTTTACAATCCTCTTTAATAGGTTTAAAAAGCGTTTCAACCATTCAATCTCCTCCAAAAGAAAGATTACCTATTCAACTATATGTAATTCAAAAAGATACAAAGGTTATCAAAGAAATTATCGAAAGAGAATTAGCTAGAAACGGCCAAATTTTCTATGTTCATAATAATATTTTTACAATTTATGAACTTGCTCATGAACTCGAAGCCTTAATACCCGATTTAAGAATTGGAGTTGTCCATGGAAAAATGGATAAACGCGAAATTGAAGACATTATGACTCACTTTTATTTAGGCGAACTTGATCTTTTACTTGCAACAACTATTATTGAAAATGGAATTGATGTTAGAAATGCTAACCTTATTTTAGTTGATAATGCCGATAGATTTGGGCTTGCTCAACTTTATCAAATTAAAGGAAGAGTAGGTAGAGGAGATAGAATTGCTTATTGTTATTTACTTGTTGATCAAAATAAAGAACTTAATGATGATGCTAAAAAACGTCTTAAAGCAATTCAAGATTTTACAGAACTAGGAAGTGGTTATAAAATCGCTCAAAGAGATTTACTTATTCGTGGAGCTGGAGAAATTTTAGGTCCAGAACAAGCTGGATTTATTGATGATGTTGGAATTGATTTATATTTAAAACTTTTAAATGAAGCTATTGAACTTAAGAAAACTGGAATTGTAAAAGAAGAAAAGAAAGAGAAAAAGACAATTAAAATGCATAATTCAAGCTATGTTCCTAATAATTTCGCAAATAACGAAGAAAAACTTGAGTTATATCAAAAAATTAATGAAGCTGATAATTTTGAAAAATTAGATGAACTCAATAAATATATTTTAGATATTTATGGCAACAACATTCCTCAATCTTTTAATAATCTTTTAAAACAAAGAAGAATCGATATTTATCTTTCTTTTAAAGAGTTTGAAAATATTGAATATCCAGGAAAAAGCGTAAATATTATCCTTTCAAAAGATTTTTCTAATATAAAAAGTATCGGAACCGACCTATTTTTAGCACTTATTAACTATGTTAATAAAATAAAAATAACATATACTAATAAATATATAACCGTTATCATTAAGGATGAAAACGAAAGAAATATTGATGATTTAGTCCTTAATATCTTAAAAATTATCCACGATGAGGCCTTAAAACATGAGATTAGATAAATATTTAAAACTTACTAGACTTATAAAAAGAAGAAGTGTCGCAAAAGAATTAGTTTCTAGAGACCTATTTTTAGTTAATGATAAGGTTGCAAAACCTTCTAAAGAAATAAAGGTAGGAGACATAATCGACTTAACCTTAGGAAGACACCATTTACTCATAAGAGTTAAAGAAATTAAGGACCATTGCTTAAAGAATGAAGCTAATGATCTTTATGAAGTATTAAAAGATGAAATTAACGAAACTAAATAAAAATAAAAAATATCTTTTAGGATGTTCTTTTGGACCTGATTCAATGGCCCTATATCATTTATTAATTGAAAATGATATTGATTTTGATGTTGCTTTAGTAAATTATCATATCCGCTTTGAAGCTAATGATGAAGAGATTGAACTTATAAAATTTAGTAAAAAATATAATAAAAAACTCTTTGTTAAACAAGTTTATTATGAAGAAAGTGATGGCAATATGGAAGGATGGTGCCGAAAAGAAAGATATAATTTTTTTGAATCTCTTTCAAAAAAATATAAATATGAAGGAGTTTTAATCGCTCATAATGAAGATGATTTAATCGAAACTTATCTTCTTCAAAAAGAAAGAAATAATTATGTTAAATATTATGGCTTACCTTTTTTAACTATTAAAAATAACATCAAATACTTTAGACCATTAATAAAATATCCAAAACAAGAATTAATGGATTATTGTTTAAAAAATAAAATCCCCTTTTCTTATGATCTATCTAATAATAATTTAGAATTTCGAAGAAACTATTTAAGGAATAAAATAGTTAAAAATTTAGAAAACAAAGAACGTAAAAAACTCCTTAAAGAAATTAAAGAAAAGAACATAATTAAGGCGAAAGAAATTAAATATTTATCAAAATTTATTAAAAATTCTAAGATTGACATCAAGTCAATTAAAAGTCTATCTAAAGAAGAATTTATCAACCTATTTTATTTATATATCATCAATAACTTTAAGTTTTTAAAAGATATCTCCAAGAGTTTTATTGAAGATATCTATTTAAAAACTTATCTTTCTAAGAATATAAAAATAAAGATTGTTAATACCGAATATTACGTATTTATTGAATATGGTTATCTAAAAATAGATAAGATATATAACAACAAATATATGTATGTTTTAACTAAAAAAGGCAATAAATACTTCCAATTTATTCGATATTCTGAAATTTTTAATGAAATATTTAAAAATAATAAGGAAGTAATTATTCAAAATGTTAATAAAAATGACGTCTATAGAAGAAATAATTATTCTAAAAAAATATCTAGAATGTTTATTGATATGAAACTTCCTTCTTCTTTAAGAAAAATCTGGCCAGGAATTTATTCTTTAACTGGAGAATTATTATACGTTCCAAAATATCAAGAAAAGGTGACTTACACTAATAAGTCAATTTTAATTTTCGACATCGAAAAGATAAAAAATGCGAGTAATTTTACTATTTAAATTTCTTAATTTATATTACAATATAATTCGAATTTATTAAGGAGAAACGAAAAGTGGAGAAAAAAAGATCAAGTTGGTTTAATATCTTAATTTATATTATTATCTTCGCCTTTTTAGGTTTAATGATTTATTTCCTTGTAGGTTATACTAATCAAGAATATAGAAGTATTTCAACAAAAGATGGTGTTAATTTAGTTGTTAATAGTCAAGATAAATACGATGTTGTTGCAGCTGAAACCTATCAAAATGGAGATGATATGGTTGTTAATATCACTCTTAATGAACCTTATGGAGATAGTGCTAAATATACTTTCTCAATGAGTGCAGAAAGTTATTATAACGGTACATATTACTATAATGGCGAAGCAAGTAATTTTGATGTTATTTTAGTTAGTCAAATTCAAGAATCAACCGGTAATCCTGACGCATATGTAGTAAGTGGAATTTATACCGAAAACTGGTTCATTACTTGGTTACCTACTATTATTTCTACTATTGTAATGGTGGCAATTGCTATTTTCTTCTTTAGATTATTAATGAGTAGTGCTGGTGGAAACCAAAAAGCTATGGATTTTAATAAATCGAGAGCAAGAAGAGTTGATGATAGTAAGGTTAAATTTAATGATGTTGCAGGATGCGATGCTGAAAAAAGTGAGATGGTTGAGATTGTTGACTATCTTAAAGATCCAAAAAAATATACAAAATATGGCGCTAAATTACCAAAAGGTGTCTTATTAGTTGGCCCTCCTGGAACTGGTAAAACTTTACTTGCTAAAGCAGTAGCTGGAGAAGCAGGAGTTCCTTTCTATTCTATTTCCGGTTCTGACTTCGTTGAAATGTTCGTCGGTGTTGGTGCTGGTAGAGTTAGAGATTTATTTAAAACTGCTAAACAAAATGCTCCTTGTGTCATCTTTATTGATGAAATTGATGCCGTTGGTAGACAAAGAGGAGCTGGACTTGGTGGTGGAAACGATGAAAGAGAACAAACCCTCAACCAATTATTAGTTGAACTTGATGGATTTGAAGAAAATAGTGGTATTATCGTTATTGCTGCTACTAATAGAGACGATGTTCTTGACCCAGCATTATTAAGAGCTGGTAGATTTGATAGACAAATTACTGTTTCTTTACCTGATAAAAAGGGAAGAGAAGCTATTTTCAAAGTACATGCTAAAAATAAAAAAATTGATCCTTCAATTGATTTCGAATTCTTAGCAAAAAGAACTGTTGGATTCTCGGGTGCTGATATTGCCTCTATTCTTAACGATGCAGCAATTTTAGCAATTAGAGAAAAGAACGAATGGATTACATTAAAAGATATTGATGAAGCTATTGATAGAAGAATTGCAGGTCCTGCAAAAAGTAGTCATGGCTTAAGCGAACAAGAAAGAATTAGAGTCGCATATCATGAATCCGGTCACGCAATTATTGGTTTAACTTTACCTCACGCAGATAAGGTTAGAAAAATCACCATTATTCCTAGAGGAAGTACTGGTGGACACGTCTTAATGGGACCAGATGAAGATAGATTCTTATTAACTAAAAAAGAGTTAGAAGCTGAAATTTGTGGCCTTTTAGGTGGTAGAACTAGTGAAGAAATCTTCCTTCAAGATGTCTCAACTGGTGCAAGTAACGATATTGAAAGAGCTACATATATTGCTAGAGGAATGGTTGTTGAATATGGTATGTCTACATTAGGACCTATTCAATATGAAAAACCAAGCGGAAACGTCTTCTTAGGAAGAGATTACACTAACACTCAAAAGAACTTCTCAAGTGAAGTTGCTAATCAAATTGATACTGAAGTTAGAAAAATTATTGATGATGCTCATGCATTAGCAACCAAAATTATCACTGAAAGAAAAGAAGATGTTGAATTAATTGCTAAAACTTTATTAGAAAACGAAACTATTACTGAAGAACAAATTGACTATTTACTTAAATATCGTAAACTTCCTGAAGATACTAACCACTTAAAAGAAGAGGCAAAAAAAGAGGAAGTAAAGACTGAAGAAGTTAAAAAGGACGAAACTATAATTGTTACTCCAGTAGTTGAAGAAGAAACCCCTAAAAATCCAGAAAATAATATGGATAAAAAAGAAGATACCAAAGTAGAAGAAGAAACTACAAAAACTGAAGAAAAAGAATAAATTTAATGAAAGAAACTTTAAAAATTAAAGACATCGAATTAAAAAGTAGAGTTATCCTTGCCCCTATGGCAGGGATAACTTCTTTTTCTTATAGAAAGTTTTTATCTAAATATAATATAGGTTTAACTTTCACCGAAATGATTAGTGATTGTGGTTTAATTTATAATAATAAAAGAACGTTTACTATGATTAAAAGTGATGGTAGTGATCGTCCACTTGCAATTCAACTTTTTGGAGGAAGCGAAGAAACCCTTCTTAAAGGAATTGAAATCTTAGAAAATAGCGATGTTACCTATGATATTTTAGACATTAATCTTGCATGTCCAGTTCCTAAGGTCACTAAAAATAATGGTGGTTCATCTTGGTTAAAAGATGTTAATAAAATGAAGGAAATGATGATTAAAGTCGTAAATAAATCATCTCATTCAGTAAGTGCCAAAATTAGATTAGGATATGAAGAAAATAACGTGATTGAAATTGCTAAAGCATTAGAAGAAGCAGGAGTATCTTTTTTAACAATCCACTGTCGTACTAAAAAAGAATTATATAGTGGAACTCCTCATTATGAAGCACTTTCTGATTTAAAGAATTATATTAAAATTCCTTATGCGGTAAGCGGTAATATATTTACCTTAGAAGATGCGATAAAAGCTTTAGAAATTACTAAAGCTGATGCAGTTGCGATAGCTCGTGGAGCAATAGGAAATCCAAACCTAATTATTGATATAAATAACTATTTAAATAATATAAATGAACGTAAAACTTATACTATTGAAGAACAAATTGAATATTTAAAAGAGTTTTCATCTTTATTAAAAGAAGAATATGGCGATCAAAGAGCAACTTCAATTCTTAGAGGTTTAGCACCTAAATTTTTCAATAATTTTAAAGAGTTGAAAGAATTAAAGGTTAAGATATCAACTTCAATTGACTCAGTAGATTCAATCTTTAAAATTATTGATGAATACTTAAAAAATCACTAAATTACCTTTATTTTATCTCTATTATTTAATAAAATAGGGTGATTTATATAGATTAGAAATTATTTTTTAAAAAGGAGAAAAGGTATATATGGCAGAAATAGAATTAACCGATCAAGAGAAATCAAGACGAGAAAAGTTACAAAAACTCATTGATTTAGGTGTTGACCCATATGGAAAAAGATTTGATAGAACCGATAGTTCTTCATCTTGTAGAGCAAAAAGCGAAGGAAAAACCAATGAAGATTTAGAAGCTTCTCCAATACATGTTATTGTTGCAGGAAGAATCATGCTTTTAAGAAAGATGGGTAAAGCATCTTTTATTACAATCCAAGATAAAGAAGGCAAGATTCAAGGATATATTTCTATCGATAGTGTTGGTGAAAAATCATACGAAATCTTTAAATTATGTGATACCGGCGATATCGTTGGACTTGAAGGTCATTTAATGAGAACAAGAACCGGCGAACTTACTATTAAGGTAGAAAAATTCACTTTCTTAACTAAATCATTAAGACCATTACCTGAAAAATTCCATGGCTTAACCGACATTGAAGAAAGATATAGACATAGATATGTCGACTTAATTATGAATGAAGAAAGTAAAAAAGTCGCTTTAGCAAGACCAAAAATTATCAGAACAATGCAAAATTATCTTGATAATTTAGGTTACACTGAATTTGAAACTCCGGTTTTACAACCTATTTTAGGTGGTGCTAATGCTAGACCGTTTATTACTCATCATAATACCTTAGATAAGGATTTCTATTTAAGAATTGCTACTGAATTACCGCTTAAAAAATTAATTGTTGGTGGTTTAGAAAAGGTCTATGAATTTGGTAGATTATTCAGAAACGAAGGTATGGATACTCGCCATAATCCTGAATTCACAACAGTAGAGATTTACGAAGCTTACGGTAATTTAGAGACTATGGGAGAATTAGTCGAAGGATTATATAAAGAAATTTTAGATAAAGTAGTTGGCTCAAGAGTTATTGAATATCAAGGAAAAATGATTGATTTCTCCAATAAATGGAGATGGGTTGAAATGAGTGAACTTGTTAAAGAAAAAACAGGCGTTGACTTTAAAGGTGATATTTCAATCGAGGAAGCTAGCGAATTATGTAAAAAGTACGGAATTAAAGTTGAATCTCACTGGACAAGCACAGGTTATTTCTTAAATGCTTTATTTGAAGAATTATGTGAAGCAGAATTAATTCAACCAACATTCGTTTATCATCATCCAATTGAACTTTCTCCATTAACAAGAAAAAGTGAAGATTCTCGTTTTGTTGAAAGATTCGAACTTTATGTAAATGGTTGGGAAATGGCTAATGCATACACCGAACTTAACGATCCAATTGATCAAAAAGCTAGATTTGAAGCTCAATTAAAAGCAAAAGAATTAGGCGACGATGAAGCTAACGAAATGGATTTAGACTTCTTAGAAGCAATGGATTATGGATTACCTCCAACTGGCGGTATTGGTATCGGAATTGATAGAACAATCATGATTATGACCAATATGCCATCAATTAGAGAGGTCATCTTATTCCCAACAATGAGAGATAAATAAAATTAACTGGTCGGAAGACCAGTTTTTTTATTATTAAAATAAAACATTGATGATTATCAAGAAAATTTGTTTCCACGTGGAAACTTTTTTATTACAAGAAAACGACTAATGAAATTGTTGGTGATTTTTTAGTATTAACTTGTCGATTATGGTCGACAAAATCATATGAAATCTGTCGAATATACTCGACAGAGGAATATCTATGAATAAAGAAGTTTTAAAAAAGGTTATATTTGATAGACATAAATTGATTATAGTCACTTATGATGAAGATAAAACTTTAGAAATAGAAGGAAAAATAATTGAAGTAATTTCACTAAAAAACTTTCTACTTAAAGATTTATAAATAAAGAAAACTTCCCATGTTTAGGGAAGTTTTATCACTTTATAAATCTAAATCATTAATGATTGTATGAATAACGTTAGCCCCATCTCCAGTAGCCGTAACAATTTGTCTAACTTCTTTATCAATACAATCACCAATAGCATAAAGATTAGGAGTAGAAGTTCTAAAATGATCATCAACTTCGATATAACCATTAGGTTTTAAAATATCAAAATAACAAATTGATTTAACATCTGGTTTAGATCCAATATAAACAAATACTCCATCACAAGGAATTTCTTTAATTTCTTTTGTTAATGTTTCTTGAATTCTAACTCCTTTTAAAGTTTCATCACCAATGAGTTCGATGATAGTAGCATCAGGAATTGAAGTAACATTATTATGAGATAATAATTTTTTAATATTTTTATCTTCTCCTCTTAATTTATGACGAGAAATAATAGTAACAGTTTTAGCAATTGGTGCTAAAAAAGATGCCTCAGTTATCGCACTATCTCCGCCCCCATAAACAACAACATCCTTATCTTTATAAAAAGCACCATCACAAGTTGCGCAAAAAGAAACTCCTCTTCCCATAAAGCGGTCTTCTTTAGGAAGATTAAGTTTATTTTCTTTAGTACCAATTGCTAAAACTACACTTCTAGTTTGGTATTTATCTTTTGAGGTTGTAACGAAGAAATTTTTATCTAATTTATCGATTCTTACTACCTTTTCTTTTTTAAAATAAAGATTTAAATCCTTTACTTGTTTTCTAAAAGTAAGTGCAAGTTCAGCACCTCCTATTTTAGAAAATCCAGGATAATTTTCGACCTCATATGCATTAATAATCTTTCCACCAATACTTGATCCTTCAAGTAAAAGATAACTAAGATTTGCTCTTTCGGCATATATAGCGGCAGTAACTCCGCTTGGACCTGCTCCAATAATAATTACATCAAATTTTTCCATACTTTTTTCCTTTTCTTTATTAATTTTATATTATCTATTAAATTAATTAAAAGTTAAATGAATATACATTTTTATTAAACAAAATATTGATTAAATCTACATTTATTTATTATTACTTAATTTTATATTGATGAATATCTAATCTTTTATTTAGAAACTTATTATTTTAAAATAATAGACAAGTTTTAAAAGAAGAAAGAATATATGAGTGATTTAAAAGAAAAAAAGATAGAAGGTGCCGTTGTTTATAATGGAAAACTTCTTGAGGTTCATTGTGATAAGGTTTTTTGTCCTAATAGCCATGAATCAACTAGAGAATATATAAATAAATGTAAGGCTGCATGCGTAATTGCTGAAACTAGCGATAATAAGTTTATTTTAGAAAAACAATTTCGCTATCCTTTTAACGATACTTTAATCGAATTTCCTGCAGGAAAGAGTGATGAAAATGAAGACACTTTAATAACTGCAACAAGAGAATTAGAAGAAGAAACTGGATATAAAGCTGAAAATATCGAATTTTTAGGTTCTTTTTATCCTTCTCCTGCATATACAAATGAAGTTATTGATTTATATTATGCTAGTAACTTAACTTTAAAAGAAAGACATTTAGATGAAAATGAATTTTTAGAAGTATTTGTGGCTTCTTATCAAGAAATTGAAGAATTAATTCTTAATAATAAGATAACAGATGGGAAAACTGTTACTGCATTTTATCTGTATACCCTTAAAAAGATGAATAAAAATAATTAATTAATTTAAATAAAAGGGGAATAAAATTTAGATTATGTTTTCAATGTTTAAAAAAAGTTATAAAGATAAAATATCTATTAAGTTATGGAACTCATTCTTTGATAAAGAGAATGTTATTTATGAATATAAAATTAATGATTATCATGTAGATTTAATAATTGTTACTTCAACTGGTATCTATTTATTTTTAATTTACTCTATAAAAGGAGTAATTAAAGGTAAAAAAGAAGATGATATGTGGATTGAAGTCACTAATGTTGATCAAGGTAACAATGTAGTAAAAGAAGAAGTATCATCTTTTTTAAATCCATTTATTAATTTAAATGGAGTTAAAAAAGAATTAGAAAAGATCTTAGATAAAGACTTTATTCCAATTTATATTTATCCAATATTTGATAACTTAAAGTTAGATAAACAAGAAATAGAAGAAGAAATCCATACTCTTCATACTTTTAAAGAATCAATTAAAGGTAGAAAGAAAATCTTAACTAATGAAGAGATTAATGAATACACTAAGCTTATTAAACAAAGTGGTGATTTTATAAATAAGTAAATATAAATTATCTCGATAAATTCATTAAAATAGTAATAAATAAAAATATAGGATAAATTAAATAAAATAGTGGGTATTAAAAATAAAGAATATGAAACTCAATAAAACATTACTCTTTGTCTTTGAAGGCAAAGATAAATACGTAAATAAAATTATAAAAGAAGGACTTATTAAAAGTATCGATTACGACAAGATAGTTGACGATTTTTCTTCATTATATGAAGACAAAACTAACGATATCTATGAATATGATTTTGCATTTTTAGAACTTGTTAATATCGTAAAGTCTATTAATTTAGATGAATATAAAGAAATAATCGCAATTGGATTTGGAGAAGGCGTATATCTTTCTATTGCATTAAGAACAATGATTTCTCCTAAAAATACAAAGATTATTGCAATAAATCCTGTCAATGGACCAATAGAAAAATTATCTCAAGTAGATTATATAGTCTATGGAACCAACAACTCCTTTTTTAAAGAAGAGTGTCGTGATAAACTTAAATTCAGGTATGTAAATTTATCTATTATCAAGGGGGCAAACGAAAGATTAGAAACTAGTGATGAAGAAGTCAACAAAAAAATAGTTAAAGATGTCATAAACGAAGCATTAACTACGTTAGATTCTTCATTTTATATGGAATAAATTAAAAATATGAAAGCAATTGAAGTTAAAAATCTCACAAAAGAATATAAATCTTTTAAACTAGATAACATTTCTTTTAGTGTTGAAGAAGGAAAAATATGTGGATTTATCGGCGAAAATGGTGCTGGCAAATCAACAACAATGAAATTAATCGCCGATATTTCTAAACCTACTAGTGGCGAAGCATATGTTTTAGGTAAAAATATCCAAAAGTTTACATCACTTGAAAAAGAAGATGTCGCTTTTATTTTGGATGAACTTAATTTCCCAGAATCTTATAGAGTTTATCAAATTGAAAAAATCTTAAAGAATATTTTTAAAAATTGGAATAGTGAATTGTTTTTCTCATTTTTAGAAAAATATAATATTGATAAAAAGAAAAAATGCGGCGAATTATCTAAAGGTATGAAGGTTAAAGTTAATCTAGCTTTATCTTTATCTCATGGAGCAAAAGTCTTAATTTTAGATGAACCTACCAATGGACTTGATCCGATTGTTAGAGATGAAACTTTAGATTTATTTTTAGAACACGCTCAAAACGGCGGAACTGTCTTTATTTCTAGCCATATAGTTGAAGATTTAGAAAGAATTTGTGACCAAATTATCTTTATTCATCAAGGAAAGATCATTTTAGATGATTCTAAATCTGAAATTTTAAATTTATATGATATGTTTGAAGTTTCTATGAACGAATGGAATGAATTAAATAAAGAATTTGTCTTTAAATATAAAGAGGAAGGTTTAAACTGTATTAGATTTATGGCTCCTAAAGGAAAATACGATATTCCTGGGAAAACCGATATTAGTTTAAACGACATCATGATCATGATTGTTAGAGGTAAAACGTTATGAAAGGCTTATTAATCAAAGAATTTTATTCTTTAAAGACAAATTTTATTATCTATTTAGTAGTAACTTTAGTTTTAGTTGTAGTTTTTGCAATTCCTGGTTCTACTGGTGAATCAACTCTTCCAGGAGAAGAAGTTCCTGCTTGGGCTGCAACTTTTGGATCAAGCTTATCAGTGATTGCGCCTTTAACTTTTTTATGTGGATATTATCCTGCGATGCTTGTAATTATCTCATATCAATTAGACGAAAAAGCTAGATGGAATCCATTTATTTTAACTTGTGGAGTTAAGAAAAGTACTATTTTATTATCTAAAATTGTCATGGAAACTATTTCAACTTTAATTTATATGGTTTTATTTATTCTTGGAATGATTTTTATGGCAAGTTACGTAAAAGAAACCTATTTACTTATTGCCGCTTCAATTACAGTATTAACGTGTTCTTTACTTGGCGGCACATTCAATATGTTGATCTGTAATGTCTTTGGAAGTGCGAAAGCTGCAGTTATTTCATCTTTTGGCAGCATGCTTTTACTCTTTATTCCATTAGGTTGTTTATTCTTAGGATTAATTGAATCCGTTTATCCATATTTAGTTTATATTTCATTAGGTTGTTTCTTAATTTTTGGGGTTGGCTTTGGTGTTTTATTCTATTTCTTAGCACTAACGAACTTTAAAAAGAAAGATTTT
Organism: uncultured bacterium; assembly: GCA_949299195.1. Lineage (GTDB taxonomy): Bacteria > Bacillota_I > Bacilli_A > RFN20 > CAG-826 > Onthovivens. The sequence goes on along the minus strand of CASFZN010000018.1, from coordinate 198,011 downwards.
TAGTTAAAAATAGTGGTAAATAAAAAAGAGTTCGTGGTATTCGCGAACTCTTTTATTTTTACCATCTATTCTTAACTTTTTCTAAGAATCCAATCGCATCTTTAAAGGTTATAATCTTATCTTCTACCTTTATTTTGCCATTATAAACTCCAAAAACTTGATGTTGATTAGAAGCAATAACGACTGCGTTTAAGTTATCGTGTCGATCTAAGATTGGAGTAAATGTTAAATCGACACTTTTATCGCTTGAAGTTATGACTATTTTCTTTAAAAAGTCGATTTTGTTCGAATTTTTTTGAGAGGTGAATAAAAATTTAACATCATCTAATTTATAAGCTTCGTTATTTAAGAAAAGCATATTTTCGGTAGCTTTATCGTTATTTCCAAATCCATAACCTAAGTTAAAGCCTTTATAGCCATCCTTATCTTTAGTAGATAAAGAAGCCCAATACCAGGTATTTGAATAAGTCCATACGCCTCTTCCCCAGTCTAAAACACCTAAACCATCTTTAATTGAATAAAGTTTTGGTCCGATTTTAAAGTAGCCATTAGAAACAAGGTTATTAATCTTTTGGTTATAGTAGAAATGTTTTTTCTTTTTAAAAGGAGTTGCGATAACCATCGAGTTTTTACTTGTTTCATTTAAGATAAGATCAAAATTTAGATCGTGTTTATCTTTAAAGTTTTTAACAAATCCTTTTAAATGTCTAACATTACCGTCATTATAAAAATAAACCTTAAAATTCTTCTTTTTATAAATTAAATCTCCAATAACAGAAGTAGAAGGAAGATTTAATTTTCCAAAAGTAAAGAAGTTGATGTCGGTTTTAGTGGTAAATTCTTTATGTGCAAAATCTAAAGTTGTAACAGAAACTAAAGAAAACATCGAACAATCGGAGATTGTTAGACAAATTCCATAGTCTTTAGTTAAAACTGCATAATAATCCCATTCTTTAATACGAGATTTAAGTCCAATAATATCGCTCCTTCTATAAGCTCTTGATAAATATGTGTTATATCCTGAATCGTTGAGATTACCTTCATAATCAAGTAATCTACCTTCACCTAATTTAATTTGTTCCATATGTATTTTTTATTTTTTTGCCTCCTATTTATTTTAAACTATCGTTATTTTTATTATTTTTAAGATTAATATAAAGCATCATGAATTCTCTTTTACTATAAATAATTGGAGTTGGATATAAAGGAACAGCTTCTTTATATGCCATAGTTGCTAATTCCTCTAAATCTTTTCCTTTAATTTCATCAATATAGGTAGGAAGATTAGCACCCTTTACCATTTCTTTAATTTTATTTAATAAAAGATTTAAATATTCTTCATATTTTTCTTTATCTACTTTTTTAATTAATCCTAATTCTTTAGTTAATATCGCTGCTTTTTTCATAAATCTTTTATTAAATCTATATAAAGAAAGAATAAAAGGTAAGATAATTCCGTTTGTAGAAGAATGATCTAATTTATATTTATAAGATAAAGGATGAGAAAGAGCGTGGACATTACCTACAAACTTATGATTAAAACTAACTCCACCTAAATATGATGCTTTTAGAAGATTAATTCTTCTTTCTATATCTATATTATTAAAACTACTATCACTATTATTATTTTGATTTTCAGTTAAATCAAAATAATTATCGAATACTATTTTGATAGATTCTATCGCTTTTTTATCATATTTTTTATAACTATATAAATTAAAATAACTTTCTAATGAATGAGTTAAAGTATCTAAAGTAGATCTTTTTAATGTTAATAAAGGAAGAGACGCGATATTTTCTTTTCCTATAAAAGTGTATAAAGGTACTAGTTTAGGAGAATATATCGCACATTTTTTATTTTCAAAGTTTATAACTGATGCTCCAGTTGTTTCACTTCCTGAAGCATTAACAGTATCAATTGCATTAAAGAAAGGTATTTTTTTATGTAACTTAAAATAACCTTTAAAGCTAGATAACTCTTTATCTAAATTTGTTACTGCTATTCCTAATGCTTTAGTTAAATCAATAATAGAACCTCCTCCTATAGCAAGTAAACTATCAGAAGAAGATAAAATATATTCATTTTTAAGTTTTAATACACTTTCAATATCTGGATTATGAATAGATATAGGACGAATAACATATTTTATATTAAGTTCATCAAATTTTTTAAATAATTCTTCAAAAGATTTATTTTTATAAATTGAATTAGATATAACTATAAAAATATTTTTCTTATTATTAGCTTTATAAGTAAGTGCGAATTCACCTAAACTTGTTAATACTTTTGATTCTTTTAAGTTTATGATTCTAGTTAATAGATAAGTGTTAAAGTTTAAGATTCTTATAAATACTTTTTTAATTCTATTTTCTTTTCCTATAAGTAAATCTTTATTTTCTTTTAAATTAATATGGATTAAATCTCTTACATCTTTTGCTTGTTTTAAGTAATTTACCTTTATCTTCTTTCCATTATTTAAATAGATTATTATATAGCCACTTGTTGCGATTGATTGTCTTGCTAAAGAGGAGTAGCAACCATATATTTCATCATATTTAATAACTCTCTTTTTAAAGTATTTTTTAACTATGATATATCCTTCATATAATTTAATAGGATATATTCCACATATTAAAAATAAGAAGATTCTTATTAATAAAATTATAAGGAAGAAACCTAAAATAGATACTAAATAATATAGGTATGTTTCTTCCTTATAATTTATTAATGCATAAACATTTATTATTAATAAAAAGATAAGGATAAGCGATAACAATACTTCAATAATTATTGAAGTAATAGATTTTTTAAATTTTAGTTCCATATAAAAGAATTATAGTATAATTGATTAACTATGAGAAAATCATTTTTAAAGAAAATACCTATTTTATTTTATTCATTATTTATCCTAACTTCTTGTTATTCCTTACCTTATTATGAGTTAGAACCAAATGTAGATTATTCAATCTTTAATGAATATCATCTAGATTCTATAAAAGATATGTATGATAAGGAAGAAAATGAATACGCAGTTTATTTATATAGAGTAGACTGCGATGCTTGTAATAAAAATAAGAATGCTTTACTTGGTTATTTAAGTGAATATGAGGATAATATCCGTCATTTTAAGGTCTATTTATATAACACTGTTAACTTAAAATCAGAAGGAATTACATATAAAACTGGTGAAGGAATGAGTGTTGATGAAATAAGAAATGAATTAGTAAATAATAAGGTAAGTACCCTTGAAGATACAATTATTGAAAATGTTCCTTCTTTATATGTAATTTCTAATGGAAGAATTATTGATTATCAAGAAGGACTAGAATGTATTCGATATATATTTGAAACTACCTTAGATAGTAGAAGTTATAGTGAAGATTTTAAAGAGTTTAATCTTAACAATTTAGAAGAATTCTATTTAAAAGAAGAAGATATTTATTATGTATATCTATTCTCTTTAGAATGTCCTTATTGTAGAAATATTAAAGGAGTTGTTATGAATTATATGGATAAAATCCGTGATAATTTAAATGTTGAATCTTCTAAATTATATTTTTATGACATGAAACCATCTTCTAGTGAAGAAGGTAAAGTTAATAGGAGTTACTTTACCATTCCTAGTGTAGAAAGTACTGATGAATTTAAAGAATATATCAATTTAATGAAAGAAAAGAAGGTATCTTCTACAAAAGATACATATTATGCTTATATACCTTCTTTATATATAGTAGAAAATAATGTGTTTAAAGATTGTATTTTAGGTAGTTCTACTTTATTAGAATATTTATCTTAATTAGATTTATTAAAATAAGAGATGAAAAAATCTCTCATTTTATTATTAAATCTAATACTTTCTCTTTTATATGGATAAAAGACATTAAAGATATGGTTACAGGTAAGATTAGGGGTAGTAATAAGTTCACATTCTAGATTATTTTCTTTTAATAATTGTTTAAGTAGATAAGATTGACCTGTTAAAAATTCATCTTTATCTGACGTAAGAATAAGACAAGGAGGGAATTTATCTAACATATTTTCATTTTTAAGTTGTTCAAAAAGCTCATCAATATCGCAATATTTAAATTGCTCACTCTCTTCATAGTTTTTACCAAATAACATTCTTCTTGAACCTGCCTTAGAAGTTTTTTGCATACTTGAATCTTCTTCGAATAATTTCATTCTTTTAATATAAAAAGCGCCGTGATTAGGGGCAATAGCATTAATTTTAGGGAAATAAATGTTATTGAGATTATAAATATTCTTTAATTTTTTAGACAAAGAACAACAAGTATAATAAGTAGTTAAATGTCCTCCAGCTGAATCTCCGGTAATAAAGAAATTATTAAAATCTAGATGAAATCTTTTTTGGTATTTATATAAATAATCAACTAATTTAGCGATTTCATAGATCATATCTTCAAGTTTTCCTTTAAAAACAAGGGAATAAGATAAAGAAACAACATTAAATCCATAATTTGCTAAGTGCATACAAAAGTTATTATTACTTTCTTTATCGCCATAAGCCCATCCGCCACCATGAATATCTAAAATGACTGGCCTTTTGATGTGTTCCCTATCCTTATAATATATATTAAAGTCTAATTTCTTTTGGGCTTTTGAGTTTACCCTACATAGAAAAGCCTCTTTTGATACATTGAGGGGCATTGGCTCATTCTTCTTGGCTTTTTTATCGCTCTTTTTTACATGTTTCCACATTAAGCGATACATAAGTTTATACAAAAAATATCTCATAAAGAATAATATATACTTAGTCGTTAAAAAATTAAAGAAAATTAAATGAGAATTTTAAAAATGTGATAAATGTCGTTATAAAAAGTTTCCACGTGGAAACTTTTTACTAGTAGTTTTCTAGTACTACGCTAGTAAACTTGTGGTAAATTGGTAGGAAATAACTAGGAACTACTTAGTAAACATCAAGTTACTAACTAGTTGATTCTTGGGGAAAGAAAAGTAGAAATTTTTCTTTAACTAAGTAATTTTATCCTTGATAATATTAAAGTTATGGAAAAAATTAGTTTTAGAATTGCGACAAGAGAAGATGCGCCAATTATTTTAAATTTTATTAAAGGTATAGCAGAATACGAGAAATTATCTGACGAAGTTATAACTACAAACGAGGATTTAATAGAAGCTTTATTTAATAGAAAAATTGGAAAGGTTATTTTCCTTCTTTTAGATAATAAAGAAATAGGTTTCGCTTTATATTTTTATAATTTTTCAACCTTTACTGGAAAAATTGGTATTCATTTAGAAGATTTCTTTATTTATGAAGAATATCGTAACAGAGGTTATGGAAAATTATTATTTAAAGAAGTAGTAAAAGTAGCAAAAAAAGAAAAGTGCTATCGCTTGGAATGGGCATGTTTAAAATGGAATGTCCCAAGTTTAGGATTTTACCACTCTTTAAATGCTAAAGAATTAGATGAATGGACCTATTTTAGATTAACCATTGATCAATACGACGATGTATTAAAAAAATAGAATGAAATAACAACTATTTTAGATATAATTTTTAAATATATCCATTATTTATGAGGTTGTTAATAGTTATGGAAAAAGGAACAAATAATAAGAAAAAATACGCAGATATAGGACTTATTACTTTATTATTTATATTTGTTTTTATAATGTTTTGCTGTTTGTTTGCCCCATTTTTAGAAGCAATATATAGAGGAGAAGGCGTTAGTTTAGATGCATATTCATTAATTTTTGATTTAACACAACATAATTATGATTTCCCATTTTTAATTGGAACTTTAATTGTTGTTTTATTTATTTATGGATTACTTATTTATTCCTTCGTTTTACTTATCAAAACTATTAAAGGAATTTTAGTAAATAAAGATATCCCAGATTTTAAAATTCATTCGATAATTATGATGGTAATTGTAGGAGTTATAACCATTTTAAGCGGTCTTACAACATTAACTTCAAATAGTAGTGGATTTAATTTAGGAACTGGCGCTAGTGCTATTGTTATTTTTGGTGTTTTAACTGAAATAATCTTAATTTTTAGACTCTCTATTTATCCATACATCGATTTTGAAACATTTGAAAATAATCGATTAAATCATAAAAATAATAAACATAAAATCATTCAAAAGAAGATGTTTATGTTGAATTGGAAAAATTAAAAGAATTAAAAGATAAAGATATTCTTACTAGTGAAGAATACGAAACAAAAAGAAAAGATTTAGTTGCTAAACTATAATCATTAACGATAAATTATTATTCTAGTAATGGAAGAACAAGTAGAAAAGAAAGAAACTATATTTGAAATATATCCATCTAAAGTAGGAAGAAGAGTTCTAGCATATCTTGCAGATATTTTTATCTCTTTAATTGTTTCTACTATTCTTTTTGAATTGGTTATATTTCAAATATCTCGTCCTATTTCAAATTATGATGGTATAGAAGCTCAAAACTTAAAAGCACAAAAGGATATCTATGATCTTTTATATGAAAGAGAATTGTTATTCTTTAATAGTGAAGTAGAAGGAATGAAATATAATATTGATTCTTCTTTAGAATATAGTGCATCTAAATATATTGAATACTATGTATTTGAAGATGAAGAATTAAATAAATACGATATATTCAATAATTATTATGTTAATTATTATGAAGATGAACATAGTTCATCTTCTATTAATACATTAAATAATTATTTAGAAGAATATGGATCTAGATATTTTGATTTAAATACATTAACGCCTTTAAATACTTATTCTTTTAAAGAAGATTTTAAAGAGATGTTTTCTCATAACTATATTGAAGGCGATGAGATGAGTGCTAATGCCGAAAACGAATATGAAAACTTCATAAATAACGTATTTTTACCTATTTATAATCATATTCTTACTGATATAAGAACTAATAATTTAATCTCTTCTTCTAACTCTCAAATCTCATATTTATCGATATATTCTGTTTTAGAAGAAACTGAAAATAAGATTAAAAATATTTATGTAATTGATGCTTATATCTCCTTTTTTATTACAACATTAGTATTATTTTTAATCATTCCTTTAACTACTAAAAAGAAGGCATCGCTAGGAGAAAGAGTCTTAAAATTGGAAAGAATTAATAAAACTACTTTAGGATTACTTGATAAGAAATTTCTTTTTAGTGTTTATTTATTTAAGGTAATTGATTCATTAACTTTATTAATGTTTATCCCATTTATTAGGGTTGGATTTACTTATTTATTCTCGATGAATATCTTACTTATTCCTTCTTTAATGGGATTATTAATGTCTTTAATTAATTTAGCGTTAGTCGCATTTACAAAATATAACACCTCATTAAAAGAATTAACCACCAATTCAATAGTAGTTGATTCTCAAGTTTTAGATGAATATTATTTAGCAAAGTATGGAAAATAATGAAAAAGATTTAAATATAGATAGTAAAACAAGTGAAAATAGTAGTAATAAAAAAACTTCAACTAATAGTAATGATGTCTTTACTAGTGAAAAGAAAAACAAGATTGAATTAACTTATTATCAAGCTAGATTCACTCAAAAATTAGGAGCGATGCTCTTAGATTTTGTTGTCTTTGCTTTTTTAGGTTTTTTAGTATTTTTTGGTACTAAATCTATAGTAGAAGCCACTCCTTATTATCAAGAAATAAACGAAAAGTATGATAACGCTCGACTTAACTCTTCTTTATATACTTATAGTAGTGAAAGAAAAAGAGTCGAAGATATCGTTACTTATATTAACTATCGAAGCGATTTAAGTGCGATAGAAGAAGAAACCTATTTAGTTGAGCACATTAACCTCTTTTTTGATTCTTTACCTGAATATAAAAGTGAACTAACCAAAGAATATGAAGAATTCTTACTTAATGACAATCTTTTATATAATGACCAACCTTATTTTATATTAAATGAAGATGGCGAAATTGTTAAAAACGATGCTATTTTAATCCCTACTTCCTCATATGTAGATAATGTTTATAAAGTTTATATTGATCAAGTTGCTTTAGCTCAATTTTTAATTAAAACCCCAAACGTGTTAGATTATCAAAGATATCAATCTAATATGCTTTTATTTTTAGAGATTCCTTTAGGAATCGTAATAGGAGCAACCCTAACTTTTTATGTTATTCCTTTAATTTTCTTTAGAGGAAGAAAGACTTTGGGAAGACTTGCTTTTAGAATTGGACTTTTAGGACCAGATAAATTTAATGTTAGATTTGGAAGATTTACTGCAAGATTCTTAATTTTCTTATTTTTAGAAGTTATTCTTTCTATCTTTACATTTATGATTCCTTTAATCATTTCCTTATCAATGTCGGCATTTAGTAAAAAAAGACAAAATTTCCATGACTATATGTTAGGAATTATTGAAGTTGATACTTATGGCACTAAAATTTATAAAGATAAGTTTGATGCAATAGGACATTCTAATCGTGATAACACGGTTGATTTTAAACTTCGTTAAAATTTGTCATTTTTAGATATTGATTTTGAGTATTTTATTTTGTATAGTAGTATTCCAACTAAACGATATTTATCGTATTTTCTAAGTATAAATTTATAAAAAATATTTCTGAAATATTTTTATAAAATACATACAATTATGGTTGTTTTATGAAAGGGTTATCGATATAATTTATCTATGAAACTAAAAGAGTTGTCTAAGAGTTTTTTATACCTTGTTATTGGTGTTTCATTAGCTACAAGTATCACTTCTTTTACCTCTAATGGTACTAATAACGAATATAAAAATAATGATAGTGTTGTTGAAACAAATAATGTTGAAGTTTATTCCGATGAAGGGGATACTTCTTTAGGTACTCTTAATTCCGATTTAGAAATAAGAGTTAGAAATTATGCTGTTACTGATCTAACAGCTTCTTTCCAATTATCCATTAGTTTTAAAAGCGATGGTAATTTAGCAAATAACTATTACGTTGGTTATTATGCTCCTGGATATGATAATTATGGCGCTCAATTATCTTTTGATTTAAAAGAAAGTGATGGCGACATTGTAAAACGTACTGCTTTAATTAATAGAGTTCAAGATAACTCTTATTATGATGGTATTGGAAGTTCTTTAGGTTATAACTCTTTATCAACTTTCTGTGATATTAACATAAATTATGGCGAAGAAGTCTTATTTGAAAATGGCTTCCAACTTATCAATGTTTTTTCTTATGATCCAGATACAAAAACTGTTGATTTAGAAAATCCAACATATATTGAATGTAATTATCAAGATTTAATCTCTCCATATTATCCTACTCACTATGAAGTTACTGACTTTTTTAAAGTCACCTACAATAGAAGTAGTAATTTCTCAAATTATTCATCATTTATTTTTGATGTTGAAAATTATGGAGATGAATTATATCCAACTTTAACTGCTACAACCGATAGAGCTTATTCTACTAATATTAGAAATCTTGAAAATGGAACTTATTATATTAGAAGTAAGTTATCGTTTGGTGGCGATACTCAGTTTGTCCTTACTTATGATGATGGAACTGAAGAAGTTATTAATTCTTCAAGTAAAGCTCAAGATATCTCTCATAATGGAGAAATCGCCTTACTTTTTGAAGGAATTGATGCTAATAGAATCGTAAATATTGAAATAAGAGATATCTATTATCAAATGGAAATCTTTAATACCGAAACTAATTCTGCTTTAGGAAGAACTTCATTTAGCCAAAGATTTGGTAGAGTTTATACTCATATGAGTGATTTATATGATAGTAACGGAAATGTTGCTCTTGATGTTGGGGAAGATTATCCTCACTTTAATGGCGATTTATTCGTAATTCTAGTCGCAACATTATCTACTGCAATCTTCTTTGGAATCGTTATTCCTAGCTACTTCTATTTAAAGAAGAAAAATCGTAATGATGAATTTAAGAGAATGAATACTAAACAATACTTTACAACCGCAACCTATGGTTATTTATGTATTGAATCGCTCTTACTATTATTCTCGTTCATATTATTAAGAGTTAATTTCATTGATAATGCCTTGATTATTTATAATCCTACCGATGTTTATATAATCGTATTTGGAGTAATGAGCATAATCTTAGTTGGTTACTTCATTAGATACTTCATAGTCATGTTTAAAAATCATCGCGAAAAGGTTAGAAGAGATAAGCTTAAAATCAATCAAGATGTTATTGATGATGGTACATTAATTATTCGTAAATAAGAGGAGAATAGTATGGAAATAAAACTTAAAGGTATAACAAAGATCTTCCCAGGAAATCCTAAAAAACATATCAAAGATACTGTTGCAGTTGATGATTTTGATTTAGTAGTTCCTGATGGAAAATTAGTTGGTTTATTAGGACCTTCAGGATGTGGTAAATCCACAACTCTTTACATGGTTTCAGGTCTTCAAACTCCTACTAGTGGTGAAGTTTGGTTTGGTGAAGAAGAAGTTACCAACCTTTCTCCTGAAAAAAGAGGAATTGGTTTAGTTTTCCAAAACTACGCACTTTATCCTCATATGACCATCTATAAGAATGTTGAATTCCCACTTTTAAATTTAAAGGTTGAAGTTCCTCTTGTTACTTTCTTTGATTATAAAATTACATATTCGTATGAAATGAAAGAAGATGATCATGTTGAAGGTATCGTAAGATCTACTAAAACACTTTTAGGTAAGATTGGTATTTCCAAAAAACAATATAAAGTTACTTCTTCACTTAACGGAAAAGATTTAACTTTACTCGTTGAATTATTTAATCAAAACACTAAAAACAAAGATGTTTTTATAGATAATTTCCCAAGAATTATTGAACCAAAAACAGTTAATGTTGAAGAAAAACAAACTTCTGATGCATTATTTGATGCCAAAATGAGATTTTCTTATGCTCTCCCAAGTGAAGAAAAAATTGTCGCTGGACAATATGTTTTTGAACTTGATGTAGCTAAGGGCGAAAGTGGAATTTTAATCGCCGATATGCTTGATTTTATTAGAGGTAAAGGCTTTAAAATCACATATTCACCTTCATATGAAAATAAAGGAAAAACTATTTTATTAGTTTCTGTTAATAAACAAAGCGAAGCTAAAGCTTTAGAAGTTTTAGAGGCAGTTAAAGCTGAATTCAAATGCGATGGGCATTTAAGAATCGATATCGTTGATCCAAGCGAAATTAGAAAAAAATTAAAATCCGCTTTAAATAAATATGCTAAAAACATCAAAGAATTATCTGCATATGATGATAATGGCGATACTTCTTTCTATTTCTTAATTAAAAAATTAAAAGCAAGCGAAATCGAAGAAGTTAAAGCAATCGTCAAAAATACTTTTGATGTTAAAAAAGAAGAAGTTAAAACAAGTGTTGCTTTAGCTTATAGAATGTTAACCGCTAACGAAAGAAAAGATATCGTTAACGAAACTGCAAAATTAGTTCAAATTGAAGATTATTTAGAAAGAAAACCAGCTCAACTTTCTGGTGGTCAACAACAAAGAGTTGCTATCGCTAGAGCTTTAGTTAAAAAACCAAAAGTTTTATTACTTGACGAACCTCTTTCTAACTTAGACGCACGTTTAAGACTTCAAACAAGAGAAGAAATTAGAAGAATTCAACAAAATACTGGCATTACTACCATCTTCGTTACCCACGACCAAGAAGAAGCAATGTCTATTTCAGATCAAATTGTTGTTATGAAAAATGGCGTTAAACAACAAGTTGATTCACCTCAAAACGTATTTAATAATCCTAAGAATTTATTCGTTGCTCAATTCTTAGGTAATCCACCTATTAACGTTTTTAAAGGACACGTTAAAGATAAGGGTATATATATTGGTGATGATTTAGTTTATAAAACTACCACCGATGTAAAAGATCAAGAAGTTTATGTAGCTATTAGACCAGAAGGATTCAATGTAACTGATAGTAAAGAAAATGTTTTACATGCAACTGGTGAAATGGTTCAAGTTTTAGGTAGAGATATTTCAGTTATCGCTAAAAACGAAAACTGTTTAACCCCAACATTTAAAGTTATCGTTCAACAAAGCGAAGGTAATTTCATTGGTAACATCTCTTTAAGTGTTGAAAAAGATAAATTATTTATCTTTGATATCGTTACTGAAGAAAGAATTTATATCGATTAATATTTAAGGACTAAATAATGGAAAACAAAGATTTATCGATAAATACTAAAGAATTTACTCTTTCTAGAAGTGAATCATATGATGGCAGAAAAGAATCATATGTTTCTAAATACGATGAACAAAATGACGTTATCGTACATTTTGTTTCACGTAAAAAAGTTAAAGAGAAATTCAAAGTTGGCGGTGTTTTAGATAACGAACAATCCAATAACTGGAAAGCTTGGTTATATTTAGCACCAGTCCTTATTTTAATGGCTATCTTCTTAATCTATCCTTTAATTAATACCATCGCTATCTCATTCATGAGCAACTATAACTATGTTACAGGTAGTTTTGATGGATTTACTTTAGATAATTTTGGTGCTATTTTAGGTCTAAGTGATATTAATGGATATCGTGATAATAGACTTATAGATTATGGATTCTTAAACACTTTCATAATCACCTTTGTTACGGTTCCAGTATCTTTAATAATTGCCTTACTTATCGCAGTTTTACTCAATTCCTTAAAATGGTTCCAAAAAGTATATCAAGTTATTTTCTTCCTTCCTTACGTTACTAACACCATCGCTATTGGTATGGTTTTCTCAGTTTTATTTGACCAACAAGGTGTTATTAACTATATCTTTGGAACTGATATAACTTGGATTTATGGTGCTGATAGATGGACTGCAATGGTTCCTTTATTCATTTATATTGTTTGGAGTTCCTTACCATTTAAAATCCTTATTTTATTAAGCGGTTTACAAGGAATTGATAAACAATATTATCAAGCAGCTAAAATTGACTCTACTCCAAAATGGAGAGTCTTAACTAGAATCACAGTTCCTGCTTTATCACCTCAAATTCTTTACTTAATGGTTACTTCATTCATTGGAGCATTTAAAGAATATTCCTCTGTTGTCGCATTATTTAATGGTCCTGGTACTTCAACGGGAAGCTACAACATGTATACAATCGTTTACTATATCTATGATAACTTAAATACCAACACCAGCTTAGCAGCTGCTGCAGCGGTATTATTATTCGTTATCATTCTCTTATTTACCTTCTTACAACTTTGGTTATCTAAGAAGAGAGTTTATTATTAGAAGGAGGCTAAGATTAGGTTATGGTTAATTCATCTACTACTTTAAAACAATATATAGACTTCACTAATGATAAAGACGTTGATGTTGATATTTCTATCACCATCAAAGAAGGCAATAAAAGTGTTGAATCTATTAGAAAAAGAGAAAAAGTAATAAGAGTTTTCTCTACTATCCTTTTATATATAGTAGTTACATTCTTTGCTTTACTTATGGTCTTCCCATTCTATTGGATGATTATTACATCTTTAAAGAATAATAGTGAAATTTTAAGTTCCACTCAAACATTCTTCCCAACGATTGTTATGTGGACAAACTATGTTTATGTTTTCAATCACTTTAATTTCTTAACATATATGACAAATACCATTGTTGTTGCGATTTTCTCAACAATCGGTACTTTAATTACCACTATTTTTGGAGCTTTTGCTTTTGCAAGATTAAACTTCAAAGGTAGAGAAGCATTATTTATGGTCTTTTTAATGACTATGATGATTCCAGGTGAAATGATGGTTATTTCAAATTATATTACAGTAGCCGCATTCGGTTGGATTGGTGAAGGTGCAACCTTAATGGACGCATACGCTGCAATGATCGTTCCTTTCTGGGTTAGCGTCTTCTATATTTATTTGCTTAGACAAAACTTTAAGCAAATCCCAAATGAACTATATTTAGCTGCCAAGGTCGATGGTAAGAGTGACTGGTCATTCTTATGGAAGGTTATGGTTCCTCTTGCTGCCCCAACGCTAATCTCTATATGTATTTTGAAATTTATGGGTGCATGGAACTCATATGTCTGGCCAAACTTAGTTGCCAACAAAGACGAATTCCGCCTTATTTCAAACGGTTTAAGAGGTTCAAGTTTCGTTGACGCGGACTCTGGTAGAGTTGAATATGGTTATCAAACAGCTGCAACAGTCCTTGTTACTGTCCCATTATTCTTACTTTTCATCTTCTTCAGAAAGTACATAATGAGAGGTGTTGGACGTGCAGGTATTAAAGGATAAAAAATGGAGGTCTTTATATTAAGATGAAAAAGAAATTTTTAACTTTAGCTTTCCTTGCAAGCACTACAGTTGCTTTAGCATCATGTGGTAGAAATAGCGGTGGAGGAAGTGGAACTGTCGAAGGTGGAATTATTGATACACCTACAACAATCTATCTTTGGACAACCGCCGGTGATGAAGGTCAAGCTAACTTAAACAGATGGGTTGAAGATTTTAAAGAAATCGAACCAAATGTTACCGTTGTTAACAATAAAGTTAGTGGAAATTATGATGATTTAGAAAACATGATTATTACTGGTTTCACTGGTAATAACTATCCAGACTTAGCTTATGGCTACCCAGATAACGTTTCTAATTATATCGACTATGGTAGAGCAGTCCAATTAGATGATTATATCAATCATCCAGAATACGGATTAACTGAAGAAGAATTTAACGATTACGTTCCTTCCTATATGGAAGAAGGTACTCAATATACTGTTGAAGGAACATGGTCAGTTCCATTCTCAAAATCAACCGAAGGTATGTTTTATAACGCAGATATCTTAATCGGTTTAGATTTAAGTGAAGTTGATAGTTCAATCAATAGTGGAAACCCATTAAATGAAGCTTATTTAAATAACTTAACTTGGGAAGAATTCTTTGGAAAACTCGCACCGGCATTATTAAAATACGATGCAGAAGTTAGAGATATCATTCAACCTCAAGATGATGGTGTTACAAGAGTCTTAGGTTATGATAGTGATGATAACTTATTTATTACTTTAGCTCATCAATATGGTTATCCATATACAAGCGTTACCGAAGATGGTAAAGGAAGTATAGATTTTAATACACCTGAAATGAAAGCAAAATTACAAGAATTTGCTGAATACTATGAAAAAGGTTACATCTTTACAAAAGGTACTAATGAAGGTAACTACGTTAACGAAAAATTCACTGTCAATCAATGTTTATTCTCAGTTGGTTCAACTGGTGGTATTAAATATCAATTCTCAGATTCAAACCCAATGAATGTTGGTGTTGCTAAAATCCCACAAGCTGATGGTGGAACACCTTCAACAATTCTCCAAGGTCCATCTATGTGTATCTTAGATCATGGTGATGAAAATAGAAAATTAGCTTCATGGTTATTCTATAAATATATCACTACCCCAGAAAACACCTTACAATGGGCTTTAAACTCAACTGGTTATTATCCAATTAGATTATCAAATCTTGAAGATCCTGCTTATTTAGCAGCTGCAGATGCTGATGCTCAACAAGATAAGAGTATGGAAAAATTAACTGCTAACGGATTTGTTTATTATGGAACAATGACCGATACATTATTCACATCCCCAGCATTTAAAGGTTCTTCAACAGCAAGAACTCAAGTTGGTGGTTTATTAACTCAAGTTTTATTACAAGGCGATGCAGCTGATATTGATCAATTATTTGCTGACGCTGAAGCAATGTGTAATTTAGCTTTATAATTCAATGACTAATATAAAGATTTAAAAAGAATTAATTTAGGAGGCAGAAAAAGAATGAATAGGAAGTTTAATAATTTTAAGAAATTGGCTACTTCAATACTTTTTTCTGCCTCTTTTATACTTGCTTCTTGTGGTAAAACAAGCGAAGCTTCAGGAAAAACAATCATCTTCTGGCATACATTTGGACAAGATATCCAAAACGTTGTTCAAAATAAGATTGAAGATTTTGAAGCAATTTATGAATCTCAAACAGGAGAAGACATTACTATTGAGTTTGAATATCAAGGCGGATACGATGAAATTTTAGATAAAGTATCTAAAGGATTTGCTATTGGCAATACTCCAACAATTGCAGTTGCTTATCCAGATCATGTTGCTGAATATTTAGCTCTTGAAGAAGATAGTGATCGTCAATGGGTTTATAATCTTGATGATTTCTTTACTGATCCAGAAATTGGATTTAGTGCTCAAGAAGAATTAAATCCATCTTTAAAAGGCGAAGAAGACTTTGTTCCTTCTTTTATAGAAGAGGGTAAGCAATATGTTAAAGATGGTACTTATTCTTTACCATTAATGAAATCAAGTGAAGTTTTACTTTATAACCAAGACTTATTGGTTAGAGTTATGAAGGATTATGACCCAACAGTAGTTGATATTGAAGAATATATGAACACAATTACCTGGGATGAATTTATGGATTTACTTAGATTTATCTCAAAAAATCTTTCAACCTATGGAAGCGGACTCATTACTCCGATGGTTTATGATAGTGATGCAAACCTTTTTATTGGTCAATCATATCAAAGAAATATTCCATATGTTTCAATGAGTGGTGGTAAAGGTAGAATTGATTTTAATAACGAACAAGCTAAAGCCATGGTTGAAGAATTAAAAGGTTACTATGATGAGGGGTTATTCTTAACAAAAGGAACCAATAATAATGAATACGGAAGTGATACTTTCGTAAATATGGAATGTATTTTTACCGTTGGTTCAACTGGTGGAGCTGGATATAACGATCCAGGTGCTGCAGGATTTAATGTTGGAATCGCAAAAGTTCCTTCTTCAAGTACATCTGAAGAATATAATAAATATGTTTCACAAGGTGTTACCTTAACATTATTAAAAAATAATAGTTTATCTAATGAAGTAAACGATGAAAGAGCCAAGATTGGTTGGCAATTAATGAAATATTTAACAAATGAAGAAAATAATATCGATATTTGCTTAGCTTCTAATGGTTACGCACCAGTTAGAGAAAGCTGTTATACCAACGAAGTATATGCTTCTTATTTGGAAGAAAGCGATTTTATGCCTAGATGCGCAAATATCGTAGCAAACGAAATTAACGGAAATTACTTTAACTATCCTGTCTTTAGAGGAACTGCCACTGCTAGAGAACAAGTCGGCGGAATTATTACCCAAGTTTTTCTCGGACAAGAAACAATTGATGAAGCTTTTGATAGAGCTGAACAATTAACAAATATCTCAATGTAAAAAAATACGAATAATTGAATAGAAAGTAGGATTAAAATGAGAACACACTTAACTAAGAAATTTATCTATCCAAATATAATGATAGTTGGCCTCCTCATGGGTCTTGTTTCCTGTGGCGAAAAAGGCTTTATAGATTACGCTTCTAATAGCGATATCAAATTGACTTTAGAGTATGAAGGTCATGAATTTTTAACCGATGGAATCGGAGAAGTTGAACTTTATACCGCTATTGATGGCGACACTGCTCACTTTGTTTCAGCAAGTGGTGATAGTGAACTTATAAAAGCAAGATTTTATGGTGTTGATACTCCAGAATCAACCGGAAAGGTTCAAGAATACGGAAAAGCAGCATCAAATTTTACAAAAGAAAAATTAACTAATGCTAATGAAAATGGAACAATTGTTCTTTCCTCTCCATTTTTTGAATATCGTGAACCTGAAACTGATTCAACAGGTGGTAGATATTTATCCTTAATTTGGATAAACGAAGAAAAAGAAAACGCTCCAATTGATGAACTTAAATGTTTAAACCTCATGCTAGTTCAAGAAGGCTTTTCATGGGTTAAAAATTTAAGTGAAATTCCTGAATATGTCGAAACATTTACTCTTGCAGAACAACAAGCAAGAGATTATAAACTTAATCTTTTCTCAGGTGAACCTGACCCATTATTTAACTATGGCGATTATGTTGATGTTTCACTTTTAGAGCTTAAAAAAGCAGTCGAAGAATCATTAAAAGATCCAAATTATATTAATCCATATGATGGAGAAAACGTAAGGATTCAAGGAACTGTCGCTGGTTATGCCGATCATATCCTTTATTTACAAGGATTCTTCGATGAAGAAACCGGTTCTACAAATCCAGAAGGAGAATGGGCTGGAATTAATATTTTTACTGGTATGAGTTCAACTCCTTCAAGATTTACAACTAAAAATAACTATATCCAACTTTGTGGAGTCGCTGAAGATAGTGAGAATTTTGGTTTCCAAATCACTGGTGTTTATTCATTCCCAAGAGTTGATATTAATACTAATGAAAATGATGGAAAAGTAATTTACACTTCTGATACTATAGACGATTCTTTAAAAGTTCATGATTTTACATACGCTCCAACCGAATTAAAAAGTGAACAATTTGAATGCTTATTCTCCCCAGTTAATTTAACCGAAGAAGTGGTCGTTACTGGTGGATATGATGGAGAAGATTCAATCACCCTTTATATCGAAGATAAGAATGGGAATGAACTCGATTACAACGTTTATATTCCATTTGTTTATAGACCTGTTCCAGATGATCCAACTTTAGCTTATAGAACTTATGAAGATTTCGTTGGAAAATCATTTAATGTTACTGGCGCAATCTATAATTTCCATAAGACAAGAAGTGGAAATGTTAACTACCAATTAATTCCAGTAGATAGCGAATCTTTTGCACTTGTTAGTTAATTTATAAAAGAAGTATTATTTAAGGAGAAAGTTATGTATTGTTCTAATTGCGGATTAAAAATTAAAGAAAAACAAATCGAAAAAGCTTTAGAAAATGACTCTATTAATATTAATGATATTAATTATCTTGCTAAATCTTTAACCTCGGTTAGAAAGTTTGAATATAGAACTAAGATTCTTGAAGCAAAAGAAACTGATAAAGAAAATCAAAACAAGGTAAAAAAAGAAGCTAAAAAGGAATTCGAAACTCAAAAAGAAGTCATTTCTTCAAAATTAGCAGCAAATGATATCCAATATTTTAAAGACGAATTAAAAGTTAAAAATCAAAGAGATGTAAATACTTTAGATTATTATGTTTGCCCAAGATGCGGCAAACTCGTAAGACCAAATTTAGATGAAAACGATATTAAATCATTAGCAAGAGCATCACATTCAGAAATTCATAGAGGAAGAAACAATATTTCTAGTGGAATGTGTTCTTTAATGATCGGAATCATTCTTTTTATCATTGGTTTAATGTTTTTTGCCTTATCATTTAAGGCTACAGCAGGCGGTATTTTAGTTACTGACTGTGTTGAATTTTATGTCTTTATAGCACTTGTTACTTTAGGAGCTATTTTAATAGTATTCGGAATTGCTAGCTTTATTTATGGTAGAAATAAAGTTAAAAGAAATGAGGCGCTACTTAAAGACATACAAAATGGTGTATTTCACCAATAAATTTATCTAGATTCTCTAGTTAGAGAGTGAAGCAATAAAGTTTTAGGAGGAGAATTATGTCTAGAAAAAAATTTAAAGTTGCAACTACATTAATCAGCGTATTAGCCTTTGGTGCAATCGCAGGTTCAACTGTAGTTGGAATGACTGCTTGTGGTCAAAAGGAAGATAGCACAGTATTAGTAGGTGTTACTGGCGTTACTATTGGAAATAAAGACGCTTTACAAGCAACCCCATGGTATGCAGGAACTACTAATAGAATGGTTGAAATCTCTCTTACCGGAAGCACAGCAAATATCGGTGAAGCTGTTGCTGATGGAAAAATTGAAATTACTTCAAGCGATACCGCAGTCGTTGGAGTCTTAGGAAGATATATCACTCCAGCTGGTGCAGGTACAGCTACCATTACAGTCACCGCACATACAGATAACGGTGATATTACTGACACAGTTAGTGTTACAGTTGAAAAAGCATTAGAAGAACCAGAAGCAACCGAAGTAACAGTCGCAGATATCTTAGGTATGAGTTTTGCTGATTGGAATAACGAAGTTAATCAACCAATTTATCAAATTACTGCTAAAGTTGGCGACTTCTATGGTAATGATGACGGTTCATATGGTCCTCAAGATAGACCAACTAGCTATGGTAACTTCTATGTTTATGATGAAGAAAATCCAGATGATCAATTATTAATCTATGGCGCTTCAACTACTCCAGGATTATCATGGGCAGGTGGTAAATGGTCATACTCAAACCCACAAGACTTCTTAGATGAAGAAGGAAATCCACAAACCAAAAAAGGCGATACAGTCACCTTAAAATTAATGCTTGCTGAATATAGTGGTGTTATTCAATGTAAAGGTGATATCTTAAATATTGAAGAAGGCGTTACTGTTGATTATGAAACAATTACATTATCCGCAGAAGATACAACTCTCGATATTAACGCTTATACAACCTTAAGATATGAATATACTCCAGATAACGTTACAGTAGGCGGTGTTACATTCGAAGTTACTGAAGGTAGTGATGTTGTTGAACTCGATGGAAACAAAGTTTATGGTAGAAAAGCAGGTACTGCTACAATCGTTGCAAAAGGTGGAAGTGTTACTTCTGATCCAGTTACAATTACAGTTTCTTCAACCGAAATTACCTATTCAAGCATTGAAGACGTCTACGCTCAACCAATTGGCGGTGATGTCGCATTCTATGGTAAATTCATGGGTAACTTTGGAAGTTATGGAATGTTTGTTGGAGATGGAGAATATGCTATCTTCTTATATGGTTCAACAGCTGATGAAGGAATTGAAGTTGGAGATTCATTAAAGATTAGTGGTACAACATCTATTTATAATGGTGGTTTCCAAATTGATAGAGGTGCAGATATCTTAGTTGATGATAAGAATAGAGGCACTACTCCAGTTGAAGTTAGTTTAGAAACCTTAGATGGAATCGATGGTAAAGATACTGGTAGAACAGCTACTGTTACTGGTACAGTTAGTGAACACGCTTTAGATAATTATGAAAATGTCACCTTCAAAATTACTACAGCAAGTGGTGCAGTCATTGATTGTAAAGCTGATAGTAGATATCATGGTGAAGAAGTTTTAGCTGCTTTAGGTGCATTAAAAGATGGTGATACTGTTTCATTAAAAGGTAATATTACTTTCAATGTTAAAGGCGCAGATACTCTCCCTACAACTTCTGAAGGATTACAACTCGTTAACTTAAGTGTTGTTGAATAACTTCTAACTAGTTTTACACTTTATTATAATTAAATATGTGGGCTGTCATATTGATATGACAGTCCTTTTAAAATATAGACAATTAAGGTAAAATCTTTATTATGAAAAAGTATAAATTGATGTTAATAACCTCCATTTTAGCTTTACTTACATTTAATGTATCGTCTTGTTCTAATAGTTTAAGTAAAGTAGAAGGAGAAAGAGTAGATGAAAGAACCTTAAAATTTTATGCACTTAATGATTTCCATGGGGCATATTTATATGATGAAGATTATGAGCAAACTGGATTATCTAGAATTGGTAATTATTTAAAGAATATGAAAATAGCTAATCCAGAAAATACCTTCATTATTTCTAGTGGAGATATGTTTCAAGGAGGAGCAGAATCTAATATTACTTATGGTCAAGTAGTTATAGAAACCATGAATGATATTGGATTTGATTCAATGACTATAGGAAATCATGAATTTGACTGGGGTGAAGATGTTTTAAAAGAAATGGAAGCATCTATGGATTTCCCACTTTTAGGAATCAATATTTTTTATAGTGAAGATCATTCAAAACCAGAATATTTAAAAGATTCAGTAGTAATAAAAAAAGAAGGCATAAATGTTGGAATAATTGGTGCAATTATGCCAAATATTGGCGATTCTATTTTAGCTACTATTAGTGAAGATTTTTCATATGAATCAAGTATTGCCCTAATTGAAGAAGAGGCTAAAAGATTAAAAGAAGAGGAAGATTGTGAAATAGTTGTTCTTTCAACACATGACGGGAATGCTACTTATTATGAAGATTTAGTTGGAGATATTGATGCTTTATTTTTAGGTCATGATCATAATGTTAGGGATGGATATTTAGATAACGTTAATAACTTGGTTCCATATGTAGAAGGTGGAGATAATGGAAATTATGTTTCTGAAATTACTTTAGATTTAAAACTTGTTAATAATGAATACGAAGTAGTTGGAAGTAGTGTTAAAAATGTTGAAACATTTGGTAACGAAACCTTCTCATATGAAGACCGAGAAATTAACGATATTTATGATAAATATCGTGAAAATATTGAATCTATAAGAGACCAAGTTTTATATAATTTCGATTCATATGTTTCTAGAAATAATTTTGCCAGATATGTTTCTTATGCATTATTAAATTATGCTTCATATTATGATCCAAAAATCCTTTGCGATGGCGGAATGGTTAATAGCGGCGGCATAAGAAGTAATATAGCAGAAGGCGAATTTACTTATGGAGATTTAATTAAGGTATATCCTTTTGAAAATACTTTGTGTATTTTGAAAATAAACGAAGCAATTTATCCTTCTTTTATAAGAAATGCATCGAATTTAGTTAGAAGCGAGACCGAAAATAATATTGACGGTTATTATTATGTTGCAACTATTGATTATGTTGCCTATTCAGTTTCAACGAGAACTTATTGTGAAGAAATAATAGAAGTAGATGTAACTGCAAGAGATGTAGTTGCAGAATATCTACTTAATGAAGGCTATTCATCAATAAATTAGAATATAAAAAGTTTTCACGTGAAAACTTTTAAAGTCTACTGTTGTTCCGCTAAGCTTCAAAATAAAACTTACTAAGCATTAACTTTAATGCTTAGTTTTTAGTAAGAAATAAAATTTATTTTCTATGACCACCAATTTGATTATGTCTAATCTTGGCAGTAGAATCTTCCTTTTTAGAATCTAATTTTAAAAGTTTATTCATGCCATATTTTTCTTGAATTTCATCGACATAATCATAATATTTTTCTTCTTTCATTTCTTTTTCTTCATCTTTAAATAGCGATAATTGCTTATAAGAATTATTAGTTAAATTTGAAAAAGTAATATTTAGTCTTCTTATCGGATAATCTTTAGCATATTTATTAAATAAATACTTTATTCCTTCATATATTTCTTCATTATTATTGGTTGGAAAAGATAAAGATAACTCATGAGAAAACCCAAAATCTTCGATGGTTTTTAATGTATATCCAACACTTAAATGAATGATAGATGTCTTTTTATTTAATGCTCTTAATCTAAAACATAAATCATCATTCATTTCTTTTAAAACAAGTAGTGCTCCTTTAAAAGAATAATCTTTCATTAACACTTGCCCATTACTAATAGCCTTATTAATAGGAATATATTTTTCTCTAATATTAGTTTCATCTATTCCATTAGCGTGGCTATATAATTCTTCCCCTAATACTCCAAAAGCCTTTATTAAATCATTCTTATTAAAGTTAGCAAGATCATAAACACTATATATTCCTAATCTATTTAATCTTTTTAAATATCCATCACTTATACCCCATACTTTATTTAAAGGTGAAATAGTCCATAATTTGGACTCTATTTCATCTTTAAATAAAGTAGCAATAAAGTCTTTATTTTTTTTAGCATAAATATCATCTGCTACTTTAGCTAAAAACATATTAGAACCTAATCCACATGTTGCAGTTAATCCAGTTTCTAGTTTTATTTTATTTAAGATTCTTTTTGCTAATTCAACTGGACTACATTTATATAAAGTTAAATAAGGAGTAAGATCTAAAAAACATTCATCAATAGAATAAATATGGATATCATCTAAACCTACAAAATCTAAGAAAATAGATACTATTTTTGCGCTTTCTTTAACATATAGTTCCATTCTAGGGGTAGCAAAAATAATATGGTTCTCTAACGATTTTGGTAGATCTTTTCTTCTACATCTAGAAGGTACTCCTTCTTTATCTTTTAAATATGGAGATACACTTAATACAATAGTAGATTCTTTTCTAGAAGTATCAGTTACCACTAGAGGAGTAGAAAAAGGATCTAATCCTCTTTTTACGCATTCAATTGATGCGTAAAAAGCTTTCATATCTATTAATGCAATAACTCTTTCTTTCATAAATAAATAAATAATTAATAAATAAACAACTATATTATTCTATTAATTAATTTTAATATATTCCAAACAATAATTAATTTAAGATTATTTTATTTATATAAAATAATCATGTGATAAAATATATTAAACATTGATAGCTATCAATGTTAATCAACATTAAAATATATTTAAATTAATACTAATTTATGGGAAAAAGTAACAAAGTATCTTTAAAAGAAATCGCCTTAAACTTAAATCTTTCTATAAATAGTGTTTCACATGCATTAAGAGATTTAGATGATATTAGTGAAGACACTAAAGAAAGAGTAAGAAAAGAAGCAATAAGACTTGGTTATCAAGGTAAAAAATATAACCTCCAAATAACTAAATCTCACACTATTGCTTTAATTTTTGATTCTTTTTTAAATCCATATTTCGCAGTTATGGGTCAAAAGATAGTAGAAATGATTAATCTACATAAATATGATTTAGTGGTTGTTAATACCAATGAATTTAAAAAAGTAGATACTGATATCATTAAAAAATGTATCTATAGAAAAATAGATTTAATTGTCTCCTTTAATGAGGTTGAAGAAAATGCTAGTGAAATTGCTAAAATTAATTCAATTTCAATTCTTTTAATTGGTAGAAAAACTAAGATTCCTTATATTGATTATATTTCTACTGATGATATAAAAGGGGGAGAATTAGCTGCGCAATATCTACTTGATAAAGGCAGTAAAAAATTATGCTATATCTATGAAATAAATAGTGAATCAAGCGAAAGAAGAATGGCAGGTTTTTTAAATGTAGTTAATAGTAAGAATACTCCATATATTTTAGTATCTAAAGAAGATATCTATAAAAATGAAGAATTAATTCTTGAAGATGGATATGATGGTATATTTGTTTATAATGACCGACTACTTCAAGAATTATTCTTCATTAATAAGATATTTGATTTAAAAAAGAATAATCATATTAATATAGTAGGTTTTGATGCAGTCTTAAAAAGACTACATCAAAACTATGATTATGCTACTATCGATTTTGATTATGATGAAATAGCAAAAGATGCTATTGAAATCATTGATGAAAGATTAAGAAAAAGTAAAAATGTTAAAAAAAGAAAACACCTAAATAAAGATGTCTGGCTAAATGAATAACTATTTTCTCTATCCTTATTTTATATATAATAGAAAAGATTTTTATAGTAATAACATTGATTAAATAGATTAGGTAGTTAAATAGAGATCATTATGAACAATAGTTTAATAAACGAAAATACTTATGTAATTGGATTTAAATTAAATAAAGAAGTTAAAGATATTAATAAAATTTTTGAATCCATTAAATACTTTTATTTAGGAAATAAAGCCATAGATCAGATAATAGTTCTATATTTAGAAGACATAAATAAAGGTAACATCTATTTTAAAGACATGGTAAGTTATGACTTTAAAATAGAAGATTATTATCACAAATCTAATTTAGAACCCGATATAATATTTGATTTTAGTAATGGAAATAATAATTCCGTAATTAATCCCGATTCAATATATTTATATAAAAACGATAATAACGTTTCATTCCTATATCCTTTTAATGTGAGTAATTTGGAAGAATCTAACACTAATAGTTTTAGAAATAACTATAATAAGATCAGACAAATTCTGCTTTCAAAAAAATTGGAAATGGATATTAGATATTTATCTAATAATTATGAAAACGAAGAAGAAATTCTCAGTTTTGTTAATAATAATAAAGAATTAAAAGATAATTTTTATGGTTTTATTAATATAAAAGACTTCTTTAACAATAAAGGAACCTTAATTATTGTAAACTCTCTAACTTTTGAAGTAATCTTAGAAACTTATAAAACCTTTTTAGGCTATTTTGATGAAAAAAGAAACGATAGAAGTGCATCACAATATTTTGCAAAGATGGCTATTCAATTCCAAAAAACAAAGAAGATAGAACTTAACGATGTCTTTTTTGATGTAAGCATTAATTTTGACAATGAGAAAATTAATGTTAATTTGAATGAATTAATAGATTTATCTTCATTAGTTTTTATCTATAAATATCTTAAAGATTTTTTTAAGTGAGATAATTAAAAATATTTTTAATAACTTTTTGCCATTTTTAACTAAATTCATTACATTAATTTACATTAAAGTTTTTAAAAATCATGTTAAAAATGACAATTTTTAATGATAAACAAGCAAGTTTTTAATTTTTTTTTGAAATAAAAAGGTTGTATTGAAAGCGCTTTCATTTTATAATTAAGAAGACATTAAGAAAAGAAAGTTTATTCTTTTGAAAAACGTTCATTTCTTAATAATTTCTATAATTATTAGGAGGATTAAATAGAATAATTATGAAAAAAAGATTATTTGGCGCATTTGCAGTTTGTGCATTAGCATTAAGCGGAGTCGTCGCATGTGGTGAACAAAGTGGAACAGGTAGAACCGAATGGACTTGGGAAAACTCTGTTGAAGTCGATAACGAACTTGGATATGTTATTTTAGTTGGTGAAGACGGAAACCCTGAAGCAGAAGATAGAACCGCTGGTTGTATTGATGCTATGAACGAAATCGCAGCTGCCGGCGGATTCACAGTCAAAGAACTTGCAAGAAAGACATGTATCGATACAAACGGTAACTCATGGAATGACCAAACCGCTAAAGAAACAGTTGAAACATGGGTCACTCAATACGGTGATGATTTAGATTTCATTATTTCTAACAATGATGGTATGGCAATCGCAGCTTCTGGTGCAACTGGCTTAGTTCCTGGAACTCCTATTATTGGTTTCGATGCTTTAACTGAAGCATGTAATATGATTAAAGCTGGTACCTTAGCTGGTTCAGTCTCTCAAAACGGTGATGATCAAGCATTAACTACCGCTCTTGTCTTAGCTAACTTAATTAAAGGTGAAGATGATGTCGTTGCTGGTTATAACGGAAAGGCTAACTTAGTTACAAGCGAAATCTCTGATCATGTTATTTCTACAGAATTAAGTGCTGTTACAGCAGGAAATGCTGATGAAAAGAAACCTGGTGCTTATGTTACAGTTAATGAAGATAGCGCAGTTGCTGGTAAGAAAATGTTAGTTGCTTACTATTCAGCAAACGATAACTACATTTCTGAAACTTTCATGAAGGCTTTACCTCACTATGCTGAATCCTTAGGCTTTGATGTCACTCCAGTTGCTGGTGATGGTACTAATGATACCGACTTATTAGATAGAGTTAGAGCTGCTGTTACTGAAACCGATTTTGATTGCGTTGCTTTAAACATCATTACTCACGCTAACTATGAATCATATTTAGAAGCAGTTGGCGATGTTCCAGTTGTATTCTTTAATAGACAACCAAAAACCTCTGACAATACTGATGTTGCTGATCTTTCTGGCTTAGAAAAAGTTTACTATGTTGGTTCTTCATCAACAGGTCAAGGTGCTGCTCAAGGTCAAATTATTAAAGATTGGTACAACGCACTTCAATAATTAATTAAACATTTAATAATTAACAATTAATTTTAAAGGCGCTTGGGCTTCTTTGGATTCTAAGCGCCTTTATAACAATTAAGAGGAAAAAATATGACAAAAGAAAACGAATATATTCTTGAAATAGAGAAATTATCTAAATCTTTTGGCAAGAACCACGTTCTTAAAAATATCCATCTTAAAGTTAGAAAAGGCTCTGTTATGGGACTTATGGGTGAAAATGGAGCTGGGAAATCAACGATGATGAAATGTCTCTTCGGTATCTACGCTAAAGATGACGGAACAATTTTAGTTGATGGAAGACCAGCTGAATATTCAGGTCCTAAAGATGCTTTAGAAAACGGAGTTGCAATGGTTCACCAAGAACTTAACCAATGTTTGGATAGAACTGTTTTGGATAACATGTGGCTTGGAAAATATGCCACAAAGTTTGGGGTTATTGACGAAAATCACATGTTAAATGAAACGAAGAACTTATTTGCGCGTCTAGATATGGTTGTTAATCCAAAACAAAAAATGAGAACCATGTCTGTTTCTCAAAGACAAATGGTTGAAATTGCCAAAGCAGTTTCTTATAACGCTAAAATCATCGTTTTAGATGAACCGACTTCCTCCTTAACAGAAAGAGAGGTTAGAAAACTTTTCTCAATTGTTTCCAATTTGAGAGATCAAGGTGTTTCTTTCGTTTATATTTCACATAAAATGGATGAAATTTTTGAAATCTGTGATGAAGTTAGCGTTTTAAGAGATGGGGAAATGATTTTAACCAAAAAAACAAGCGAAACCAACATGAATGAGCTTATTTCTGCGATGGTTGGTAGATCACTTGATCAAAGATTCCCTCCTGTCGACAATAATCCGGGCGACGTTATCTTTGAAGTTAAAAATCTTTCTACCCTTTATGAGCCACACCTTCAAGATATTTCTTTCACTGTAAAAAAAGGTGAAATTTTTGGTATTTATGGTCTTGTTGGAGCTGGGCGTAGCGAACTTCTCGAAACCATCTTTGGATTAAGAAGCATCAAGAGCGGCAAAATCATTTATGAAGGCAAAGAATTAAGATTTAAGGATGCGAAAGATGCAATTGATTATAACTTTGCTTTTGTTACAGAAGAAAGAAAGCAAACTGGTATGTTTGGAAAAGGAGATTTAATTTTTAATACAACAATTGTCTCTTTGGATAAATGTAAAACCGCATTCTATCTCGACAATCGTAAAATGAGAGATGCTACTGTTAGAGAAATTGTTACAATGCATACAAAATGTATGGGACCAACAGATTCTATTTCTTCACTTTCTGGTGGTAACCAACAAAAAGTCATTATTGGTAAATGGTTAGAAAGAGATCCAGAATTATTTTTACTTGATGAACCAACTAGAGGTATCGATGTTGGTGCAAAATATGAAATTTATCAACTTATTATTGATATGGCAAAACGCGGTAAAACTTGTATTGTCGTTTCTAGTGAAATGCCAGAAATTTTAGGTATTACAAATAGAATTGCTGTTATGAGTAACTATCACCTTGCTGGAATTGTCAATACTAAGGAAACAAATCAAGAAGAATTACTTAGACTCAGTGCTAAGTACTTATAAGGAGAAAATATGGGTAAAAAAGAAATTGAAAAAGTTCCTTATAGTGAAAATAAAGCCACCATCGATGGTTTTCTTGCAAAAATCGATGAATTAGTTGCTAGTGGTCCACGTGGAAAGTGTATTGAACTTGAATCAAAAGCAATTAGAGCAAAAGGAACAGGAGATGAAAATAGTGTTGTTGCTTCTTGTAAGGAAGAAGTTGCTTCTTTACTTGACTCATTAAAGACAACAGAAGAAGATATTGCTGGGCTTTTCAATGAATTGTGGAAAGTTTTAAAAGAAACTACCATCCCTCATAAAGATATTGGCGCTCTTCAAAAATCGCTTCAAGATAGGATTGACGCCTTAAGATTAGATGGTGTTGCTAAGAAAGAAAACTTAAAAAACGAAAATACAAACATTCGTAAGAATAAGCAACTTGAAAAGAGCGTTAAAAATAAAATCTTGAAGAGTAATAAAATATCAATTAAAGAAGCAGATATAGTAAGAAAATATAATTGCGCTCACGTCAAATTATTGTATAAAACAGTTAGAGTTTTAATGACTACTAACTATAAAGACTATTATGTAGCTTTAAAAGTTATTAAAGCAGAAAAAACTGCTGTTTATAAAGATGAATATAAAACAAAAGTTGCAGAATTAAATGCAAAATATCAAGAAGATAAAGCAAAAGAAGATTCTGCTTATGAAACTAAATTAGCTGAGGCTCAAGCAAAAATTGAACAAGCTGTTGGTGAAGAAGCTAAAGAGCTTGCTAATAGAGAATTAAAAACTGTTAAGCAAAATCATTTAAACGCTGGTAAAGACTTGAAATTATCTCTTGAAACTGGTAAAAACGATGCAAATGTCAGGTTTAAAGAAAGTGTACAAAAATTAAAAGATGAGATGCACAGCTTTCAACTTGAAAAATTTAATGCAATCGAACTTGCTAATAACCGTAAATTACCACTCGATCTTAAATATGCATATAAAGCCGAAAACTATAAGTATCAATTTAATTTAGGAAAATTCTTCCTTTCTAACGGCTTATATATCGCTATTGTTGTATTATTAATTTTTGCAGTTATTTTATATGCAATTCAAAATGGAGCGTTCTTATTCAATCTTTCAACAATTAGAACTATTCTTAACCAAGTTTCACCAAAAATGTTCTTAGCGCTTGGCGTTGCAGGATTAATCCTCCTTGCTGGTACCGATCTTTCTGTTGGTAGATTAGTTGGTTTAGCTTCGGTTTTAACAGGTATGTTAGTCACTACATCAGGCACAACATCCGTTACATTCTTTGGCGTTTCTCCAGATTTTTCAGCAATACCATTTGGATTAAGAGTTGTTTTAGGATTCCTCCTTTCAATTGTCGCATGTGTTGCTATTACATCAATTGCAGGTTTCTTTACCGCTAAATTCAAGATGCATCCATTCGTTTCAACTCTTGCAACTCAACTCTTTACCTTCGGTATGTTAGCTGGTATCACTGGTAATACTTTTACAGGTTCTCCAGATCCAGATTTAAAAGAAGCAATTACTGGATACATTCCAGGAACAAATTTCCCAATTATGATTCTTTGGGCATTACTTGCTATAATTATTGTTTGGTTTATTTGGAATAAAACCACCTTTGGTAAAAATATGTACGCAGTTGGTGGCAACCCTGAAGCAGCTAGCGTTTCTGGTATTTCAGTCTTCTGGATCACAATGGGTGTCTTCATTATGGCTGGTATCCTTTATGGATTAGGTGGTTCTATTTATGGTATTTACACTGGTAACGTAAGAGCTCAAACTGGTCAAGGTATGGAAACTGATGCTATCGCCGCTTGTGTTGTTGGTGGTGTTTCCTTCTCGGGTGGTGTTGGTAAGATTTCAGGTGTTGTTATTGGTGCTATCTTATTCCAAACAATTACAGTTGTCTTACAATATATCGGTGTCACTGATTCTAACTATCAATTAGCTATCAAGGGTTTAATTGTATTAGTCGCGGTTGCTCTTGATTGTGCTAAATATTTAAGAAAGAAATAATATTTAAAATTCTTTCAATATTACTTAAAATTAAAGGAGTCTATAATTGACTCCTTTGTTATTAATTATGATTAGTATTTATATTTTCTTTAGTGCAATTCTTATTTGTCTTTTGGGAACTTATATGATTGAGATCAAATATCTTCGTTATATTAGAGGAGAAAGGAAGACAAAAGTTAGAGATATTGATGTAATATTAGTATCTATTCTTTTTGGAGCTCCCGTCGTTTTAGTAATGGAATTATGTTTTAAAGAAATTAGAATTGAAGATAGTGTGCACAAATATCGAATGTTAATCTCTTCTATAATTCTTTCAATAATTCAAATAGTTGTAATTGTTTTGTTGTTTTATTTTGGAGTTATACAGTTAGCAGGAAATGAAGAGGTGGCTACTTCCTTAAATGTAGTTGGTCTTTTCAAATTGGTCTAATAAAAAAAGAATATAATAGAACGCATTAAAGTCGACCGGACTCCTAACAAGGATTTCAGTATAGTCATTGTTAAATTTAAAGGTAAAATAGGAGAAAAAAGAATTCATATCTAAAACTTCTCGATCTATTTTATCTTTTTTAAATGGCTTAATAAGGTTTTTGATTGTTTTATTTTCATAATGTTGCTTAATGGTTAATTCGTTAAAAACTTGCATCAAATTAAACATATAATAGGAAGTAATGTTATCGACAAAAATGATATTTGCTTCGTTTTTAATAATGTCTTTGATTTCAATAAGACCATTATATTTTTCTTTATTTTTTAATAAAGTTTCAAGATGAGACAAGTCATCTTTACTTTTAATTAGTGCAGTTGATATGGATTCTTCTGCCTTTGAAGTTAAAAAAGGATAAAAATATAAACATTTTTGATAAAGATTATCAAATTCTTCTTCAGTAATGTTTTTATCAACTTGTATATAAAATTTATCTTTCTTTTTTTCGGTTCCTGCAAGACGAATAAAAGAGGAATTTGAATCAAATTCGCCATCAAAATTATCAATAGCACTGATTTTAAATCTAATATCTTTTAATAATTCTTCGTTATCTTTAAGTAAAATAACGTTTTCTTTATCAGTTTGGTTAACGAAATCTTCCTTATTGCCGTTAATATAAAACTTATATTTATCTGATAAAGACAATTCGATTTTGACCGCTTGGGAAATTTCTGCAGGGTATTTAAATCCACTTGCATCTATAAATATTTTTTTTCTTTCCATTTAAAACACCTTTTAAAATAAAATTCCATTTATTAATTATACATGATTAAAATAAGAATGAATAATGGTTCAATTTATATTATAATTTACTGAATCCAGGCCTGATGGAATTGGTAGACATGCAAGACTTAGAATCTTGTGCCGCAGGGTGTAGGAGTTCGATTCTCCTGGCCTGGACCAACTTGATGATATTTCCCCCAAAATTTTGCCCAAATTGTAGTAGAATGAAAGGGGATTTTTTTATATATGAAATTTGCAAAGTTGATTTAAAATCTCAATTGATAGATTTATAATAAAGATAGCAAAATCAAGGAGAATCTGTAATTGGGAAGAAAATACCTTCTTTTGAGCAAATTTCTCATATATCTGTAGTTAATGTAATTATTTTTAGATTTTTATTATGATATTTTTAATATTGAAGATTTTAATTAAAAGGAGAAAATATGTTACTTAAAAATTTTGCTGTTACATTAGCTTTAGTGTCATTAACTCCAACATATAATTTAAACAATCAAAACAACGTTAATTATTCATTTGATAACGGAAACGTTGTGGTTTCAAACGATGAGTATTTTAGTATCCAAAACAATTTATCTAAATACATTATTGGAGGAGAAGAATCCAATATTTCTGGTATTTACGAAGTATTCTTTGCAAATAATGAGCAAGGGTATTTTGTTACTTTCGATGATTTAAGTGGAAATTCCTTAGAATCGGTTTTAGTTCGTGGTGAATTTTACGATTATTCAATTGTTGCGATTTATCCCGAAGATTGTAATCCGATTGGGGAAAACAATAGATACTACAAAGATGCCTTAACTTTCGTTTCTACCCCAATAGTTAATACCTATAATTCAGCATTAGTTGGTACTGCAGACTATACTACAGGAGTAACTTTTGGAAGCACAACATCACCTTCAAATTATCTTCCAATTTCTAATGTTAGCGACCATCTTTATACCTATACTAGTTCATATTTAAACGAGGTAAGAATATTAAATGTTCCTAATTATATGAATACTCAATTTTCAAATAGCGGTTGTTCACCAACAACAGCAGCCATGTATTTTGCGTATTTAGAAGATAATGGTTATCCAATTTTTACCACTTATCAAAATTTGCCAATTATGCATACTGAAAACACCTCAATGGTTAACACCTTTATTTATAATTTAGGAAATAATTATTTTAATACAAGCCCTATTTATGGAACTTCTCGTCTGCAAATACCAGTTGCTTATGAAACTTATTTTAACACTTGTGGTTATAACCAATATGATGTTACAGTTTCAAATAATTATAACGAATTTTATAATTCTATCGCTAATTGTGCGTTGCCTGTTCACGTGAGTCTTACTATTAATGAAGGCACTAGTAATGAATATTATCATTCTGTTTTAGGAATTGGTATTCGAGACATTTTTGATGGCACTAGCACTGATAGGTTCATAGTAACGAATTATGCAAGCAACAATACGATGGATGTTGTTAGTGTTTCTTTAGATGAGATTGCTCAGTTTTATTTCATCTATAGGTAATTGTTATAAATATTGGTCTTAAAAATATTAAATTGCTTAGCTATAATAAGATTTTTTTGTGAATAGCTAAAAGCACTAAAGAAAACTAATTATTAATTAATAAGCTGTTCAGAAATAAATTTTGTTTTGTGGACAGCTTTTTATTTGTAATTTATCGAATTGCAACTAGTAGCGTTTCTATGATTAAGAAAACTAGGCTTAATATTAAAGCAACAGTAGTTAGACTTTTATATTTCTTTGTGTCATCTTTTGCGATTGCAATAATTGAAAGTATTAGTCCAACAAGAGGGAATATGACACTAAATACAGCAGCTAAAATAACTAAAGTTTTTAATTCAATCGAAGATTTAGTTTTATTTGAAGAACTAATAGGTGTTATTTCGTTATTTTTGGCCATATATTCTTCATTTATCGATTTCCCGCATTTAGAACAATAGGTGTGATCATCTTCGATTTTATTTCCGCAGTATCTACAATACATAATTTTT
Organism: uncultured bacterium; assembly: GCA_949299195.1. Classification (GTDB taxonomy): domain Bacteria; phylum Bacillota_I; class Bacilli_A; order RFN20; family CAG-826; genus Onthovivens. The sequence goes on along the minus strand of CASFZN010000018.1, from coordinate 163,673 downwards.
TCTCCTTGCTTTACTAATGTCAATTATAAACAAATTCAGCTATAAAGATAGGAGGATGTTTAATTTGAAGTAAGAATTTTCGTAATTTTGAGTTCATTTTCGTAAAATAGGAATTGTTTTCGTAAAATTATATTTTTTATAAAAACATTCAAAATAACCCAATTTTTATACAGTAAACATGCTGCCACATCATAGTTTGAATTCGCAATTTTTAATTTAATCAGGTTATTTGTGTTAAAGTTTATTATTAAAAATATCGATTATTATCGCACTTTTAAAACATTAATCAATTTAATAGGACTCAGTTTTACTATAATCATACTTCTTATAGCAGACGGTGTTAAATTTACGAAAATATTTTACGAAAATCACGAAAAAATTTTCGTAAAATCAAAAATATTTTCGTAATTTTAAGTTTATTTTCGTAAAATTGAAATTATTTTCGTAAAATTGTAGATATCTTTGTAATTTCATATTATAGTAAGAAAAAACAAGGTAATTTATATGGAATCGATGGAATTAGTTAATTTAATAAAAAATATTATTTCTTTAAAAACTTAGACAACCGACATTGAATTTAAAAAAGCTTCTAAAGTTGTTCCCGAAAAGTTATATGATACCTTTTCGAGTTTTTCTAATACATCTGGCGGAATTATTATTTTTGGAATCGATGAAAAAATGGATATAAGATTACAGGAATCACCGATCAAGATACCTTTCAAAAAAGAATTACTGAACAATCTATTTTAATGGAACCTAAAATTAAACCAGTAATTACATTTTGTGAATATGAAGGGAAAGTTGTAGCCTCGGTTGAGGTTCCAGAAATAGATGTTTTTCATAAGCCTTGTTATTATACTGGGAAAGGGAAGATGAAGGGATCGTATGTTGGAGTAGGCGAAGCTGATTTGCCTATGACCGATTATGAAATATATAGTTTTGATGCATTTAAATATAAAAATGAAGACGAATTAAGAAGTAAAGAGAGAGTTGATTCAGATATTTTAAATGAGGTGGCAGTTAATTCTTTTATGGAAAAATTAATGAATAATAAGCCGCATTTAATCAATTTAGATAAAGACTCAATTTTAAAAGTAAACGGAATAATTGACAAAAATGGATATCCTACAGTTTGCGGAGTTATGTGTTTTGGTAAATTTCCACAAATCTTTTCTCCTAATTTAGATATAGTCGCTGTTAGATGTTCGACCGACGAATACGGAGTAGGAGACGAAGAAGGCGTTAGATTTTTAGATAACAAAAGATTAGATGGAACGATTGGAGAAATGCTCAAACTTGCTATGGCTTTTGTTATTAATAACACTAAAAAATCAACTAAACTTAATAGTAAAGTTGAAAGAGATGACGTTTATGAATATCCTATGGAAGCTGTAGGAGAAATAATATTAAATGCATTAATACATAGAGACTATAGTATTTATACAGAAAACGATCCAATCAGATTGACAATTTATGACGATAGACTTGAAGTTACTAATCCTGGAGGGCTATATGGAAGATTAACTTTAGATGATTTAGGAAAAGTTCACGCCGATACCAGGAATCCTTTTATAGCTTCGGTACTTGAAATTTTAGAAATAACAGAAAATCGATATTCTGGAATCCCCACTATATATAAGGAAATGGAAAAAGCAGGATTGTCTGAACCAAAATTTGAAAATTATAGAGGAACATTTAAAGTTACGCTCTATAATACTAAAAAGAATTTAGATGTAAAAAGTAAATTTGAAAAAGAAGTTGTATTTTTCTGTCGAACTCCAAGAAGCAAGGAAGAATTAGCAGAACGTTTCGGTTTTGATAAATCTCACCCATCTTATTTCATAACAAAATATATTTTACCTTTAATAGGAAAAGAGATATTGGCTTATACAATTCCAAATAAACCAAAAAGCAAAAATCAAAGGATATATACAGCAAAATAAAATGAAAAAAAGTTTCCACGTGGAAACTTTTTTCATAACTAGTAGTTTTCAAGTATACTAAAAATCTCCTAAAATTAACAAAATTCAATATTAAAAGTTGTTTTAAAATCAATATACTTTAATTTTATTCTTGTATAAAATATTGGTAAAGGAAATCGATAATTATGAAAAAAAGAATATTAAATGTTGCCTTTTTGGGGGCAGGAAAAATAGCGCACAAACTTGCTGAAACTTTTTTAGGTCTACCAAAGATGTTTAATCTTTATAGTGTCGCTAGTAGAGACATCAATAAAGCTAACGATTTTAAAGAAAAATACCATTTTAAAAACGCTTATGATTCATATGAAGAAATGTTAAAAGACGATAATATCGATTTGGTTTATATTTCAACCGCTATCTCTCTCCATAAAGATCATATTATGTTATGTTTAAAACATAATCGCCCAGTTTTAGTAGAAAAATCTTTTACTAATAATGCTAAAGAAGCTCTAGAAGTAATAAATTATGCTAAAGGTCACAAAATCTTTTTAGCAGAAGCTATCTGGACTAGATATATGAGTTCGAGAAATATAATAAATTCCTTACTTTTATCGAATGCAATCGGAGAAATTTATTATATTGAAGCTAATTTAGGATATGAAATTAGAGATATTGAAAGATTATATTCTAAAGAACTTGGTGGCGGAGCTATGAAAGATGTAGGAGTTTATCCACTTAACTTTATAGATATGTTTACTAATTCCAAAGTTAAATCAATAAAAGTAGATAAGAAATTATTAGATACTGGAGTGGATGAAACATGCAGCGTTAATTTAATTTATGAAAATGGTGTTATTGCCCATTTCTTTACTACTTTAAATAATGCTACATCTAGAGATGGATTTATCTATGGAAAAGAAGGATTTATTAAAGTAATTAATATTAATAATCCTGAAAGAATTGAAATTTATAGACACGATGATAAATCACATAATTATAGTGATTTAATCTCTACCATTAATATCAAGCATGATATTAATGGTTATGAATATCAACTTATTGAAACCTATAATTCCTTAATTGGAGGAAAAAAAGAAAATCCATCCATGAAGTTAGATGAATCTTTAAAAATAATGGAATTAATCGATAAAATATTAAAATGAAATCTTATTTAAATTTAGGTCTATCTACTGAAGAGGTTAAAAAAAGAATTAAAGAAGGTAAGGTTAATAAGTCTAAGAATGTAGTTTATAAATCACATTTAAGAATAATATACGAATCTTTCTTTTCTTTTTTTAACATCATTCTTTATTTAGTTGCATTAACTTTTTTAATAATCCAACTAAATTTTGATAATGGAATCAAGGAGATTCCATTAACAAAATATGGATTCTTGTTAGTTATTTTAATTAATGGTTTATTTTCGCTTGTAGTAGAAGAAAGAAGTAAATATTTAATTGAAAAAATGGAGATTAATGAAAAAGATAAATCTTCAAAAATACTAGTAATTAGGGATAATAAGGAAGTTTATGTTAAAGAAGATGAAATAGTAATTGATGATATAGTTATTTTGAAAAAGGATGAAATTAATTTATTAAAATATACTTTTCCTTTAGATTTTATATTGATAGAGGGCGAAATAACCGTTAATGAATCAATATTAACTGGCGAATCTAATCCAATCCAAAAAGAAATAAACGACACTATTTTAAGCGGATCATCAATATTTTCTTATCTTAATAGCGAATATGTTGTTTTAAAGGTTAAAGAGGTTGCTAAAAACACCTATATTAAAAAATTAGAATATAGTGTTAAAAAGAAAAAAGCCAATAAATCTAAATTATTCAAAGATATTAACAAGATTATTTTATTTATGGTAATAATAATGATTCCTTCTTTTATTATTACTCTTATTAATGAATTAGTTGCGAATAACTTTACATTTTCTATTTCTATAATTTCCAATACTTCAACCATAATTGTAGGAATGATTCCTATTGGACTCGTTTTACTTGCAAGTATTTCACTTTCTTCATCAATCTTTAAACTCTATAAGATAAATGTTATGAGTAAAGAACTCTATTCAATAGAGACTTTAGCTAGATGTGATACCCTTGTTTTAGATAAAACTGGTACTATAACTACCAATAAAATAATCATGAAAGAATCGATAATTTTCGATAATTATTTAAAAGAGAATAATGAAATTTATATTAAGCTAGTATTAGATTATTTAAACCTTTTTAATGATAACGAAACTTCAATTTCAGTTAAGGAATATTTTAATAATGAGTTAAAAAAGTTTCCACGTGGAAACTTTTCTACACTCAAAAATGAAAATATTCCTTATATATTAAATAAGGAAGAGATAAAAGAAGTTAATTATTTCGATTCTAATAAAAAGTATTCTTCTCTTATTTTAAATAATGGCGATACATATTATTTAGGAGCATCTGAAAAACTAAATATTAAAGATGAAGCTATTTTATCAATAATTAATAACTACTCTAAAAATGGATTAAGAGTACTAGTTTTTAAAAGAAATGACGATGTTTTAGGTATTTTTAACCTTCAAAATGAATTAAGAAAAGGAATAAAAGAAATTATTGAATATTTTAAAAATGACTTAAAAATGGATATTAAGATTATTACGGGAGATAATCTTTTAACTGTTAATGCTTTAGCTAAAGAAGCAAGTATTGAATATAACTCTTCAATTTCATTAGAAAATATTAATAGTAATGAAGATAATTTTATTGATATAGCATTAAATAATGATATTTTTGCAAGAGCCAACCCTCACGATAAAGAAAGAATCATAGATATTTTAGAATCTAATAAGCATAAATGTTGTTATATTGGAGATGGAGTTAATGACATATTATCTTTAAATAGAGCTTCATCTTCAGTAGCTTTAACTTCAGGATGTAAAGCTTCTAAACTTATTAGTGACTTTACTCTTTTAGATGATGATTTCATTCATCTAAAAGAGGTAATTAAAGAAGGTAGAAGATCAATTAATAATATTAATAGGTCTACTATTTTATTTATTGCAAAAGATATCTATTTCTTCTTCCTTTCTTTAATTTCATTATTCACTATGAAAGGATTAATAGTAGGGATTGAATCTATTTATATATTTAATTTTATTACTATTGCATTAAGTGGATTCTTACTTAGTATTGAAAATAAAAATTATGATCGAGTAATTGATAATTTTGTTAAATATTCCCTTAAAAAAGGTACTTTAGCCGGAGTATTTATTGCTTTAAGTAGTGCCTTAACTTTACTTATTACTACATTAAATGGATCTAGTAATGGCCCACTTTTAATTTCAATATTAATTTCTATAAGTGGACCAGTTATCATCTTTAATATTTCATATCCATTAAGTAAATTTAATTATGTGGTTATCACTATAAATATTTTCTTTACCTTATTATTTATGTTTGGATTCCCTAATGTATTTTTAGATCCTTCATATTTAAAACAAGGTTCAACAGTAGGCGAACAAATTAATTTAATTTTTGAATGTTTCTTTAATTTTGATTTCTTTAAACAACTTGATTTTATTAAAGATTGGTTAACTTTATTAATGTCATTTGTTGTTGTTACAATCATTTATACTTTCTTAAATATAACTTTAATTAAAAATAAAGGTTATCTCTTTAAAAAAAGAGATAAGTAATCAATATTTTTAATACTTTTTTGATTAGCGTTGATTTATAATATTTTTAGTTTTTCAAAAAGTTGTTTAAGGATGGAATAATTATGAATTATTTTGAAAAAAGAACCTTTGAAGGTGATAAAGTTCCTGGTTTAACTAAGTGGCTTTATACCTCTTCAGGTATGTTTAGAGACGCAGCTTATCAATTTGTTTCATTATTTTTATTAAGCTTCGTCCAATTTTTTGCTCTTGGTAGTGTAACACTTGAAGAATACACCCAAATGTTTTTAGCAATTACGATTATTATCGCAGTTTTAAGAATTTGGGATGGATTTAACGACCCTATCATGGGTTATATCATTGAAAAAGTACACTTTAAAAAGTTAGGTAAATATCGTCCTTGGATTGCAATGGGCGCTTTACTTAATTCGCTTGTTACTATTTTAATGTTCTGGGTTACTCCAACTGGATGGGCATATGTTGCTTGGTTTGGAGTTAGTTACTTTTTATGGGATTTAACCTATACAATTAATGATATTTCTTTCTGGGCAGTTTTACCTTCTTTATCAAATGATGAAAAAGTTAGAGCTAATTTAACTACAATTTTATCAATATTTATCTCTATTGGAACTTTTGCGGTTGGTGGAATTGTTCCTCTTTTAGCAAGTGGTAATCAAGGTCCTACCTATAGAGTAGTTTCAATTGTAGTTTCTGTTTTATTTGCATTATCGCAACTCATCTTAGTCATCTTTATGAAAGAAAGAAAACAAGATGAGATTATTGAACAAAATAATGAAAAGATGAAGTTTAGAGAAATCTTTACTGTTGTTGGTAAAAATGATCAGTTAAGATGGACAATTATTGCGATTTTACTTTATTACACTGGTTCATCTGTTTTAACTGGAGCCGGATTAAACTATTTCTATTTTAATTTTGGTTACGCAGAAGGTGGTACTTATCAACTTTATTTTACAATTGTTTTTGCTGCAGCAACCTTAATTGCCCAATTTATCTATCCACTTTTAGTTAATAAACTTAAGATTCCAAAGATGAGATTATTTGAAATCTGTTGTTTAACTACAATAGCTTCGTATGTTTTACTTTTCTCTTATGTTTTCTATACTGGACCTGCAACATTTGCATTATTATGTGTTTTTGGTTTTATAGCATTCTTAGGTCAAGCAATAATCTCTCTTATTTTATATATCATGATTCAAGACTCTATTGATTTTAATGAATGGAAATTTAATGAAAGAAGAGAATCTTCTACCTTTGCTTTAAGAGCATTTACCGCTAAGATTGCATCTTCATTACAACAACTTATTTTATATGTATTCTTATATGCATCTGGATTAATAGTTTATTCGAACGCTATCGCAAATTTTGAAAGAGAATTCATGAATAATAGTAGTGAAATTTTAAATCAATATAATGCTTTCTTAGCAAGTGATCCAATCGAACAAATGCAATTAATTATCTTCCATATTGGCTTTACCATAATTCCAATGTTACTTTTCTTAGGAACATATTTAATTATTAGATTTAAATATAAGATTACCGAAGAATTCCATATTAAGATGTGTAAAGAAATAGAAGAAAGAAAAATACGATATAAAGAAGAAAATAGTGGGGAAAAAACACAAAATGGATAAAAAATATCAACCTTTTGAAGAAAGAATAGTTTATCAAATATATCCTCTTTCATTTAGTGATTCTAATAATGACGGAATCGGAGATATAAATGGAATTATTCAAAAATTAGATTATTTAAAAGATTTAGGAATCGGAATTATTTGGTTATCTCCTATTTATAAATCTCCACTTAAAGATAACGGCTATGATATTTCAGATTATTATGATATAAATCCTCTTTTCGGAACAATGGAAGATTTTGATAATCTCATTAAAGAAGCTAAAAAAAGAGATATTTATATCGTAATGGATTTAGTAATTAACCATACTTCAAATGAACACCCTTGGTTTAAAGAAGCTCTTAGTGATCCCTCTTCAAAATACCGTAAATACTACTATTTTGAAAAAGGTAAGGGCAAAAAAAGACCTCCAAATAACTGGACTTCTACCTTTTCGGGTGGTGCTTGGGAAAAAATAGAAAATGAAGATAACATGTATTATCTCCATCTTTTTAGTAAAGAACAAATTGATTTAAATTATCATAGTGAAGAATTAATCGAAGAAATCGAAAAAATATTAAAGTTCTGGCTTGAAAAAGGTGTTTATGGATTTAGATGTGACGTTATTAATAGAATCTATAAATCAAGTTTAAAAAATGGTCGCTTTAGACTATATGAAATTGGAAGAGAACACTACATTAATCAAGATGAAAACTATAAAATTTTAGAAAGACTTCAAAATAATGTCTTAAAAAAATATGGCGCTTTTTTAGTAGGTGAAACTTTTGCAATTAATTATGAAGATGGTAAAAAGTTTAAAGAAACAGGCGCTTTAGATATGTTCTTTGAATTTGATCATGCTTTTAGCGATCAAAATAAAATTGTTCCAGTCTTTAAGAAAAAGTTTAAACCTAAAAACTTAATTAACCCAGTTTTATCATGGATTGAAGAAATTGGATGGATGGCAAATTATTTAGAAAATCATGACCAAAGAAGAAGTGTATCTCGATATGGAGATGAAGAACATTTTTATAATTTAAGCGCTAAAGCACTTGCTACTTTCCTTCTTTCTTTAAGAGGAACTCCATTTATCTATCAAGGTGAAGAAATTGGAATGAATGATGATAAAGACATGAAATATGAAGATGTTAATGATGTTTCAGCAATTGGAGTCACCAATTATTTAATGAAACTTCTTCATTTATCAAAAGAAAAAGCATTTAAACTCGTTAATGAAACTACTAATAGAGACCATGCTCGTACTCCAATGCAACGGAATAAAGATATTAACGCTGGATTTAATAACGGCACTAAACCTTGGTTAAAAATTAATGAATCTTATAAAAAAGGAATCAATGTTGAAGATGAATATAAAGTTGAAGACTCAATCCTTAATTATTATAAAAAGATGATTCATTTTAGAAATAATGATGACGTTTTAAAACATGGCTCATTTAAAAGAATTAAATCTAATAAAAATGTTGCTAAATTCATAAGAGAATATGAAGGAAATAAATATTTAGTAGTTATTAATTTATCTAATAAAAAGATTAAAGATATTAGAGAAGATAAAGAAATATTAATCTCAAATTATGAAAATCATTCACTTAATATCCTTAATGAATATGAAGCAATTATCTATAAATTATAAATAATTTAGTAAAACCTAGTAGGTAATAAATAAAAGACATAAAAATTAAAAGGGAGAGATAGTCTATATGGCGATTAGTTATGAAAAAGAAAGAAGAATCATCCATTTATCAATTAATGAAGAATATTCTTATTACATTCATATTAATAAATATAACTATTTAATTCATTTATATGATGGAAAATACCTAAGTGATATTTCTAAAGAAAGAGTTAGTGAAAGATATATGGAAAGATATTCATTTTTAGACATTAATAGGTCTAAAAATGAAGAAGATTACTATGAAACCATGGATGAAGATTATTATTTCTCCTTTTTAGCATCCCAATTTGAATGCGCACCTTTTATGAAAGGTGATAAAAGAGGTGCTCATACAATTATTAATAATGAAATAAAAGATAATATCCCTATTACTAATTTTTTATATGTCTCTCATGAAGTGATTAAAGGTTTACCAAAAGATAAAAATAAAAATTTACCACATGTTCGATTTAAAGATAATGAGGTTGAAACTTTAATAATCACCTTAAAAGAAGAATATAAAGACGTAATACTTAAACTTTATTATGAAGTAAGTGAAAAATATCACTGTCTAGTTAGATATTCAAAACTTGTAAATAACGGAGAAAAAGAAGGAATAGTAGTCAATAAATTCTCTTCTATGGAACTCGATTTAAATAGTTGTGACTATGAAATTCTTGCTCTTAAAGGCACCTGGAGTAATGATACCGAAGAAGAAAGAATCCCTCTTAATCATTCTTATACAAAAATAAGCGAAAATCATGGTGCTAGAGGATTTTATTATAATTCTGCAGTCGCTTTAATAAAAAACGGAACTACTTTAGATAATGGCGAAGTTTATGGCTTTAATATTTTATATTCAAGTGACTTTGCTTATGAATTTAAGGTAGATGAAATTGATCAAACTAGACTCACTGTTTCATATAATAACGAAACTACTGAATTTTTCTTAAATGAAAAAGAAGAATTAACCTCATTTGAAACTATCCAAGTATTTAGTTGCGAAGGCATTAATAAAATGAGCCAAATCTTCCACGATTTAATTAGAGAAAGAGTTTTAGGATTCTCTCAAAATAAAGATAAATATATTTTAGTTAACTCTTGGGAAGCCTATTATTTTAACTTTGATACCGAGAAAATTTTAAAAGTTATTGATAAAGCAAAAGAACTTAACATTAACCTTTTTGTATTAGATGATGGTTGGTTCGGACATCGAAATAACGATAAATCATCTCTAGGAGATTGGTTTATAAATAAAGAAAAAATCGATATTTCTAGAGTTGTTGAATATGCAAAAAATAAGGGAATGAATGTTGGACTTTGGGTTGAACCAGAGATGATTTCACCTGATTCAAACCTTTATAAAGAACATCCAGAATACGCTTTATATCCATCATTTTATGAAAAACCAACTCTTTTTAGACATCAACTTGTTTTAGATTTAACAAACGATGAAGTAGTTGAAAGAATTTTTAACGATTTAACAAAAGTTATCGATTCTTTAGGAATAAGCTATGTTAAATGGGACTTTAATAGATACTTAACTGAAACTTATTCATCTCATTTACCAAAAGAAAAAAGAAAAGAAACTACCTATAGATTTATTATGGGTACTTATAAATTATTAAATAAATTTACTAAAAGATATCCTCATATCTTATTAGAAAGTTGTGCTGCTGGAGGCGGAAGATTTGATCTTGGTCTTTTATATTATTCTCCTCAAGCTTGGGCAAGTGATGAAATGGACATTTCTTTAAGAAGTGGAATCCAATATTCTAAAAATATTTTCTACCCATTAAGAAGTATTGGTGCTCATGTATGTGAAAGGGGAAGCGGCTCAATCCAAGATAAGTGTTGCTTAGCTTTCTTTGGAACATATGGATATGAACTTGATATTTTAAATATTAGTGAAGAAGAAAAAGAAAAGATCTTATTCTTTAATAATTTATATCAAGAATTCCATGATGTTATTGAATATGGCGATTATTATGCGATTTATAATCCTTATAAATGTAACTACAATGCTTGGAACGTTGTAACTAAGAAAAAAAATTTAGCATTAGTTTATTTTATGATTTATAGAAAAGAAGCTACTAAAGCTAGATTTATTAAACTTAAAGGATTAGATAAAAACAAATATTACTATAATAGTTTAACTAACGACATCTATAAAGGTGATTTCTATATGAATGTTGGACTTAATATTTCAGCCATTTTAACTCCATATACTTCAATGATGTTTGTAATTAAAGAAATAGATGCAATAAAAGCTAATATTTATAGAAAAACAAAACAAGTAGACGGAGGCAAAAGAGATAAATTAGTATGATTAAACCTATAGATTTTTCATTTCTTACTACTCCTAATATTGGAGTCAATCTTCTTAATTTTAATAGTGATTTTGAATCCTTCTTAAATAAACAAAATTTAAAAGAATCCTTGAATGGTTCTTTTAAATTTTTATTTTTTAAAGAAGGATTAAATGAAAGTAGCGATTATTCTTTTTTAGATCCTTCGTTTAATATTAAGGATTTAAAAGATATAAAAGTACCTTCACATTTAGAGTTAGAAGGATACTTAAAACCTCAATATGTTAATGTTGTATATCCTTGGGAAGGAAAAGAAGATTTATCTTTTAATGAATTACCCTTTATTAATCCAACTGGAATATATTTTAAAGATATTGAGATAAGTGACGAAAATATAGGAAATAGTGACTATATTTTAGAATTTAGAGGATTTGAAAGTGCATTATATGTTTATATTAATGGTAACTTTGTAGGTTTCTCAAAACTTAACTTTGAAACCACGAAATTTGATATAACCTCTTTTTTAAATAAGGGTAAAAATAGATTCACTTTTATTCTTTTTAAATATTCCTTTGAATCTTGGTATAAAAGACAAGATATGTGGAATTTATCAGGTATATTTAGAGATGTTAATTTAATTAAATTACCTAAAACTAGAATCGAAGATATTAAAGTTTTATCTACTTTAGATAAAACTTACTATAAAGATGGTAGTTTAGATTTATCTATTAAGGTTAATAGTGTTAAACCTAATTTAAGTTTATCTTTATCTTTTTTAGATAAAGATAAACGAATATTTAATAAAGTGTTAAATATTAATGAATTAACTACTAATTTTAATTATGAAATAAAAAATGTTAAACCTTGGAGTGATGAAATACCTACTCTATATACTTTAAAAATAAAATTAAAAGAAAAAGATAAAGTAATTCAAGAGATAGAACAAAAAATAGGATTTAGAAATATTGAAATTAAAGATAATGTAATTTTATTAAATGGAAAAAGAATCATTCTTAAAGGCGTTAATAGACATGAATTTGAAACCCATAGTGGTAGAGTAATCTCACAAAACTTATGTGAAGAAGATATAAAACTTCTTAAAAGAAATAATTTTAATGCAATTAGATGTTCGCATTATCCTAATGTCCACTTTTTTTACGATTTATGCGATAAATATGGAATTTTAGTGTGCGATGAATGTGCAATAGAAACCCACGCCTTATGGATGAATCATAAAGAAAGAGGAGTAACTACTAAAGATGTTTTACCAGGAGATGATAAGAAATACTTAGAATACACCCTCAAAAAGGGAGAATTTTTATATGAAGCTCATAAAAATCACCCTTCAATTATTTTCTGGAGTTTAGGAAACGAGTCTTTTGTTGGTGAAAACTTTAGAGAACTTGCTAATTATTTTAGAAAAGTAGACCCAACTAGAATTGTTCATTATGAAGGAAATATAGTTGATTCAAGTTTTGATGATATAAGTGATGTTTATTCAAGAATGTATCCTTCTCCAAAAGAATGTGACAAAATCCTTAAAAAAGGATTGAATAAACCATTTATTTTATGTGAATTTGAACACGCCATGGGAAATTCTTTAGGTATTTTTGATGAATATTATGAATTAACTAAGAAATATCCTAATTTCCAACTTGGATTTATTTGGGACTATGTTGATCAAGGAATCACAATAAACGATAGAATTCATGTTGGAGGAGATTTTAAAGACTACCCAAATGATGGAAATTTTGTTTGTGATGGAATCTTACTTTCAAACAGAGAAGAAACGGTCAAAACTAAGATTGCAAAATATTTTTATCAACCATTCGAAATTGAAATTTTATCGATAAATACGATTAAAATTACAAATTTATATAACTTTAAATCAACTTCAAAATTGAAATTAGAATATGAGCTAATCGAAGATGGTTGCGCTGTTTTTACTAAATCTTTTGAAGCCAATATTCAACCTAATGATTCGAAAACCATTTTAATTGGTGTCGAGTTTGAACTTAAGCAAGACTCTGAATATGTAGTTAGAGTAGGTGCTAAATCAAAAGAGGATAATGCCTACTATTCTAAAGGATTTGAGGTGGGTTTTTATGAAAAGTTTATTCAAGGAGATTTAAAAATAAACCCTACTAGAACCATAGTAGACTTTAAAAAGTTTCCACGTGAAAACAAATTAAGCTCATGGTTATCGGCAAATCATTTTACGGTTGGATTCAAAAACGGTTTTAGAGCTATTTTTAACGGTAGATTTATTGATAATGGTGGCTTAGAAGGAATTATCACTAAAGATAAAACATATTTACACAATGTTATTAAGCCAACACTTTATCGACCTGTAACAGATAATGACCGAATTATAGGAAAATATTTGATTTCCCCATATGTAGGAACTTCAATTAATCCTTTATGCATTCCTTCAAGAAAAGGACTTAATATAAAGTATATAAGCGATGACGAAATTAGAGTCACTTTTAACTATCTGATGGCTATAAATTCTATCGGTATTTATCGCACTTTTAAGGTAATTTACACCGTTTATTCTAATGACACTATTAAGGTAGAATTTAAATATAAAACACCTATAGCAATATTTATGAACGAATGTATTGGATTAGCTTTAAAAATCGATAACGATATTAAAAATTTCACTTATTTAGGACTTAAAGATTATGATTCCTATATTGATAGATATAAGGGATTAAAATATGGAATAAGTGAAAGTAATGTCGATAAAGAATTTGTTAAATATTCTAAACCTCAAGAATGCGGAAATCATGAATTTACACGTTATTTAAAATTAGATTTTAACGATAAATACTTATCTTTTTACGCACTAAATAAACCTTTCTCCTTTAAATATCTCCCATATAGCGATTTAGAAATAACCTCTAAGAATAACTATTTAGATCTAATAAATGATGGCTATAACTATTTAACTATTTATTCATTTAATAAAGGAGTAGGTGGAATAGACTCATGGACCAGTGGAGTCACAAAAGAATATAAAATAAAAAGAAATAAAACTTATATTCAATCATTTTTAATAAAAATAGAGGATAAAAATAACTAATATTATTAATAAATTAATAATAAATATTTAGTATAATTAAGAAGATAAAAGAAATACTTTTATCTTTTTTATAAATTATTAATAAAAGAAGTATATGAAAAATAATGATTCGATAAATATAAAGAACATAAAAGAAGAAGAAAGCGTCACTCTTTTTATCGAAAAAAGTGATTATTTTTCATATACTTCTTTATCTAATAATAAGAATGTTATTTCTAATATAAAAATTAGAAATAACTCTAAAAAAGAAGATTTAATAAACTTAAAATTAAAGATCTATATTGATAAAAAAAGTGATGATTATTTCAAAATAGAAGACATATATATTCCTTTAATTAAAAAGAAAGAAATTTTAGAGCTTAACGATATAGATATTATTTATAATTCTATTAAATTTTTATCTCTTAAAAATAATACAAAAATCACGATAAGTATCGAGTTAATTAATGAATATAATTCAATAATTTATTATCAAAACGAAGAAATAACTTTGGTAAATTATAAATACTTTAATATTTCTTATCATTCTTTAGAAATGCTAGGAAAATACGTTACTCCAAACTCAATTTATACCAAAAATAATGTATTTAATGCTAAAAAAGAAATAGTCGCCTTAAAAAATAAAGAAGATTATTTAGGATATTTAAATGAAGAAGATAAAGAAATTGATGATGAAGTCCGTTCAGTTTATAACTATTTATCATATTTAAAAATAAGGGAAACCTCATTTACTTTAGATAGATTAAATGGAGGAATAAATATTAGACTTGGAAGTGATATTTATCTATTAAAAATGGCTAATTCCTTAGAATTATCGCTCTTTTTTGCATCAACCTTAGAATATATTAAACTCAATCCAATGATCATCTTTTTTAATGATGAAATTTATCTTGGATATTGGAAATTAAACGATAATTTTATTTCTGCAGTTTATGAAAATTATTCATTATTCTTTGAACTTTTAATGAATAACAAAATTGAAGTTTTATCGATAAAAAGATTTTTAAACGGTGCATCTTTTATTGATAATCTTAAAAACGCGAAAGAATATTTTAAAAAAGAGCTCTATAAATTATTAAAAGAAGAGAAGTCTTTAATTTATTTAAAAAATAATATTACTACTAAAAATGATAAAAATGGTGGTATTAAAAATAATGAAGAAGTAAGTGAAGATTTAGCTTCATCCTTCCTCCTTTTAGATATCAAAGCTTTAAGAATTGAAGGAATTTATCCTTTAGATACTAATGAATTAACTACCTTTAATTCATCAATCTTTGAACTAGATAAAAATGTAGAAAAGTTAGAAAACATCGAAATAATTCCTAAAAGAAGAATCGAAGAAGTTAATAAAAATAAAGGTAAATTTGATCTATGGGAAAGAAAATTATTAGATCTTTCTAAATCCAATAAATTAATTAATATGAAAATAGGAACTAATAATATTGAAATATTAGTACCTTCTTTAAATGAATTAATCTATTCTTTATCAAATATTGAAAATACCATTGAACTTATTCCTAATAGTGATTCTAAAATACCTTCTTCAAGTAAAAGAAATATCTATGAATATGATCAAAATAATAAAGAAATTAAGGAATTAGTAGGTGAAAATCTAGTAAACAATAAACTAATCTTATTATTAAATGAAAAAGAATATTCTTTATCCGTTCCTTCTTTATATCATAAAGCTAGAAACGATATGGAAGAAAGTGGCACTAATACGCTATTTATCGCGCTTGGTATTATAAAATGGAAAGAAAATAAAAGAAGTAAAGTAAGTTATTATGCACCTTTACTTTTATATCCTATTAATATTATTAAAAGATTTGATAAAAAATACTTTATTAAAGGTATTGATGAAGAACCCTTCATCAATACCACCTTTATAAACTTCTTAAAAGAAGAATTTAATATTAATATTGATTTAACTAACTCTAATCTTCCTAAAAAGAAAGAAGATAGTGATTTAATCGATATTAACGAGATTATTTTTAAAGTTAAAAAAGAAATAACTAACTATAAAGAAATAGAACTTCTTAAAAATGCATTCATAGGTAGATTCTCTTTTTCTAAATATATAATGTGGAATGACATTGAACAAAATAAAGAAAAAATCCTTAAAAATAGAGTTATTAAATCATTTATTAATAATAAGAAAGAATGGAAAAGTCCTGAAACCATTGATGTTTATAAAATAGATGAAGAAATAAAATTAAAAGATTTAGCAATTCCTTTAAGTGCGGATTCTACCCAGCTTAAAGCCATAATTGATGCATCATTAAATGAATCTTTTGTAATGATTGGTCCTCCAGGAACTGGGAAAAGTCAAACTATCGCTAATATCATTGTTAACTCTTTATTTAATGGCAAAAAAATTCTCTTTTGTTCCGAGAAAAAAGCTGCTTTAGATGTAGTTTATTCCCGTTTAAAGGAAATAAGAATCGATCCATTTTGTTTAGAGCTACATTCTCAAAAACAAGATAAACGTGCGGTTTTATCTACCTTTGAAAGAGTGTTGGATTTGGGCGAAATCGAACGCAATAAAGACTATGAAAAAATCGTTGAAGAAAATGAAAACTTAAAAAATATCTTAAAAGATATCGTTATTAAAATTCATTCAACCAAAAGATATGGAATTTCTTTATATGATGCCATTTTAGAATATGAAAAATATAAAGATATTGAAGAAAATGTTGATATTAACGACACTTTCTTAAAGACTTTAAATAATAGTAAGTTAGAAGAAATAAATTCTCTTTTTGATCGAGGAGAAAACTATTCTTTATCTTTCAAACCATATAAAGAGAATCCTTTTAGAGTCTATTCTTTAAGAAGTTATTCAAATGAAGATAAAGAAAAGTTAAAAGACTTATTATTTAATCTAAATGACTCATTAAATACATTTAACTTTTTATCTAGAAAATTAAATAAATCGATAAGTATCGAATCTTTTGATGAAAAAACACTAGATGAATTATCATCAATCTTTGAATATTTAAAAAAACGAAAAGTCTATTTTGAATTATTAAAAACTGAAGACTATTTAAAAGTTCCTAAAAAGATGAAAGAACTAGTAGTTTTAGAAAGAGACACCAACGTCGAAGAAAACATTTTATTCACTATTTTTAATAAAAATATAATGAATGAAGATTTTGAAAGTTTAATTAATGAATATAAAAAGTATAGTAATGCTAACTTTTTAGTTAAATTCTTTAAACTTAATAATATTCTTTCTAAAGTTAAAAAATATGCCTATAAATCTAAAACAATAAACACTAAAAATTTATTAGATTATTTAGAAAGATTTAATAAATTTAGTAAGAATTTAAAATTAGTTACTAAAAATAAGATTATTGTTTCTTCAACTCTTAAAAGCGATTATAGTAAGTCTTTAGATAATGAAAATAACTACCCATATATTATAGATAATATCGATAACACCATTACTTTAGGAGAAAAAATCTTAAAGATTTCATATGGGAATAATAAACCATTTAAACTTACTAAATATATTGAAGAACTATTTTTAGAAGAAGCTTCTAAAAATATGATTGATGAATATATGGAAAAATATGATTTAGTTAAATCTAATTTAGTCATATTAATCAATGATTATAAATTTAATTTAAAAGAAATAAGACGATATTCATCAAAAAACAGTACTACTACTAATAGTAATAATAATTTCTTTGAAGAGTTAAATGAAATCCTTAAAGATATCTATAAAAATATAAATCTAGTTTATGAATATACCTCTCTTTTAAATATCTTCGATAGATTTATAAGCTTAAATTTAAGCGACATTATTAATAAATATAAGGATGAAGGATTATCTTTTAAATACATTAAGGATATATTCCATAAATCTTTAGCCAAAAAGATAATCGATTCTTTAATAAAAGAATATGATTTAGAAGAATTCCTAGGAAAAGATTATTCAATGATTAAAGATAATTATCTCCTCCTTGATAATCGCTATAAAAAAGAAGTAATAAATGAAGTAGTTTCTAAATTATCTAAAAACATTCCAAGTGTATATTCTTCTTTATCTAAAACTAGTGAGATTGGAATCTTAAAAAAGGCGATAAAATCCGGAGGAAGAGGAATGAGTTTAAGAAATATTCTTTCTCTTATCCCTTTAACAATTCAAAAATTAACGCCTTGTATTTTAACTTCTCCCCTTTCATGTGCTAAATATCTAGATTCAGATCTATATAATTTTGATGTAGTTATTTTTGATGAAGCAAGTCAACTTCCTACAAGTGATGCACTAGGCGCAATATTAAGAGGAAAAAGTGTAGTTATTTCAGGAGATGATAAGCAACTTCCTCCAACATCTTTCTTTGATAAATCTATAAATGAAGAAAAAGAAAATATCGAGATTCAAGATTTAGAGTCTATTTTAGATGATGCTCTTGCAGCCTCTTTCCCAATAAATAAACTCTCTTATCACTATCGAAGTAAAGATGAATCTTTAATCGCTTTTTCTAACTCTAAATTCTATGGCAATTCTTTATTTACATTCCCTTCGATTAATAAAATTAAATCTAAAGTAAGTTTTAAATATGTTGAAAATGGAATTTATGATGCTGGTAAAAGTGCCACTAATAAAGAAGAAGCCAGGGTTTTAGTTAACGATATTTTAGAAAGAATTAAAAATAATCCTAAAAACTTAAGTTTTGGAATCATCACTTTTTCAATCCGTCAAATGGAATTGATTGAAAGATTACTTGAAGAAAAGGTTGATAAAGATGAGGAGTTATATAATCTTGTGAATTCTTTAAAAGAACCATTATTTATTAAAAATCTTGAAAATGTCCAAGGAGATGAAAGAGATGTAATTTATCTATCAATTTGTTATGGACGTAATAAAAATGGCCGATTAATCCATAACTTTGGTCCTATTAATATTTTAGGAGGATATCGTAGACTAAATGTTGCTATTACAAGAAGTAGAGACGAAATGTATGTATATTCTTCAATAACTTATCGCGATATTAATTTAAATAGAACTAATAGCGAAGGTGTTAGATATTTAAAGAGTTTTTTAGAATATAGTGAACACGGCATGAAGACTTTAACCACTTTAAATTCTTCCTATTTAATAAAAGATGGAATTGAAGAATATATTGCTAAAGAACTTAAAGCTTTAGGTCATGAAGTTACCTTACATTTAGGGGTTTCGAGATTTAAAATCGATATTGCAGTAAGTAATCCTAATGATAACAACAAGTACTTATTAGGTATTATTTTAGATTCCTATAATTATTCACTTACCCCAACCGTAAAAGATCGAAACATTATTCAAATAGAAGAATTAAAGAAATTAGGCTGGAATATCCTCTTTGTATGGAGTTTAAGTTACTATAATGATCCTATTAATACTATTAAAGAGATAGATGAAAAAATTAAGGAGTTAGCTAGTAAAGATCTAGTAGATAATAAGGAAGGCTATGATAATAGGGAAGATTTTTCTACTATTGAATTTAAAAAAACCATTAAAAAGACCACCTCTCATTTAAAGGCGTATTCCTTCTTTACTCTTAAAAATCTATATAACGAAAAAATGCTCATTAATCCACATAATCGCCAATCTATATATAAACTTGTTAAAAATTTAATCGATGTTGAATATCCAATTTCAGAAAAATTATTAATAAAAAGAATCTCAGAGTTATTCCAAATTGAAAGAAAAAATAAGGAAAATACTTCAATAATTCGATATTTTATCTCAAAATTAAATAATTATTATGATTATTCTTATAATGAAAACATTAAATTCTTTTATAAAGACGGAATTTTAGATTCAAAAGAAATTAATTTCTATAGAAAGGCAAATAACCGCGATATTTTAGATATTTCTAAAGAAGAAATAGCGGTTTTAATCAAGGAAATATTAGAAAAAGAAGTCTCTATGGAAAAAGAAAATTTAAAAAGAATCATAGTTAAAAGGCTTGGTTTTAAAAGCAAGACAAGAAAAATTGATCTAGCACTAGATTATGTTTTTGAATATTTGGCTAAAGAAAAGATAGTTCTTTTAAAAGAGAACAACTATATTGAACTGATTAAACAATAATTTATGGTATACTTTATGGTATACTTTTTCCATCAAGAGGTATCCTATAAATGAATAAATAAATAGATTTATTTGAAAACTTTTTAAGATTAGATGAGGAATATGAATGGTTAGATTTTAAGGAGAATTGGTTCTCTAAAGACGAAATCGGCGAATATATTTCTGCTGTTTCTAATGGAGCTTGTTTGAGCGGAAAAGAATAAGGTTATATAGTTTGGGGTGTTAAAAATAATCCTAAAGAAGTTATAGGTAGCACAATTACATTCGATAAAGATATCGATAACGAACCTTATAAACATTATTTAGCTAGAAATTTAAAGCCAAGCATACCTTTTGAAGTAATCGAGTTTTCATATAAAGGAAAACGTATTGTTTTGCTTAAAGTTCCTGCATCTAAATTGGTTCAAACAAAGTATAAAAATGTAGCATATTTTAGAATTGGATCAAGTAAGGAAAAACTCTCTAAATTTCCTGAGTGGGAATTAAAATTAAATTTTACCTTACAAAGTGGGTTTCCAACTATTAATAATGTTCTGGCTCCTGATTATGCTCAAGATTTAACTTTTAAAAAACTCTTTGTTTATTATTCAATAAAAGGTATTGAAATTAAGAAAGAAACCTTTGAAAAAACCCTAAAATTACGTAATAAAGATGGATTATATAACATAATGGCTTATATTTTGTCGGATCAAAATTCAATTCCGATAAGAGTTTCAATTTTTAATGGCGACGATAAAAGCGCGCCACTTTATTCTATAAAAGAATTTGGCAATATGTGCATTCTTTATTCTTTAGATAGAATCCTAGATTATGCTGATGCTATTAATATTATTCAGGCAGACGAAACTAATAGAATTTCCGAAAGAAAAGATGTGCCTTTATTTGATTTTGAAGTATTACATGAGGCCCTACTAAACGCGTTTATTCATAATAAACGGTTAACTTTAAATGGCCCACAAATTTCGATTTTTAAAAATAGAATCGAAATTTTATCTCATGGCGGATTAGCGATAGATCAGGATGAAAAAGGATTTTATTCCGGAACCAGTATTCCTGTAAATGAGGTTTTGGCTTCAATTTTTTTACAATTAAGACTTAGCGAAAGATCAGGAAGAAGTGTCCCTAAAATTATTGGAAGATATGGGAAAGAAGCTATTAAAATAGAAAAAAATAGAATCGTTGTCACTATCCCTTTTGAAAGAATTGATACGGTTGGCTTTGATATAGATGCAGATGATGAAGAAGATAACGTTGAAGAATTAGAGATAAGATTAAATGAATCTCAGAAAAAAATAATAAAATTTATAAGAAATAACTCAAGTGTAACCTCAAAAGAGTTGATGAACGAAGTTAATTTATCAGAACCGGGAGTTAAAAAGAATTTAAAGCAATTGAAAGATATGGGACTAATTAAGAGGATTGGTGCAAATAAAAATGGATATTGGAAGGTTTAAAATAATTTTATTTTTATAATAAATTTTAGAACTCCCTTGAAAAAGCGTGAATCTATTTTGAATAAGGCGAAATATATAAAGGAAAACAAGGTTTTATCTATGAAAAGCCATTAAATTTTAATTGAAAAAAAATTAAAATAGATTGGATTAGTCTCCAACCTATTTTAGGGTATATATAAATAAGAATTAAAATCTAGAATGTATATTCGCTAAATGTAGTAACTCCATCAACTGTAGTTTTAATAAAGTATAATGTAGCTTCAACTTCATCCCTTCCTTCTCCATTTTCATATTCAACTTTATATAATTCAACGCCATCTTTTATTACTTTTTTCATTTCATATTCGATTTCGTTAAGTTCATAACTTACTGCTTTTCTAGTACCTTCAGTTTCAATAGAAATTGAATATTCATCGACTAGTCTGCCATTTTCTCTAATTTTATAAGAGAATTCAGTTTCAGTTTCTTTATCTTCGTTTTCACTTTCTTCTTCAACTAAAATTGATGAGTTATTTCCTAAATCGATGAAGAATGATCTTTCACTTTCTTTTTCATCCCATTCATTTTCTTCTTTAGTTACGCTTTTAAATGGGTAATAGGTTGAATCATCATTTAATAATGCTACACCTTCTAAAGTTTGAATTAATTCATTTTCATCATCATCGTCATCTTTTTCATTCCATTCACCAGTTACGTTGAAATAGAGTTTAATGGAAGAATAAGTAGCGCTATTATTTAAATAAGTAATTTCTTCTTTATAAGAATAACTTACTTCATTAATTACATTTGTTTCTTCAATAACAGTAGAAGTATATGCTAAGTCTTCATTTAATAATAAATCTAGTGTAGGTAACATTTTGATAATTTCTTCTTTTTCGCTCTCACTTACATAATCTCTATCCATGAGGTTATTTTCTAAAGAAGCTAATGTTGCGCCACCTCCGTTATTCATAAAACTTAATAAGTTCATTGAGGTAATTGTTTGGATATTTCCTAAGGTAGAATTATTGATTCCTTCAATACTTTCTTCTTTAATATCTGGGTTATTGATAATTCCACCTTGGTTATTTCCGCCATTAGTAGAATTTCCGCAACTTGTGAATGCGATTGTTGCTGCGATTCCTAATAAAGGTAATAAAACTAATAATTTCTTTTTCATATTTCTTTGCCTCCTAAATTTTTAATTTTTTCTTTTGATACTATGAAAACGATAAAGGAGACAAAATTATTGGAAAAATTTATAAATTTTTTAAATTAATTTATATAAGATTAAAAATATTCGATATTTATCGTATTTTTTAGTATCAAATTTTCAAAAAATATTTATAAATAATAATAAAAAGAAAAGAAGTTCCATCCTTTTTGAGATAGAACTTCTAAATATAAATAAATTTAATGCCTACTATTTTTTAGTAATTTCTTCGCCTGTTTCATCATTAACGTATGTTCTTGAACCATCACTATTAAAGATGTTTCTAATTAACCCATTAAACTCACCTTTATCTTCAGATTCATATTCACAAGTAAAGGTAAATTCGTTTTCATTTACCATATGAATATTTTCAAGTTGAAGTTCATCGGTTTCGTTTTGAGTTTGAATTTCAGCTTCCATATCTTGATAAGAATATTCAGTTTCGCTTTCAAATGAGAATTTTTTGATGAACGAATCTTCGTCCCTTTCTAAATCTTCTTTTGAAGCGAAAATTGCATAAGATAAGGAATTTTCGGTTTCGTGACCTTCAAATTCTGACTCCTCTTCAATTAAAACCACGTTGTTTTCACTAAATTCGATGATGGTTTTGATTTCTTTTTCATCTTGTTCAGTTTCAGTTTTAATGGTTATTGGGTAAGACGCAACATTAGTAATTAAATTTCCTTCAAGAACAAATTCATCGATATCTTCTTGATAATACATGCTGTATTCGATATTCATAACTTGTTCGCCACTTGTAAATGTAAGGAAATAGTTATAAAAATCGTTATCTTGTTCATCATCCTTAATTATATATTGAGGATTAAGAATTAAGTTTCTAACGCCGATAGCATATGGGTCATATAAATCGATTACATAACTAAACGAAACGTTTGTTTCGTTATCTTCTTCTTCATTGTCATCATCATTATCAAATGGAGAAATAGAAGAAGTGGACATAATTTTATTGCCTACTATTTTATCTTTATTATCACTAGAAACTGATGGAGATAAAGGATTCACACCAAAGGAAATAAGAGTATTAAGTTGTTTTCCAATTACTTCTTGGTATTCACTGCTTAAAGAAGAAACGCCATATTCTTTTGGAGTTGGTGGAACTGGAGGTTCATTTTGGCCACCTTGATATATTGAGTAAATTGATATAGGTAAAATAGCACTTAAAAGGATAACACTACATGCAATAGGTGCAGCAATTTTAAAGAAGCAAGAAGAGAAGAAATAATTTTTATGGCTACTATTTTCTTGGGTTTTACTAACCTTTTCTTTTTCATAAGCAGCTAAAATATCTTCAGACGTAGTTTTGATTTTATATTCTGAAGCATCTTTTTTTAATGATTCTTTTAAGAATTTATCATCATATTTCTTCATATTTTAGCTCCCTCCTTATCTTTTTTATTGCTGTATTATAGCGAAATAGTAACGTACCTATCGGTTCTTTAGTAATAAGAGATATCTCTTCGAATGTTAATTCATCAATTAAGTGATAAAGGATTAAATTAAATTCTTTTTCTTTTAAGACATCCCTCATTTTTTCTAGTAGGATCAATTTATCTAAAGAATAAGTATCTTTGGATTCAACCTCCTCATATTCTTCGAATTGTTCTTCTTTCTTCTTTTTGAAGTAATCTAAGGTAGTATTTTTAGAAATCATTATTAGATATCCTAATACTGATTTAGAAGTTTTTATCTCGTTGATACTAGATAAAAACTTCACATATGTATCTTGAAGTAAGTCTTCACTTAATTCATAAGACTTAGTTAAAGAAAGGATATTATAAAATACTCCTTTTTTAGTAAGTTCATAAAAAGTATGGAAGTGAGTCATATTTCCATTTTTAAATTCTTTCAAATAGATACTTAAAATATCCTCATTCATACCTTTTCTTCCCTACCTATTAATAAAGACGAATAAATATTATGAATTATTGGAATTATTTTCATTATTTTGATTTTCTTTTTCTTTTTCTTCTTTAGTACGAGGAGTTTCACTTTCGTTTTTAGTAGGAATTTCGTTATTAATATAAAGATGTGAAACAACTTCGTCTTTAACTTCTTTAATCTTTTTGGTGACTGGTGTTAAAGAATCTTCTAAAGCAACTTGGATAGCGCTCTTTTTCTTTTCTTTAACAGGATGTGATTTTAAAGAAAGTTTAAATTTTTCGTAGTCTAAAATTGCTTGCTTAACTTTAGCGTCTTTAGAAAGTTGGAGTGATAATTTTAAAGATGATATAAAATCTACGATAAATAAGGCAATATAGGCACCAATAAAGAATGTTAATACCCATGCATGGTTATTTAAAAATCCGATCGCATAAGATACAAATGGTCTTAAAGCAAACCAATATATTGCTCCTGCTACTAACCAAATAAATGAGAATAAAGGACAAATAATCCCCATAATATTCCCTTTCATTTTAGAATAATCCCGTAATTTAATATGTAATCCCTTAATAAAGATTAATCCTGCGATAAATTCGATTAAAGTTAAGGAAATTCCAATAATTAATATTGCAATAACACTAACAACATAAAAGTTTAAATTGCCTTGCGTAGCACCAAAATCTTCATAAGAAAGACTATAAAAATCAGGGTAAGTGCCTTCTTTTACTAAATATTTAAAGCAAAGATCGCTAATAAGATGTAAAACGCACAATCCGAATCCATATAAAGGAAGACAAGGTCCTTTTAAAAATCCAGGATTTATCCATTTTTTCATTGATACAAATCTTCTAAATAAAATCTCAGCGCACCATCCTAAGAAAGAACCTAAAATAAATAAATAAACATAGGTTAAAAAGATACCGAATGGTGAATCCATTGAAATAAGGATTTCTTGGGCGAATACTATTGGTTTCATATGGGTAAATTATATCAAATGTCTTAGAAATTTATAAACTTCTATAAACATAAAGTTTTAATAAGAATTTTGAATTTATAAAAGATTTAAAGTTTGATAAATTTAATCATGAAACTATAAACCCTTTAACAAAGGCAAATTTTTCTTCTTGGAAAAATAAATAGATTAATGACTTTTAATAAAGAAAGTCACGTAATAACAAATATATTGATTAAAAAAGAAGCAGAATATAGTTTAGAAATAGAGGTCATTATTTCTTCTTTTTAAGATGCTTAATTGAATCTATCAAAGAATCTATCGATTGTATCAATAAAATAGTGGTAATAAAAAATAAAAATAAAAAGTTAATCAAATCAAGGGATGATCAACTACTTGATTATATTCAAAAATATCCAATCATTGATGCTACTAAAATTAGTACAAATTTAAATATTGACTATTCTAAAGTTAATAGAACTATTCAAAAGTTTGTAAAACTGGGGATTTTATCAATAAGCAACTCTTCTAAACTTAAAAGAAATTATGTTTATAGTGAATATTTAAAAAATCTTAAAAGATTAAAAATTAATACTTTTTAAATATCAAAAAGTTAATTTTCAAGTATAATATTCTTTATATGATTTTAATATTAGAATATACCTTAAATAAAAAGAAAGAATTAAAAGAAAAAATCGAATCTTATCGTAATAATATTAAACTTGTAATTGTCCAAGTTAATGATGATCCTGCATCAAACGCTTATATTAAAGGTAAGATTAACGATTTAAATGAAATTGAAGTTAGATATGAACTTTTAAAATTATCTCCTTCAATAAAAGAAAGTGAATTAATTAAAGTTATCGAAAGACTCAATAACGATCCATCAGTAACTGGCTTTATTGTGCAACTTCCTTTACCAAAACACATAAATAAAGAAAAAATTATGTCATTAATAAACCCTTTAAAAGATGTTGATGGATTCCATCCTCTTTCAAAGTTTATTCCAGCAACTCCTAAAGGAATTTTAACCTTTTTAGAAGATCTAAATTATGAATTTAAAGGCAAAAATGCTGTAATTTTAGGAAGAAGTGAAATTGTTGGTAAACCAATGGCAAGCGCTTTAATTTCAAAAGATATGAATGTAACTCTTTTACATTCAAAAACTAGTGATGAAGACCGCAAATTTTATATAGAACATGCTGATTTAATTATTGTTGCAGTTGGTAAACCTTTATTTATAAAGAATGAATATAACTTTAAAAAAGACGCCTTTGTTTTTGATGTAGGAATCAATCGAGTTAATGATCATTTAGTTGGAGATTGTTTAAATAATCTAGACGTTAAGTTCCAATCTCCAGTTCCTAAAGGGGTCGGACTTTTAACTCGTTTAGCATTATTAATTAATTTAGTGGAGGCTTATAATAATGGATTTTAAAATTGGAAAATACGAAGTTTATGGTTTGGATTACGCTATTAAGGCTAGTGGAAACCCTATGAGAGTTGCTTTTGATAGAGAAGAAGTAACCGAAAAAGATATTAAAAGATGTGTAGGACTAGGAACTTGTAAGGGTGGAGAAGGACACGACAATTATTTAAAAGGAATTGTTGTCGAATTCGATATTACTGCACCTTTATATTGGTGGAAACAAGCTCAAAGATATCATTTCTTTGAATATGTTTCTTCTCAATCAACCATGCACTGCTTATTAAAATTTGATATTTCAAGTCAATGCGTTAAAGAAACCAATCCTGAAATTTTAAAAATTGTTGAAAGAATTAAGGATGAATATAACGCAATTAGTGAAGATGATAAGGAAAAAAGATACTTAAAATGGAGAGAATTAGTAGCTTCAACTCCTTGTGGATTCTGTTTAGGGGCCACAATGGTTACTAATTATCAACAATTAAAGACCATGTACAATCAAAGAAAGTTCCATAAATTAGAAGAATGGCACGTTTTCTGTGATTGGTGCGATTCATTACCTCATTTTAACGAATTCACAGGTTGTAAAAGAGATTAATATCATTAAGTTTTTAAAAAAAATAATATGGAAGAGATTAAAAAAGATTTTGAAGCAAGTTTTAAAATAACTACCAATTTAAGAGATTGTTATGACTATATAAAACCATCAACAATTTTAGATCTTTCTCAAGAAATCGCATGCGATCATGCTGATATTCTTCATGTTGGATTCGATGATTTTATTAAAAATAATTGGATCTGGGTAATTGTTAGAAATAAGTACGTTATTTTAAAACACGTTAAAAATTTAAAACATGTAAGAGTTTATACATATCCTTTAAAGAATAGATTATTTGAACAACCTCGTGATTATGAGTTTTATGATTGTGATACAAACGAACTTATAATGAAGGGAAGAAGTATCTGGGTAGTTTTTAATATTGAAACTAAAAAGATTGAAGCTCCAGATTTAAGAATTTATGATCCTGAAAGAAAAGGTGTATTTGAAGAAAGAGTTAAAAAATTAGAGAAAATCGAAATTTCTAAGGAAGATTATGTTAAAGATATCATCGTTACTCAATCGATGCTTGATCATAATGGACATTTAAATAACACTAGAACTTTAGATTATTTTATGGATTTATTTAATCCTAAAGACGATTTATTTATAAACTCCTTCCAAGTTGAATATGTCTCTCAATGTTATCTAAATGACTTATTATCTTTATATAAAAAGAAGACGGGAAATAAATATTATATTTATATATATAAGGATGAAGAATTAAAGATTTATTATGAATTTGATTGTAATTATTAATAAAAAGTAGGTGATTATATGAATATTAAATTATCTAAAAAAGTAAGCGACGCCTTAAAAGAAGGAAAAGCAGTTGTCGCACTTGAATCTACTATTATTTCCCATGGAATGCCTTATCCTAAAAATGTTGAATGTGCATTAAAGGTAGAAGAAGCTATTGAAAGCGAAGGAGCAGTCGCAGCAACTATTGGAATCATTGATGGAGTCGCAATTGTAGGCATGACCAAAGAAGAAATCGAAGAATTTGGTATAAGAAAAGGAATAGTTAAGTGTTCAAGACGTGATTTGCCAATAGTTTTTGCTAAAAAGATGTGGGGAGCAACAACAGTTGCCGCCACCATGTATGTAGCAAAAGAAGCTGGAATTGAATTCTTTGTAACTGGAGGAATTGGAGGTGCGCATAAAAAAGCAAACGAAACCTTCGATATTTCTGCAGATTTAGAGGAATTAGGAAACACTGATGTAAGTGTTATTTGTGCTGGACCTAAAGCTATTTTAGATTTAGGTTTAACTATGGAAATTTTAGAAACCAAGGGCGTTCCGGTTTTAGGATATAATACCGATTATTTACCTGCATTCTTTACTAATACTTCACCATATAAAATTGATTATAACTTTAAAGATCCTCTTGAAGCTGCAGAAATTATTAAAGCCAAAAGAGAAAACAATCTTAAAGGCGGAGTGTTAATTACTAATCCAGTTGATGATGAGCACTCAATTGAAGAAAGTAAGATTAATAAAATAATTGATGAAGCAATTCACGAAATGGAAGAAAAAGGAATTAAAGGAAAAGAAGAAACTCCATTCTTACTGTCAAAAATTGTTGAGCTTACTGGTGGTGAATCACTTGAAACTAATATTGCTTTGATATTATCTAATGCTAATTTAGGAGCAAAAATTGCGATAGAATACGCAAAAATTTGTAAATAAATAATAAAAAATCTCAGTCGTCAAGGCTGAGATTTTTATTTAAGCACATTTTATCTTTATTATTCGTATCATCCATATAGACTTTGCAATAAAATTTAAAGCCGCACATTTCATAGAAATTCTCGTGTTCAGTAACTAAATAAATATTTTTAACACCATTTTTTAGCAAAATCCGTAAAATAATTTAACATCTTTCCTGCTATCCCTTGATTCCAATATTTTTCTTCAACATATACAGCAAAAATATTTGGATTTAAATATTTTGAGAGATGGAAATCGTTTTCGATTAAACTTTATCTGCCGATAATTTTTCCTTTATTTAAAACTATAATCCTCGTAGGAACTACATCATTATTAAAAGACTCTTCCATTGATGATTTATATTCTAAAAAAGGTATTCCCCGTCTTGAAGAGAACCATTTTGATGCTTGATCTATAATTTCAGGTGTATTTCTAATGTTCAATTTTTGGGGCTTAGCTTATTGTTTGATTAAATTTTCACTGAAATTTGACTTGCGTCTTTACTAGTAATTTTTAAGTGATTTTCTGTTTGATTATGTTTCACTGAAAAACCGCCAACATTTTCGCTAGTAGTTTTTCAGTAATAAAAAAGTTTCCACGTGGAAACAAATTATTGCGATATTTATCGAGTTTTTTCTTTTAGTAAATAACCAGTATAAAAATAAACGCTTTTTCTTTAAATTGTTCTAGTCAAAAAAAGGACAATGGTTTAGAATTAAAGCAGTGGAAGTTAAAAGAACTTAAAAATAATTATATAGGACTCAATAAAAAGGAAATTTTCATAACCTTTTTATAAACATATATAAAATAAGGAGGGAGTCGATGGACAAAATAGTAATATTAGACTATGGAAGCCAATATAATGAAATTCTCTTAAGAAAAATTAGAGAAAACGGCGTCTATAGTCTGTTGCTTCCTAAAGGAACAACTAAAGAAGAAATCGAAGATTTACACCATGTAAAAGGTATTATTTTATCTGGTGGGCCAGATGTTATCGATCAAAGCCAACAAAAAGAGGTTTTCGACGAAAGATTACTCGAACTAAACATTCCAATCTTAGGCATTTGCTATGGCATGGAAGCTTTAGCAAATCGTTTTGGAGCGAAAATTGAATCAATTAGGGACAGGGAATATGATAAGCACGTTATTAGAGTGAATAAAAACTGTCCTTTATTTTTGGATGTTCCTGAAGAAATTGTCGCTTATATGACAAAAAATGACCGTGTTAGTGGCGGTTTAGAAGGATTTACTCAAATTGCTGAGAGTGGATCAAGCGGAATGGTAGGATTTGCTAAAGATTATGTTTTTGGTCTTTTATTCCATCCAGAAGTTGCCGCTACTGATTATGGCGATGTAATGATTAGAAACTTTGTTAATTTATGTGATTGCGAAGGAAACTGGGATTTAGATGCCTTTATTGAAAATAAAATTAAAGGAATTAAGAAAGTTGTCGGTGATGAAAGAGTTATTTTAGGTCTTTCAGGCGGTGTTGATAGCGCTGTTGCTGCTTTACTTTTCCATAGAGCAATCGGAGACAACTTAACCTGTGTATTTGTTGAAACTGGTTTACATAGATATAACGAATATAACGTTATTTTAGGCAGATTTGAAAAGAACTTTGATATTAAAGTTAATGTCTGTGATGAAGGAGAATTATTCCTATCTAGACTTAAAGGAATTGTTGATCCAGAAAAGAAAAGACAAGTTATTTCAAAGACATTTATCGAAGTTTTCAAAAAAGAAGCTGAAAAACTTGGACACTTTAAATTCTTAGGACAAGGTACTTTATATACCGATATTAGAGAATCTAAATGGGGTGGAAAGAGTAAAGTTATTAGAGGTTTACCAGAAGATATTGGATTTGAAATTATCGAACCTTTAAAACAATTAACTAAAGAAGAAGTCAGAATTGTTGGAAGAAAACTTGGTCTTGATGAAGAAATAATCAATAGACAACCATTCCCTTTCCCAGGTCTTGCTATAAGAATTATTGGAGAAGTCACATTAGTTAAACTTGAAATCTTAAGAGAAGCTAACGAAATCCTATCTAATGAAATTAGAAAAGCAGGATTAAATAGAGAAATTTATCAATATTTCTGTGTATTAACTAATATCGATAGCGTTGGAGTCGAACAAAACGAAAAGATTTATTATCATACTGTCGCTATTAGAGCAGTTACCTCTCAAGATGGTATTAATGCTGATTTCTATCACTTTGATATCGACTTCTTAGATAGAGTTGCTACTCGTATTGTTAATGAAGTTAGAGGTGTTAATAGGGTAGTTTATGATATCACTAGAAAACCACCATCCACTATTGAATACCAATAAAATATTTATATATGATTAATATTTAATTATGGATTTAAATAAAGTATCTATTAAAGAATTAGATCATAATTTAAAAAATACTAAAGTTATCTTAATCGGAGGTAGCAATATAGATTATATTGCTACTCCTTTTAAATCTTTAATAAAAGAAACATCTAATATAGGAAAATTAAAACTTAAAATAGGAGGAGTTATGAAAAATGTAGCTTCTTCTATGAAGTTAGTTAATGAAGAATTAGATTTTTTATTTATCACCGCAATTGGGAATGATATTAATGGAGAATTAATTAAAAAAGACTTAGATTCCCGTAATATAAAATACTTATATCCTTCTTTAAATAATAAAAAAGAAACAATAAATTCTTCATCTTATTTAGCAATAAATGATGAGAATAACGATTTATTTGTTTCAATTTGCGATAATGAAGTAATCTCTTATATCGATGAAGAATTTATTGATTATTATGATAAATATTTTTTAAATAGTGAATATATTGTCATCGATACTAATTTAGATGAAAAAATAATTAAATATATTGTTAAAAAATATAAAGATAAAAAGATAATTGTAGAAGGTGTATCTAGTGAAAAAATCTTAAAAATAAAGAAATATTTAAAAGATATTTATCTTCTTAAATGTAATTTTTTAGAAATTAAATCATTACTTAAAGAAGATAACATCAAACTAGACGGCTATGAAATCTTAGATTTATTAATCTCTAAATATAAACTTAAAAATGCCATTATTACCAATAAATCCCGTAATATTCTTATAATTGATCACTTTAAAACTGATTATTTTGATGTAAAAGAAGTTAAAGAAATATTAAATAGTAATGGAGTAGGAGACGCCCTTTTTGCAGGATTTATTTTAGAATTTATTAAAAAAGAAGACTTTAAAGAAAGTGTTAAAAAAGGCGACGAACTCGCAAAATTCTTTTTAACTCATAAAAATCCTTATCAAGAATATAAAAAATAAACTTTTAAGAAATTTAAAAATTTTTGAATAATTTTTTAAATTAAAACGTTCTTGTATATAGAGAGGGGAAAATTCCTTTACTTTCGTAGGTTTTTTTAATACAATTATTGAGCGTTTTTTATTATATAAAAAATGCTTCTCTGTTAATCAACGCTTAAAATTGTCTCGTTAGATTAACCTACAAGACCATAGGGAGGAAAGAAAAATATGAAAAAGTACGAAATCATGTACATTCTCAGACCAACCCTTGAAGAAGCTGATAGAAAAGCTGAAATCGAAAAATTAGCAAAATTATTAATAAATAATGGCGCTAAAATCACTAAAAGTGATGAATGGGGATTAAAAGACTTAGCTTACGAAATCAAAAAAGAAAAGAAAGGCTATTATGTCGTCCTCAAGATTGAAGCAGAAGCTACATCTTTAAAGGAATTTGAACGTCTCACCAAAATTGACAACAATGTACTTAGATACTTAATTATTGTTGATCATGAATAATTAGTTAAGGAGAGATAAAAAATGATTAATCGTGTTGTATTATTAGGAAGAATCACTAAAAACATCGAAATGAAAACCGCTCCAAGCGGAACTCAAATTGTTGCTTTTACTCTTGCAGTAGATGGAACAAGAAAAGATGGCGAAGGAAACCGTATCACTAACTGGATTCCTTGTATTGCTTTTGGAAGAAATGCAGAAACTTTAAATAGATACTGTGCTAAAGGTAGCCAAGTAGCTCTAGAAGGGGCCCTTCAAACTAGAAGATATGAAAGACGAGATGGAACTACTGCAACAGTAGTTGAAGTCATCGTTCAAACTGTTACCCTTTGTGGTTCTAAACCAACTAATCAACCAAGAAACGAAGATCCATTCGGCATAAGTCAAGATAATAATGTTGGTTTTGATGATTTTAATCAAAGTAACAACAGTGAAGAAGTAGATTATTCACAAATGGATTTAGCAGATGATGATCTTCCATTTTAATTAAAATTAATAGTTAAAAGGAGAATGTAAAAATGGCATTTGTTAAAAAAAGAAGCAAGAAAAAAGTATGTTATTTTACAAAGAATAAAATCAAACACATCGATTATAAAGATGTTGAATTATTAAAGAAATTTATTTCCGGAAGCGGAAGAATTTCTCCACGTAGAGTAACTGGTACTAGTGCTAAATATCAAAGAGAATTAGCAAGAGCAATCAAAAATGCTCGTTATATGGCTCTTTTACCATATATTGAAGATTAATTTGATACTTAATGAGAGTTATTAGGAATTAAGCTAATAACTCTTTTTTATTACTTAAATAAGTAATTTTATACATATAAAAATTCTTTTGTAAATCATTAGTTAAGAATACTTTATATATGTTAAAATTAACGTACGAAATTCAATATAGGAGGACAATTAATGAAAGGTTATGCAATGTTAAAGATCGGTGAATCCGGATGGATCGAAAAAGAAGTTCCACACTGCGGACCACTCGATGCAATTTGTAAACCTCTCGCAGTTGCTATCTGTACCAGTGACGTTCACACCTTATGGGAAGGAGCAATTGGAGAAAGACACAACATGATTTTAGGTCATGAATGTTGTGCTGAAGTCGTTCAAGTTGGTGAACTTGTTAAAGATTTCAAACCAGGAGATAAAGTTTTAGTTCCTGCAATTACCCCAGACTGGAATTCCCTTGAAGCTCAAGCTGGATATTCTATGCATAGTGGCGGAATGTTAGCTGGATGGAAATTCTCAAACTTCAAAGACGGAGTTTTCTCCGAATTCTTCCATGTTAATGATGCTGATGGTAACTTAGCACTTCTCCCAGAAAACATTGATCCTGTTGATGCTTGTATGCTTTCAGACATGGTTCCTACCGGATTCCATGGTGCTGAACTTGCTGATGTTCAATATGGTGACTCTGTCTTAGTTATTGGTATTGGTCCTGTTGGATTAATGTCAGTTGCTGGTGCTGCTTTACGTGGTGCTTCAAGAATTATCGCTGTTGGTACAAGACAAGTTTGTATCGATGCTGCTAAAAAATACGGCGCAGATGAATTTATTTCATATAAAGAAGGACCAATCGATGAACAAGTCTTAAAATTAACAAACGGAAAAGGTGTTGATAAAGTTATTATCGCTGGTGGCGGATGTGAAACATTCGAAGAAGCAGTCAAATGCTTAAAACCGGGCGGAAAAATTGGTAACGTTAACTACCTCGGAAGTGGGCAATATGTCAATATCCCACGTGCTGAATGGGGCGTTGGTATGGGACATAAACAAATCAACGGTGGATTAATGCCAGGTGGTAGATTAAGAATGGAAAAACTCGGTTCCTTAGTCGCTAGTGGTAAACTTGATGTTCATCATTTAGTCTCACACGTATTTGATGGATGGGAACACTTAGAAGAAGCTTTATTCTTAATGAGAGACAAACCAAAAGATTTAATCAAACCAGTTGTCAAACTTTATAAATAGTTTTTAATTTCTACTATTTTAAAAAATTATGGATATTTTAGTTATTTCAGGTTTCTTAGGCGCCGGGAAAACAACTTTTATTAAAGAATTAGTTAAAAAAACTAATCGTGATTACTGTGTCTTAGAAAATGAATTTGGTGCCATAAATATCGATAAAGACGTATTAGAAGATTCAGGGAACCCTGAATCTTCTAATTTCAATAAACTCGAAGTTTATGAACTTACTGAAGGATGTATTTGTTGTTCATCTAAAGGAGAATTTGCTTCGACAGTTTTAACAATCTCAAATTCAATTGATCCTGATTATTTAATTATTGAACCTACAGGAGTAGGTTATTTATCATCCATAATTTCTAATTTAAATAAGGTAAAATATGAAAGAATTAATATTTTAAATCCAATTACAATAGTAGATGGAGAATATGTTTTATCTCATAAGGTCGAAAAATTTGATAAATGTTTAATTGATCAAATCGAATCTACTAATGTAATAATTGTTTCTAAACTTGAACATGCTTCTAGTGAAGAAAAAAGTGATGTTTATAAAAAGATTAGAAAATTTAATGAAAATGCTGAAATTTATTTAGACCACTATTCTAATTATGATAGTTCCTTTTTCTTTAACCTTTTAAAGGATAAAAACAAGGTAGAGGTTAAAGAAAAAGAAGTAATTGAAGAAAATTTAGAAAGCTTTTCATTGACTAATGTCTATTTAAAAAACTTGACTGAATTAATATTTTTCCTAGAAGATTTAATTCGTGGAGAGTTTGGTAAAATCTATCGATTTAAAGGGTTTATTAAAATTAATAAAAATGAAAATAAATTCTTCCATTTTGAAGTAGTTAATAAAAAATATACAGTTTATATTGACGATATTTCTAGTAATGAAAATAGCGAATCTAAAATTGTATTTATTGGAAAAAGAATAAAAAAAGAAAAGATTAGAAAAAGATTCTATTTTGATAATGTTTCTTTTATAGAATAAATGATTTAATCAGTATTAAATTAAAAATAGTAAGAATATATTTATGCTATAATTTTATTTGCAAATGAATATTAATTAATTTTAATTAATATTTAGTTTATAATTTTAGGGTATGAGAAAATTATTAAGAAAACTTGGATTAGCCTCTTTATTTATTTCAATCATTGAAATAGTAAGTTTTGGTATCTTTATTGGACTTTATTTAGGAAATATTTGGGATTTACAAGAAACTGTATCTCCTACTATTTTTGGTTATATTTCAATAGGTATTGTTTTACTTAATTTAATCGCTATTTTCTTTGCGATTTTCTTTATTCAACTTTTAAATCAAAAGAATTTTTTAAAAACTGAAGACGTCATTGGAAGTGAGGTCGCTCAAATCTATGCTTTTGGAGGCATTGGATATATCGTTTTAGATGATGAAAATAGAGTCATCTGGACTAGTGAATTATTTGAGAAAAAAGAAGTAGAGATTATTGGGGATCATATTTATGGATGGTGTCCTGAATTAATGGAACTTTCTACTTCTAATAAGGAAGATTTTGAAAAAACGATCAAAATTAAGGACAGTTTTTACCGTGTTAAATATTTAAAAAATAATCGTGTTTTTATTTTTAAAGATGTCAGCGATTATGAAAACGCACTCATCTTATTTAATAAAAATAGCTTAGCTGTCGGTATTATTATGATTGACAACTATAGTGATATTGCTGCAAATAACGAAGATATTAACGATGTTATTCCTAGAATTAAGTCTCAAATCACCAATTATGGAAAACAACATCATTTAGTTTTAAGAAGTTTTAAAAATGATTCCTTCTTAGTTTTAGCACGTAATGAAGATTTAGAAGAAATGAAAGCTGATGGATTTGATATTTTAAATCAAGTTAGAAGTTTAGGAAGAAAAGATGATATTAAAACCTCGCTTTCTATCGCTTTTGCATATGATTATTCAACAATTTATCAAATTAACGAAATGGCATCTAATGCCTTAAGTGTTGCTATGAGTAGAGGTGGCGACCAAGCAGTTGTTGCTCAAATGAATCATGAATTATTATTTTATGGCGGCAAAACCGAAGCTACTGAAAATAGAAACAAGGTTAAAGTTAAGAGCGATGCTAATGCTTTATTAAATTACATTACTCAAAATAAAGATGGAAAAATCTTTATTATGGGTCATACCGAAATGGATATGGATGCTTTAGGAGCTTGTTTAGGAGTTAAACAAATTTGTAATTATTTAAAATGCAAGGAAGCCTATATTGTTTATGATTCAAAATTAACAGAAGGAAAAACTCGTAGCGCTTTAATTACATCCTTCCCAAGAGATGAATTAGAAAAATTCATCATTTCCCCTAAAGATGCTGAAAATTCATGCGATAACTCATCACTTTTAATTATCTGTGATGTTAATAACCCAGCAATGATGATGGATAAAAATTTAATCGATAAGACCGATAAAATCATTATTATCGACCACCATAGAAGAGGAACGAACTTCGTTGAAAGTTTACTCCTTTCAATTATTGATACTAGTGCAAGTAGTGCTAGTGAACTTATTACTGAAATTATTAAATATGGTTCAACCTTCCCTCCAATTCCGGTTGATGAAAGAGTTGCGACCATCATGTTAAGTGGTATTTTCCTTGATACGGGATACTTTAAAGCTAATTCAGTTGGGGTTAGAACATTTGAAGCTTCGATGGTTTTAAAAGAATATGGAGCAGATAACTCTAAGGCTGATGATTTCTTAAAAGATGAAATTGAAGAATATACTCAAATTAATAGTATCGTTCAAACAATGAAAACTCCTTTTACTGGAGTTGTCTATTGTACCGCTAATAATCAAGATATTTTAGAACAAGCAACTATTGCTAAAGCTTGTAATGAATGTATGCACCTTAAGGGAATGGATGCCGCATTTGTTATTGGAAGAATTAGTGAAAATACAATCAAAATTTCAGCTAGAAGTAATGGATCTACAAACGTTCAATTAATTATGGAAAAACTCGGTGGTGGCGGACATTTCTCTGGCGCATCTGCCCAATTTAAAGATATGAGTGTGGAACAAGTAGAGAAAAAATTAGAAGAAGCATTAGAAAATCATTTAGCTGATGCTCAAAAGAATGTAACTAAGGAGAATTAATATAATTTATGGAAGTAATTTTATTAAGTGATGTTAAAGGTGTAGGAAAAAAAGGTGAAACTAAAGAAGTTAATGATGGTTATGCAATAAATTTCTTAATTAAAAGAAAATTAGCAGTTAGAAAAACCGAAGGAAGTATCCTCCACTTAGAAAAAGAAAAAGAAGAAGAAGCAAAACGTCAAAGTGATTTAAAAGCTAAAGCTTTAGAAAATAAAGAAAAATTAGAAAATATTACTTTAGAATTTAAAGCTAAAGTTCAAGCTAATAAGACTATGGCAGGAAAGATTTCTACTAAAGAAGTAGAAGAAAAATTAAAAGATGAATATGGAATTATTATCGACAAAAGAAAGTTTGTCGATAAATATCCTATCAATGCATTTGGGTATACTGAATTAAAAATTGAACTTTATAAAGGTATTGTTGCTAAAATAAGAGTTCATGTTAGTGAAGAAAAATAATTTTATAGATATAAATTGATAAAAACATGGATTATACATATTTGGTTAACAAAGAACTTGAAGAGTCTATTTTAGGCGCTATGATCATGAATAAAGATAGCGCAATCGTCGGGTTACAATCACTAGAACTCGAGGATTTTTATATTCAACATAAAGAGCATCGTTATATTTTTGAAGCTATGAAAGACTTAAATGATGATGATAAAGATATCGATGTCACTAGTTTAATTGCGCAACTTCAACAAAATAAAACCTATGAATTAATAGGGGGAGTCGACTTTTTAAATAGTTTAATCGATAAAGTTTATATTTTAGAAAACTTTGAACAATATATAGCTCAACTAAAAGACTTTACTTTATTAAGAAAATTAGCGATAGAATGCGAAAATATTGTCAAAGAATCTACTTCAAAAGAAGTTTCTTCAATAACTGATTTTTTAACTAAATGTGAAAATAATATTATTGATATTACTAATAGAAGAAGAATTTCTAATTTCCAAAGTGCTGGAGCTATTGCTTCAATTGTTGGAGATCAAATTAGAAAAAGTAGTGGCGATGATAAAGTTACTGGTTTATCCACAGGTTTTAGCGTTTTAGACAAAAAAATTAATGGTTTTGGTAATGGCCAAATGATTGTTTTAGCTGCTCGTCCAGGTGTAGGAAAATCTGCTCTTGCATTAAATATGGCTTATAATATCGCCCAAAAACAAAGAAAAACTATCGCATATTTCTCGCTAGAAATGAGTAACGAAGAACTGATGAGAAGATTATTTGCTCTTGCTAGTGGAATCTCTCAAAACAAGATAACCACCGGTTTTTTAAATCAAACAGAAAAACAACTTTTACTCGAATATCAAAGGGAAATTAGCGATACCAATATGTATTTTGAAGAATCTCCTTCAGTTACAATCGATGATATTGTCATTAAATGTCAAAAATTAAAAGAACAAAGAAACGATTTAGCTTTAATTATTGTCGACCATATCGGAATTATTCAAGAAGGTAGTAAAAAGTTTAAAAGTGATCAAGAAAAGATTTCCTTTTTCGCAAGGCGTTTAAAAACTTTATCACTTGACTTAAATATTCCAATTTTAGTTGTCTGCCATATTAACCGTGAGGTTGATAAAAATAAAGGAAAGAGTAGAATTCCTGAACTTTCAGAACTTAGAGGATCTGGTGAAATTGAAAACAGTGCCGATAAAGTTTTACTTATGTACCGCGAATCTTACTATAAATCACAAGGAGTTGATGTTGCTAGTAAGAAGGGTTTTGGAGATGAGTTAAGCGATGATAATAATCCTTTCCCAAAAAGCGATAATGACGATTCTAGAGGTCAAAAGGTTGACATCTTGATTGCAAAAAATAGACAAGGTCCTACTGGTAAAGTTCCGTTATTATTCTTCCTTGCTACTGGTAGATTTGCAGTCCCAACAGAAGAAGTTGGTGCTGCATTAGATCAACTTGATCACTAATTTAATCGATATTATCGAGAAAATAGTATAACCATAGTAAGCATTAAAATAAAACTTAGTAGACCCGTAGTAGGTTTTAAATAAAACTTAGTAGATTATAGTAAGCAATAAAAATGTATGAATTTTGTAAATATTAAAAGTGGTTCTAAAGGAAACGCTTCACTTCTATTAATGAATGAATCTATAATTCTTATTGATTATGGAATGAATAAAAAAGATTTAGTTAATACTTTAAAAGAATTAAATAAAGAAATTAAAGATATTGACTATATTTTTTTGACTCATTCTCATAATGACCATATTAAGGGTGAAAGATTTATAGACGTCTCAAAAATTCATACCTTAAAAGGAATAAAGAATGATTTAATTGATAATTCTCATTATTTAGAGATAAATAATAAATATAGTTTTAATGATTTTGAGGTCGAAATCATTAAAACATATCATGATTCTTTCTATTCAATAGGATTTATATTTATAGATAAAATTACTAATGAAAAGTTAGCTTATATCACTGATACCGGTTATTTAGATGTCTTAACATTAGAAAAGTTAAAAAATCTAGATTATTACGTAATGGAATCAAATCATGACATCTATTATTTACTTATTTCTAATAGGACATTAACATTAAAATCTAGAATTCTTTCAGGTATTGGACATTTGTCTAACGATTTGTCTTCTTTATATTTAAAAGATTTAATAGGTAGAAACACTAAATCTATTTTATTAGCACATCTAAGTGAAGAATGTAATTCTAATGAACTTGCTATTTCAACATTATTAGATACCTTAAAATCTAATAATGATTACTATATAAATAATGATATAGATATAAATAAATTAGATATAAGAGTCTTATCTCAATATGAGGAAACATGGTTAAAATAAAGGTAATCGGAGTTGGAAATATAAAAGAAAAATACTTAAAAGACGCTATAAATGAATATTTAAAGCGTCTTTTAAAGTATGTAAAGCTTGAAATAATCGAAGTAAAAGAAGAAGAAATCTATAAAAATAGTAGTGAAGAAAGAATAAAAGAAATCGAAGGAGAAAGAATCTTAGAAAAGATAAATAGTAATAATAGTAGTAATAATTCTTATGTAATCGGATTAGATTTAAATAAAAAAGAATATGATTCTATTGAATTTAGTAAACACTTATCTAACTTAATAGATATTGATTTAAAAAATGAAATAATATTTGTTATTGGAGGAAGTTTAGGATTAGGGGAAAATATTAAAAAAAGATTAAACGAATCAATAACTCTATCAAAACTAACTTTCCCTCATCAATTAGTAAGAGTAATTCTTTTAGAACAAATCTATCGTTCTTTTAAGATTATGAATAATGAAACCTATCATAAGTAAATTAATTGATTAATAAACAAGTTAAGAAGATAAATAGAATAAAATAAGATAAATCTTAATAAATTATTTATATTATTTATTATCTATATATAAAATAAGGAAGGAGATTAA
The DNA here is from genome assembly GCA_949299195.1 of uncultured bacterium. Taxonomy (GTDB): domain Bacteria; phylum Bacillota_I; class Bacilli_A; order RFN20; family CAG-826; genus Onthovivens. The sequence continues at coordinate 121,763 of CASFZN010000018.1, read as the reverse complement.
AAAGTATGAATAATAATAGTAGTAGTAATAGAGTCTTAGAAATAAGCGAATTTAATGAATTAGAACTTAATTTAGATAACCCATATAAAAGTGTATTACCTTCTTATAAATTGATTGACGGTAGTGTATTTTATATGGAACTTAATTTCTATACTCAACTTCAAAATATTAAACTCCAATATCGCGAATTTTATGATGAAATTTTAAATTCGATATTTAAAATTACTAGTCAATTTAAGTCAGTTTATTTTGTGGCTGACTTTGACCATCCTTTACTTGATTTAGAAAATACGATTTATCGCGACATTAACGATGTTTTAGGGTATAATAAACTTACATTTGATCTTAAAATAAATCCAGAAAGTGAGTGGAAAGACTAATAATAAAATTTAATACTTTCTTAATACTCATGAAAATAACGATAATAATCGTATTTTTTGATTAAATTAAACTTAAGATTATTTCAAATGTGTCTTTAAAGAGATAAACCATATTGATATAATCCTTTAAGAAGTAAGAAATGATCGTTCTTACTCAGGGTATATCGATCCAAAACGGTGGATCACTCCCAGCCTGAAGCCAAAGTTTAGGGGCTACCCAAAATAAGTTCTTTTAAAGATTAGTAAATTAACTTTAATAATTATTTATTTTATATAAGCGCTTGGTATGTCAGGATTAGGGGACATACCACTTTTCTTTATTATATTATCAGGGGGAATTAGTGAAATTTATGAAGAAAATCAGATTAAGCGCAGTCGCACTCAGTTTATTAGCTTTAGCAGGTGGCTTAGCAAGTTGTGGCGGAGAAGAAAGTTATGAATACGCTTTAGTTACCGACGTCGGTGATATTGATGACGAATCATTCAACCAAACTTCTTGGGAAGCTTTAAGAGACTTTGCTGAAGAAAACAATAAAACTTATGCTTATTATAGACCAACAGAAGATTCAACAGCTGCTAGATTAATTTCAATCGACCAAGCAGTTGCTAGAGGAGCAAAAGTTGTTGTTTGCCCAGGTTACTTATTCGAAGATGCTGTTTATGAAGCACAAACAACTTATCCAGAAGTCAAATTCGTCTTATTAGATGGCGCTCCACATACTCCAGACTATTCAACCTATCATACCGCTGAAAATACAGTTTCTATTATTTATCAAGAAGAAATCGCTGGTTTCTTAGCAGGTTATGCTGCTGTTAAAGATGGCAATAGAGCTTTAGGCTTCTGTGGTGGTATGGCTGTTCCTGCAGTTCAAAGATTCGGTAGTGGATTCGTCCAAGGTGCTGACGTTGCATTACAAGAATTAGGCGAAACTGGAACTTTAAGATATTACTATGCTGGTGCTTTCGCAGCTACTGATGCTGCTACTGCATTAATGAAAACTTGGTACACTGATGGAATGGATACTGTCTTCGCATGTGGTGGTAAGGTCTATCAATCAGTTCAAGAAGCTTGTAATAGTGCAAGTGATGCTACATGGATCGGTGTTGACGTTGACCAATCTTCAGTTGATCCAAAAGTTTTAACTTCTGCTACAAAAGGTTTATATGAATCAGTTCAATCTTCATTAGAAGTTTATGCTAATGATAAATGGAGTGAAATCGGCGGAAAAGATTTCAACCTTGGTCTTGATTCAACATTTGCTAGCATTGCTGCTAAAGACTATGTTGGTTTACCAACTGACGCAGACGCTTGGAGATTTGAAAAATTCTCATCTGCTGAATATGAAACTCTCTTAAACGGTATTAAAGATGGAACTTATACAATTTCCAACTCAATCACCGAAGCTCCAACAGTTTCAAGTTCATTAACTGTTACTTGGGAAAGTGCATTCGCAGGCGCTTAAAAAATAAACTAATTTATTTAAAGAGGGAGGATGGCGGTGCTATCTTCCTCTCTTTTTTATCAAAGGAAAATTATTATGTCAGAATATGCAATCGAAATGGAACATATTTCTAAGTCTTTTCCTGGAATTAAAGCCAATGACGACATAACCATTGGTTTAAAAAAAGGAGAAATTCACGCTTTATTAGGCGAAAATGGCGCTGGTAAATCTACTTTAATGAGCGTTCTTTTTGGTATGTATAAACCAGATGAAGGACATATTAAGATTAACGGCGAAGTCGTTGAGATTAACGGTCCGATAGAAGCTAATAAACATGGTATTGGTATGGTTCATCAACATTTTAAGTTGGTTGAAGTTTTTACTGTCTTAGAAAATATTATTTTAGGTATTGAGCCAACTAAATTTAAATTCGTTCTTACAAAAAAAGAGGCTCGTCAAAGAATTATTGGTCTTGGAAAGCAATATGATCTTGAAGTTGATCCAGATGCAAAGATCGAAGATATCACCGTTGCTATGCAACAAAAAACAGAAATTTTAAAAATGCTTTATCGTGAAAATGATGTCCTCATTTTCGATGAACCAACAGCAGTTTTAACACCTCAAGAAATCGATGGTCTTCTTCAAGTTATGAGAAACCTTAAAAATGAAGGAAAATCCATCCTGTTTATATCTCATAAATTAGATGAAATTATGACTGTTGCTGATAGAGTTTCTGTTCTTAGAAAAGGTAAATTAATTGCAACAAAAGTTGTTTCAGAAACCACCAAAGAAGAACTTTCTAGACTTATGGTTGGTAGGGATGTTCAATTTTCCGTTGATAAAAAAGAGCACGAATTCGGTGCTAATGTCCTTAGAGTTAGGGATCTTGTTATGAGCGATAAGATTCATAAGGGATTAAATAAGGTTAACGGAGTTTCTTTCAGTGTAAGAAGTGGAGAAATTGTTGCTATTGCCGGAATTGATGGAAACGGGCAAACTGAGCTTGTTTATGGGATTACCGGTTTAGAAAAAATTGTTTCTGGTAGAGTTGCCTTTAAAGATCAAGAAATTACAACTAAATCTATTTTCAAAAGGAACGCTTTAGGTATGGCTCACATTCCTGAAGATCGCCAAAAACATGGTTTAGTCTTAGATTATTCACTTGAAAACAATATGATTTTAGAAACATATTGGAAACCTGAATTTACTAAAGGAAAAATTCTTTTAGACCGTAAAAAAATCAGAGAATATTCGGATAATTTAATTGAAAAATTCGATATTAGAAGTGGCGAAGGATCTAAATCAATCGTACGTTCAATGAGTGGAGGTAACCAACAAAAGGCTATTGTTGCTCGTGAAATTGAAAGAGATCCTGATTTGCTTATTGCTGTTCAACCAACTCGTGGACTTGACGTTGGTGCTATCGAAAATATTCATAAATATATTGTTGAAGAAAGGGATAAAGGAAGAGCTGTTTTGCTTGTTTCTTTCGAACTTGAAGAAGTTTTAGATCTTTCCGATAGAATCTTAGTTATGTTTAATGGAGAAATTGTTGGAGAATTAAATCCAAAAGAAACAACTCCAGAAGAATTAGGCCTTTATATGGCTGGAGCAAAACATAATTATGAATTTGTCGAAGATGATCCAATAATTAGTGAAAAAGAACTTAAAAAGGAGGAAAAAGAAAATGAAAAATAATGACAATACTATGACTTTTCCTCAAAGAGCTTTAAAAGTTGCAAAAAGTGATGGCGCTATAAAGTTATATGCATCATTCGCTTGTATCTTTATAAGTTTATTCATAGGTTTTATTTTCTTAGTTTGTCTTGATCCTGCTCATGCTGGTGCTGAATTTTATACCATGCTCGTAGGAGGAATGAACTTTAGCAGACTTGCTATGGATAACTTCTTTGCAATTTTAGCTAAGGCTGGTCCATTACTTTGTTGTGGTTTAGCAGTCCTTTTTGCTTATAGAGCAGGTATGTTTAATATCGGTGTTGCTGGCCAATATGTCGTGGGCGTATTTGGATCTTTAATGTTTGCACTTCAATTTAATTTACCTTGGTACGTTTGTATTTTAGCCGGTATGTTATTTGGTGCAATTTGGGGAGCAATTCCAGGTTTATTAAAAGCATTCTGTAATGTTAATGAAACCTTAGCAGGAATTATGCTTAACTGGATTGGATTATATTTTACAAACTATTCATTCCAAACTTATTTAAGTGATTGTGTTAATGCTAATGACGGTTATAAAACTTTCACAATCGCTTCAAGAAATCCAGGAGCAGCTATTCCAGATTTAGGAATTGATGTTAGTTCCTATTTCTCAATTTCGATTTTTATCGCAGTAATTGTCGCTGTTCTTATTTGGTTTATTATGAAATATACAACATTTGGCTACCAATTAAGAGCAAGCGGGTTAAATAAACATGCCACAAAATATGCTGGTATGAATGAAAAAAGAAATATTGTCGTAACTTTAGCTATTGCTGGTGCTTTAGCTGGTTTAGGTGCTTCTTTATATTACCTTTCAGGATTAGAACAATGGCAAGCCCAATGGTCTAACTCCTTACCACAAGTTCCTTGGAACGGAATCGTTGTGGGATTCGTTGCACAACTTAATCCAATTGGAGCTATTTTTGCATCATTATTTATTTGTTTAATCTCTCATGGTTCAAGATTTATGATGCAAATCTATTTCCCTTCAGAAGTTGCTGACTTCGTTGTTGCTATTATTGTTTATCTTTGTGGATTAACCAATTTTGCATTTATTCTTATTCAAAAATATAGAAACAAGAGAAAACACAAAGATATTGCAGCTCCTCCAGATGATGGAGTGAAAGAAGAAGCAGTTGAAGAAGAAAAAGTAGTTGAAACTATTGTTGAAGAAAAAACGCCAATAGAAGCAGGAGAAGGAGGTAAATAATATGGGTGATCAATTATTGTTATTATTATCATATATTCTTATCTTTGGTATCGCTTTACTTTTCGTTGCTTTAGGTGGAATGTTCTCCGAAAGAAGTGGTGTTATTAACATCGGTCTTGAAGGTATCATGGTTGTTGGTGGATTCGTCGGAATCTTGGCTTTAAATGCGATGGTTGAGGCAAATTTACCACCTGCATTAGTAGTTATTTTAACTATTTTAGTTTCAATAGCAGCAGGTATGCTATATTCCTTGCTCTTAGCAGTTGTTTGTATCAACTTTAAAGCTGATCAAACTTTAACTGGTACCGCGTTAAATCTTTTAGCTACCGCAGCTTCATTAATCTTTGCAAAAAGAATTTCTGGTGGTGTTTCGACCTCAGTTGATTTTATGAAAGATTATTTCATTTTTAATTTTGGAAGTTTTAGTTTTAATATCTTCTTATTTATCGGATTAATTATATTAGGTCTTGCAATCTTTGTTCTTTATTTCACTAAATTTGGACTAAGATTAAGGTCTTGTGGAGAAAATCCGGCGGCTGCTGATAGTGTTGGTATTAGCGTTGTTAAATATAGATATGCTGGTGTTTTAATTTCTGGTGCATTAGGTGGAATCGGTGCTTTAGCTTATATTCTTCCTATTCAATCAACTTGGAATACGTCAACTGGCGTTTCTGGATTTGGTTTCCTTGCATTAGCAATTATGATCTTTGGTCAATGGAAACCAGTTAGAATTGGAATTATTTCATTAATATTCTCGTTCTTCCTTTCACTTTCATATGTTTATAGCGGAATCTTCAATGCTTGGTTTGGATTTGTCCCTGTTGCAGAACATGGCGTTACTTCCGAATTATTCAGAATGTTACCATTTATTGCATCTCTTATTCTTCTTGCATTTACATCGAAGAAATCGAGGGCACCAAAAGCAGAAGGTATACCTTACGATAAATCATCTAGATAAGTTAAAAATAGTTGTATTTAAAATGGCTGGCGATTTGCCAGCCATTTTTAATGCATACTATTTAATTTCTTTTAAGCCTAGATTTAATAAACATTCTCTTAATTTCTCTTTATTATCGCCTTCAATAATAAGATGGTGATTACCTAAAGGATGTTTTAAAAAATATGTAATATCATCGTTTACTTTTACGATAACTTGAGTTCTACATAAATTAGGTTTATTTAAGTTTTCGATAATCTCTCCATCTAAAATGACAAATTTATCTAAATCTGGTCCGATTCTAAATAAATTACATTTTCCTAAAGGGAGTTCTCCTTTAACTCCTACTCCAATATTCGATTCAAAATGAGTATCAAATTTATATGATTTGCACATTTTTAAAGGGATTGTACAATGCGCTAAGGTGAGTTCACTTCTTGAAACGCTTAAAATAGAAGGGTTTGCCATAAAGGTAGGTTTTCTTAAGAGTTTTCTAGCGATAAACATCGAAATTAATGCTGGAACATCACCTTCACAAGAAGCAACAATACCTTCATCATTAAATAAAGCAACCGCTAAACAAGCAGTAGATTTGATAGATTTTAATAGATCAAAACACCTAATAGTAAAGCCTTTAAGATTATATTTATTAACAATATTAAGAATTGCTAAATAGATATGATAGGCTTTTTTTAGTTCTTCATAATTATATTCTGCTTTAAACATTGAAGGATCTAAATCTTCATTATGTCTTTTAATTTCTTCTTCTAATTCCTTAGTTGATATTTCAACTAAATCGATATTAAAGACTTTTTTACATTTTTCTTTGTCAACATTACATGAAATTAACCAATCACTAGGAGTTCCAATTATTCCTAAACGGTCTGGATGAAGGCTTTCGTTCATTAAAATTCTTATTCTATTAGCTAGATATTCATTGCTACCATGTAAGATTTCTCCCTTTTTATGCTCTCTATTTAAATAGGTAAGAATTTCTAAACTTGCTGCAAAAGAATTATTAGATTGATAGGTTAAAAAGTAGAATGGTTCTTTAAAATATTTAATATTTTTTAAAAATTCATTCTCACTACCACCACTTTCTACCAATATAATAGTTAAATCGCCATTATAAAGTTCGTTTAACCCTACAATATTAAATTCATAACCTGTAAGGTCTTTAAGATTCTCAAATAATTCTTCTCTCATTTTTAAAATGACTTCATCATTATGAAGTGAAGAGAAAATTGGATATAAATTAACTTTCATATGGTTATATTTTAATCAATATTTTCCTTAAATATAATAATAAATTTGATAAAATTATCGTTATGGCGGTTATTAATTTCTCAAATGTAACTAAATATTATGATCTAGATTTGATTTTAGATCATGTTAGCTTCCAAATTAATAAAAATGAAAAGGTAGCATTAATCGGGGATAATGGAGTAGGTAAAACTACTATTTTTAAACTTATCTTAAAAGAGATTGAACCTACTTTAGTAGCAAAAGAGGATAAGGTAGGAGAAATATCAATTTTAAAAGATTTTAAAATTGGATATCTTTCTCAAGATGCGATTGAAAACGTCGATAATTTAGTAATTGATGAACTTAAAGAACCTTTTTTAGATTTAATTAAATTAAATGAAGAATTTAATAAAGTAAGTGAAGAATATTCGCTTTATCCTGATAATGAAGAAATAGTAGAAAAATATAATAAATACTTAGAAAGAATCGAAAATAGTCGAGTTTTTTCTTACCAAAATGAAATAGAAACTCTTATCTCTAAGTTTTCATTTCCTTTATCGATATTAAATAAAAGAGTAAAAGAATTAAGTGGTGGAGAAAGGATGAAAATAGCTTTTATTAAACTATTACTTTTTAGATATGATTGTCTTCTTTTAGATGAACCTACTAACCATTTAGATATCTCTACTATTGAATGGCTAGAAGAATATTTAAAAAATTATAGTGGCACTATAATTTTTATTTCTCATGATCGATATTTTATTGATAGTGTTTCTTCTAAAATACTTGAATTAGAAAATCATATAGTTACTACCTACAACATGTCTTATAACTCTTATTTAGAAGAAAAAGAAATAAGGTTTAAAAACCAGCTTGAACAATATAAAAAAGAAGAAGAGGAAATGGAAAAACTCAGAAAATTCATTGAGTTTTATATGCCAAAACCTAGATTTGTAGGAAGAGCTAAAGATAGGGTTAAAAAGTTAGAAAAATTAGAAGCTAGACACATCGAACAACCTAAAAAGGTTAATCATAATATTAAGATTAATCTTGAAGGTGGTAACTTAAAAAACAAAGAATTAATTGAAGTTAAAGAATTAGTTATAGGATATGATAAACCTTTAATTAACGATTCAATTTCTTTTTCTTTATATGGAAAAGATTTTTTAGCGATTTTAGGAGATAATGGAGTAGGTAAAACTACTTTAATTAAAACTATTTTAGGAGATATTCCTCCTTTAAATGGTGAAATTAAAGAGAAAAGAAAATTATCATATGGGTATATCCGACAAAACGATTATAGTTTTCATAAATCAGATTCAATTTTAGAACATTTAAAAAGAATATATCCTACTAAAAGCGAAAATGAACTTAGAGGAGCCTTAGGAAGATTCTTATTTAGAAAAGAAGAAGTTTTTAAAGAGGTTTCTACCCTTTCAAATGGCGAGAAAATGCGTGTTAATTTGTGTGCATTAATGCTTTCTAGTTATGACATATTAATTTTAGATGAACCTACTAACCATTTAGATTTAGTTACTAAAGAATGTTTAATTGATGGACTTAAACACTATAATGGTGCAGTTATCTTTATTTCTCATGATCGATATTTTATTAATGAACTTGCAGACTATATTTTATATTTAAAGAAAGAAAAAGTTACTTTATTTGAAGGAAATTATGATGAATTTAAGTTAAAAGAAGAGGAAGAAAAGTTTCCACGTGGAAACTTTTTAGAGAATAATAATAGCTTAAATTCTAAAAATAATATCGATAAGAAAAATCCTTTAGAAGGTGTATTACCTAAAAAAGAAAAGTTATCGAATAATAAGATTAATGAACTTAAAACTAGACTTAAAGAAATTGAAGAAGATATTGCTACTATTGATGCTCTTTTAGAAGATGATGAAGTTGATTATCTAAAAGTAAGCGAATATCAAACCAAAAAAGAAGAATTAGAAGACGAATATTTAATAATTTTAGATAAACTTAACTAAATTTGATTAATTTTTAATTAAATTAAGTTAAAATAAAGTATGTTGAATAAAACCAAAATATTAAAATACTTAGATTTAATCAAAAAAAGTAAGAAAAAGTGTTATTTTGTTATGGATCTATCTAATGATTCAGGTATAAAAGAAGATTCTTTAAAAGAAGAATTAATCGAAGTTATTCCAATGATTAATTTTGATCCGAATATTAATTTAAAGGATTATATCGAAGTTTTATCTAAAAGATATGAAGAATTATCGTTATTAAATAAAAAAGAAGTTAAAAAAAGAGTAGTCAGAAATAATGAAGCAAAAGAATATTTTGGAGTAGTTGATTATATCTATCGAAATATGTGTGATGATGGAGGTTTAATTAACCTATCTTATTCTTTAACAGAAAGAGATATTAAACTATTATCTAAGCTTCTAAAAGAGGAAAAAGAACGATTTAAAAAGTAGAAAAGTTTCCACGTGGAAACTTTTTTCATTAACGCTTTTTTATCCAAATTTTTAATACTCAATTTTGCCCTAATCTTTTATAGAATTTTGGAACTTATAAATATATAATATTTATGATTTCATATAAAAGGAGAAAAATATGGCAGATATTAAAAAAACAATGTTAAGTGTTGATGGCAATACCGCTGCTGCTTTAATGAGTTATAACTTCACTGAAGTTGCTGCAATTTTCCCTATTACTCCATCATCACCAATGGCAAATTATGTTGATATTTACGCTGCTCAAGGTAAAAAGAACTTTTTTGGTAGCACTGTAAAGGTTTGTGAAATGCAATCCGAAGGTGGTGCTTCCGGTGCTATTCATGGCGCACTTCAAGGTGGTGCATTAGCAACAACTTATACTGCATCACAAGGATTATTATTAATGATTCCTAACGTCTATAAATGGTGTGGTGAACTTCTTCCTGCAGTTATGCACGTTTCTGCAAGAAGCTTAGCAACAAGATCATTATCAATTTTTGGTGATCACCAAGACGTTTATTCAATTAGACAATCAGGCATTGCTTTACTTTGTTCAGATAGTGTTCAAGAAGTTGCTGACTTAGCAAGTGTTGCTCACTTAATCGCTCTTGATGCTGAATATCCTGTTTGTCACTTCTTCGATGGCTTTAGAACTTCACACGAAATTCAAAATGTTGAATTCTTAGCAGATGAAGAATGGAAAAAATTAGTACCATGGGATAAAGTTGCTAAATTCAAAGCAAGAGCTTTAAACCCACACGGACACGCAGTTACTCGTGGTGGTGCTGAAAACGATGATATTTATTTCCAAGGTAGAGAAGCACAAAATAAACATTTCGACAACGTTTTACCAGTTGCTAAAAAATATTTCGCAAAAGTTAGTGAACTTACTGGCAGAACCTATGCTCCATTTGTTTATGAAGGTGCTAAAGACGCAACCAAAGTTATCATTGCTATGGGTAGTGTTAACGAAACAGCTTTAGAAGTAGTTGAAGATTTAGTTAATAAAGGCGAAAAGGTTGGTATGGTTAGAGTCCATCTCTATAGACCATTCTCAGCTGATGATTTAGTCGCAACTCTTCCAGAAACAGTCAAAGAAATTGCCGTTTTAGATAGAACAAAAGAATTAGGTAGTGTTGGAGAAGCTTTATATGAAGATGTTTGCTCCGCATTACTTTTAAAAGGTAAAACCGATATTAAAGTTATTGGTGGTAGATATGGTTTATCTTCAAAAGATACTCAACCAAAACACATCAAAGCGGTCTTTGACTTCTTAGGAAGTGAAAAAGCTCACCATAATTTCACAGTCGGAATTAATGATGATGTTACACATCTTTCAATCGATGTTGATGATTCATACGAAATCGAACAAAAATGTACCGCTTGCTTATTCTATGGTTTAGGTAGTGATGGTACAGTTGGCGCTAATAAATCCAGTGTTAAGATTATCGGTGATGCAACTCATCAATATGCTCAAGCATATTTCGCATATGACTCAAGAAAATCAGGTGGTGTTACTAGATCTCACTTAAGATTTGGTAAAGAACCAATCCATTCTACATATTATATTGAACATGCTGACTTTATCTCCTGTTCAATTGATTCCTACGTTTTAAAATTCGATATGTTAAAGAATTTAAAAAACGGCGGAACATTCTTACTTAATACAGACTTAGATGATGAAGCATTAGTCAAGATCTTACCAAATAGAGTTAAATATCAATTAGCTACTAAGAATGCAAAATTCTATGTTATCGATGCTAATAAGATTGCTCTTGAAATTGGTATGGGTAGACATACTAACACCATCTTACAAAGTGCATTCTTCTATTTAAACCCACAAATCATGCCATATGATGAAGCTAATAAATGGATGAAGAAATTAGCAGAAAAAACTTATGGTAAGAAGGGACAAGAAGTTGTCGAACTTAACTATAAAGCTATCGATAAAGGTACTGAAGGTTTAAGAGAAGTCAAAGTTGATCCAGCTTGGAAAGATTTAGACTATAAACGCGTTAGAACCACAACCGGTGATGAATATTTCGATTCATATGTTGATTATGTTGGTACTCTTGATGGATATGATCTCCCAGTTTCAAAATTCACCGAATATGAATTATTAGATGGAACAATGAGAGAAGATATTACTTTCAAAGAAGAAAGAAGTATTGCTGATAGAGTTCCAGAATGGAATAAAGAATTCTGTATTCAATGTAATACCTGTGCATTCGTCTGTCCTCACGCAACAATTAGACCATTCTTATTAACTGATGAAGAAGTCGCTAAAGGACCAGAAGGATTAGCGGATTTCACAAAAGATGCTATTGGACCAGCCGTCAAAGGTTATAAATATGTTATCCAAGTTTCACCAAAAAACTGTGTTGGATGTGGCTTATGTGCTAAAGAATGTTTAGCTAATAAAACTGCAGAAAAAACAGGAAGCGGCAAATTCGCTCTCAAGATGGTTGAAGCTAAATCACAATTCGATAAAGAAAAATATGCTCAATATTTATTCAAACACGTCGAATATAAAGGTGATAAATTCCCATTAACAACTGTTAAAGGTGTTGCATTCTTAATGCCTTATATGGAAGTAAGTGGTGCATGTGCTGGATGTGGAGAAACTCCATACTATGAATTATTATCAAGATTATTTGGCAAAGATTTATTAATTGCTAACGCAACCGGATGTTCTTCAATCTATTCAGGTTCAACTCCATTAACCCCATTTGTTAACGATAAAAATAAATGTGGTGTCGCTTGGAGTAACTCACTCTTTGAAGATAACGCAGAATTCGGTTATGGTATGAGACTTGCTACTGATTATAAATTAGCATTAATCTCTTCATTATTAACCTCTGCATTAGAAAGAGCTACTGTTGAAGTTGAATTAAAAGAAGTTATTACTAAATACTTAGAAAACATTAAAAATAAAGAAGAAGCAAGAAAGATTGCTCCAGAATTAGTCAAATTAGTTGAAGCAACTAAAGACGAAGAAGTTAAAGCTGTCTTAGAACTCAAAGATGACTTAGTTGATAAATCAGTCTGGGTCATCGGTGGTGACGGATGGGCTTATGATATCGGTTATGGCGGACTTGATCACGTCTTAGCTAGTGAAGATGATATTAACGTTATGGTCTTAGATACCGAAGTTTATTCTAATACCGGTGGTCAATCATCTAAATCTTCACAAACTGGTTCCATTGCTCAATTCACTGCAAGTGGTAAAAAACAATCCAAGAAGAACCTCGCTTTAATGGCTATGGCTTATGGAAACGTTTATGTCGCACAAATTGCTTTAGGTGCAAACCCAGTTGCTGCAATTAAAGCATTCAAAGAAGCTGAATCATATAACGGACCATCCTTAATTATCTGTTATGCTCCATGCATTAACCAAGGTATTAAAGGTGGCTTAGTTAACTCTATCGAAACCGAAAGAGCAGCTGTTGAATGTGGTTACTTCACAACCTTCAGATATGATCCTCGTTTAGCAAAAGAAGGAAAAGCTCCATTACAACTTGATTGTAAAGAACCAGACTTCACTAAGATTAGAGAATTCATTATGAAGGAAACCCGTTATAATCAATTACCAAAAGTCAACCCAGAACATTATGAAGAATTATTCGCTAAGAATGAACAATGCTCTAAAGATAGATGGGAAAGAATTAAAAAATTCGGATTATAATCGATTCTAACTATCAAACCTTAAAGGAGTCCAAACGGACTCCTTTTTAGGTGTTTTTATTGCTTAGTAAGTCTTAAAATTTTTGCACATCAATTTTTATATTAAAAAAGGATTACTTAACACAAGTAATCCGATATTTATCGATAGATTTAGTTTTCACGTGAAAACTTTTATTTTCTAGTAAGAAATAAAATTAAAGATTAATTTTAAGTTCAATTGGACAGTGGTCACTTCCGTAAACTTCATTATGAATAATAACATCTTCAATCTTATCTTTAATTGAATTAGAACAAATAAAATAATCGATTCTCCAGCCAATATCTTTATCTCTAGCTTTAAAACGATAACTCCACCAAGTGTATTTAATATTTTCAGGATATAAATAACGATAACAATCGATAAATCCTTTATCTAATAACTCTTGGAATTTAGTTCTTTCTTCAATCGTGTAGCCAGGATTGTGCTCATTAGATTTTGGATTTTTTAAATCAATTGGTTTATGTGCAACATTTAAATCTCCTGCATAAACAACAGGTTTTTTGGAATCTAATTCACTTAAATATTCTTTTAAGTTATCTTCAAATTCCATTCTAAAATCTAATCTTTTTAAGCCATCTCCAGCATTAGGAACATAACATGCAACATAATAAAAATTATTAAATTCTAAGGTAATTACTCTACCTTCTTCATCATATTTATGTTCCTTTAATCCATAATATACGCTTAAAGGTTTTTTTCTAGTAAATACCGCAACTCCGCTATACCCTTTTTTAACAACGCTCTCAGTATGATAAACATAATATCCTTCAGGATGAAAAGGAAATAAAAGAGCAGCTTCTTCACTTAATTTAGTTTCATTTAAACTAAATATATCCGCATCTAAATATTTAAAATCTTTAATAAACTCTTTTTGTAGGATTGCGCGCAATCCATTAACATTAAAACTTACTATTTTCATAACATTTAATAGTATACTAGATTTTAATTATTTTATCTTTTCGATTCTTGTATAATTTTTATATCAAATATAAATATAAGGAGTTAAAAATAATTAAGTATGGAATTTAATGATGTTATTTTAAAAAGAAGAAGTTATCGTTCCTATTTAACTAAAGAAATAGAAGAAGATAAGCTTAATGAAATATTAAAAGCAGGAATGCATGCACCAGTAGCTACTGGATCTTATGAAAAATTAAGAATCGTAGTTTTAAAGGATGAAAAACTTTTAAAACTAAGAGAACTATTAGTTAAAAATTTAGGTAAAGATCCTACCTATAATTCTCCAACATTAGTAATGATTTATCATAAAGGCGATAATAATGATCTTGCTAATTTAGATGCTGGATGTGTTGGAGAAAACATCATGTTAAAGGCAAAAAATGAAGGATTAGGAAGCGTCATGATTTATTGTGTTAAAAGATTCTTTAATGAATTTGATGAGCTTAAACCTTATTTAAAAAGTGATGAATTTAACTTCATGGTTTCGATTGCTTTAGGATATGTTGATGATCAAACTACTCGTGATGTATCTCATAAAATTGAAGTTATTGAATAATTTATAACCCTTTTTATAAATAGAGAAAAATTAGAAATATAAATAAAAATATAACGCAACTACCGGTTGCGTTATTTTTTTATATTTCTAATTTAAACTAAACTCATAAATAAAAAGAGAGGTTAAAAAAGATTTATGAAAAAGAAAAATAAAGATAAAAGAAGAGTAAGATTTATTGAATCTAAAATAAGGGAATATCACGATAAAATACAATATTTTCAATATTTTAACTTAGTGAGATAATTTAATAGTTATGTTAGATTTAGAGGGGATTGGGAAATATATAAAAATATTAAGAATTGAATCTTCCTTTTCTCAAGATGAATTAGCTTCAAAATTACTTGTATCAAGACAAGCTATAAGTTCATGGGAGATAGGGAAAGCAATTCCTACTATTGATAATATTGTAGTGTTATCAAAGATATTTAATATTCCTATTGATAAGCTACTTTTATTAGAAGATAGCTTATCAATAGAGGAATATTTTAATTATCATTCTAAAAATTACATTTATTCAGTGTTAATAAATGGTAATTATAAGTTTGATTTAATTGATAATTTCTATCGATTTGATAAAGAAAGTAGATATTCTCTTATTAGGTTAATAGTAGATAAAAGAATTAAAAATATAGATTTAAATAGACTAGATAAATATCTAACTAATGAAGAAAAAGCGATGTTAAAAAAGAGAATTGGTGGAGGGAAATAAAAAATAGATATGAAGAAGAATGTTGATTTAAAAAGTTTAATTCCATTTCTAGATGAAGAAGATTTAGAAAAAGTAGCAGATAAAATAATGGAAAAAGAAGACCGAGTTTTTAAAGGAGTTACTTTACCTCAATTGGTTCCATTTCTAGATGAAGATACTCTTGAAAAGATTTTCCATCACGAACTAAAAGCGGGAAAAGAAGTCTCATATTTATTACCTTTTTTAGATAGTGACTGTATTGATTTATATATTATTAATGAGGCTAAAAAAGGTAATTTCGATAAGTGTTATGGTCTAATTCCTTTAGCAGATGAAGATGTTATTGAAACTTTAGTAGGGTTATATTTAAAGGATGAAATTGAACTAGATATTGATAGACTTTATCCGTTTATGGATGAAGATGATATTAAAAGAGTATTCAAAAAAGCGTATTTAGACGACGATTCTGAATAATGTAAAAAATCCTTTACATCATGTAAAGAGTTCTTTATGTAAAAATATTTTGTCTTTATTATTACTAGATTTTTACTAAAATTAGGGTTATCAAGGGGTTGTTTATGGGAAAGAAGAAAAATGAAAAAAAGAAATATAGTCTTTTCTCTAATATAAAATTTGCCTTTTCCTTTTTATTAAAAATGGGTAAAAGGTATATGGTGGTGCTTATATTTAGCTACATTGCTTTATTTTTAAGTAACATTGTTTTAACTTATTTACCCTCCGCTATTGTTTATGGAGTAAATAATCAAATAGGAGTTGGAAAATTAATACTAGTTATTGGAATTTTCATGATTCTTTATGCTGTTTTTATATCCTTAAATACGGTATTAACCGCTCATTATAATTATGTGGTTATTTTAGCTAGAACCAATAAGGCGTTTTATAAAACAACTGAAACTAATTTTAAAATGGATTATGAATATATCGAACAAAAAGAAAGTAGAGATAAAATGGTTCAGGCTTTAGATTCGATGGGAAGTAATGACACCGGATTAGAAGGTTTAATGAGATATTTACCTGAATTCATCTATGCCATAATTGGTTTATTATTCTTTGGAATTACATCTGCCTTTATTTCTTATTGGATTATAATCATCATTTTAGCGATGGTTATCGTATATTTTATAATTATCTATTTTGTTACAAAAGTTGAAGGAAAATATTATAAGAAAAAAGGCGAAGGGGAAAAAATTGGCTATTATTACGCTAATACTGCTTTAAAAGAAAAAGAAGCTAAAGACATTAGAAACTATTCTTTGTCACATAAGATTAAAGGAATAATGGCAGATGCGATAAAAATGTATCGAAAATATACATTAAAACTAAGATTTGCTTGGTTTTTACCTTCACTAGAAATATCTTTATTTGGATTAATTAGAGATTTAGTTGCCTATGCTATTTTAATAAATGACGCAATTAACAATAAACTTTCTCCAACAGAATTTAGTGCACTTTTAGCAACCATTACTGCATTTAACGGATATATTGATTTAATTATTTTAAGAAGTTCAAGTGTTATAAGTTGTAATGCTGGAATCTCAAATATACGAAAATTTTATGAATATGAAACTAAATTTTCTCACGAAAATAAGGTTGATATTAATGTATTAAATGAACCATTTAAAATCGAAATTAAAAATATGTCCTTTAAATATAAAGGTAGTGATAAATATGTTTTTAAAGATCTTAATTTAACAATTGATCATAATGAAAAGTTAGCAATAGTTGGACTCAATGGAGCTGGTAAAACTACATTAGCTAAACTTTTAGTAGGCTTATATTATCCAAGTGAAGGTGAAATCTTAGTTAATGATCATAACATTAAAGATTTTAAAATCGAAGATTATTATCGATATGTTTCAATTGTTAATCAAGATATTGAACCGATTGCATTTACTATTAAAGATAATATTGTTGCAAATTATGAATATAATGAAGAAAAGTTTAATAAAACATTATTAGATTCAGGATTAAAAGATAAGGTTGATTCATTACCAAATAAGGAAAATACCTATTTAACGACTGAATTTGATTTTAACGGCATCAATTTAAGTGGTGGCGAAACCCAAAAATTACTCTTAGCAAGAGCATTATATAAAGATTCTAAGTTTTTAATTTTAGATGAACCTACTTCAGCTTTAGACCCAATAGCTGAAAGTGAGCTTTATTTAAAATATAACGAATTAATGGAAGATAAGACTTCGATTTTTATCTCCCATAGACTTTCATCTACTAAATTTTGTGATCAAATTATCTATATAGAAAATGGAGAAATAATCGAAAAAGGTACACATAAAGAGTTAATGAAAAAGAAGGGTAAATACTTCAAATTATTTAATGTTCAAGCAAAGTATTATGAAGATAGTGAGGTAGGTGAAATATTATGAAAAATATAGTAAAAACATTTAAATTCATCATAAAAGAATTCTCTTTTGCCTTATTTTTAGCGATTATTGGTGGAATTATTGCTTCACTTAGTTCTTTTATACCATTAATTTTTGGAGAACAAATTTTAAATATTTTAGTTGATGTATATGGAGGAAATACATCAATTGAATTCATGGATATATTTATCCTTGCAATTATTATGATTATTTTAATCTTCCTTATTAATGTGATAAATGGCGTTATTAACGTTATATTTAGTGAAATTACTGAATCAACTTATATTTATAGCAGATATTTAATTGGTAGAAAGGCTTTAACTTTAGATTATTTAATTTTAGAAGATAAAAGTATCAAAGATAGTATCGAAAATACTTTTAACTCACAAAATTATTATGGTGGATTTGGTTCGATATTATGGGATTTATTTATGGCTATTAAAGCTTTATGTTCTTTGATTATTTCTTCAATTTATATTTCTAGATTATTTATAACTAACTCTAATATTGAAAATAGCAATTCTTTAATATCATTTTTAAATAACTCTTTATCCGGTCTTATAGTTTTAGGAACCATTATATTAGTTGTAATTATCAGTTTTGTGATTGCAAAAACGATGGTTAAGATTCAAGAAAAGATTTTTAATAAAATGATCGATTGTAATCATAAGTTTGGGTATTTATTTTCTCTAAACGTTAACTATAAGTTATTAAAAGATTTAAAAATCTATAATATGGATGAAATAGTATTAAAAGAGATGGGCAATGCTAATAAATTTATATCAATCTTCTTTAAAGAATTATGCTTAAAACAAGGTTATATGATGCTAAGTATTACCTTAATTAATATTATTACCTTATTTATCTCTTATTCATATGTAGCTATGAAAGCATATTATGGAATTATTCCTATTGGGAATATCATTTCAGTTGTAGGATCAATTTCAATCTTTATATCTTGTGATTTATTCTTTAAGATTGGAGAGATTGGAACAAGATGTATTTATTCTTCATATTATTATGATTTTATGAATATTAAAAATGAAGAAAGCGAAGAACTAGTAGATATAAATGAGGTAAAAGCACCATTTACATTTGAATTTAAAAACGTTTCCTTTAAATATCCTAATAGTGAAGAATATGCTTTAAAAAATGTGTCTTTTATATTAGGAGATGTTGATAAGACTGCAATAGTAGGTAAAAACGGTGCTGGTAAGTCTACTATTATTAAATTAGTATCAAGATTTTATCATCCTGAAAGCGGAGAAATTTTAGTTAATGGAATTAAAATCGATAGATTTAATTTTAAAGATTATCAAAAATTATTTGCGGTAGTTTTCCAAGATTTTTCTCTCTTTCCTTATTCTTTAAAAGAGAATGTTGTAGGCTCAAAAGGAGTTAAAATTGACGAAATATCTAGCATATTAGATGGAGTAGATTTTAATTATAAAAAATTTGACAAAGGACTAGATTTAATAGTATCTAATCAGATTGACACTGGTGTTGAATTAAGCGGTGGTGAAGCTCAAAAAGTAGCGATTGCTAGAGCAATTTATAAAGATTCTCCATATGTTTTACTTGATGAACCTACTTCAGCATTAGATCCAATAAGTGAAGCTGAAATCTATGCTTTATTTGATAAATTAGTTGAAAATAAAAAAGCCGTTTATATTTCTCATAGAATGTCTTCAACAAGATTTTGTAATAAAATTATCGTCTTAGATAAAGGCGAAATTGTTGAAAGCGGAACCCACGAAGAATTAATGAAAGTAGAAAACGGCATCTATAAACATTTATTCAATACTCAAGCACAATATTATAAAGAAACTTTATAGTTTTAATTGACACGCACCCATTATCATACTAGAATATGCCGTATTGATTACTAGATGATGTAGTTTTATGAGTGTTAATGAGATTAGTTTACCAAATTATAAATTAAGACATGAGTTATGGAATTCTATAACTCATGGTCTTGGCGCACTATTTGGAATAGGTGCCACAATTTTAATGTATTTAAAAATATTTGGCGTATTTATACCAAATGAATCACATTTAGACGGAACATCTGCTGATATTATTTCGGCAGCGGTATCTGTAGGAATATATGGATTTTCTATTATAGTATGCATGACTATTTCATGTATTTATCATGGATTAGCTAAAAATAACGGTAAAAGAGTTTTAAGAGTTTTAGATCATGATTTTGTCTACTTTTTAGTTGCTGGAACATATACTCCATTTTGTTTAGTTACTATGAGAGATGTAAGTTTATGGGGAATTCCAAATACTAATTTTAGTGGTTATTTAATTATTGCTTTAGTTTATATTCTTGTAACAATCGGGATAGTATTTAACTCCATAAATATTAAAAAATTCGCTATTTTATCGATGATTATGTATATTGTTGCGGGCTGGGCAATTATTTTTAACTGCGTTGAACTTTATAATGAACTTCATTTCAACGGCTTTATGTTATTGCTTTTTGGAGGTATTTCTTATACCATTGGAGCTATTTTATATGGTTTAGGGGGCAAACACAGCGTTTGGTGGCACACCGTATTCCATTTCTTTGTCTTAGCAGGAATAGTTTTACAGTTTTTATCTGTTTATCTATATGTTTTATAGGACTTATTAAAATATGAAGAAGTACTTACTAAAAAAGTAGCAAGTACTTGTCTAGTAGTTTTCTAGTACTTTCAAAAATATGTGAAAAAGTTTCCACGTGGAAACTTTTTTTAATTTAAAGTGAAAGCAATCATGTTTTATAAAATATTAGAAAAAATAAACTTAATTTTATTATTTTTTATATAAATTTATTTATATAAATATCTCATTTATTCCTTTAATTTTATTCGATAAATATCTATAATAAAGAAGTATTTAAAGGAGAAAAATATGTACAAAATTATAAGAAAACATGTATTTAATCCAACCGAAACTCTTTTAGAAATTGAAGCTCCTATGGTTGCTAAAAAGGCACACCCAGGACAATTCATTATCTTAAGAAGTGATGCAGATGCAGAAAGAATCCCATTAACAATCGGGGGCTACGACAGAGAAAAAGGTACAGTTACTATCATTTTCCAAATCGTTGGTGCATCTACTTATAAGTTAAATTTATTAGAAGAAGGCGATGAATTACATGATTTTGTTGGTCCATTAGGTAAACCAACTGAACTCGATGGAGAAAAAGTTTGTGTCGTTGGCGGAGGTTTAGGCTGTGCAATTGCTTATCCTATTGCTAAAGCTTTCCATGATGAAGGAAAAGATGTCACCGCTATCGCAGGTTTCAGAACTAAAGATTTAGTTATTTTAGATGAAGAATTCCGTGCAAATTCCACCAGATACATCGGTGTTAGTGATGATGGAACTTATGGTGAAAAAGGTGTTGTTACCAAACCATTGGAAGAATTATTACAGAAAGAAAAATTCGATAAAGTCATCTCTATTGGTCCAGTTATCATGATGAAATTCGTTACTGAAGTTTGTAAAAAATATAATGTCCCAGAATGTATTTGTTCTATGAACCCAATTATGATTGATGGAACCGGTATGTGTGGATGCTGTAGATTAACAGTTGGCGGAAAAACTAAGTTCGCTTGTGTTGATGGTCCTGATTTCAATGCTTACGTAGTTGATTTTGATGAAGCAATGAAAAGAGGTGGAATGTATAAAGCATTCGAAAAGAAAGCTTATGATGAAGCTAAATGTAATCTTTTTAAAAAGGAGGATAAATAGTCATGTATAAAGACGTTAAATATAATCCAAGAAAAGATAAAAACCCAATGCCTTCTCAAGATCCAGAAGTAAGAGCTCATAACTTCGAAGAAGTTGCAACTGGATATACAGAAGAAATGGCAATTGATGAAGCAAGAAGATGTTTAGGTTGTCCTACAAAACCTTGTGTAACTCACTGCCCTGTTAATATTGATATCCCTGAATTTATTCATGAAGTTGCATTAGGACATTTTGAAGAAGCATATCAAATTATTTCAAAATCTTCTTCTTTACCAGCTGTTTGTGGTAGAGTCTGTCCTCAAGAAACACAATGTGAAATGAAATGTACAAGACTTAATGAAAAATTAGGTAGTGAAGCTGTTGGTATCGGTAGACTTGAAAGATTCGTTGCTGATTACCATAACGCTCACGCAAAAGAAGAAGATGTTAATATTGTTAAAAATGGTCATAAAGTCGCTGTTATTGGTAGTGGACCTTCTGGCTTAACCTGTGCTGGTGATTTAGCTAAAAAAGGATATGATGTTACTGTCTTTGAAGCTTTACATTTAGCAGGTGGCGTCTTAGTTTATGGCATTCCTGAATTCAGATTACCAAAAGCTATCGTTCAAAAAGAAGTTGATGGCTTAAAGAAATTAGGCGTTAAAATCGAAACAAATATGGTTATTGGTAGAGTTATTTCTATCGATGAATTACAAAAAGAATATGGTTTTGAAGCTATTTTCGTAGGTTCTGGAGCTGGTTTACCAAACTTTATGGGGATTCCAGGCGAAAACTTAAATGGTGTTTATTCCGCTAACGAATTCTTAACTAGAACCAACTTAATGAAAGCTTATCTTCCTACCTCAAATACACCAATTGAACATGCTAAAAATGTTGCTGTTGTTGGTGGAGGAAACGTTGCAATGGACGCAGCAAGATGTGCTTTAAGACTTGGAGCCGAACATGTCTATATCATTTATAGAAGAAGTTTAGAAGAACTTCCAGCTAGAAAAGAAGAAGTTCATCACGCTATGGAAGAAGGAATTGACTTTAGACTTTTAAGAAATCCTGTTGAAATTATCGGCGATGAAAACGGATTATGTAAACAAATGAAAGTCGAAGTTATGGAATTAGGAGAACCAGATGCTAATGGTAGAAGAAGACCAGTAGGAACTGGACAATATGAAGTTATTGATGTTGATTGTGCTATTATTTCAATCGGTACTTCTCCAAACCCATTAATCAAAGATACAACTGAAGGTTTAGAAGTTAATAAACACGGATGTATCATTGTTAAAGACGATAGTGGTTTAACTTCTAGAGAACATGTTTATGCTGGTGGCGATGCCGTTACTGGTGCTGCAACTGTTATTTTGGCAATGGGTGCAGGTAAACATGCTGCTAAAGCTATTGATGAAGAATTAATGGGAAAATAATTCGATAAATATCGTAATTATTAAATAGTATTAATTATTAAAAATGACATCCCTAAGGATGTCATTTTTTTCTTATTTATTATTTTTTTCTTTTAGTATACTTTCTTTTCTTTTTCTTAGATTTCTTTTTTATAGAACCAATAATCATTGAAAGAATAATTAATAGAATTAATATGGTTCCTCCAATAATATAGTAGCCATATTTTTCAAAGAAAGTTGGTTCAGTTTCAAATGTTTTATTGAAGTTTAATTCATAAGAAACACCACTATATTCATATATAAATTTGATGTTATAGTCACCTTCCTTATTAAAAATATAGTCTTTTGAAGTTGAAACAACTTCATTATTTAAGGAAATTTCTACCTTTAATGAAGAATCATCAAAATTAATTTCTATTCTTTCGTCTTCCTTAATAAATATAAAAGTAGAGTTTCCATATAAATCTTTTAAACTTTTTCCAATTAAATAAGTATCTTCACTAGTATCATTTTCAATAGTTAAACCTTCTTCAAGTTCTTTTCCATCTTCTTGAGAAAGGTCAATTCCATAAGTAATAGATGAATCAAATGCTATATTAGCCCATTCTGGATAATCAACGAATGGATTTCTATTACCTTGAACAAAGTTATAACAAAGATTATTACGGTGAATTTCATATTCATCTACTGGATCTAATGTATGCCAAGATAATAAATCTTCTAAAATTCCATATGTTGCAGGGGTATCTTTAGTTGAATCGCAGGTAATGGTTTTAGTGGCTTCACTAGTAGAAGAATAAGAAGAAACAAGTTTTAATGCTGGTTCAAAGTCTTCAGTTGATTGATAGATAGAATATCTAGCAGCCATATAGAATAAACCACGAGCAATATCGCCTTTATCTTCATCTCTTGGTTCATAAACTTCGATTCCGTCTTTATTTAATCCTCTAACTCCAGTTACTTCGTTGGTATATTTAGAAATTATCTCTTCTTTAATAGTTACAACTTCTCCAAAAGGATAATTATTATGACCTTGTTGGTTATTGGAAGATTCTCCCATTCTAAGGTTATGCATATCGGTAGCTGCATATGGTTGCTCTTTTAAAGATTCACTAGTATCGTATTTATCTTTAAATCCGCGAGATTTAGGCCACATATGCTCTCTATCAAAATAGCGTTTATCACTTCTAACCCAGGTAATATCATCGGTATATAAAGGATTAACTATGACATTATCAAGCTTCCATTCTTGTGAAATAATTTCTTCTTGAGTTAAGGGATCTTCTTTATAATTTCTATCTAAAAGTAAGAAGTAGTGCCAATCACTATCCCAAGCGTCGCTATTAGATATTTTTAAATGACTTTCTCTTAAAATTGGTTGTAATTCTTTTAATAAATCTTCGCCCTTTAATCCGGTATTATCGCTTAAATCGCTATAATAAGATTTGACTTCGCTTTGAGTTAAATCTTGGAATTTTCCCAAATTATCATCGTAATTTAAAATTGAAGTAGTGGAATTTATTTCCATACTATTTTTACTTGTTTTATCGTTTATTTCATTAATGGTTGATGATAATGACAAACTAAAAACAAGTGGTAAAAAACTCAATAAACTATTCTTAATTTTCATAATAAAATTATATAAAAAATAAATAGATATATTAAAGAAGATGAATGTTTAATTCTTTACATTTTTTTAAAACATCATCGTTCCATATTGAAGACTGGACTTCTCCAATATGAATTTTATTTAACATAACTAAACACATTCTAGATTGACCAATTCCACCTCCAATCGATAAAGGGAGTTTATCTTCCATTAATAATTTATGAAAGAAAAGATCGAGTCTATCTAGGGAATTTGTCTTTTTAAGTTGTTCAACTAATTTTTCTTTATCAACTCTTATTCCCATCGAAGAAAGTTCAACAACATCTTCAAGTGGTGGATAATAAATTAAAATATCTCCATTAAGTGACCAATCATCATAATCTGGGGCTCTTAAATCGTGTGGTTTCCCATTTTCTAATTTATTACCGATTCCAATTAAAAATAAGGCATCTTTATGCTCTTTTAAATAAGCTCTTTCTCTATCTTTTGGAGAAAGAGTAGGATATAAAGAATATAGCTTTTTAGTGGTCATAAACTCAATTTTTTCAGGAAAATAATCAGCTAATTCTGGGTGTTTTTTAATTACTTTGGCGTTAATTTTCTTAATTACTTTATAAATCTTTTTAACGGTCTTTTTAAGATAAGAAAGATTTCTATCTTCTTTTAAAATAACTTTTTCCCAATCCCATTGATCAACATAAATTGAATGAATATTATCAACATCTTCATCTCTTCTAATCGCATTCATATCAGTATAAATACCTTTATGAACTGGGATATCATATCTTGCTAAAGCAAAACGTTTCCATTTTGCAAGTGAATGTACTATTTCAGCTTTTCTATCGATATTTTTAATATCAAATTCAACAGGTCTTTCAATTCCGTTTAAATCATCGTTAAGTCCACTATCCTTATATGTAAAAAGTGGAGCAGAAATACGAATTAAGTCGAGTTCTTTTCCTAACTCATTTTCAAAGTTATCTTTAATGAATTTAATCATTATTTCAGTGTCAATCTTGTTTAAAATCGAACTATATTTTTCCATACATTGTGAATTATAAAGTATTTAAGATTTTTGTTAATAAAAAGTTGAATATTATCCATATATTTTTAATAAAAATTTAATACTTATAGTGTTTAAAAATATAGATAAATACTATAAAATATCTTTTATTAAGTAAGTTAAAGTAGTTAAAAAAAGAATAAATATGAATTATTGTTTATCTAGTTTTGAAATGAAAGAAAGCGATAGCTATACGATAGCTAATTTTACTCCTTCAATAGAATTAATGGAAAGAGCGGGGAGAGGTATTTTTGATTATATAAAAGATAATTTTGATGATAGTTACCGCATTTTGATAGTAGTAGGTAGTGGAAATAATGGCGGAGATGGCTTAGTTGCTGCTAGATATTTACATAATTTTGGATATGATGTTGATGTCTACATTCCTTTTGGAGTCAAAACTCAAGAAGCTTTAATAAATAAAGAAAAGTTAAGAATCAATCCTATAAATAATTTGATAGGAGATGAAAAATTGATCGTTGTCGATTCTGTTTTTGGGATTGGTTTAAATAAAAATGTTGAAGGAAAATATAAAGATTTAATCAATAAAATTAATAAACTTAAGAAATATAAAACGATATCTATAGATATTGCTAGTGGGATAAATGCTGATAATGGGTATGTTTTAGGGAATGCAATAAAAGCTGATATAACCCTTACTTTAGGCGAATTTAAACTAGGTCACTTTTTAAATGAAGGAAAGGATTATAGTGGGGAAGTTATTCGTATCGATATAGGGATTAAACTCCCTAATTATCACAAATATATAAGAGTTTTAGATAAAAATGATTATAAAATATATTTCCCTAAAAGAATGCGCAACTCTAATAAAGGAACTTATAAAAAAGTTACCCAAATTGGAGGAACATCTACAACTCCTGGAGCTCTTGAATTATCAAAAAAAGCATATTTAGCCTTAAAAATGGGAGTAGGGTATTCTCAAGTTGCCTTTCCAAAATCCTTAAAATTTATTTATAACATGTCTTATCCTGAAATAATTTATATTCCGCTAAAAGAAAAGTTTGATGGCACCATTAAATTTAATAAAAAAGATTTAAAAAAATTACTCTCTAGCGAAGTAATTACTTTAGGAATGGGCATTGGAGTTAGTAAAGATATCTATAAAATGATTTCTTATTTATTAAAAAATTATAGCGGAAAACTTGTTTTAGATGCGGATGCTTTAAATACTTTAGCTAAATATGGGGTTGGAATTTTAGAAAATCATAAATGTGATGTTATTCTTACTCCTCACTTAAAAGAATTCTCTAGATTATCTGGCTTTTCGGTTGATGAAATTAAATATAATCGCATTAAACTAGGAGTAGGGTTTTCATCTATTTATAATGTTGTTTTAGTTTTAAAAGACTCTACGACCTTAATTTTTAATAATGATTTAATCTATTTAAACCATAATGGTAATAGTGCTTTAGCTAAAGGCGGAAGCGGAGACATATTAAGCGGAATTTTAACAGGTGTTTTAGATTTTAACGATAATAATACGGAAAAAAAGTTTTCACATGGAAACAATTTAGAAAATGGCACCTTAAAAGATGATTCCTATAAGGTTGAATTAAGTGAAAGATGTGTCTTAGCTTCTTATATATTAGGAAGAAGTAGCGAGATTTTAGTTAATGATAAAAAATTATCTGAAAGAGTAATTACTGGAAGTGATGTAATCAATAATTTAAATGAGGTTATAAAAGAAATCGAAGGAGAGTAGTTAAAAATGGAAAAATCTATAGAAAATAAAACCAAAAATAAGGTTGGAATTCGTAATTGGATTTCCTTCATTTTGATTGGTTTTGCAGGTCAAATGGCTTGGAATGTTGAAAATATGTATTTAAATAAATTCATATTTTCTTTTGGGTATGAAAAATATCAAACGATGATTACTGCAACTGTTGTAATAAGTGCGATAGTTGCCTGTTTAGCTACCATTTTTATGGGCGCTTTAAGTGATAAGCTTAGAAAAAGAAAAATATTTATCTCAGTTGGATATATTATTTGGGGAATAGCAACAGGCGCATTCGGATTAATAAGTGTTGAAAATATGCAAGTTTTATTCCCTACTTTAAATGCTGCTATTGTTGCTTCCATATCGGTAATAATCTTGGATGGAATCATGACTTTTTTAGGTTCAACTGCTAATGATGCCGCTTTTAATAGTTATGTAACTCATAATGTTAGTAAAGAAAATAGAGGTAAGGTTGAAGGAGTTTTATCAATTTTACCTTTAATTGCAATGCTTTTAATTTTTGTAGGACTTGATCCTTTAACTCAAAATGGACATTGGGATATTTTCTTCTATATTATTGGCGCAATTGCTTTGGTTGTAGGAATTTTATCAATATTTCTATTACCTAAAGAAAAAGAAGAACCAGTTAAGGAAAAGAATTCATATATAAAAGGATTATTATATGGATTTAAGCCTTCTACAATTAAAGAAAATAAAGGATTATATGTTATTTTACTTGCATACCTTTGCTATGGAATTGCTACTCAAGTCTTTTTCCCATATTTAATTATTTATTTTGGTAATACTCTTGAATTTGTTGGATTAGAATTTTCTCTTGTTATGGGAATTGTTTTAATTGTAGGTAGCTTACTTACTGTTTTAGCAGGTATTTTTTCTGATAAGGTTGGTAAAAAATATCTTTTAATCCCTACTATGTTAATCTTATTTATCGGATGTATTTTGATTTATTTTGTTGGTAAGGGACAATTAGTTTTTGCAATTATCGCTGGAATAATTATGATGTTTGGCTATATTTTTGGTGGTAGTTTATTAAACAGTTTAGTTAGAGATAATTGCGTTAAAGATAAGGAAGGAATTTTTATGGGAGTAAGAATTCTTTTTGCAGTTACTCTTCCAATGTGTATTGGTGCTCCAATAGGAGAAGCAATTGTTACCAATTTTTCTACTGATTCATATATAGGAGATTATGGCACATCTCAACCATTACCTTCTGCAATTATATGGATTTTTGCGGCAGTTATCTTACTTTTAGTATTTATTCCTATCTTTATTTATATCTTTAAAATCGATAAGAAAAAGCCGATTGATTATTCTATTAATAAAGGCAGAACTTATACATTAAAAGAAGATGAATTTAAAGAATTTAAAGACAAAAATTATATTCCTTTAAAAGAACATCCAAATCCATATTTTAAAAGAGATAAATATTTATCACTCAACGGATATTGGGAATTGAAGATTCAAAAAGAAGATGAATTACCTACTTTTTATGACACAAAAGTCTTAGTTCCATATGCTTTAGAAGCTCCTTTAAGTGGAGTTAATTATATGGTTAATAAAGATGATATTTTATATTATCATAAGGAATTTATTCTTCCTGAAAATCTTATAGATGAACATATATTTATTCATTTATTAGGAGTTGATCAAGAATCTAGTTTATATATAAATGGGATGCTTATAATCTCTAATTATTCAGGATATCTACCTTACTTTTATGATATTGGTAAGTTTATTAAAAAAGATAGAAAGCTAGATATTATCATAAAAGTAAAGGATGTAAGCGATTCTTCTTATCATAGTAGAGGTAAACAAAGTTTAAATCCTGGAGGAATTTGGTATACAACAACTAGTGGAATCTATCTTCCAATTTATTTAGAAAGTGCACCAAAAGAATATATTGAATCGTTTAAATTCGATACTAATTTAGATAGAAAAGAAGTTAAAGGATTTATTAAAACTAATATTGATGGTAACGCTTTATTAAGTATTGGAGAAGAAAGCTTTGTAATTAAAACCAATGAAGAATTTATTATTAGTTTAAATGAAGTTCATCCTTGGAGTGATCTTGATCCTTATTTATATGATGTAAAAATTAAATTTTATGATGATTTAGTTTATTCCTCTATAGGATTTAGAAAAATTGAAATTAAGAAAATTAATGATAAAAAATTACTTTATTTAAATGATAAAGAAATCGTTTTAAAAGGAGTTTTAGATCAAGGTTATTATTATGGAGGTAATCTTACCCCTTCAAGTTATGAAGATTATTTATTTGATATTAAAAAAATGAAGGAATTAGGATTTAATACCATCCGTAAACATATCAAGTTTGAAGTTCCTCTTTTCTATTATTATTGCGATAAAGAAGGCGTTTTTGTTATTCAAGATATGATTAATGGCGGAAGAAGTTATGATTTTTGGACCATTTCTTCTCCACTATTTATTAACTATAAAAAGAAAAATATTGATTTAAACTATAAAAAGTTTAAACGAGAAGATGAAGAAGGAAGATTAATCTATGAAAAAGAAATGGTCTATATCATGGATTTATTAAGAAATTCTCCTTCGACAATCATCTATACTTTATTTAATGAAGGTTGGGGACAATTTGATTCAACAAGAATCTATAATTTCGCCTCTAAATACGATATTAATCGCCTTTATGATACTACAAGTGGTTGGTATGATAACGAGAATTCTAACTTCTTAAGTAAACATATCTACTTTAAACCATTAAAGAAATATAAAGATAAAAATAGAGCCTATCTTTTATCTGAATTTGGTGGTTGCACCCTTTGTCTAGAAGATCATTTTTATGGTAAAAAAGTTGCAGGATATAAGAAATTTAAAGATATTGATGATGTTACAAAAGGTTATAAAAAATTATTTAAAAAGATTATAAAATATACTAAAGATAAAGATATGGTTGGCTTTATTTATACTCAACTAAGTGATGTCGAGGATGAAGTAAACGGAATTTACACCTTTGATAGAAAGACATTAAAGATAAAAGAAGAAGTAATAAAGAGTATAAATAAAGAAATTGATAAGAATCTTGAATAATAATTTTAATCCCTACTATTCTAAATGAAATGTGGGGATTTTTTAATTGTATATGAGTGTCAACTAAAACCAGATTTAATGCATACTATTTTTAAAAAAGTATCGAACTTTTCTAAAACAAAAAATAAAAACGAATAATTTTTAGGCATTTTAAGTTTGTTAATTTTAAACAAAAACTTAACAAAAATAAGTGAAAAATACATTATTTTTAATGTATTTAAGCCGATTTCTCTCCTTTATTCTTAAACCCTTTTATAGTAAAATAATTAAGTTATTTAGGGAGTAGCTTAAAAGTTATATCGACATTCCGAATTTATATTCCGGTATGCTTTGAAACTTAGTTTCTTGCGAGACTAAATAGTAATAATATTTAAAGGAGTAAAAATGGAACAAAAACCAGAAATTAAACAAAATGTTAATTACGAGGCTTTATCATTAAATGACACCTTAACTCTTCTTGAAACCGATAAAGATAAGGGTTTAACTTCAGAAGAGGCAGCCAAAAGACTTGAAAAGTATGGCAAGAACAAATTAGAAGAAAAGAAGAAAAAATCTTGGATTAGAATCTTCTTCGAACAAATGAACAATCCAATGATCTTCGTCTTATTTGCTGCTATTGCTGTTATATTGGGTGTATCTATTTATGAGACAGTTGTTGTACTTAACGAAGGATTCACTGGCAATATCTTTTTAGATGTTGGGGACTGGCCAGATGTAATCATTATTTTAGCGGTTGTTATCTTGAATGCGGTTATTGGAACTGTTCAAGAAATCAAAGCTCAAACTTCATTAGAAGCTTTAAAGAAATTATCGTCTCCAGAAACTACAGTTATTAGAGATGGCAAAAGATTTAAGATTAAAAGTGAAGATTTAGTCTTAGGCGATATCGTCGTTCTTGAAGAAGGTGATACCATCGGGGCCGATTTAAGGTTAATTGAAGCTATTAACTTAAAAGCAAACGAATCAAGTTTAACTGGAGAAAGTGTCCCAGTTGATAAAGATTCATCAGTTGTCTTTACTGATAGAGTTGCAGTCGGTGATAGAGTTAACTGTGCTTATATGTCAACACCTGTTGCATATGGTAGAGGTAAAGGTGTCGTCATTGGAACTGGCATGAAAACTGAAATTGGTAAGATTGCTAAAGCTCTTGATGATGAAAAAGAAGAACTCACACCACTTCAAAAAGTCTTAGAAAAATTATCAAAAACCTTAGGTTTATTAGCCTTAGTTGTTGTTGTCTTAGTTTTAGTTGCAGATATTATTTGGATCTTTGTAGCTGGAACTCAAAGCGAATTAGCCGTTTGGATTGATGCTGTTTTATCTTCAATTGCACTTGCAGTTGCGGCTATTCCAGAAGGCTTACCTGCTGTTGTTACCATTGTTTTATCAATTGGCGTTCAAAGAATGGTTAAAGCTAACACAATTGTTAGAAAATTACCTTCTGTTGAAACTTTAGGTGCTGTTAGTGTCGTTTGCAGTGATAAAACTGGTACCTTAACTCAAAACAAAATGACAGTTGTTGAAGCTTATGTTGATAAAAAATATTATGAACAAAAAGACTTCACATCTGAAAATAGTGATCAAACCTTAAAATTATTAGCAACTGGTATGTCATTATGTTCAAATGCTACCGTTGATGAAGGTTTATATGGTGATCCTACCGAAATCGCATTAGTTGCCTTTGCTAATGAATTCGATTTACATAAAGGTTATTTAGAAGAAAAAACTCCTAGAGTTGACGAACTTCCATTCGATAGTGTTAGAAAGATGATGTCTACTAAACATAAGGATGAAAAAGGAAGTATTATCTATACTAAAGGTGCTTTAGATTCAATTTTAAAAAATACTACAAAGATTTTAGAAAATGGCGTTGAAAGAGATATTACTCAACAAGATATCGATGAAATCTTTGCTGTTAATAAACATTTCTCTGATAAAGCATTAAGAGTTCTTGCTCTTGCTTATGCTAGAAAAGAAGAAATCGATGAAAAAGATTTAGTCTTCGTTGGATTAGTTGCTAT
The DNA here is from genome assembly GCA_949299195.1 of uncultured bacterium. Classification (GTDB taxonomy): domain Bacteria; phylum Bacillota_I; class Bacilli_A; order RFN20; family CAG-826; genus Onthovivens. The sequence continues at coordinate 89,382 of CASFZN010000018.1, read as the reverse complement.
GATTGACCCAGCTAGACCAGAGGCTAAACCTGCTGTTGAAAAATTTAAAACTGCTGGAATTACTACAGTTATGATTACTGGAGACCATAAAGATACAGCATTTGCTATCGCTAAAGATTTAGGCATTGCTGAAACTCCAGATCAATGTATGATGGGTGAAGAAGTTGATAAACTTACTCCGGAACAATTACAAGAAGTTTGCAAAACTGTTAGAGTCTTCGCTCGTGTCTCTCCAGAAAATAAAGTTAGTATTGTTAAAGCATTTAAAGCTAACGGCAATATCGCTGCTATGACTGGTGATGGTGTTAACGATGCCCCATCATTAAAAGCTGCTGATATTGGTATCGCAATGGGTATTACCGGAACCGACGTTGCTAAAGGTGCAGCAGATATGGTCTTAACCGATGATAACTTTGCTTCAATTGAAAAAGCTGTTGAAGAAGGTAGAGGAATCTTCGCTAATATTAAAAAGACCGTTATCTTCTTAATTTCTTCAAATATTGCTGAAGTCTTAACTATGTTTATTATTATTTGTTTAGGCTTCCCAGCACCATTAATTGCTATTCACTTATTATGGGTTAACTTACTTACTGACTCCTTACCAGCAATAGCTCTTGGTATGGACCCTAAAGACCCAGATAATATGAAGGAAAAACCACGTGATCCAAATGAAGGAATCTTCGCTAATGGTGGTATGAAAACTACTCTTATCTATGGTTGTTTCCTTACTTTAGCAGTCTTACTTGCTTACTTCAGCTGTGCATGGCTTAACGGAGCCTATTCATATAATGAAATTAAAGTCTTATTCGAAACTAATGAATTAGTCTTACATGAAGCTCAAACCATGGCATTTACAACCTTAGCATTCGGCGAATTATTCCACATGTTAGGTATCTCTAATGTTAATAAATCATTCATTCACGTCTTTAAAGATAAGAACTGGATGATGGGATTAGCATTCATCGTTGGTATCGTATTACAATTATTCGTTATCGAAACTCCTGGGGTTCAAGATGTTTTCTCAACAGCTAACCTCGATTGGCAAGAATGGTTAGTAACTGTTGGATTATCATTTATTCCATTAATCTTACACGAATTAATCGTTTTACTTAAAAAGATTCATAACGCAATTTGTAATAAGAAAGTTGCTAAAGCTCAATAATTAATTACATTATTAAACCCTGTTCAAGTTAATACTGAATAGGGTTTTATTTTGCTTATAAATAAAAAAGTAAGCATTAAATTTAATGCATACCAAGTTTTAAAAATAATAGCAGTAGACCTATAGTAGGGTTTAAATAACGATTATGTTATCTCCATCTTTACTTTTATTTTCTAACGAAAGCGGTAAAACAATGTAAATAGCGCCTAAAATAGTTAAAAATAGTAAGGTTATAAATGAAGATAATAAATAAATGTTATCTCCAAAACTAATCATTTCGCCATAAAAGTAAGTAAAGTAAACTCTTAAATTCCCAACCATAGCAAATACATAAAGTACTATTTGTAAAGCTCCAACGATAACCATTAAAACTTTTAGTGTTTTATTATGACTTTTTAATTCATCGAGATAATTAAAAGAGCGCCATAAATGAAAAATAGACCAGTTCCAATGAGATGGTAAACAATATTTTCATCATAATACTGAAACCCATCAATCATCATTGGTAAAAAAGTAGATAAAAATTGAATGAAATAATATGCAATACCAAAGAATAAGGTAGCAAAAAGGATTTTGAATTTCTTTTTACTTCCTATAGAAAGTGCAGCAAAAACAATTGCAACAATAAAACAAAAAGCAGTTTCACCTATTTCAACAATACCTGAGGGATTCCATAATTCTAAGGATAAAAACTTAGATATTTAAACTGTAACCAAATATAAAATATTGAAAACAAAATAAAAATAATTAAAACGAATATGTAAAATTTGTTTGCCCACTTCTTAACCATATATAAATAATATCGCGATTTATTAAGTTTTAATTATCTCTATTTAATAAATTTAAAAATAAGTAAACGCTATTTAATTGATTAAAACTTTAACTTAATTTATAATTCAAAATATCGATATTAAAGGTAGTTTTATGTTATTTTTAGGCTCTAAAACTTTAGAAAGTGAAAGACTTATTTTAAGAAAATATCAAAAAGGAGATGAAGTAGATATTTTTGATTATGCAAAAGAAGATGAAGTAACTTTATTTTTAACTTGGCCAACTCATCAATCCATTGAAACCTCTAAAAAAATCCTTAATATTTGGTTAGAAGAATATAATAATAAAGAAACTTTTAGATGGGCTATTATTTTTAAAAAGGATAATAAATTAATTGGAGGTATCGATTCAGTTAATTTATTTAAAGATGAAAATGATAACTATACTATCGAACTAGGATACGTCTTGAATAAAAAATATTGGAATAAAGGAATAATGAGTGAAACTTTATCATTAGTTAGAGATTATTTATTTAATGAATGTAAAGCCTCAAAAATCTTAATTAGGTGCAATGAACAAAATATTGCCTCTTATAAAGTCATGTTAAAAGCAGGATTTATTGATAAAGGAATAAGAAATGAATCCCTTATTAAAGGTAAGAATGTAAAGTTAATTTATACCGAATTAACTTATGAAGAATATTTAAATTTAATTAATAAATAATTAAAAATGTCGCAGATTTATGCGACATTTTTATTAACTATAAATTAATATTATGTTTAACAATTTGTTCTTCATATTGATCGATTTGAGTATCAATATTAAGCTCTTTAAATTGATTCATATAAAGGTTATAGTAATATCCTTTCTTTTCCATTAAAGATTTATGATTGCCATCTTCTACAACGATTCCATCTTTCATAACTAAGATACGAGATGCATCAACAATAGTAGAAAGTCTATGAGCAATAATTAATGAAGTTCTTCCTTTTAACATCTTATTGATTGAACCTTGAATATTAAATTCAGTTTCGGTATCAATAGAAGAAGTAGCTTCATCTAAAATTAATATTTTAGGATCTCTAATTGTGGCTCTAGCAAAGGAAATGAGTTGTTTTTGTCCTTGAGATAATTCATTTCCTCCATCTTTAAGGAATGTATGATAGCCATCTTTTAAACTCATAATAAAGTCATGAATATCAAGCTCTTTACACACCCTTATAATATCTTCTTCACTGGCATCAAGTTTTCCGTATCTAATATTATCGATGATAGTCCCTTTAAAGATGAATGGTGTTTGTTGAACGTATCCAATATTAGAACGCAACCAACCAACACTTCTTTCTTTATAATTAATATCATCAATTAAGATATTTCCCTTGCTTGGTTCATAGAATCGGCATAAAAGATTTACAGTTGTAGATTTTCCACTTCCAGTTTCTCCAACAATTGCTAAAGAAGTACCTTTTTCAATATGTAAATTTAAATCATGTAAGACTTCGATTCCTTCTAAATATGAGAATGAAACATGATTAAATTTAATATCACCTTCTAAAGATTCGAAATTCTCTTTTTTGTTATGGAATAAATCACCATATTTTTCAATAACTTCAGGAGCATCTACAAGAGTTGGCTTAGTATCAATTAACATGAATATTTTTTCAACACTTGCTTGGGATGCCATTAAATCTGAGAAAATTTCAGCAAATTGTCTAATTGGCGAATAGATATGGCCTACAAATTGAATAAATAATACTAATAAAGAAGTGTTGATAATTACCCCATTATCAACTTTACCCATAAGTGGGAAAACGATGATAATTAAAGCGGTTGTAAGATAACTTAAAAAGTCAACGCTAGGCCAGAAAAGTCCTGAAATTCTTTGAGTTTTAAGTCTTTTCTTTCGAATGTCTTCAGTAATTCCTTGGCATTCTTCCTTGATTGTTTCTTCAATTGCCATGGTTTTAATAGTCTTATTTCCGTTGATCGATTCAGCAAGCCAACCAACAAAATATGAATAAGCGTTACGAGCAATTCTACTATATTTAAGAATTAAATATTCAAATACTAGGACGATAATAAAGATTAAAGGAGTAGTAGCTAAAATAATTAATGCTAATTCCCAAGATTGAGCGAACATTGTAATGAGAGTGAAGGTTAAATTCATTACAATTTGGAAAATTCTTAAAACTGAATAAGATAAGACTTCACCAACACTAGCAGCATCATTTTGAAGTCTAGCAATAAGCCATCCAGATGGAGTTTTATCAAAGTAAGAGAATGATAATTCTTGGATTCTTCTAAATGCATCTCTTCTTAATTCAACCATGATTTGCATTTCAATATAAGCCATCGAGAAGAATAATCCAAACATTGCAAACGATCTTAATACAACGAGGACTATCGATAAAATAAGATAGTTTAAGAATGAAATTTGGAATCCAGCACCAAGAATATTAAAGTCTAAAACTACATCCCAAATCGTGCTTGAAGGAGTAATTAATGCTCCATAAGATTCAAAATATCCCATCAAAGCTAAGTTAGCGCTAGGAATAAATGAAGAATCATAAAAAGCCTGGAAAAGCATGCATACTAAAAGGATTAAGACCATTGGCCATACTTTTTTGATATATTTCAGTGTTTTTAACCAAACAGAGAAATTGAGTTTTGTCGATACTACGCTTTCTTCAACAAATGCTGGCATATTCTTTACTCCATTTTAGTTTGAATCTTATAGATTCTTTGATATAAACCTTCTTGTTTAACTAACTCATCATGAGTACCTAAGGCTTCAACTTCGCCTTTATTTAAAACAACGATTAAATTCGCATCTTTTGCGGTTGCGACTCTATGAGTGATGATGATTGTTGTTGATTTGTCTTCTCTATTTTTTAAAGCGTTACGAATATTATAGTCGGTTTCAGTATCAACCGCTGATAATGAATCGTCAAAAATAAGTATTGGGGAATCCATTAATAAACTTCTTGCAATAGCGACCCTTTGCTTTTGACCACCAGAAAGAGTAGTTCCCCTTTCTCCAACTGGAGTATCATAACCGTTATGAAATTTAGTGATTGATTCGTGAATTTGAGAAATTTTTGTTGCTTGCATCATTTTTTCTTCGCTTACATCTTTTCTTCCAATAATTAAATTTTCTTTAACTGTTTTAGAGAAAAGGAATGGTTCTTGAAGAATTAAACTGATATTTTTTCTTAAATAAGATTTTTGAATCTTAGTAATATCTATTCCATCAATTAAAATTTGACCTTCATCATAGTCGTATAATCTATCTAATAAATAAGCTAAAGTGGATTTTCCACTTCCAGTTTTACCCATAATTGCAACAGTTTGACCAGGTTCAACTTTAAATGTAATATTTTTAATTGTGTGTTCGTGATTTTTAGTATCTGGGAAAGCAAAAGAAACATTTTTAAATTCAATGCCGCCATTAATTTTAGGAGTTTCGCCACTATAAATATCTTCACTTTCACTATCTAAAATAAGATTAATTCTATCAGCACTAGCAAAGGCTCTAGCAACATTAGAAAGAATCATTGCTAAATCTCTAATTGGCCAAACGATTATATCAGCATATGAGAATGCTAAAACCATAGTTCCTAAGCTGATTCCGGTAGTTGGATCAACATAATGTAGGAAAGTAAAATAGAAACCACAAATGGTAGTTAATAAGATTTGACCAAAGATAAAAATATCACTACTAGAGAAGAAAAATGATGATAATTTTCTCCAATCTATGAATTTTTTACGGTAATCTTTAACATAATGTTCAAAGTTATCGATTTCATAAGCCTCATTATTGAAAGCTTTAACAACTCTAACACTTGCTAAGTTTTCTTCAATTTTTGAAGTCATTTCACCTTCACTATCGTCGGTGATTCTAAATTTGATTCTTACCTTCTTAATAATAAAGAAACTATAAACGAACATGATTGGCATTAATGAAATAGTGATTAAAGCCATTTTCCAGTCGGTAATAAATAAAATGATTGAAGCTAAAACAACGATGGTAGAAGAATAAGCAATTGAATAAATATGATCAGTTAAAAATCTACGATAGATATCTTCATCTCTAGTACAAGTTTGAAGAATATCACCGTTTTTCATTGATTTAATTTGGCTATAATTAAGTCTTTCAACTTTATAAAATAAAGCATCTTGAAGTTGTTTGCCCATTTGAGTGTTGGTTTTAGCTCTATAAACGAATCTGAAGGCATGAGTTCCACCACTTAAAAGCGCAAAAATAACCAAAATAATAGCAAAAACATAGATGTTTTCAGTTAAAAATTCATATCCACCAAAAGCATTAAAAAATAATTGCTCTAAAAAGTCCATTTCTTCAAATGGTTCTTTATTGATAGCATCAATTAAAGCTTTGGTTGTGTAGGTTCCAAGTAGGTAAAAAAGAAGGGAAATAAATAATACAAAAAAGTAGAAATAATATCTAAACTTATTCCCTTTGAGCATTATTTGACGCGGTGTTAATTTCTTTCCTTTCATATTCGTTTATTATAGTAGCAAAAGTATCTTTTTTCAAAGATAAATTGACGATATTTTTAAAGAAATTATTTATAACATAAGTTATAAATGTTTTTAAAAAAGTATGATAGTTCTTAGAGAATAGTAGGATTTAAAATTTTGAATATTAAATAATCTTTATTGATTGACTCGTTAATCAATAATTTAAAGAATTAGTGTTTATTTAAGGTGATTTTTTCTTTAAGATTCTAGTCCATCAATTGGGAGTTATGATATACTATTTTTTAGTTATGAATGTTGAAGAAAATAAGAATGAAAACAATAATAATCTTGAAGAAGAAAGTGCTGTTAATTCTCAAGAAACTATAAACAAAGGTAAGAAAGATAAAAAGAACAAAAAATGGAAATATTTCTTATATTTTTCGATTGTTTTAATTGTTACTGCTGCAGTTTTAGCCTATAACCTTCTTCAACCAGTTCAAGATGATAATGCTGAATTAGTTTATGAAATGATTCCATATTTCGTTCAAACTATGAGATATGATTATTTAGTACTATTTTTAGGTTGTTTCCTATGCTTTTTCCTACTTAATGCTTTAAGCATGTATTTATATGCCAAACTTTATTATCGCCATTATAAATTTCATCAAGCGATGGCAGTTCAAGCTATTGATAATTTTTATAGTTCTATAACTCCAGGTGCATATGGTGGGGAATTTGCTAAAGCCTATGTTTTTAATAAACAAGGAGTAGCTGTTTCTAATGCTGCTTCGATTTTAGTTATGAACTTTATTGTTTATCAAATTACCTTATGTTTAATTGGATTAATCTCAATTGTAACTAGATTTAATGCGATATTATCGATTCCAGCTTTTGATTTAGATATTGTTATTAACGGAGCTGCTATTCCTCCAATTCCTTTTTGGGTATTTATAATCATTGGTTATTTTTTAAATATTTTAGTTACAATTCTTCTTTTATTTATGTCGCTTTCAAGAAGACTTCATAATTTTGTTATCAATAAACTTATTACTTTCTTAGGTAAAATAAAACTTATTAGAAAGCCAGAAGAGAAAAAACAAAGCGTAAGATTACAGGTAGAAAACTATCGAATAGAGCTACAAAGATTATTTTCAAATATTCCTTTCGCAATCTTGATGTTTTTTATTACCTTCTTAATTATTTGTCTTAATGGATTAAACCCGTTTTTATCAGGATTAACTTTAGGAGGATTTGAAAATCCAACCGAGGATATAAACTGGTTTTTAAAAATTTATGATTCGATCGCTTTTTCAAACTTCCATCAAATGGTTACTGGATTAATTCCAATCCCAGGAACTGCAGGAATTGCTGAATATGTTTTTGAAAGATTATATGGTTCAGGAGGCGGATATTTTACTGATTATTTCTATAGTTTAGGTGGTGCTAATATGGTACTTATCTTTTGGAGAATGATCACTTTCTACATTCCTTTCTTAATCAATGGAATAGTCGCTGCTACTTATAAAAGTAGAGGTCTTCCTCTTGGAGAAAGAATTCTTGATATTCCTAATAAGAAGACAGTCGTTACTTTAAGTTTTGAAACAATCGATGAAAGAAAAGAATCTTTTATTGAACAGCAAGAGATTTTGCAAGAAAATAAACAAAAGAAACTCGAAGAAAAAGAACTTAAAAAAGAGAAAAAGGAAATTAAAAAGAAGAATAAATAGTTATGAATATTGCCTTATTTAGTGATACATTCTTTCCTGAAGTTAATGGGGTTGCTACTAGTGTAACCTCCCTTTTTAATACCCTTAATAAAAGAGGACATAACTGTTATGTTGTTACAACTACTTCAGAAAAAAATGTAATTTTTAAGGATAATGTCATTGGAATTCCAGGATTAGAACTTAAAAAATTATACGGATATCGAGCCGCTTTTATTTATAATTCGAAGGCTTATAAGTTATTAAAATCATTAAACTTAGACGTCATACATATCAATACTGAGTTTGGAATTGGTCAATTTGGTTTTATTTTAGCCAAAAGATTAAAACTTCCTACAGTTTATACTTATCACACGATGTATGAAGACTATACCTATTATATATCTAAGGGGTATTTCGATAGATTTTCAAAATGGGCTTTAAGAGAATTTTCTAGAAGCGCCATGCTTTCTTCTACTGAAATTATTGTTCCATCTATGAAAACTGAGATTTATCTAAGAAGTATTGGAGTTGAAAAAACAATCAATATTGTTCCTACTGGATTTGATTTTTCTCGCTTTGAGGTAGAAGATAAAGAAGAAATTGCAGCTTTAAGAAAATCACTAGGAATCAGAGAAGACCAATATGTTTTACTTTGCTTAGGCAGAATTGCTGAAGAAAAGTCCTTTGATGTCTTAATTGATGCTTATAAAATTTATTTAGATAATCATAAAGAAGACGTTGATAAAACATTGATGTTATTTGTAGGAGCAGGTCCTTGTGAAGAGGATTTAAAAAAACAAACCGCAAAATTAGGACTCGAACATAGAATTAGATTTTTAGGAAAAGTTTTATTAACAGAAGTTCCTAAATATTACGCAATTTCAGATTTATTCTTAAATGCATCAATCACCGAAACTCAAGGATTAACATTCATGGAAGCAATGGCTGCTAGAAAAGTTGTTTTATGCCGCTTTGATACTAACCTTTTAAATGTTATAACTAATAAAGTCACAGGTTTTTTCTTTAGAAATGAAGAGGATTTCCAATATAAACTTATTGAAATTATGAATTATGATAAGAATCAATTAGAAGAAATTAAAGAAAATGCCTATAATTCTATCGATTTATTTAGTGATAATACTTTTTATAAAAATGTAATGGAGGTCTATAAAAATGCCATTAGAAAGAATTGGTAATGATGTTAAATCTATTGAAATTACTAACGTTGAAATTAAAGAAAGTAAGGTAATAATCGAATATATTTTAAATGATGATGATAAGGAAAAAATTAAAATCAGCTATTTTTCTTATGATGAATGCCCTTTAGAGGTTGGAAAAGTAAGTGTTGAAGATTTTAATAAACTTATTAAAGAAGAAAATAAAAATATCATTAAAAATTATATTAGTGATTTACTTGTAAAAAGACCTTATTCTAAAGCAGAAGTTTTAACAAAAACTTATGATAAATTCGATTATTTAGAAGAAGAAATTAATGAGGTAGTAAAAGAATTAGAAGAAGTAAAACTTCTTGATGATCAAGATTATGTAACTATCTTTTTAGATCATTTTAATGGTGCATATTATGGGAAATATTACATCATTAATTACTTTAAAGAAAAAGAAATTAATGATGTATATATTGATTCTTTATCTTTCCCAATAGATTTAGAAAAAGAAAAAGCGCATAAATACTTTGAAATTATTAAAAATAAGTATGTTTCTAATAATATTATTAAACAAAAAAAGAAGATCTCTGAACAAATGTTAAAAAGAGGATTTGATTTAGAGATAATTGATGATGTTATTTCAACTCTTGAAATCGATGAAACTAAAGAAAAAGAATTATTAAAGAAAGATTACAATAAAGCCCTCCAAAAATATAAAAAAAGAGAAGATAAAGATAATTTGATTATTTCTTATTTAGTTAATGTTGGCTATAAACTCGGAGATGTTGAAGATTATATTAATTCTTTAAAAAATGAAGAAAATAATAAATAAAGGAATAAAATGAATTAATTATGATAAAAGATTTAAAAGAAGGAATGAGTGCTAAAGGTATTTATATTGTTAAAAGCACTACAAAATTACAAACGAATGTTGGGAAAAGTTATTTTTCATTAGTTTTAGAAGATAAAACAGGAAAAATTGAAGCAAAAAAATGGAATATTGTTGGTAATGATGCTGAAATTTTGATTCAAGGAAGACTCGTTAATATCGCTGGAGAAGTAGTTTCATATAAAGATAAACTTCAAATTAAAATTGAAAGCGTAAATGAAGTAGATGAAAAAGAAGTAGATATTTCTCTTTATATTGGAGCAAGCAAAAAAGAAATTAAAGAATTAACTCAAAAATTGGAAAAATATATTCTTTCTATTAATAATAAGGTTATTAAAGATATAGTAGATGAAGTTTTAAATAAGGGATATTACTTAAAATTTAGTAATTATCCTGCTGCAGTAAAAATGCATCATGATTATTTACATGGATTAATTGAACATACAGTTTCTATGTGTGAAATAGCCGAATTTATGGCAAAACACTATGAAGACGTTAATTATGATTTATTAATTGGTGGCGCTTTACTTCATGATATAGGAAAAGTAGTTGAATTAAGTGCTCCGGTTGCACCTGAATATACTTTAGAAGGTTCTTTGATAGGCCATATATCAATTGGGGAAGATATTATTGATGAAACTGCTAAAAAGTTAGGGCATCAAGATAAAGAAGAGGTTTTATATTTAAAACACATGGTTTTATCTCATCATGGTCATTTAGAATTTGGTTCCCCGGTTTTACCTCAACTTAAAGAAGCGTATTTATTAAGCCAAATAGATGAAACTGACGCAAAAATGTCTTCTATTCAAAAAGCTTTGGATGATGTTAAAGAGGGGGAATTTACAGATAAAATATATGCCCTTGATGGTAGATCCTTTTATAAAACTAAAAAATAAGTAAGGTTTAAAGTACGCATTAAAGTAAGCATTAAAATATAAAAAGTTTCCACGTGGAAACTAAAAAGATCGATAAACATCATAAAAACTAAAAAAACGACCGAGCAATTGGTCGTTTTTTAAAGCTTACTTTAATTCTACTTAAGAAATAAAAGTTATAATTTTCCTTTAAACTTCTCAACAACAGAAGGAAAATTAATGTCTGATTTAGGATTGTTTTCAATCTTTAATCCATCGGTTGCATCATATCTAGGAATAACATGAACGTGGAAATGAAAGACTGCTTGTCCAGCAGCTGGATAACAATTAGTGATAATGTTTACTCCCTTTGCGCCTAAAACTTCGACATCAATTTGTCCAATTCTTTGAGCAACATTCATTACTCTATTCATTAAATCTTTTGGAGTAGAAAGGAAGGTATCATAATGTTTCTTAGGAACTACTAAAGCATGTCCATAAGTAACAGGATTAGCATCTAAAAATGCAACAACTTCATCATCTTCATATATTTTAGAAGAAGGAATAAAGCCATCAGCTATCTTACAAAATACACAATTTGGATCAAAATGTTTCATATAATTTATTTTTTAAACTCCTTTATTAATAAAAAATATTATATCTATATTTTAAAATAACTAATTTTAATTACCATAATAAAAAGATGGAAATTCATCAATTTCCATCTTTAATAACTATACATAATTATTCAAATAAATCAGGGAATTCTGATTTAAAGAAATCATAAACATCTTGATCGTAGTAGTTGATGTTAGATTGTTTTAAGTAATAGAGTAATGCATCGTTAGTATATGTTCCATTACTTGCAACAGTATAACCGATTTCTCTAGCATAATTTTCAACAGTATCTTTTTCTTCGCTTGTTGCTTCAGCATCGAGTGCTAAAGTATCTAAAGAAACTTGATCAACAACTTCGATAATATAATATGCATCTTCATATTCCCAAATAACTGAGTCAATTGGAGATGAATATGTTTCTTTCTTTAAGAATGAAGGACCACCAACTTGGAATTGTTTTAAATAATAACCATCAACTGCATAAGTAGTAGTTGGATCTTTAGCAATTTCAAATTCAGTAGCTAAGCCATAGGAGAATAATTTAGAAATGATACTTGTATCACCTAAATCAAATGTTCCTGAGGTACCCCATTCATTAGTAACGTAGCTTACAGTATCAAGATTTTGAATTTTAACTGCTAAACCTTCTTCTGGAGTAAAGCTCATGCCATCAATTGTAATGAAACTATCATAAAGTGAAGTATCATTAGTTAATGGGTTATTGGTTAAACGAGAATAATCTTCGATAATATCGCCATATAATGAACCTTCATAATATGGATAATCTTCACCAGTTTTGCCATCGATATAAGTACTATATTGAGAATCAATTGTAGTAACTTCTTCGCCAAATACAGTATCTGCTAAAGCTTTTGCTTCATTTTTTACTTCTGAATCGAGAGTGGAATTTTCTCCATTTAATTCTTCATGAGTTCCATTCCAAGCTTCGATTAATGGTTCGTATGAAACTGAAGATTCAGTAGCATTAAGAACATTTCTTTCGATGAATTCTCTAACCATTTCTTCAGCTTTATTAGAATCGTTATCACTAATTTTAATAAAGTTCAAATGTCTAGCTTGAGTTCTACCGATTGATTGATATTGTTCGTTGAAGATATAAGATTGAGTTAAAAGATTAGACATAATATCTGGAATAACTGCGATATTGATGTAATCTACATAATGATATAAATGTAAGAGTTGTGTATCTCCTTCAATAATCATTCTATAATCTTTATCTGGATCATAATCTCTAGTAACTAATTTACCAAAGGTATAGCCGGCTGCTTCAAATTCTTCTTTATTTTCTTCGCTCTTATAATCAGGAGTTGAATACAAGAGTACTGGATCTGCCTTAGAACCATCCTTATTATATATATTATATAAGGAGCCATAGAGGTTCTTACAGTAAAGGGATTCATAGAATTTGTTATTTTTTAAATAAGAAGTAGTAGCTTCGCTATAAAGTCTTTTGACGACTTCTTTTTGAACGAGTTCAATATAAGAAGTTAATCTATCTTTATAGTCTTGAATGTTACTCATAGAAGGAGCTTCTTCAAAAGTAACTTTACTACCGGTTTGTTCCCAGTTCCAATAGAAACTATGTTCTTCAATGAAACTAAAGACGCTGGAATCGCTGTTTAAGTCAACACCTTCAATATAGACGTTTCCATCTTTATCAACATTATATTCACCTAAATAAGCGGTATAGATTCCTTCAGTTAACATATCCTTAACGGCACTAGTTAAATAATCGCCGTTTTGGATAGTTGAAAAGATTTGTTGGATTTTGTTGTTTTCAACATCAACAACTGCACCATTTTGATCAACAACGATTGGATCGTTTGGGTTTTTTAATTCAACTTGAACTTTGCTACATCCTGTAACTAAAAGTGCAGATAAAGCAACTAAAGCAATTTTTGATTTTTTCATATTTTCTTTATCCTCCTTTTTAGTTATTACCATTACTTGAACCAGGGTTTAAGCTAGTTGTGTAGTAACATAAGCCACCAACGCCATAATATTCACTTTCACCAAAGTGAACAGCACAGGTTTCTGGAATTAAACCAACTAGACGGTTTTGTTCTTGAGCAAGTAAATCTTCGTTATATGAATTCCAAGAATCAATTAATGTTTGATCAGCACTTGATTCAACTGTTAACATTTGAGATTCGATGTATTGATCAACTTTTTCTTGGACGGTTTGACTAGAAGCTTTGAAATTTCCTTCTGTAACCCATTGGAAGAGTTGGAAATCTTTTTGATCGCCAGTATAAGATTCATAGGATGATCTTAAGGTTTGAGCACGAGTGTTATAACCATTAACGTCCATAGTTAAGGAACCATTAACGTAGGTTTGGAGTTGATTACCGTTTTCATCTGTTGGGAAGTCAGGATTGGTATATCTATTACCAGATGAATCTTGACCGTTTTGAGTAATAGGTGAAATTGGTGCGTAGTATTCATTTAATTTAACTTCAGCAGTTTCTTGATCTTCAAGTGGAGATTTTTCAATAACTACGAAGTGGATACCAGCATTTGAAGTTTCACTTCTTGAAACGATAATTGGATTTCCTTTTTCATCACATAAGACTTCAATTGGGTTTCCATTATCATCTTTAAGACCAACATCTTTAAAGTGATTTGCTTCGCTAGTTCCTTCTTGAAAATAAACTTCACTAGACATTCCATAGTTACCACTTTCATTTAAATCGCTCATGACAGTAGCGCCACTATCGGTGAATGTATAGGAGTTAGTTGGGTCGCTTGAATCAACTTTTCTATTAACAATGAAGGAGATGTTATGAGAATTGAAGTATTTATTGAAATAAATATTTCTTGGATAATATGCAGCATTTCCTTCGTTAACTGTTAATTCGTTACCAGTAACTGGGTCTCTATATTTTTCCGTATTACGATATTCGTATAATTTAACGCCTGCTTCATATGGAATATAAGTAATTCCAATATCTTCAAGGTTAGTTTGAACGTTTTGAGGCATTAAGAATTTTTCAATTTTTGATTGAGTATCGGTATTATTTGTTTCGTTATATTTATATAAACTTTCATAGGTATAAATACCAAGTTTGAATTCATTAATGAAACTGGTATCTAAATCCATTAAATGTTCACCTAATCCTTCTGCAGAAGTGGTATCATCACTTAATTGTCTAGCAACGTCACCATATGTATAGGTAGTGTCGTTAGTTCTAACAAGTGATCTTAAAAGGTTATAGATTTGTGTTGCATCATCACTAGAAATTTCACCAGTTGAATAGTTATTAGCAGCAGCATCAACTTGAATTAAGATATCTCTAACGTGATATGGTAATTTGGTATTGATATAACCATTTTCACCATAAACCATGTTAAATTCATTAACTTCATCTTGGCTAGCTGTATCTTCTTCTGGATTCCATTCTGAGAATGTTAAATAGAATTCATCACTAACAATTTCTTTCATTTCAACAACTTCTTGTTGGAGATAGTAGATGTGTTCTCTTTCTTCAACGCTTAAATTATCACCAACGATATTGAGGGTGTTAATTAAGTAGTCTTCCCATGAAGTTCCAGCATTATCAGCTTTAGATTTTTCTTGGTTAATAGTTATATTGACTTCAGATGTAACTGTAGCATATTGATCTTTGAATCTACCATTGGTAAAAACTTCTCTTAATGCAACTTCATAGATAGCATCATAATAAGCACTAGTAGCAGTTGAAGCATCGTTTGTAAGGTATCTATCTAAAATATCTTGAGCAGAGATTTCAGTAGTGACTTCTTGACCGCTTGGAGTCGTGTAAGTGTAGTCAATTACAAAGTCTTCTTTTTGTGAGACTGTACATCCGCTTAATGCTATAGAAGAAAATGCAGTTAAGCCCAATATGATTGATTTAGTAGTTTTTTTCATTGCTTTTTCCTTCCATAAATAAATAAGCTATTTTTAATAGCGCTATTAATTTTATACTATAAGTATAAAAGTTTCAATAAGTTAATATTCCCTAAAATTACAACTTTTTTACAGTATAATTTGAGCCTATTTATTAAATGTATTAAAATAGTGTGGATTTAGAATTAAGGTAAAATTATGAAGAGTTTAGAAGTAAAGAATTTACACGTCAGTGTCGAAGATAAAGAGATATTAAAAGGGGTCAATCTTTCGCTCAAAGAAGGTGAGATTTTAGCACTTTTAGGACCTAATGGTCATGGTAAATCAACCCTTTTAGCTGCTATTATGGGAAATCCTAGATATCAAGTTACTAGCGGATCAATAAAAATCGATGATAAAGAAATCACTTCTTTAGAAGTCGATGAAAGAAGTAAAGAAGGAATATTTTTAGCATTCCAAAATCCAAGCGAAATTCCTGGAGTTGTTGCTGCTGATTTTTATAAGGCTGCTATGAATGTTAGAAGAGATAAAAAATTAAAATTATTCGAATTTTATCGTAGTTTAGAAGGAGCTTCAAAAGAAGTTAATCTTCCTTTTGATATGGTAAATAGACATTTAAATGATGGATTTAGTGGTGGAGAGAAAAAACGTAATGAAATTTTCCAAATGATTTTATTAAATCCAACATTTTCAATGTTAGATGAGATCGATTCTGGACTTGATGTTGATTCAATTTATACCGTTAGCGATTGTATTAAAAAACAAAATGAAGAAAAAAATACCGGATTCCTAGTTATTTCTCACTATGCTCGTTTATTTAATTTAATTAAACCAACAAGAGCTGCGGTTATAGTAAATGGAAGAATTGTATGTGAGGGCGGACCCGAATTAATCGATAAAATTGATAAAGAAGGCTATAAATGGATCGAAGAAGAATATGGAGTATCCATCGAAAAAGAAGAAGATAAACCAATGAATAAAGTTTCAATTGGTGTTTGTGCTACAAAAGAGGCTATTAAATAAAAATGGAAAGTAATGCTAACAACTTACATATTTATGAAGGCATAAATAGTCAATCAATAGTCTTAGATGGCGTAAATAAGAGTGAAATAATTATTAAAAAAGACTCTCAAGTTACACTTGATATCGAAGATGTTATTAATATCACTAATTTAGATTTGATTTTAGAAGAAAACTCTATTTTATCGCTTAAAATACTTTCCACGTGGAAACTTTTTGACTTTTCTATCACTGCAAATGTTAATAAAAATGCTTCTTTAAATATAGTTATTGCTGATTTTAGAGAAGGCGATACTAATTTTAAATCTATAGTCAACTTAAAAGGCGAAAATAGTTCAAGTGAAGTTAAACTTGCCTCATTGTCAAATAAAGAATATATAAAGAAATATTCAATTTCTTTCAACCACGAAGTTAAAGAAACCACTTCGAATATTGAAGCTTATGGAGTAAGTAAAGATTATTCAAAAATTCATATTGATGGTATTTCTCATATTTATGAAGATTCAATTAAAGCTAACGCTTCTCAAAGTGCTAGAGTCATCCTTTTTGATGACACCTCTAAAGCGGTTGCAAATCCTATTTTAAGAATAGATTGTAACGATGTTAAAGCTAAACATGCTTGTGCGATTGGATCTTTAAAAGATGAGCATCTATTCTATCTTTTAAGTAGAGGAATCAACGTAGTTGAAGCTAGAAATTTAATAACTCTAGGTTATTTATTACCAGTTTCAAAATATTTTGATAAAGAAAAAGCCAAAAAAATTGAAGAGATTATAGGAGGTTCATTCTAATGCTTGATGTCAAAAAAATAAGAGAAGATTTTCCTATATATAAAAACCACGAAAGCGATGAAAAACCTTTTGTTTATTTAGATAGCGCAGCAACTACTTTAAAACCTAAATGTGTTATTGATGCCTGCACTAAATATTATGCCGAAGATGGAGCTAACGCTCATAGAGGCGACTATGATTTAGCATATAAAGTAGATAAAGAAGTATCAAAATGTCGTGAACATATCGCATCTTTTTTTAATTGCGATAAAGAATGTGTTGTTTTTACTAGTGGCACATCTATGGCTATGAATTTAGTCGCTTATGGATTTGGAATTAAATATTTAAAAGAAGGAGACGAAATTTTATTAACAGAAGCTGAACACGCTTCAAACGTTCTTCCTCGGTTTAGAGTTGCTGAAGAAACAAAAGCAACAATCAAATATATTCCTTTAGATGAAAACGGAAGATGTACTCCTGAAAACTTAAAAAAAGTAATTACAAAAAACACTAAAGTTGTTTCAATTGCCCAAATTACTAATGTTTTAGGATATAAAATTGATATTAAAGAAATGAGTAAAATTGCCCATGAATATGGAGCTTATTTAGTATGTGATGGAGCTCAAAGTGCACCACATATGAAAATAGATTTAAAAGATTTGGATGTTGATTTTTTCTGTTGTTCCGCTCATAAACTTTTAGGTCCTACAGGTATTGGATTCCTATATGGAAAATATGAACTATTATTAAAAATGGATCCATTTATGACAGGAGGCGGAGATAACGCTAGATTTGATATGTGTGGCAACGTTGCCTATTTAAAACCACCTGCAAAATTTGAAGGCGGAACAATGAATTTAGCTGGAATTTATGGATTTGATGCTGCTTTAACATATTTAGAAAATATTGGGATGGAGAACATCAATAAACACGAAGAGGAATTAAGAGATTATCTAATAACTGAGTTAAGAAAATTAGATAATGTTATTATTTATAATGAGGATGCTGATTCAGGAATTATTACGATTAATGTAAAGGGCGTATTTCCTCAAGATGAAGCAAGTTATTTAAATAGTAAAGGAATCAGCGTAAGAAGTGGCGAACACTGCGCTAAATTACTTAAAGAAAGATTAAAAACTTTCGGTACTGTTCGTATATCTTTATATTTATATAACGACATCCACGATATGGATATCCTTATTGACGCCTTAAAAAATGGAGGTAATTTCCTAGATGCTTTTTTTAACTGATGAAATGAAAAGAGAAATTATTTTAGAACACTATTCTTTTCCAGATAACAAAAAAAAAATCAAAGAAGATGAATATAAAAATTACGAAGTAATTCGAATGGATAGTGATTCTTGTATCGATGATATTACTATTTTCTTAAAGAAAGAAAACGGCATAATTACCGAATGTTTTTTTAATGGATTAGGCTGCGCTCTTTCAACAGCTGCAACTGATATTTTATGTAATTTAGTGATTAATAAAGATATTAAAGATGCTTTATATATTATTGAACAATATGAAAATATGCTTCACGAAAAAGAATATGATGCAGAAGTTTTAGATGAACTTATCGCATTTTCAAATACCTATAAACAAGCTGCTCGAATTAAGTGCGCTTCAATAGGAGCTGAAGGAATCACTAAAATTATAAAAGGTGAAAATAAAGATGAGTAAGTTAGAAGATATTAAATTAGATAGTTCTAAATATGATTTTAAAGATGATATCGAAAGTATCTATACAACTGGGAAAGGCTTAAACGAAGAGGTTATTCACCTTATTTCAAAAGCCAAAGAAGAACCAGAATGGATGCTTAATTTTAGATTAGATGCATACCATAAATTTATAAAAATGCCTCTTCCTAAATTCGGACCAGACCTTTCTTTTATTGACTATGATTCTTATACCTATTTCACTAGATATTCAAAAAAAGAAGAAAGAAGTTGGGAGGAAGTTCCTGAAGAAATCAAAAATACTTTCAATAAACTCGGGATTCCAGAAGCCGAACAAAAATATTTAAGTGGCGCTGCTACTCAATACGAATCAGAAATGGTTTACCATAATATGCTTAAAGAAGTCGAATCTAAAGGAGTTATTTTCCTTTCAACCGATATGGCATTAAAACTTTACCCTGATTTAGTTAGAAAATATTTTGGTACTGTTGTTAATGTAGCTGATAACAAATTTAGCGCATTAAATGGGGCTGTTTGGAGTGGTGGAAGTTTTATTTATGTTCCTAAAAACGTCAAACTTGATAAGCCACTTCAATCATATTTTAGAATTAATAACGAAAAAACAGGTCAATTCGAAAGAACCTTAATTATAGTAGATGAAGGAGCTGATGTTCATTATGTTGAAGGATGTACTGCTCCAATTTATTCAAAAGAATCTTTACATGCGGCAGTTGTTGAGATTATTGTTCATAAAAATGCTAAATGTAGATATTCAACTATTCAAAACTGGTCGAATAATATCGTTAATTTAGTTACTAAAAGAGCGGTATGTTATGAAAACGCAACCATGGAATGGATTGATGGAAATATTGGTTCTCAAACCAATATGAAATATCCTGCATGTATTTTAAAAGAAAAAGGCGCTAAAGGAATTTGTATTTCAATTGCAGTTGCTGGAAAAGGTCAATATCAAGATGCAGGAGCAAGAATGATTCATGAAGCTCCTAACACCTATTCTCAAATTATCTCGAAATCTATCGTAAAAGATGGAGGAGTTACTAATTATAGAGGAACTGCTAGAATCAAAGAAGAAGCTAAAAATTCTAAATGTCATATTGAATGTGATACTTTAATTTTAGATTCAATTTCTAAATCAGATACAATTCCTAAAAACGAATGTTATAACAATACTTCATATTTAGAACATGAAGCAACTATTTCTAAAATTGATGAAGATCAACTATTCTATCTTATGAGTAGAGGTATCTCTAAAAAAGACGCTACTCAAATGATAGTTTTAGGATTTATCGAACCATTCTCTAAAGAATTACCAATGGAATACGCAGTTGAATTAAATCAACTTATTAAATTAGATATGGAAGATAGTGTAGGTTAATATCGACGAAATTAGACTAAAAATGCTAAACGAAAATATTAAAAATTCATATGATGTTATAGTCGTTGGAGCAGGCCACGCGGGTAATGAAGCAGCTTTAGCTTCAGCAAGATTAAATAAAAGAGTATTGCTTATTACTCTTAATTTTAAGATGGCTTCAAATATGCCTTGTAATCCTTCAATCGGAGGAAGTGCTAAAGGTATAGTAGTTAGAGAAATCGATGCTTTAGGTGGCTATATGGGTAAATGCGCTGACCAAGAATATTTACAAATGAAGATGTTAAATACTAAAAAAGGTCCAGGGGTCCAATGTTTAAGAGCTCAAGCTGATAAAAAACGCTATCCTCATAACATGCAAAAATATCTTTTAACTATCGAAAATTTAGATATTTTAGAAGATGAAGTAATTTCACTTTTACACGATGATTCTCATGTTTTTGGTGTTAAAACAAGAAGTGATAGAGAGATAAAATCTAAGGCCGTTATTTTAGCAACAGGTACATATATGAACTCTGAAATTTTAAGAGGACATCATAAAGAAGTTGCAGGCCCTGATGGAGAAAAATTTTCAATTGGATTATCAGATTATTTAAGAAGTATGGGATTATCAATTCAAAGATTAAAAACTGGAACTCCTCAAAGAATCGCAAAAGAATCGATAGATTATTCAAAAAGTGAAATCCAACTCGGGAACATCGAGGATGAAGGATTCTCGTATGAATCAACGGAATTTATTCCAATTAAAGATCAAATTCCATGTTATTTAACTTATACAACTCCTGAAACTCATAAAATTATTAAAGAACACTTACTTGAAAGTGCTATGTATGGAGGAGTTGTTACTGGAGTTGGTCCGAGATATTGTCCTTCAATTGAAGATAAGATAGTTAGATTTAGCGATAAACCACGTCATCAACTCTTCTTAGAACCTGAAAGTTATGATACAAACTCAATTTATTTGCAAGGTTTTTCAACATCTATGCCTGAAAGTGTTCAAGATCTCATGGTTCATTCACTTCCAGGATTAGAAAACGCAAAGATTTTAAAATATGCTTACGCAATCGAATACGATGCGTTAGATCCTTTAGAATTTGATAACACCTTAATGGTAAAAAAATATAAGGGTTTATTTATTTCGGGGCAAATCTGTGGAACTAGCGGCTACGAAGAAGCTGCTGGACTTGGACTTGTTGCTGGAACAAACGCTTCTTTATTTATTGATAATAAAGAACCTTTTATTATGAATAGAGATGAATCTTATATTGGGGTCATGATTGACGATTTAATTACAAAAGGCACCAAGGAACCATATAGATTATTATCATCTAGAGCTGAATATCGACTTTTAT
This sequence comes from uncultured bacterium, assembly GCA_949299195.1. Lineage (GTDB taxonomy): Bacteria > Bacillota_I > Bacilli_A > RFN20 > CAG-826 > Onthovivens. Next base: position 67,633 of record CASFZN010000018.1, on the reverse strand, counting down.
TAAGACATGATAACGCAGATTTTAGATTGCTTGAAAAAGCCCATAACATCGGACTTGTTGATGATGAAAGATATAATAAATTCATCGAAAAGAAAAGAAAGATGAAAGAAATTTATAATTTTTTAGAGAAGACTTATTTTGGTGCAAAATCTGAGATTAATTCATATTTAAATTCAATTGGTTATGAAACTTTAACTTATGGAGTTTCCGCCAAAGAATTGTTAAAAAGAAATGATGTAACTTTTGAAGCAATTAAAAAATATTTACCTTTAAGTGATGATTTAACTATTGATAAAATTTCAGAAAGACAATTAGAAATCTATGTTAAATATGAAGGTTATATCAAAAACCAAGAAAAAGAAGCTAAAAAATTACATAAACTTGATGATATTAAGTTAAGCGAGGATCTTGATTATTTAAATTTTGACGGGTTAGCTTTAGAAGCTAGACAAAAGTTTAATGCAATTAAGCCAAAAACTATTGGTCAAGCATCAAGAATTAGCGGGGTAAATCCATCTGATATCAATGTTTTAATTATGTATTTAAGAAAAAATAGGCTAATTTAAATAGAATAGTATGGAAAAAAACGAAGTAATAGAAAAATACATATCTTTAGTTTTAAAAGAAAACGAAAAGATTAACTTAACGGCCATTACTGATATTGATGAATTTAGGGTTAAACACATTGAAGATAGTTTAAAACCATCTTTAGTTTTTGATTTTAATAATAAAGTTATTATGGATTTAGGAAGTGGTGCTGGTTTTCCTGGCATCCCTTTAGCTATTAATTTTTCATCTTCAAAATTTGTATTAGTTGAACCAATTACTAAAAGAACAAACTTTTTAAATAAAGTAAAAGAAGAATTAGATTTAAAAAATGTTGAGGTTTTAAATTCTAGAATTGAAGATTTAGATAAGGACTATAAATATGACGTTATAGTTTCTAGAGCAGTTAAAGAGTTAAGAATCTTACTTGAGCTTTCAATTCCTTATTTAAAAGTAGGTGGAACCCTTATTGCTTATAAGGGACCAAAAGTAGAAGAAGAGATTGAAGAATCAACTAACGCATTAAATTTATTAAATGCCCAAATCTATCAAAAGCAAGAGCTCAATTTAGATAAAAAGTTTTCACGTGTAAACTTATTTATTCGAAAATTATCGGAAACTGATAAAAAATATCCTCGAAATTTTGCTCAAATTTCTAAAAAACCTTTATAAATTAGAAAAATGCCTTCCAAAATAGGAAGTTTTATTTTTTCTTTAACACATATATTTTTGATTTCTATTTTAAAAAACGCTATTATAATCTTATAAAAAAGTTTCCACGTGAAAAGTTATGGGTAAAATTATCGCTATTGCAAACCAAAAAGGAGGGGTTGGAAAAACCACTACAGCTATCAATTTGGCTGCCTCTTTAGTTATCGAAGGAAAAAGCGTTCTTCTTGTCGATTTAGATCCTCAAGGAAATAGTTCTAGAGGTCTTGGTTTTGATATAACTTTATTAAATAGAACAATTTTTAATGCCTTAATTTTAGATGCTGATATTAATAAGGTAATTAGAAAAACAATGATGCATAAACTTGAACTCATTCCTGCTAATTTAAAATTATCCAATTTAGAAAGTGAGCTTCAGACTAAAAATGCCGATAACTTCTATTACGCTTTAAAAAATGCTCTAAAAAATCTTAAAAAATCTTATGATTATATCCTTATAGATTGCCCACCTTCATTAGGTATTTTATGTATTAACGCTTTAACTGCCGCCGATTCAGTCTTGGTTCCGGTTCAATGTGAATATTTCGCAATGGAAGGAATTGCTCAAATCTTAGCTACAATTAAAAGAGTTAAACAACTTTATAATAATACCTTAGCAATTGAAGGATTCTTACTCACGATGCTTGATGATAATTCTTTACTTGCACAAGAAGTCGTTAATGAAGTTAGAGGATTATTTAAAGAAAATACATTTTTAACTATTATTCCGCGTAATCTTACTTTGAGCGAATGTAGTGCTAGAGGTTTACCAGCTTGTTTATATAAACCAAAAAGTGCAGGCGCAATCGCTTATAATGAACTAGCCAGGGAGGTAATGGACCATGAAAGAAGAAAAGAAGATTTTAAAGAATAGTTTAAAAAAACTAGTCAATCGTTTTGGAAGAGAGGACTTTGTTTCAGCACTAATTCAAAATCCTGAAAAAGGTCAACTTAATGAGATAGCGCTATCAAATATCAAAGATAACCACTACCTTAAAAAAGCTAAAATTGATGAAGTTAAAATCACTAGTTGCCAAAAAACAATTAAAGAAGGCAAAACTTTAGAACCAGTAATTATTAGAAAATATGAAAAAGGTTATGAAGTTGTTGTTGGTAGGGTTCGTTATCAAGCTGCTTTAAAAGAAAAATTAGAAAAAATTCCAGTCATCGAAGTTCAACTCGATGATGAAGAATCCTTACTCTTTATGTTTACTGAAATTAGTGATCGAAAGACTTTAAATATTTATGAATTAGCTTTAATTTGTGATGCTTTAAAGAAAGAATTCAATTATAAAAATAAGGAATTAGCCGAATATTTAGATCAATCTCCTTCTCAAATTTCTAATCTTTTGAAAATCTTAGATTTACCAGAAGAAATTTTAGTTGATATTTCAACCAATAGACTTTCTTATGGTCATGCTAAAACTATTTCAAGATTAGGAAAAGAAGAAGCATTAAAAGCTGTTGCTACAATTCATGAGAAAAACTTAAGTGTTAGAGATACCGAACTTTTAATTAAAGGGGAAACGAGAGAAGAAAAAGTTGCTCCAAAAGTTGAAGAAACTAGTAGTAGTGAAGTTAAAGAAGACTCCTTAAAGGTAGACGGATTAAAAGTCACTTTAACTTTTAAAGATGAGAAAGCGTTGGCCGAAGGTATCAAAAGATTAAATAAGTATATTAAACGTAAGAAAATAGTGTTAAAATAATTTTTGCTTCAGGGTATTGTTAAATTCAAAACTGGTGGTAAACCCCACGAGCCTATAAATAGGCATGAACTAGTGAAATTCTAGTGGCAACAGTAAAGTCTGGACGGAAGAAGTGGATGTTATTTTTATCTTTTTGTCTATTTAATAACCCCGAAGTAAAGGGGTTATTTTTTATGGTTAGAAGTAATAAATCGACAAGAAAAACTATTAGAACTATCTCAAGCATCGCAATTTTTGGTGCTTTAGCAGTTATTTTATATATGGTTCCAGGATTACAATTTTCAATTTTTCCTGCAGTTCCATTTTTAAAATTACACTTTGATGAGATTCCTGCTTTAATTGCTGGACTTGTTTATGGGCCTTTTACAGGAGGAATGATAGTTGTTATCAAATTCTTATTTAAACTTATTCAAGATATCGGTGAAACTGGAGGAGTTGGAGCTTTTGCAGATTTAATTTATGGTCTTGCTTTAGTTTTGCCAGCTGCCTTTATGTATAAAAAATTCCATACATTTAAAGGTGGAATTTTATCGATTGGTGTTGGTATTTTAACTAGTTTAATTGTTTCAAGCTTTATTGGATATTATTTAATTTATCCTTTATATGGATTCTTCTTTGGTGCTCCTATTGATTATAATGCAGGACTAACTTTGGTTTATGATGCATTCTTTGCGAAGGTAGGAAATTATAGTGGACCTTACGATATTATGATTTGTTTTCATTGGATTTTACCATTTAACTTAATTAAATTATGTATTGTTTCAGTTGTAACATTTATCGCCTATAAACCTATTTCTAGATTAAGAAAATTCACTGATAAAAAGTTTGGAATCACCACTGAAATAAGTGAAGAAAAAAGCGATAAAAATAATAAAATAGTAGACAATAAAACTAACTAATAAAAATCCCTAGAAATTCAAATTTCTAGGGATTTTAATAAACATTTTTATTTAATTATTTAGAGATAGCACCAGCTGGGCAGGAAGCAATTGCTTCTTCTGCAGTAGCTTCGTCTAATTCTCCGATAACTTCTGCTTTATTTTCATCATCAAATGCAAAAGCTTCAGCATATGAACCGACGCATAAACCACAGCCAACGCATAAATCTTTATCTACTTTTAATTTAATTCCCATTGTATTTTCCTCCTTAAAAAAAGTATATAACAATCTTTAATATTGTAAAATAAAAATGTGGTTAGTCAAAACTAACATTTTGCCGATAATAATGGTATTTTTTTAACTTTCGAATGTTAGAAAAAGTTAACAAAAGAAGATATTTATGGAACTTATTTTTGTAAGTTTTTGCTAACATTTAACTTGACTATAATATCTTGTTAGCTATAATTAACAACAGGAGGATTTAATTAATTTTATGAAATACTGCTATGCTTCTAGAACCGGCAATGTCGAATCAATTATTGCTAATTTAGGATTAGATGCTTTAAGAATCGATATTGGTAATGAAAAACTTGATGAAGACTTTATTTTATTTACCTATACTGACGGATATGGAGATGTTCCTAATGAAGTAATTGAATTTTTAGCAAATAACGGAACTCATATTAAAGGAGTAGTTGTCAGTGGCGATACTTCTTATGGGGATGCATATTGTTTAGCTGGAGATAAGATTAGTGAAGAATATAACTGTCCTATCCTTTATAGAGTAGAAAATGCTGGTAGTGAAGAAGATTTAGAAGCTATTAAACAAGAATTAGCTAAATTCTAAGAAAAGCATATTTTATTCGCTCTAAACATGAAAAATTTTCCCTTCTTTTATAAGGGAAAATTTTTTCATATTCGGAAAGAAAAAGATTCTATTTTTTGATAGAATGTAACACATGAATTCAAGAAATGAAAAACACAAAGAATATCGAGATGAAATTACTAAAACAAACGACGTTGAACAACTTAAAGTCATGGTTAGTAAAAACCAAGAAAACGACGAAAAAAGAAAGAAAAATAGTATTTTGACTAGTAAAAATAAAGAAATGACAGTCTCTCAATATTACAATAAGAAAAAAAGAAACCGTCTAATTCTTTATATCTTTATAAGTATTCTTTTAATTGTTATAATCATTGTCGGAATTTGTTTAGGAGTGAATGCGTTAAATGGATAAAAGGTATATTTCAGTTGCAATTGATGGACCAAGTGCTAGTGGAAAATCCACTGTTGCTAAACTTTTAGCCTCTAAACTTCATTTTTTATATATCGATACCGGTGCAATGTATCGAGCCTATACTTTAGCAGTCATAAATAAAGGATTGGATCCTAAGAGTGAAAGTGAATCTAATATTTTAATTGGCAAAATTAATATTAGTTTTGATGATAATAATCATATTTTGTTAGATGGAAAAGATGTTTCTAAAGAAATTAGAGAAAACGTTGTCGCTGATAACGTTTCCTATATTGCTTCTTATAAAGAAATAAGATTATTTTTAGTCTCATTACAACAAGAAATCGCAAAAGGAAAAAATGTTGTAATGGATGGAAGAGATATTGGAACTTATGTATTAAAAGATGCCCAAGTTAAGATATTTTTATGCGCCAAAGAAGAAGAAAGAGCTAGAAGAAGATATTTAGAAAATATTGAAAACGGAAGAGAAACAAGCTTTGAAGATTGTTTAGCAAATATTAAAAAAAGAGATTATATCGATTCTCATCGTGAATTCTGCCCATTAAAACAAGCAGAAGATGCGATAATTTTAGATTCAACCGATATGAAAATCGAAGAAGTTGTTGAAAAAATGATGGAGATTATAAAGGAAAAAGGAATTGAATTATGAGTTTACCATTAGTTGCCATAGTTGGTTCTCCTTCGGTCGGTAAATCGACCATTTTTAATAGAATAGTAGGCGAAAGAAAGGCTATCACTGAAGAAATTCGTGGTGTTACAAGAGATAGAATCTATCATAAAACCTCATGGCTTACTGTTCCTTTTAACATGGTTGATACTGGAGGAATTGAACTTGAAAATCGTCCTTTCCAAGAACAAATAAGAATGCAAGCTGAAGTCGCAATTGATGAGGCCGACTTAGTTATTTTTGTTGTGGATGGAAGAATTGGGTTAACTGATGATGATAAATTTATCGCAAAAATGCTTCATAAAGCTAAAAAACCAACAATTTTAGCAGTAAATAAGATTGATTCTTTAGAACAAGTTAATAATATTTATGAATTTTATGCGCTTAGTTTTGGTGATCCAATTGCTATAAGTGGTGCTCATGGTATTGGAATTGGCGATTTACTTGACCGAGTAATTAAAGAATTACCTAAAAAGGAGGAAGAAGAAGTTAATTCTTCAATTTCTTTCTGTTTAATTGGAAGACCAAATGTTGGAAAATCTTCATTATTTAATCAACTTATTCAAACTGATAGAGTAATTGTTTCATCAATTGAAGGAACAACCAGAGATGCAATTGATTTAAGTTTTGAATATAACGGTGATACTTTTACAATCATTGATACAGCAGGACTTAAAAAACGCGGAAAAATATACGAAAGTGTCGATAAATATGCTGCTTTAAGAGCGTTAAGAAGTATTGATAAATCTGATGTTGCGTTACTTTTAATTGACGCTAATGAAGGTATAAGAGAACAAGATAAACATGTAGTTGGTTATGCAATCGAAGCTAAAAAAGCAATCATTGTTATTATTAATAAATGCGATTTAATCGAAGATATTAATACTTTTAAAAAAGAATTTAAGGAAAAATTTGTCACCGAATTTAAATTTTTAGACTATGTTCCTTTAATTTTTACAAGCGCAATGAAATTTAGAAATCGTAAAGAGATTTTAGATACCATTCAAAAGGTATATGATTCTTATACTTTTGATATAAAAACCTCAGTTTTAAACGAAATTATTCAAGAAGCTCAAATGATGAATGAAACTCCTCAATTTAATGGAGGAAGATGTAAGATTTATTATGCGCAACAAATCGCTAATAAACCTGTTACTATTGCATTATTTGTTAACGATCCTAAGTTCATGCATTTTTCATATCTTAGATATATTGAAAATAAAATTAGAGATTCATTTGAGTTAATTGGATCTCCAATTAATCTCGTTTTAAGAAAAAGAAAATAGGGCACTTTTATTATTGTTTTTAATTGACTAAACCATGTTATTAAAAAAATATTAAAATTCTAAAATTTTCGAGAAAAATCATTATTTTTTGAATTAAATTAGTTTACAAAGATAGTTATTTATGTTTAAATAAAAACAACAAAATTTTACTATTTTGTTTTATAAAAAGGAGTAAATTATAATGAATAAAGCTGAATTAATTGTTGCTGTTAGCGAAACAACAAAACTTTCAAAAAAAGATACTGAAAAAGTCATTGATGCATTCTTCGACGAAGTTTGCTGTGCATTACAACACGGTGAAACTGTTAAAGTTTCAGGATTTGGTGCTTTCACTGTTAAATCAAGAAAAGCTAGAGTTGGAACTTCACCAGTTGATGGTAAGAAAATTGAAATTCCAGCAACCAAAACTGTTGGTTTCAAACCTTCAAAAGGTTTAAAAGACTTAGTTAAATAGTTTTTAAAAGTATTGATTTTTGAAAAAGCTAGTTTCGTGACTAGCTTTTTTATAACTTATGGATAAAATTTTCGATTATTTAAAGAAAATATTTAATGATCATAACTTTAGACTCTATATGATTGGCTCTACTTCAAGAGACTATTTATTAAATAGAGAAATTAATGATTATGATTTTGTAAGTGATGCGACTCCTAGTGATATTGCTAAATTTTTAGAATGCGATCATACATTTGCAAGATTTGGAACTGTTAAATATTATTATGAAAATAAAAAAATAGACATCGTAACTTTAAGAAAAGAAAGTGAATATAAAGATTTCCGTCATCCTAATAAAATTGAATTTGTTAAGGATATTGATATTGATTATAAAAGGCGAGATTTTACCATAAATGCTATATATATTGATGAAAATTATAATGTAATTGATCCAACAAAATGTGGAATAAACGATTTAAATAGTAGACATTTAAGATTCATAAAAGATCCGCTTACCTCAATAAAAGAAGACCCTTTAAGAATTTTAAGAGCATATAGATTTATTAAAGAATATAATTTAAGTATTGACGGAAAAGATTTAAGAATTTTGAAAGAAAACGAAGATTTATTAAAACATTTAAATGTTAATAAAATAAAAGAAGAAGAGAAAAAGTTAAAAGGAGCATTAAAAAATTATGAAAAGTAAGTTATCAGCATTAAATTTTGAATATTTATTGTTCGAGTATTACCGTGAACTTGGTTTAAATAATAATGAACTTTTAGTCCTTTTAATGGTTGGTCATTTGATAAAAGATGGAAATAAAACGATCACTAACGAAACTTTAGAAGTAAAACTTGATATGAGCGCTCAAGAAATTGATGCTGCTTTTGATTCATTATTAACTAAAAAATTTATTACTTTCCAAACTTCTGGAGACGATTTTATAACCTCTATTCAACCTGCAAAAGAAAAATTATTCGAAGAATATAAAAAGAATTTGATGTTAAATAGCGAAAAAATAGATGAAACAAGTGAAGTTTTGTCCTCTTTAATCTCATCTTTTGAACATTATTTTAATCGCTCTTTATCTGTTGCTGAAGTTGATCAAATTAGAAGCTGGTTAAATCATGGAATTACATACGATGTAATTAAAAATTCCCTCATGGATGCTTTTAATTTAGAGAATTTATCATTTAAAAAGATTGATAGTTTAATTGCTATTAAAATGAGAGAAGATGGAGAAATCTAATAAAATTGTGGTAATTAAATCTTATTTTAATGAGATTTTACCTAACCCTAAATGTGAACTTAATTATAATAAAGACTACGAACTTGTGATTGCAGTCATGCTTTCGGCACAAACAACAGATAAAAAAGTAAACGAAGTAACCGATGTTTTATTTAAAAAATATCCAACTTTGGATGATTTTAATAAGGCTTCACTTAAAGAAATCGAAAACAACATTAAAGAAATTGGCTTATATAAAAATAAGGCTATCGCTTTAAAAGATATAGTTTATAAGCTCATCAATAATTTTAATTATAAAGTCCCAAATAATAAGGAAGACCTTTTATCAATGAGGGGAGTAGGAAATAAGGTCGCAAATGTTGTATTAATCGAACTTTTTGATATGCCTGAATTTCCTGTTGATACCCATGTTTATCGAGTTTCAAAAAGACTAGGGTTAATAAAAAATAGTGATAGTGTTGAAAAATGTGAAGAAAAATTAAGAAAACTCTTTAAAAAAGATGAATATAAATTGCTTCATCATCAATTCATACATTTTGGAAGATATCACTGTAAGGCCATTAAACCAAATTGCGAAGCATGTAAACTAAAAGAAATTTGTAAAGAATACGCATTAAAAAAATAATTTATCTATTATTTTTAAATAATCTAATATTGGGGCTAAAGTTAACGGAATAACTTCGCCTTTTTCTTTTATTTCTTTATAAGAAATAGATTTTTTATTTTCTTTTTCTAAATAATTAAACATATCTTTTGCTAGATATAAACAATATTCATCATATTCTTTGAAATAGATGATTATAAAGGCAATTCCGCCGGATTTATCGATATTTTTTAAATGAGTTATTTGTTTAGGTTGAAAGTTATTAAGATTAAAAGAAGTCTTAGATTTAGTTTCTTTAGCTTCAAAATCAATATATTTTCCTTTATATAATCCGTTATAATCGGTTGTTGAAGGTTTTTCAAAATATGCCTTTATTATCGTATTTTCTTTATCTGTTTTAACTATATGAATTGGAGTAGGTTTTTTATAGATGAATGCTATATCATTAACTTCATAATATTTATTAGCATCATTAATTAAACTTTCTAAAGATAACCCGCGATTTTTGTAGTTTACGTGTTTTTTATTTTCATCTATCTTTTCTTTTTTAAATCCTAAAGGGTATTTAATCATTATTATTTTAAATCCTCTTCGACATAACTTAAGAAATCTTTATAAGTAACCTTCTGTTCACTTTGGAGTTTTTTAATCATCTTTCGATATGGATTAGGAAGAGAAGGAGATTTAGTAATAACACGAATATATTCGTTTTTTAAAATGTTTTTCTTAGTTAAAAAAGCATTATATAGATGCATTAAATTAATGGCATCATTAACAGGGTCGTGAAGGTCACTTTCAATATTGGTTTGGAAAACTTTTAAAGCTGCAATAAGTGAAAGGACAGTGTTATTTTCACTTTTTACATATTTTGAAAAAATCTTAGAAAAATCGATTAAATTTTGACAGATTGAAAGGACAAATTCATCGGTTTTCATCTCATTTTTAATCATAGAATTATGAAGAAGATGAATATCAAAATTTCCATAAGAAAAATATTTAACCTTTTCTTTTCCCACATAATCTTGAAGTCTTTTCATTGCATCTTTAAAACTAATTCCATTATTGTTTAAAAAATCATCACTTATTCCAGTTAACTGTTCAATAAATGGACCGATAGGTTCATCAATTTTTATATATATTTTTAAAGGTTTTGAGGCTTCTTTAATAAAATTTTTATTATCAAGGGTACATTTAATAGCACCAATTGCGATAATTTCTTGAGAAAATTGGCTTCCTTCAAAATCTATAAAGACAACTTTTTTGATTTGATTTAACGCTTTTTGAATTTCTTTCATATCGCTAACTATTATAAAAAAAATAGACTCATATTTCCTTATAAATTAATCAAAAATATTATAAAAATTGTTGATAATGAACTATAATAGTTCTTGGAGGAAAATAATAAAAATGAAAATCTTAGTAGAAACAAGCGCAAGACACATTCATGTCACTCAAGAAGCTTTAGAATATTTGTGTGGAGAAGGCTTTGAATTAGAAGTTAAAAAGGAATTATCTCAACCTGGACAATACGCATCAACTACCAAACTTGATGTTGTTGGACCTAAATCAACAATTAAAGGAGTCTCAATTTTAGGACCAGTTAGAAATTTCAATCAAGTTGAAATTAGTGCAACTGATGCTAGAACTTTAGGAGTTAAGGCACTTTTAAGAGAAAGTGGTGATATTAAAGGCAGTGCTCCAATTAAATTAGTTAATCCTGTAAACGGCAAAGAACTCGAACTCGAAGAAGGTTGTATCGTCGCTAAAAGACATATTCATATGACTCCTGAAGATGCAATTGAAGCGGGTGTAGAAAATGGAGAAATCGTAAAGGTTAAAACTGGAGGAGAAGGAAGACACGTTATTTTTGATGATGTAGTTATTAGAGTTTCTCCTAAATTCGCTTTAGCAATGCACATTGATACTGATGAATCAAATGCTGGTAATTGCTTTGGCGAAATGTATGGTGAAATCGTTAAATAATTATGATTAAAACTATTAATTATAACTGTGTAGGTACTTGTTCAAGAAGCATTGAGCTTAAATATGACGATGAAACCAATAAAATAGTAGACTTTACTATTGTTGGTGGATGTAATGGTAATTTAAAAGGTATTAAAGCTTTAATTATTAATCGCGATATTAATGAAGTTCATGATTTATTAAAAGGAATAACCTGCGGAATTAGACCTACATCTTGTCCAGATCAAATAGCAAAAGCTATTGAAACTATATAAAAATATCGATAAATATTTAAAAAATAGTAAGAAATAAAAAGGTTGGTATATAAAATTACCGACCTTTTTTATAAAATATATGTGCTATATTTATTAATAAATAAAGAGTATATATTTTATGTGTATTTAATAAAAAAGAAGGAAGTAAGAAAGTGATTTATAGAAGAAATATATCGTTATTAATGGATTTTTATGAATTAACGATGAGTAATGGATATTTTTTAAATAATAAAAAAGATGAGATCGCAGTCTTTGATTTATTCTATAGAACAAATCCTGATAATGCTGCTTATTCTATCTTTGTAGGATTAGAAGATATTATCGATTATATTAATAATTTAAGTTTTACCGATGAAGATATCGAATATTTAAAAGGATTAAATATTTTTGATGAAGAATTCTTAAAATATTTAAGAAATTTTAAGTTTAAAGGAGATATTTATAGTTTTAAAGAAGGTTCAATTATTTATCCAAATGAACCAATTTTAACGGTAGTTGCCCCTTTAATTGACTGTCAATTAATTGAAACTTCTTTATTGTTACTTTTAAATCATGAAACTTTAATTGCAACTAAAACTAATAGAATAGTTTTATCCGCAAAAGGAAGGGGAGTTTCTGATTTTGGTGCTAGAAGAGCTCATAATGCTGATAGTGCAATTTATGGAGCAAAAGCTAGTTACATTGCGGGAGCAAATTCAACTGCTACAACCTTAGCTGGAAAATTATTTGGAATCCCAGTAAGTGGAACAATGGCTCATTCATGGGTAATGAGTTTTGATAGTGAATATGATGCTTTTTTAGAATATGCAAAAATTTATCCTGAAAATGCAGTTCTTTTAATTGATACCTATAACGTTATTAAAAGTGGCGTTGTTAATGCAATTAAGGTTGCAAAAGACTTTTTAATTCCTAATGGTCATCGCTTAAAAGGAGTCAGAATCGATAGCGGAGATTTAGCATATTTATCAAAAAAAGTTAGAGCAATATTAGATAAACATGGCTTAGAAGATTGTAAAATCATCGTTTCTAATTCACTTGATGAATATAAGATTCAATCCTTAATTGATCAAGGTGCAAAAATTGATTCTTTTGGAGTTGGTGAAAACTTAATTACTGCTAAATCTAATCCTGTTTTTGGAGGAGTTTATAAACTGGTAGCAATTAAAAATAAAAATGGGCAACTTGTTCCAAAAATTAAGATGAGTGAAACTGTTGAAAAGATTACTAACCCAGGATTTAAAGATGTTTATCGAATTTACAACGAAAATAATCAAGCAATTGCTGATCTTTTAACACTTCATGGAGAAACTATTGATTTACAAAAAGAAGGTAGCGTAGTCGACCCAAATAAACCATGGAAAAAGATTAATTTTGAAGGATGCTATCTTAAAAATATGAGAGTTAAGGTTTTTGAAGAGGGAGAACAAATCTATAGATGTCCTACCATTGAAGAAACTAAAAAAGAACTCGCAAGAATTATTAAAGATGAATTATGGGATGAAGAAAAACGTTTTATTATGCCTCACACCCATTATTTAGATTATTCAAAAGCTTATTATGAACTTAAAGTAAGACTAATGAGCGAAAATAGTTATGAAGAAAAATAAGGATAAAATCGTAGTTTTTGGAGGAAGTTTTAATCCATTAACTAAGGCACATGGAGAAATTATGCTTCAAGCAATGAATCTAGTTAATGCTAAGATGGGTATTTTTCTTCCTGCTGCCAATTCTTTTATGAATTCATGGAAAAGTTATCAAGAAGACGATATTTTAGATACTTCTTTAAGAATAAAAATTCTAAATGAATTTATTAAAAGACATTCAAATATTATTATTGAAACTATTGAAATTGAAGGAATAACTTCAAAAACTTATGATTCCATTACTTATTTAAAAAATAAATATGATGCTGATATCTTTTTTATCTTTGGTAACGAAAAATATGATGAATTAGAAAGATGGTATCGATTTGATGATTTATTAAACGAATTTAAACTTATTTTAGTTAACAGAAGTAGCGATAATTTTGAAGAAATAATCGCTACTACTCCATTATTAAAAAAGCATAAAGACCATATAATAACCTTAAAAATAGATGATAAATATCATGATATTTCTTCATCTAGAATAAGAGATGATTTAAAAAATAAAGATTATAAGGATTTAAATTCATTAACATATGATTATGTAATAAAATTATTATTAGGAGAAAAGGAATAAAAGATAGATAAATATGGGCGCAAAATTTGGATTTTATAAAGTAGCAACTGGAAATATTCTTACTAAAGTAGGAGATGTTTCTAAAAATAAAGAAAGTATTCTTAATCTTATTAAAGAAGCTAAAAAAGAAAAGGTAAATGTCCTTACCTTTGGTGAGTTATCTTTAACTGGCTATACTTTAGGTGACTTATTATTAAACAATAATTTAATGAAAGAAGTCGAGTTAGCCTTAAAAGAAATAATCCCTACTATTCCTAATGATTTAATCGTTTTTATTGGCGGGCCTTTTACATATTTAAATCGTACCTTTAATGTTACATACGTTATTAATGATTCAAAATTAGTAGGTATTGTCCCTAAAAGTTATCTTCCTTCTTATAATGAATTTTATGAAAAAAGATGGTTTATTTCAGGGAAAGAAGCTAATTTTAATGAAGTAGAATTTTTAGGAAATAAAGTAAAGTTCGGAAATGATTTAATTTTTGATGGCGGAGATATCAAACTTGGTGCTGAAATCTGTGAAGATTTATGGGTAATTACCCCTCCAAGCAACAATTTAAGTTTAAATGGCGGAAATGTAATTGTTAATTTAAGCGCCTCAAACGAAACAATTTCTAAAAAAGAATATCGTAAAGAGTTAGTAAAATCTCATAGTGCCAAACTTTATGTAGGATACATTTATTCTTCAAGTGGCTTTGGTGAATCTAGCCAAGATTTAGTTTATTCAGGACATCAACTTATTTATTCTAGTGGAAAATTAATTAATGAAACTTATGATGAAAAAGGCTTAACTATCGGGTTAATTGATATTGAAGAAATTAATAATGACCGTAATAAACACGCTTCAAGTTTTGAATGTTCAATTGAAAAAGAAGCAAGATTTATTAAAGTTTTTGAGAATGCAAAAATCGAACATTCTCCCAGGCAAGTAAATAAATATCCTTTTATCTTAAAAGATGATGAAAAAAGAGTCCTTAGATCAAAAGAAGTAATTGCTTTACAGGCTAAGGGTCTAGCTACAAGATTATATAATTCTAATTTTGATAAGGTCGTTATTGGAATTAGTGGCGGACTTGATTCAACTTTAGCCTTATTTGTAATAAATGAAGCCTTTAATCAACTCAATTTAGATAAAAAGGATATTTATTGTTTCTCACTTCCAGGATTTGGAACTAGCGATAGAACCTTTGAAAATGCTAAAAAATTAATTGAAATTTTAGGGTGTACTTATAAAGAAATTGATATTAAAAATACTTCTACCGAAGTATTAAAAGCTCTCGAACATCCTTTAGATGTTTATGATGTTGCATATGAAAATGTCCAAGCACGAATTAGAACACTATTTTTAATGAATTATGCGAACATGGAGAACGCTTTAGTTGTCGGAACTGGCGATTTAAGCGAAGAAGCATTAGGATTTATGACTTATAACGGTGATCATATGTCGATGTATGCGGTTAATATTTCAATTCCTAAAACTTTAGTAAAAATCTTAGTTAATGACTATAAATTTATCCATAACGAATTAAAAGAAGTTATTGAATCAATCTTAGATACCCCAATTTCTCCTGAACTTGTCCCTCAAGATAAAAATAAAAAAATGCAAGAAACTGAAGTAATTTTAGGAAAATACGACTTACATGATTTCTTTTTATACCACTATTTCAGAAATTCTTTCTCTAAAGAAAAGATTTATCATCTTGCAACTATTGCATTTAATGATTTAGATAAAGAATATATAAAAACTACCTTAGATACCTTCTTTTTTAGATATTTTACTCAACAATTTAAAAGAAGTTGTATGCCAGATGGAGTTAAGGTAGGATCGGTTTCTCTTTCTCCTAGAGGGGATTTAAGAATGCCAAGCGATATGAGTCCTTATAATTCTTTCAACAAAAAGAATTAATATTACTATATTATTTGAATTTAATTTTTACTCTTTATATAATAAGTAGGCTTATCAAGAACCATATATAAATACTAAGCGAAAAAATATGGTAGCAACTCTTATTTAATAACAAAATAAGTAAGTGCTTCTTAGTAGCAAAGTAAAATTAACTTTGAGCGATAAGAATGAATTATTTAATTAAAACTAATTCACCTTTACGCTCAAACGTAAAGGTGATTTTTATTTAAAAGAAATAAACAAAGGAGGAAAAGAAGGCATATTATGGAAAAAGAAAAGATACTATTTACTAGTGAAAGTGTTAGTGAAGGCCATCCAGATAAGGTATGTGACCAAATTAGTGATGCAATTTTAGATGAAATCTTAAAAATAGATTCTTCTTCTCATGTAGCTTGCGAATGTTTTGTATGTAAAGATTTTCTTCTTATTGGAGGAGAAATTACTACTAACGCATCGATAAATTACGAAGAAATAGCTAAAAGAGTAATCAAAGATATCGGATATGATAAAGACGAATATGGGTTTAATTATAATAATTTAACTATATTAAATAAGGTTCATACTCAATCTCCAGATATTAATATGGGTATTGATAAAGGTGATATCCTTCTTCAAGGTGCAGGAGATCAAGGTATTATGTTTGGTTATGCTACAAAAGAAGATGAAGGTTATATGCCTTTAGCAATTGTTATTGCGCATAAACTTGTTAGACTTGCATCTTCTTTAAGAAAAGAAGGTAAAGTTAAATGGGCTAGACCAGATATGAAATCACAAGTAACTATTGATTATTCAGGCAAAAAACCTAGAGTAGAAACTGTTTTAATGTCAGTTCAACATGATCCAGATTTTGATGAAAAAGAATTTAAAAATTATATTTATGAACACATTATGAAACCTGTTGTTTGCGATTCTTTTCATCTTAATTCCGATTTTAATGTTTTAATTAATCCTACCGGCAGATTTGTTATTGGCGGTCCAGCGGGAGATACTGGTTTAACTGGAAGAAAAATTATTGTTGATACATATGGAGGAAGTGCTCGTCATGGAGGCGGTGCATTTAGTGGAAAAGACCCTTCAAAAGTTGATAGAAGTGCCGCATATTATGCTAGATATATGGCTAAAAACTTAGTTGCTGCTGGAGTCGCTGATAGAATTGAAATTCAACTTTCTTATGCAATCGGGAAAGCTGAACCTTTGTCAATTAACGTTTCAACTTTTAAAACTTCACATTATGATGATGACACAATTTTAAAGATTATTAATAAAGTATTTGATGCACGTCCAGGCGCAATTATTCAAGAGTTTAATCTTACTAAACCTAATTTTAAATATGAAGACCTTGCAAGCTATGGTCAAATTGGTAGGCAAGACTTAAATTTACCTTGGGAAAGACTAGATAAGGTTGAAAAAATTAAAGAATTATTAAACGAAGTTAAAAAGTAACGATTTTTATTTAAAAATTGTAGGCATTATAAAATTTTAAAATTATAATTAAGAAATAAAATCAAAGAAATATCGATAAATATCGAAAATATTTTAATACTTACTTTAAAACTTACTAAGAAATAAAATTATCTAAAAAAGTTTCCACGTGGAAACTTTTTTAAAATTTTAAAGATATCTCTTAACTTTATTAAACTTGTGATATAATAAAGGTACCAAATCATTATAAATGGAGGACATATATAATATGAAATATCAAATCGTTGGAAAAAACATCGTTGTAACTCAAGGCATTAACGATGCAGTTTTGAAAAAACTTTCCAGAATGGACAAATACTTCAAAAACGATGAAGAAATTGACTGCCGAGTAGTAGTTAGAAGTTATAAAAACGGTGCAAAAGTCGAAGTAACAATTTTCACTCCAGATACTACATTCAGAGCCGAGGTTAAAGATGAAGATCTTTACGATGCAATAGATGAAGCTGTTGAAAAATTAACAGGTCAAATGAGAAAACTCAAAACTCAACTTGAAAAGAGATTTGAACACCAAGGCTTAGGCAAATCTATCTTAATTGAACAACTCGAAGACGTTGAAGATGAGTTAGAAGATGCAGAACCAGTTAGAACCAAGAATTTAGAATTAAAACCTATTACTTTAGAAGATGCAATTTTAGAAATGGAAGCAATAGGACACGATTTCTATTTATATTTAGATACAGATGATGAAAAGATCTCTGTTGTATATCGTAGAAAAGAAGGCGGTTATGGCTTACTTCAAGCTGATAACGATGTCGAAATTAAATAGTTCTAAATATATAAAATTTGATATAATAAAACTTGCGCATTTAACTATAAGCGCAAGTTTTTTATAAATTATGAATAAAGTTATTGCAACCGACTTAGATGGTACCTTATTTTACCCAAAAGATAAAAGAAGAATGATCTCTAAAAAGAATCTCTACTTTGTCCAATCTTTTATTGATAATGGTGGCAAATTCGTAGTTGTTTCAGGAAGAAGCCACGCTTATGGATTAAAGGTTAAAAAAGTTATTGATCGCGATATAGATATCATTTCTTTTAATGGCGGTTCAATTTATAAGGGGGATGAAATTATCTATACTCAAAGCTTAGATAATAAGGAAGTAGAATCTTTAATTGACGATATTTTCACTTCTTATAAAATTTTTTCATGTTTAATTTTTACCGATAGAGGAACTTATATTAGAGGTAAAAAGAAAGACAGTAAATTAACTTTCTTTTTTGGAAAAATCTATATGAATTCTCAAGGCGCATATGCTGAAGAAGCCTATTTTAGTAAGGATGAATATGAAAAAGCTTTAAAAAATGAAAAAATTTATAAGATTTTAATTCTTTTTGGAATTACTCCTAAAGCTAAAAAAAGAGCTATGGAAACTAATAAAGTTATTAGAAATACTTATAAAAACATTGAAGCTTCCTGGGTAAAAAATTGTATTGAAATTACCCCTAAAAATATTTCAAAAGGCGATGCTGTTAAAAAATACTGCGAATATTGTGGGTATAATGAAGATGACATCTATGTAGTTGGAGATAGCGGCAACGATATTTCAATGTTTAAAGTTTTTAATAAACGTAGTTTCGTTATGGGCCATGCAAGCAACATTATTAAAAAGTATGCTAGATATATTCTTAATAAGTATGAAGATTTATCTAGATATATTTATGAAAAATAGTAAAATATTAAAGATTATAGATAAAGGAGTAAAAAATGTTACCTATTAGTAGAGTTATTGTCTCATTAGTTTATTTCAATTCATTAGTTAGAGATTCCTTAGAATACACCATTCGTAGAGAAAAATTTGACGTAAATTATTATGAGTATAAGAAAAACGGTATTATCAACGAACCAAAATTAAATACACCATTAAAGTATTTCTTAGATAACAATGGTGAAAAAGGTGCTGAATTAAAGAAAATGATCGAAGATTTTGGCAATGAATTATATGGTGATAATTCAACAATTCTTAGAGTTGAAGGCGATACTGTTAAAGTTGACGCAAACCAAGTTGTTAGAATTTTTGATTTAGCAATTCCTCTTCATGAACAATTAAACGCAGTCATTAGACTTCATGATACTTACCGTAAAGAACATAACGAAGTTGAAGATAAAATCACTGAATTATTAGAACTTGATGAAAAATTCTATCGTGCAGTTGCTTTATTCTCGCTTTCTGGAACAATAATGGCAAAATTTAGAGAATTCAACGATTTAATGAGAGAAAGTAATGGCGAAAAAGGCCCTGCTGCTAAATTCGTTGAAAACGAATTAAATACTTTAGTTAGATGTTTCTCAATCGTTAAGCAAAACGCGTCTTGTAAATCAAGCGATTATCTTGAACCACTTGATGCATTAGATCATTTAATCGAAATGATGAATGGTAGAAGAGATTTACCTCAAGGTCAAAACTTCAACCAAGTTTATGCTGATGTTAATCAAAAGATTCAAAAATTCTTAATCATCACTGAAGATGCATGGAAAAAATCTTACACTCCATTAATTCAAGAAATGATTAAAGATAATCAAGAATTAAGAGCAAAAGCAGAAGCTAATCAAGAAGGTAGTGCTAACGCAACTGCAGAAGCTCCAGTTGAAGAAAATAAAGGCGAATAGTTTTTAACTTAAATAAAAGTAGTTAATATTTTTTAGGATATAAAAATGTCAAAAAAGCAAAACGAATTTGAAATACCAGAAGAAAAAGGAAATAAAAAGAATAAAAAAGAAGGTAAAGTTAAAGCCTTCTTTAAATCTTTTAAAGTTAAACAACTTATTTGGTTTATTATTTCTGTAACCTTAATTGCTTTTGGTGTTATCTTTTTAACTTTAGGGTTAATCGATGATTATACTAACTTCTATAATTCACCATTAACTACACCAAATGAATCTATGCAATCTATGATGGGTGGAATCGGATTTACTTGGTTTGGAGTTATTGTTACAGTCATTGCTGCAATTATTCTTGCTTTTACCCTTTCTATCGCTTCAAAAGGCGAAGATAGACAAAAAGAAAAAGAAGCAAGAAGAAGACAAAGACTTGAAGGTTTATCTACCTCTTCAAGCGCTACTTCTCAATCAACTGCACAAGTTTATACTGGAAGTAGTATTGCTAGCGAAACTAAAAAAGAAGAAGTTAAATAGAGTTATATTTATTGATAAAATTAAAGGAGTAGAACTTAAATTCTACTCCTTTTATTCGATAATATTTGATTTTGGCGGAGAAAAGGGGATTTGAACCCCTGCGCCTGTTACAGCCTACGAGCTTTCCAAGCCCGCCCCTTCAGCCTCTTGGGTATTTCTCCAAAGTCTTATTCACTAAAATCGCTTAATTATATTATCATAACGAGTAAGGAATGTCACATAAAAATGAAGCAAATTGTTATTAAAAAAGAAGATTCTAATCAACGAGTTGATAAATATGTTAAAAAGATGCTTCCAAATGCACCTTTATCTTTTATCTATAAACTATTTAGGAAAAAAGATGTCAAAATTAATAATAAATGGGTCAAAGAAAACTATATTTTAAATGAAAATGATGAACTAAAAATATTTATTACGGATGAACAGTTTGAAGAATTTACTAAAAAAGACGACATTATTCCAGTAACAGTAAAATTTGAGATTATTTATGAAGATGAAAATATCATTATTATAAATAAGGATAAGGGAATGTTAGTTCATGGAGATAAAAAAGAAAATAAATGGACTATCCAAAATATGTTATTAAATTATCTCATCCAAAAAGGTGAATATCATCCAAAAACCTCGAATTTTACGCCTTCTTTGATACATAGGCTTGATAGAAATACTTCTGGGATTTTAATATGCGCTAAAACATTACTTGCTTCTCAAGAAGGAATGGAGTTATTTAAAAATAAAGAAAATATTGAGAAACATTACCTTGCCTTAACTTTTAATAAGGCAAAAAATCACGATATTATCAATCTTCCTTTATCAAAAGATAGTGATAATAACTTAGTAAGGGTTGATTTTAAAAACGGAAAAGAAGCGATTACTGAATATAATTTAATTGATGGTAACGATGAATATTCGTTACTAGATGTTAATCTAATAACTGGAAGAACCCATCAAATTAGAGTTCATCTTTCTTATAATAAACTCCCGATTATTGGAGATGAGAAATATGGAGACTTTAATTTGAATAAGAAATTTAAAGAAGAATTTGACTATGAAAAACAATTTCTTCACGCCTATTCAATTACTTTTAAAAATGTCAAAGGATGTTTATCTTACCTATCAAATAAGACCTTTAAAGCGCCTTTAAAGGAAAAAGAAAAAGAAGTGTTAAAACGATTGAAAACAAAGGGCAAAAACTACTAAAATATTTAGAAAGGATACATAAAGAATTATGAAAGAAATAGTTGAGCAAAACTTGAGAAGATGGTTAGACTCTCCTAGGGTCAAAGAAAGTGATAAAGAAACCCTAAAAAATATGTCGTTAGAAGAACTTGACGACGCTTTTTATAAAAATATTCAATTTGGAACTGCAGGAATTAGAGGCGTTTTAGGTCCTGGAACCAATAGAATGAATTATTTTACAGTTGAAAAAGCTACTGTCGGATTCGGACTTTATTTACAAGAATTATATAAAGATTTAGATGCAATTTATGTTGCAATTTCTCACGATAATCGTTATTTTTCTAGAGAATTTACCTTAAAAAGTGCTGAAATTTTAAATGATATGGGCATTAATACCTATATTTTTGATAGTTTAAGACCTACTCCAGAATTATCATATGCTGTTAGATATAAAAAGTGTCAAGGTGGTATTATGATTACTGCTTCACATAATCCAAAACAATATAACGGATATAAGGTTTATGATGAAGAAGGTTGCCAATTAGTTCCTTCAAAAATTGCGAGACTAATCGAAATTATTGCTTCTTTACCAGATGAATTATCTGTTGAAATTCCTTATAGTGATAAAAAGGGTGTTAACGAAATTTTGGGAAATGATGTTGATGAAACTTATGTTAAAGAAGTTGAAAAGATTGTAATTAATAAAGAATTAGATAAAAAAGGCTTTAAAATTGTATATTCTCCAAATCACGGAACTAGTTATGTTAATGCAATGAAAGTCTTTGAAGATGAAGGATATGAAGTCTATCCTGTTGAAAAACAATGTAGTTTTGATCCTAATTTTGCTGGAACATTATCTCCAAATCCTGAAGATCCTAGAGCATTTATTGAACCAATTAAACTCGCTAAAGAAATTGGTGCAAATCAAATTTGTATGACCGATCCTGATGGCGATAGAGTTGGACTTGCAACTTTAACAAAAGATGGAGAATATGCACTTATTACAGGTAATGAAGGAGCAGCTTTACTTCTTGATTACATCATTAACGATAAGATTAAAAAAGGCGAAGATTTATCAAAATATGTCGTTTATAACACAGTCGTTTCATCCTCTTTAGGTAAAAAGGTTTGTGATTATTATGGCGTAAGACTTGAATCTTTTTTAACCGGTTTTAAATTTATTGGCGATAGAATTCATCATTATGAAGTTAATGGAGGTTATACTTTCCTTTTTGGATATGAAGAAAGTTATGGTTGTTTAGCTTCTCCATTTGTTAGAGACAAAGATGGAATTCAAGCTATCCTTTTATATTCCGAATTAGGTTTACATTACCATAAGCTTGGAATGGATTTAACTGAAGCTTATACTGAATTATGTAAAAAAGTTAGTGGAAAATACTATCTTTCTGAATTATTTGATATTTATTTTGAAGGTAGTGAAGGCCAAGCTAAAATGGATAAAATCATGGAAACAATTGAAACCGACCCATTCTTAGAATTAAAAGGTAAAAAAGTAGAAGTTATTGAAAATTACTTTAAATTATCAAAGAAAAACGTTAAAACTGGTGAAGTTAGCGAAATTCCTGGTTTACCAAAGGGTGATTTAGTTAAATTCCATTTCGAAGATGGTACTAACATTGCAATTAGACCATCTGGAACTGAGCCAAAATGTAAATTCTACATTGAAGTTGTTAGCGATTCAAAAGAAACAGCTAAGAATGAACCAAAAGAATTATTTGAAGCTTTAAAAGAAATATTACTTTAATATAACTCCGCTCTTGCGGAGTTATTTTTTTGAAAAACAACGAATACTTTCGATGATAAATAATTTTAAAATGGATACGACATACAATCGATAATTCTAATTTTTTCGAAGTTATTAATTGGGACGAATTGTATACCTCTTCCTTAAATGGCTAGGAATTTAATGCTTAGTAAGTAATAAGTAAGCATAAAATGAACTATTGAAAAAAGAACTCGATAATTATCAAAATAAATAGTTTCCACGCGGAAACTATTTGTATTTTTATAGTAAGCTTTAAATTTTCAAATGCTACTATTTTGAATGAATTTACTTACTTTTTAAGAATTTATTTATTTCTTTAATAACTCCATCGTTGTTATTATCAAATTCAGTTTGATAATTGGCATATTGTCTAACTTTGGGATTTCCATTAATCATTAAGAAAGAGTTAGGATATAAACTTAACATTTCGATGTCGTTATCAGCATCTCCGAATACGAGAACATGTTCTTTATCAAAACCCAAATAATCGCGTAAAACTTCAAGAGAATTTGCTTTTGACACTCCTGTTAAATGAATTTCAGAATAGTCGCAATCCCACCAGAATCTAATTTTATATCTAGGATCAAGTTCATTAACTAATTTTTCCATATATTCTTTAGTTCCAGGGCTAGAATCTCTCATTTTCATGACATATATGAACTGATCTTCTTTACAGACTTTATCGAATTTATCGTAAATTATCTCTAATTTTCCTTTTTCAAAGAATGCAAAAAGGAAGTCATCTTCTTGGTCGGTAATAACGGTGGTTTTATTTTCAGCCAAGATAGAGAGAACCTCTTTCCCTACAGTTTTTTGATATAGTTTTATTAAAAAATCTTTATCTAAAGAATATCCGACTTCTTTAAAATTTTTATCATGTGGACTATGAATTAAAGCTCCATTATACGAAATAAGTGGCGATTTTAAGCCAATAAATTCGTAAAATCTTAACATTGTTCTAGGAGCTCTACCGCTACACAAAACAATGACATGACCTTCATTTTCTAATTGTTTTAAATAATTTTTTGTATTTTCGGTGATATTTTTTTCATCAGTTAAAAGAGTGCCGTCTAAATCTAAAGCAATCAAATATTTATTCTTTTCCATATAAACCAACTGTTTTTTGAACTCTTGTTAAAACGTTTTTTGCAACCTTTTTAGCTCTAATAGCGCCATCTTTTAAAACTTCATCTATAAGGTTTGAATTAATAATTTCATTATATTTTTCTTGGATTTTTGAAATTTCTTCAACAACTACACTAGCGACTTCTTTTTTAAAGTCACCATATCTATGACAATCTTTAAAATGTTCCTCAGCTTCTTCAATACTAATATTTTTTAAAGATGCATAAATAGTTAAAAGATTAGAAATACCAGGTTTTTCTTCCTTATTATAATATATATCGCTACCTAAATCGGTGGTGGCTCTCATAATTTTCTTTTCAATAGATTTTAAATCTTCAAGAAGGAAAATATCACCTTTTGGATCGCTTTTTGACATTTTTTTAGTAGGATCAGATAAAGACATAATTCTAGTTCCTACTTTAGCCATAACTGGTTGAGGCATTTTAAATACTTCTTCGTTATAACGGGCGTTAAATCTATGAACTAAGTCTCTACATAATTCAACATGTTGTTTTTGATCTTCTCCAACCGGAACAACATCAGCATCATAAAGAAGAATATCTGCTGCCATTAAAACTGGATAAGCAAAAATTCCAAGCCCAATGCTAGATTGATTCATTTTTGAAGAAATATCTTTAAATTGGGTCATTCTTGAAAGTTCACCCATGTATAAATAATTTTGAACAATAGCGTTTAATTCACTATGTTCACTGACGTCACTTTGTAAAAATATAGTAGTTTTTTTAGGATCAAGACCACATGCTAAATATAAAGCTACTATATCTTTGGTGTTTTGATATAACTCTTTACTATCGATTGGTAAAGTTAGAGCATGTAAATCTGCAACGAATATAAAGTTTTCATATTCATCTTGATAATTTTTGAAGTTTTTTAATGCTCCGATATAATTTCCTAAAGTTAATTTTCCTGTAGGTTTTATGCCACTTAATGATCTTTTCATACGCCTAAAAATATATCATAACATATAGATTATTTCAATTTATGTTGCTATAATATTTTGGCTAAAAAATAAGGATTATTATGGAAATTAAATTTTATAATTCACTTACAAATAAGGTAGAAACTTTTACCCCTATAAAAGAAAACGAGGTCTCAATCTATGTTTGCGGACCTACCGTTTATAACTATCCACACATTGGTAATATAAGACCAGTAGTCTTTTTTGATACATTAAGAAAATTTTTAGAGGCTTTAAATTATAACGTCACGTATGTTACTAATTTTACCGACGTTGATGATAAAATTATTAATAGAGCTATCGAAGAAAATATCACTGAAAAAGAATTAACTGATTTTTATATTAACGATTATTTAAAGATTTTCGAATCTATCAACTGTAAAAGCGCTACTAAATATTGTAGAGTCAGTGAGTGTATGGATGAAATTATCGATTATATCGATGATTTAGTAAAAAGTAACGATGCCTATGTTAATGAAGGAGAAGTCTTTTTTGATGTTAAAAAAGATGATGAATATGGAATTCTTTCTAAAATTAATATCAACGATTTAATTGATGGCGCTAGGATTGAAGTCAATAATAAGAAAAAATCTCCTTTAGATTTCTTATTATGGAAAAATACTAACGTTGGAATAAAATGGGATTCTCCTTGGGGAAAAGGCCGTCCTGGATGGCATACTGAATGTTGCGCCATGATCAATAAAACTTTTAATGGAAAGATTGATATTCATGGTGGCGGAAGCGATTTAAAATTCCCTCATCATGAAAACGAAATTGCTCAATCTCACGCTCACGATCATCATAATCTAGCAAATTATTGGATTCATAACGCCATGATGGATATTAATGGCAATAAAATGTCTAAATCTTTAGGAAACGTCATTTTAGCAAAAGACGTCATTAAAGAATATGGTCCTAATTTAACCCGTTTAATGTTAATCAATGCTCCTTATAGAGCAAATATTAATTTTAATGATGAAACTATTAAAAATAACCAAGCTATCTTAAATAAGATTGAGAGTTTAGTAAAACAAATGAATCTTTATTTAGGAATGAAAGGCTATATTCTTGAAGGAAAAGGAAAAAGAATCGATAAATTCTTACTTTCTTTAAGTAACGATATGAATATTCCTAATGGAATTACCGATTTACTTGAACTCATTAAAGAAGGAAATACATTACTTAGAAATAAAGAAAAAAACGATGAAGAAATCTTAGATATTTTCTATTCAATTAGAAATATTTTAGATATTTTAGGATTAAAATTTGATATTAAAAATTTTAATGAAGAAGAGAAGTCATTATATAATGAGTATTTAGAAGCAAAAAACAACAAAGATTTCGAAAAATCTGATAAATTACGTGAGAAATTAATTGAGTTAAACATTTTATAATTCTTTTGTTATAATTACGTTATTAATTTTTATATTTTAATTTTTTATATTTTTAAGAGGTTTTAACAACTTATGTTTTTTTCTAACTCATATACAACCCCCTCGACAATTGATGGGATTATTGTTGAATTTTTTGAATCTGGATTTAATGGAGTTACTGATGCGTGGGTAGGAAACACTGTTTTAGTGATTTTATCAATTCTTATCGCATGTTTTTTCTCTTCATTAATTGGATATCAAAGAGAAAGAAATGGCCATCCCGCTGGATTTAGAACCCACGTTTTAATTGGTTTAGGCAGCGCCTTAATTATGGTTATTTCTATTTTTGCAGCTCCTGGAAATTATGAAACTCGTGATCCACTTCGATTAGCAGCCGCAGGAGTTACTGGAATTGGTTTTTTAGGAGCAGGTGCAATTATTCAAAATGGATTTTCTGTTAGAGGCTTAACTTCAGCAGCATCTATTTGGGTAACTATGGCAATAGGTATGTGCGCTGGATGTGGTTATTTTTTCATAGGTACTTTGTCAACTATTATTACAATAGTAATTTTAGCTTTACTCCATAAGGTCGAATTTAGAGCAACATCAAAAAGTGCCATGATTTTACTTGTTACCAAGGTTGAAGACAACGCTCTTGAAGATTTAGTTACGATTATGGAAGAAATGAATTTAAAGATTTCTGATATTTCTACCTCCCGCGTTAAAAAAGGAGAAGGAACGTATTTAAGGACTGTTTTTAGAGCTAGCGGCTCTAAAAAAGGGATTACCGAAGAGCTATTAAAAATCTTGGTTGAGAAGCTAGATCCTATCGAATGTGAAATATTGCATTAAAAGTGCAATATTTTTTTTGATATAATTTTTGAAAATTATAGAAAATAATTCTTATTTTCTTAATAATTTTTTACCCCCACTTTTCGGAATAAGTTTTGCAGGGTTTTCTAAAAAAGGAGAAATTTATGTCTAGAATATATGGTGTTCACGCTACTAGAGATGCTTTATTTCAAAATCGTGTTACAAAAGTCTATCTTTCACACTCATTTAAAAATCAAGAGCTTTTAAATCTCTTTAATGAAAAAGGAGTAGAGGTAGAAAGAGTAGATAAAACTGTTTTAGATAAATTGTCTCATTCAGCGATTCATCAAGGAGTCGTATGTGAAGTCAAACCGTATAAAGTTTACGCTCTTAATGAGGTATTAAACTCTATTAAAGGTAAGACGAACTCGATTGTTTGTATATTAGATGAACTAAATGATCCACATAACCTTGGAGCGATCTTGCGTTCCGCTGATATCTTTGGAGTCGACGCTGTTATTTATAAAAAACATAATTCTGTATCCTTAAACGACACAGTTGCTAAGGTGTCTTGCGGCGGTATTAATTACGTAAAATGTATAGAAGTTACCAACCTTAGTAGATGTATTCAAGAATTGAAGAAGAATTCTTTCTGGGTCGTAGGATTAGCCGGTGAAGCCAAAGAAGATATTAAAGCTATATTTAAAGATCGACCACTTGCGATTGTTATTGGGAGTGAGGGATATGGTATCTCTAGACTAGTCAGAGAAAACTGTGATTTACTTGTTAAAATTCCTCAATCTGGACATGTTCCTTGTTTAAATGCATCAAATGCAGCAGCAATCACTTTTTACGAAATCCGAAGATAATTGAACATAAGTAGCTATTTTACAATTTTCAAGGAGCTTGCTTATGGAAAACTTAGACATTATTCAACAACAAGAAGAGATCGAACAAACCCACCTAGTTTTAAAAGAAATTTTAGAAAAGGTCGACAATACCTATATTAGTTCACGCTTAGGTGATGTGGATGCGCAGTTTCGACTATTAGAAATGTTTAGAAAATTATCATCAACAATCACTAACTCTTATTTAAAGAGTTTAAAGAATTTTGGGGTTAATTATGATGATTTAGATGACTGCTTAGTTGAAGCTTATACCAAATTATTAGATGATGATGGTAAAGTTGCATACAACACTCCAGACTATTTCAAATATCTTTATATTCAGGGCATAAAAACTTTAATGCGTAAAAGATATCGATTTTATGAAAGAGAAGGAAATGTTGTTAGCGATTATATTAGCGAGCTTATAAATGAAGATAATTATAGCGAAGATCCGATTTATAACCGTTTTTATGAAAGCGATGAATATTTAAATTATGTATTAAACGATGTTCGCGCCCGTTTAAATAAGGATGAGAAGAGATTTTTGATTCTTTATATCAAAGGTTATACCGTTACTGATATGGCCGAAATGACTACAACCTCCTATTCCTATGTTTTTAGAACCTTAAAATCTGCCCTTAAAAAAGCAAAAGAATATCTTGAGAAATATCATAATGAGAATTAGCCAAAAACCACTTAAAACTATTGACTTTTGACTACCTTTTCACTATATTTTTTAAAGCTACTGTGTTATAAATAATAATGTTATGAGAAAAAAAGTTATTTTAATATGTAGCGAATGTCTATCAAGAAACTATACAACAACCAAAAGAGAAGAGGATAGAACAACTAGAATTGAAATTAATAAATTTTGTCCTAGATGTAATAAACACACTCTTCATAAAGAATCGAAATAGACGAATATAGAGGTAGTTTATGAAAAGCATTTTAAGATATTTTAAAGGTGTCGGTAGAGAAACAAAAAGAA
Source organism: uncultured bacterium (assembly GCA_949299195.1). Taxonomy (GTDB): domain Bacteria; phylum Bacillota_I; class Bacilli_A; order RFN20; family CAG-826; genus Onthovivens. The sequence goes on along the minus strand of CASFZN010000018.1, from coordinate 38,187 downwards.
TTAAATGGCCTACTAGAGAAACATTTGTTCCTTCAATGATCGTTGTTATTTGTATCACTCTTTTTGCTGGCATTTTCTTAGCTTTGGAAGATTATGCTGCAACTATAATTTTGGAGCAATTACAAAAAGCTTTTGAAGCAATGTAATTTTGCACTTATTAAGGAGGGATAACCGAATACATGGAAACTAACAAGTTAGCCGAAAAACAATGGTATGTTGTTACTACCTATGCTCTTCAAGAAAACAAAGTTAAAGACAATATTGCGTTAAGGGTTCTTACATACAATCTTCAAGATTATATCTTTAGAATTGTTGTTGCTGAAGAAAAGGTTCCAGTCTTAAAAGAAGATGGATCACCAGCAATGAAAAAGAATAAAGAAACTGGCGAAATGGAACCAAAATATACTATTAGAAATCTCTATCCAGGTTACGTCTTCGTAGAAATGATTATGACTGACGAGACTTGGTTCGTTGTTAGAAATACTCCAGGAGTTACTGGTATTGCAGGATCTTCGGGTGGAGGTCAAAAACCTACTCCGGTTGGTTCAGTTGAAATGGAAACCGTTCTTAAAAGAATGGGTATGGTTGACTCCAATATGTATGATAACTACAAAGAAGGAGATATCGTCAAAATTATTCATGGTGCATTCGATGGAGTTGAAGGAAAAATCATCTCAATCGACAAAGAAAATGCAACTGTTAAAATTGACATGGTATTCTTTGGTAAACATAACGTTGTTGAAGTCGACTTCACAGAAATCGTTCACATTTAGTTTTTAACGGTGATAAGCGGATTTTCTCGCTTATCGCCTTTTAAATTTCATAGGGAAAATTCGCTATTGATTTAGACTATTACTTTTAGTAATATTAATAAGCACAACTTTTTTGTTGCGCTTAGATATTTATATCTAAGGTGGGAGAAGAGCGATACTTCATACTACCAACTTATTAAAATTTTTATAGGAGAAATTAACAATGGGTAAAAAAATCGCAAAAGTTGTTAAAATGGAACTTCCTGGAGGGGATGCAAAACCAGGACCAAAATTAGCAAGTGCTGGCGTTGTTATGCCTAAATTCTGTACTGAATTTAATGCAAAAACCGCTGACAGAAGAGGAGAAATTGTCCCTGTTATTATTACAGCTTACGAAGACAAAACCTTCTCAATGGAAATTAAAACTTCCCCAGTTGCTGGCCTTTTAAAGAAAGCTGCAGGAATTGAAAAAGGTAGTGCAAATTCTAAAACTACAATCGTTGGTCAAGTTACTAAAGAACAAGTTAGAAAAATTGCAGAATATAAAATGCCAGATTTAAATGCTAACGACATTGAAGCTGCTTGCAAAATCGTCGAAGGCAGTGCTCGTAATATGGGCATTAAGGTTGTTGATTAATTTTAAAGGAGTATAAGGAAAAATATGAAACATCATAGTAAAAAATTCGAAGCTGCTTTAAAGTTAGTTGATCAAAACAAAGTTTATACAGTTAAAGAAGCAGCTGAACTTATTGGTAAAACATCTACCACAAAATTCGATGCATCAGTTGGAATTTCATTCTCACTCAACATCAACACAAAGAGTGCAGATCAACAAGTTAGAGGTGCTATCGTTCTCCCATGTGGAACAGGTAAAGCAGTTAAAGTCTTAGCTATCACAAACAAAGTTGATGATGCTTTAAAAGCAGGCGCTGATTTCGCAGGTGGAAAAGAATTATTAGAAAAAATCCAAAACGAAAAATGGTTTGGATTCGATGTTATGTGTGCAACTCCAGAAATGATGGGAGAAATTGGTAAACTCGGAAGAGTCTTAGGTCCTAAAGGATTAATGCCAAACCCAAAAACTGGTACTGTTGGTCCAGATGTTACGAAAATGGTTAGTGAATTAAAAGCAGGTAAAGTTGAATATCGTGCTGATAAAGATGGTAATGTCAACTTAGCAGTTGGCAAATGTTCCTTCGAACCAGCTAAATTAGAAGAAAACATTAATACCATTATCAAACAAATCTTAAAGGTCAGACCTGCATCAGTTAAAGGTGTTTATGTCAAATCATGTTACCTTTCAACTACCATGGGACCATCACTCAAATTAGCTATTGGTGATTAATTAAATTAGTTTTGAAGGAAATATATACCAAAGACAGTAACGGAAATTATTAATGTCGTTTAAAAATAATTTCTTAATCATGTTACCGAGGTTAATATCAATATATAAAAACCTAAATAATGTATATATATCCTCAATATATATTTAGGAGGTAAACGATGAATCAAGACGTCTTAAAACAAAAAGAGAACGTTGTTGGCGAAGTTAAAGAATTAGTCAAAGGTAATCACTCATTTGTTATCTGTGAATATCGTGGCTTAACCGTCGCTCAAATGTCTGGTTTAAGAAGAGATTTATCAAAACTTGATGCTAAAGCTAACGTTTATAAAAATTCTTTAGTAACAAGAGCTGTCCAAGATGAATATAAAGATTTAGAAACATATTTATCTGGCCCAAATCTCTTTGTCTTCTTAAAGGATCCTACTAACGGTTCTTTAAAAGCATTAACCAAATTCGCCAAAAGAAACGAATGTTTCAAAATTAAAGGCGGCGTTGTTGATGGAAACGTTAAAGATGCTGACTATATTAAAGTATTAGCAAATTTACCATCAAAAGAAGGACTTGTTTCTATGCTTTTAAGTGTATTACAAGCTCCAATGAGAGGCTTAGCTTACAGCTTATCTCAAGTTAGTGAAAAGAAATAGTTTGTCTAAAATTTAGGAGGAAAAATAAAATGGCAAAATTAACAAATGAAGAAATCATCGCTGCTGTTAAAGAGATGACAGTCGTTGAATTAAATGATTTAGTAAAAGCAATTGAAGAAGAATTTGGCGTTAGCGCTGCTGCTCCTGTTGCAGTTGGTGCTGCTCCTGCAGAAGAAGAAGTTGCAAAAGCTCCAACCGAAGTTACCTTAACTTTAAAAGCAGTTGGTGGCAACAAAGTTGCAGTTATCAAAGCTGTCCAAGCAATTACCGGTTTAGGTTTAATGGATGCTAAAAAATTAGTTGATGCTGCTCCAAGCGCAGTTAAAGAAAACATTTCACCAGTCGAAGCTGAAGAACATAAGAAAGCATTAGTCGCAGCTGGAGCTGAAGTTGAAATTAAATAGTCGAGTAATTTAGTAATTATTTATACCTGTCCCGTAATTAATTTTACGTGGGCAGGTTTTTGCCTATTAAAGGAATAAAAGAATGAGCCATTATTTTGAAAGTGATCCAACTCTAGCTTCGAATCGAAAAAGTATCGATTTTGTCGTGAAAAATACGAAAATAATGGTCGTTAGCGATAAAGGGACATTCTCTAAATATCGAGTTGATTTAGGAACAAGCATTTTTATTGAAACTCTCATTTCTTTACCACTTAAAGGCGATATTCTTGATCTTGGATCAGGAAACGGTATTGTTGGAATCGCGATTAAAAAGATATTTGATGCCGAGGTTAATGTTGATTTTAGTGATGTAAATACTAGATGTATTGAGCTTACTAAAGAAGGCTTAAGTCTCAATAGCCTAACTGGCGAAGTCTATTTGTCGGATGGATTCAATAATATCGATAAAACCTATGATTATGTGCTGCTTAATTCTCCAATATCTACTGGAAAAGCTACTTGCTACAGATTATATAAAGAGAGTTATGAGCATTTGAATCAAAACGGTAAATTAATTGTAGTTATCAATAAAGATAAAGGAGCCTTATCTCATAAGAAAGAATTAGAATCTTACTATTCTAACGTTGAGATAATAAACAAGCAAAAAGGCTACTTTATCATTGTTTCTAGCAAATAAGGGGAGTGTTAAAACAATGAAATCATATAAAGATTATCCAAAATTAAACAATGATCGTATTAATTTCTCAAAGATTTCAGGTTCTTTAGAATTACCTTACCTTTGTGAAATTCAAACCGAATCATACCGTCAATTCTTATCAAAAGGAATTGATGAAGTATTTAAAGATGTCTTTCCAATTGAATCAAGCAATAAACAAATGTTTTTAGTTTATGATTCATTTAGATTAGATGAACCAAAATATTCATATCTCCAATGTAAGGAAAAAGATTTAACTTATAGTGCACCTTTAACAGTCAGACTCGGTTTATCTACCTCAAAACAAGGAGAAGGAGCTATTTATTCCGATGTTTTTATGGGAGAAATTCCATTAATGACTGAAAGCGGTACCTTTATTGTCAATGGCGCAGAAAGAGTTATCGTTTCACAAATTGTCAGATCTCCAGGTGCATATTTATCAAAAACCGTTGATCAAAAGAACGGTTTATATATGTATAACGCTGACTTAATTCCTGCTCGCGGTACTTGGCTCGAATTTGAAAGAGATACCAAAGGTTACTTATGGGTTAGAATTGATCGTCAAAGAAAAATGCTTGCTACAATTTTCTTAAAAGCTTTAGGCTTAGAAAATAACAAGCAAAAATTAGTAGATATTTTTGGTGATAGAGAATGCATTACTCAAACTTTAACTAAAGACGCAGATACTAAAGATACAATGCACGCTCTTCAAATTATCTTTACAAAATTAAAACCAGGTGAACCATTCACAGAAGAAGGATTACATTCTTTCTTAACTCAAAAATTCTTCGATGATAAACGTTATGATTTAGGTAGCGCAGGAAGATTTAAATATAGTGGAAAACTTGGCATTTATAACAGATTAAGTGGCAGAATTTTAGCTGAAGACTTAATCGATATTGAAGGTAAAGTTCGTTATAAGAAAGGAACTTTATTAACAAGAGAAATCGTTGAATCATTACAAGATGAAGGTTTCTTTGAAGCAAGAAAAGTTGTCGATTTTGATATGGTTGATAAAGATACCGGCGAAATTGAAACAAGTTTCGATTTAGCTGGTGCTCACCTCTATCACATCGATTGTAATAGAAAACTTAAAGATACACGTATTATTGAAAAAGTAACTGAAAGCGGCGAAGTCTTAAAAAGAGAAGTCACTAATAGTTACGTTAATATTGTTAAAGTATACGCAAGCGAAAATAAGGACTTAGTTTCTACAATTATCGGTACTGACCTCGATTTAGAAAATGGTAAATATCCAGTTTCTAGAGTTACAGTTTCTGATATTTTAGCTATTTTCTCTTATTTTTTAAATTTAATGGATGGATTCGGATCAGTTGATGATATTGACCATTTATCAAATAGAAGAATTAGATGTGTTGGTGAATTAATTCAAACTCAATTTAGAATTGGTTTAACCAAAATGGCAAAGAATGTTACTCAAAAAATGTCTTTAACAACAGGAGATTCCTTAAAAGAAGTTACTCCAAAGACTCTTGTTAACATTCGCCCACTTGCAAGCGCAATTAGAGAATTCTTCTCTTCGTCACAATTATCACAATTCATGGATCAAACTAATCCATTAGCAGAACTTGCAAATAAAAGAAGAATTTCTGCATTAGGTCCTGGTGGAATTACTAGAGATAGAGCAAGTATGGAAGTTCGTGACGTTCACTTTACTCACTATGGTAGAATCTGTCCTATCGAAACTCCAGAAGGTCAAAACATCGGTTTAATTTCTAACCTCTCTACCTATGCAAAGATTAATAAATATGGATTTATTGAAACTCCATATCGTCCAGTTGATAAGAAGACCGGTAAAATTGGCGATAAACCATCTTATTTTGCTGCAATTGATGAAAATAACTATGTTATTGCTCAAGCAACAAGAGAAGATATTAAAGATGGTTATTTAGTTGGTGATAAGGTTGTTGCTAGATATAACGGTAAAAACGTTTTAGTTAATAGAGAAGAAGTTGATTATATCGATGAATCTCCTACCCAAATCATTTCTGTTGCGACTGCATGTATTCCGTTCCTTGAAAACGATGATAACCACCGTGCTTTAATGGGTGCTAACATGCAACGTCAAGCATTACCACTTTTAAAACCACATGCTCCATATGTTGGAACTGGATTAGAAAATAAAATTGCTCATGACTGTGGATTAGCTGTTACTGCAGTTAATGATGGTATTGTCACTTATAGCGATTCAAAAACTATTAAAGTTCAAGAAAAAGATGGCGAAAGAACCTATACTTTACAAAAATTTGAAGGTAGTAACCAAGGTACATGTATTAACCAAACTTCAATCGTCAAAATTGGCGATAAGGTTAAAAAGAGCCAAATCATCGCAGATGGTCCATCTATGGATAACGGCGATTTAGCTCTTGGTCAAAACGTTTTAATCGCTTTTATGACTTGGGAAGGTTATAACTATGAAGACGCTGTTATTATGAGCGATAGATTAGTTAAAGATGATGTTTATACTTCAATTCATATTGAAGCTTATGAAGTCGAATGCCGTGATACTAAAAACGGTAAAGAATTAATTACCGCTGATGTTCCAAATGCTGGTGAAAAAGCAAAGCAAAACTTAGATAGCAAAGGGGTTGTTGTTATTGGAACTGATGTTAAAGAAGGCGATATTTTAGTTGGTAAAGTTACTCCAAAAGGACAAAGCGAACCTACTCCAGATCAAAGATTATTAGATGCAATCTTTGGAGATAAATCAAAAGAAGGTAAAGATACCTCTTTAAGAGTTCCTCACGGAGGAGCTGGAACTGTTTTAGCAGTTAAATATTTCTCTAAAGAAAATCATGATGAATTAGCTCCAGGCGTCCTAGAAAAAATTAGAGTCTATGTTGTTCAAAAACGTAAGATTTCTGAAGGTGATAAGATGTCAGGAAGACACGGTAATAAGGGTGTTATCTCTTGTATCGTTCCTCAAGAAGACATGCCATTCTTAGAAGATGGTACTCCAGTCGATATCTTACTTAACCCTCAAGGCATTCCATCACGTATGAACATCGGACAAGTCTTAGAAGTTCATTTAGGTATGGCTTGTGATAAGTTAGGTGGAGTTAAGATTGCTACCCCAGTCTTCGATGGTATTAGCGATGAAGAAATCCGTCAAATGATGGATGAAGCTAACTGTCCAAAAGATGGTAAATATGCTTTATATGATGGAAGAACCGGCGAAAAATTCGATGATAGAATTAATGTTGGTGTCATGTATATGATTAAACTCGTCCATATGGTTGACGATAAATTACATGCTCGTGCTACTGGTCCATATTCAATGGTTACACAACAACCATTAGGTGGTAAGGCACAAAACGGTGGTCAAAGATTCGGTGAAATGGAGGTTTGGGCACTTGAAGCATATGGTGCTGCCTACACTCTCCAAGAAATGATGACTATTAAGAGTGATGATATTGCTGGTAGAAGAAAAGCTTACGAATCAATCGTTAAAGCAAAACCATTACCAACTCCATCAATCCCAGAAGCATTCAAGGTTTTAACTAAAGAATTACAAGGTTTAGCGCTTGATGTTGAACTCCGCGATGTTAATGGAAAATTAATTGATATGGATGCTCTTGCAAGAGAATCTCAAAAAGAACAAAAGAAATCTTTATCTAATATGAGAAACTTCGGCAATGCTCCAGATACAGTTAGTAAAGATGTTGAAGCCGATTATATGGAAGAATTCGATACTGGTAATGATACCATTGACGATCTTTTAAATTAATTTAGGAGGTAACTAGAAATGTTTGATGTAAATAATTTAGCTAGTGTCAAAATAGGACTTGCTTCCCCAGATAAAATAAGACAACTTTCACATGGTGAAGTTACCAAACCAGAAACCATTAACTATCGTTCTCAAAAACCTGAAATGGATGGTTTATTTTGTGAGAAAATCTTTGGACCTTCTAAAGACTATGAATGTCACTGTGGAAAATATAAGAAAACAAGATATGAAGGTGTTGTTTGTGAAAGATGTGGAGTCGAAGTTATCTCTAAAGACGTTAGAAGAGAAAGAGTCGGCCACATCGAACTTGCTGCACCATGTTCCCATATTTGGTATTTAAAAGGCATTCCTTCAAGAATGGCTTTAGTATTAGATGTTTCTCCTAAAAACTTAGAAGAAATTATCTATTATTCAGCACATATCTGCTTGAATCCTGGTCAATCTAAAATTCTTACTTATAAAGAATTTATTGATGACCATATCGGTAGAGAAGTCTTTACAAGTGTTTTAAAAGAAATTTTAGAAACTCTTGATCCTGAAACCTTCGATTATAGTAGATGTGTTAATTTAATTGAAAGATTAGAAAATCGTAATGAACCATTCGATTTCTATACAACTGCAGAATTTATCACTGAAAAATTAGGTGCTGAATTCGGTGAAGGTGCTAAAGCAATTAAAAGACTTTTACAAGAAGTCGATTTAAAAACTGAATTCGATTTAGTTAATGAACAAATTAAAAAGGCTAGTGGCCAAAAATTAACAAAACTAACCAAAAGAATCGAAGTTTTAAACGCTTTCATTCAATCAGAAAATAAACCTGAATGGATGATTTTAGAAGCTCTTCCTGTTATCCCACCAGATTTAAGACCAATGCTACAACTTGATGGTGGTAGATTTGCAACAAGTGATTTAAACGATTTATATCGTAGAATTATTACTAGAAATAACCGTTTAAAGAAACTAATTGATATGAAAGCTCCTGGAGTTATTCTTATTAACGAACAAAGAATGCTTCAAGAAGCAGTCGATGCTTTAATTGATAACGGTAGAAGAAATGGTAAACCTGTTACAGGCGCTAATGGTAGACCATTAAAATCCTTATCAGGTGGTTTAAAAGGTAAACAAGGTAGATTTAGACAAAACTTACTCGGTAAGAGAGTTGACTACTCTGGACGTAGCGTTATTGCTATTGGACCAAAATTAAAAATGTATCAATGTGGCTTGCCAAGAGAAATGGCTATTAACCTTTTAAGACCATTTATTGCTGCAGTTTTAATAAAAGAGAAAAAATCTACAAATAATAGACATGCTGATAAAAAAATTGATGCAAAAGATAGTGATGTTTACGATGTAGTTGAAAAGATTATTTCTAATCACCCTGTCTTACTTAACCGTGCTCCAACTCTCCATAGATTAGGTGTTCAAGCATTCCAACCAGTCTTAGTTGAAGGAAGAGCAATCAGATTACATCCACTTGTTTGTACTGGATTTAACGCTGACTTCGACGGCGACCAAATGGCAGTTCACGTTCCATTAGGAAAAGCTGCTCAAGAAGAAGCAATCAATTTAATGCTCGCTTCTAATAACATTCTTGCTCCAAAAGATGGAAAACCTATCGTTACTCCATCTCAAGACATATTAATTGGTAACTACTATTTAACAATGGAAGCTTCCAAAGAAGATTTCTTAAATAAAGCAAAGAAATATGCAGAAGCAGGCGATTTACAAGAAGCTGAAAAATATCGTGGCTTCGTTGATATGGAAGGTAAAGTCTTTAAAGACATCGATGAATGTATCAAATGTTATGAATTAGGTAAAATTCATCTTCATAACCGTATCGCAATGCCAGGGTATTCATTAAGAAAGACCTGTTTTACAGAAGAACAAAAACAATCTTACTTAATTACAACCGTTGGTAAAGTTATTTTTAACCTCATCTTCCCAACAGATTTCCCATATATCAACTCAATTGAAAAAGGAAATTTAAAAACTACATTAGAAAAATTCTTTGTTAAAAAAGGAAGTAATATTAAAGAAATTATCGAAAATACTCCAACCAAAGAAGCAATTGAAAAGAAATTTATTTCTGCAATCATTGATGAAGTCTATGCAAAATATGGAACTACAAGAACCAGTGCTATCTTAGATAAAATCAAAGACTATGGATATAAATATTCAACAATTTCTGGCTTAACTGTCGCAATTAGCGATATTACAACTCTTCCAGATAAAGGAGAAGTTATTAAATCTGGTGATGATAAAGTTGCCCAAATTGAAGAATTATTTGAAAACGGTTATTTAACTGATGAAGAAAGACACAACATGGTTGTTAATGTCTGGCAAGAAGTTAATACAATCGTTTCAAATGATGTTGAAAAAACATTAAAGGAAGATACCAGAAACCCACTTTATATCATGTGGCACTCTGGAGCTAGAGGTAGTAAATCCAACTACGCTCAATTAATGGGTATGAGAGGATTAATGGGTTCTACATCTGGGGATACTATCGAAATTCCTGTTAAATCCTGCTTTAGAGAAGGACTTAACGTTGCTGAGTTCTTTACAGGTACCCATGGTGCTCGTAAAGGTGGTGCTGATACCGCACTTAAAACAGCTGACTCAGGTTATTTAACAAGACGTCTTGTTGACGTTGCTCAAGACGTTATCGTTAGAGAAGAAGATTGTCATTCTGATCATGGCACAATCGTTAAAGATATTATTGATACTTCACAAAATAGTATCTTAGTTAAACTTTACGATAGATTAATTGGTAGATATTCATGTCACGATGTCATTCATCCAGAAACTGGTGAAGTTATCGTTAAAGGAAATACCTTAATCGATGAAAAGAGTGCTCAAGAAATCGTTGATGCTGGTATCACTGAAGTTGAAATTAGATCCTTATTTGGTTGCGAAACTAAAGATGGTGTCTGTATTCACTGTTATGGTAGAAATCTTGCTACTGGTAAAGAAGTTCAAATTGGTGAAGCAGTTGGTATTATGGCTGCTCAATCTATCGGTGAACCAGGTACTCAATTAACCATGAGAACCTTCCACTCAGGTGGTGTTGCTTCAACTGAAGATATTACTCAAGGTTTACCTAGAGTCCAAGAATTATTTGAAGCAAGAACTCCTAAAGGTGAAGCTACAATTTCTGAAATTACTGGTAAAGTTACCGATATTAAAGAAAAAGATGGCATTTATACCGTTACAGTTACTAACGATTTAGAAGAAAAAACTTATAACACCTCTTTCGGTGCTAGATTAAGAGTTAAAAAAGGCGATATTGTTGCTAATGGTGGTAAGATTACTGAAGGTGCAATCTCTCCTAAAAAATTACTCGAATGTGCAGACGTTGCTACTGTTGAACGTTATATTATTAAAGAAGTTCAAAAAGTTTACGTTTCTCAAGGTATTGGAATTAGCGATAAGCACATTGAAGTTATCGTTAGACAAATGTTAAGAAAAGTTGTTGTTGTTGATGGAGGTGAAACCTCTTTAATTAGTGGAACTAGAGTCTCAATTAAGGAATTCACCGAAAAGAATAAAGAAGCATTATTATCTGGAAAAAGACCTGCATTCTGTAAACCTCTCGTTTTAGGTATTACAAAAGCTGCTCTTGAAACTGAATCCTTCCTTTCAGCCGCATCATTCCAAGAAACAACCAGAGTCTTAACAGATGCTGCAATTAAAGGCAAGACCGATAGTTTACACGGATTAAAAGAAAACGTTATCACTGGTAAACTTATTCCAGCTGGTAGGGGATTAAATTCCTTACAAGATGAAAAAGATATTATTAAAGATTTCGATGTTATGGAAAGTATGAAACAAGTTAAACAATATTATATTGGTATTCATGACAAGGTAACTGATGATGAAAAAATCGATGTTGAACTCGATGAAATGGAATCATTAGTTAATGAAAATTTAGTATCTTAATTCTTGATTCAAATTATAAAAGCAAGCCCTGGAGGCTTGCTTTTTTTATTATTTAAAAAATATTAAAACCTTTGAGGATCAAATAGATACGCTTCTTGATCAAATATTGATAAGGCTAACATATTAGCGCTTTTTTCAACTACTTTTTGATAAGGATAAACGCCAAAAGGAGTTTTAATCATCACATTTTTATTAGTCTTATTAACAATAGTTTTAATATAAGAATACTTAAAATATTCAATTACAGGTTTTAAGTTATTGGTTATTAATAAAAAGTCGTTTTCTTGAAGTATCTTTAAGGTTTTAGCGTGCATTTCTTTTATTCTATAAAGTCTTGGATTTAAAAAGATAAATTCTTTTAGAGTTTGATAAAAATAATATTGAAAGAATTCAGTTAAAAATTGGTCTTTTGTTTGATAATCACGATAAAATTGATATTTTGTTAGTTTTGTAATCTCTAATAATTCGTCGATTGAATAAGAATAAATTTTTTCACTCTTTAAATAATTGTTAAAATTTTTAAATGGAGCATTACCTTTCTTTTTCATTTTTTCTATCCCCCTTTATTTAATTATTTAAAAAGTAAAAATAATTAAATATATTTATGATATTTCTAGTATAATTTGGAATATGAAATATCAAAAATTTTTAAGTGCTTTGTCACTTGCCTTTATATTATTTAGTCTAAATTATGTTAAAGAGAATGAAAATAAGAAAGATTTAGATACTAACATTATTGTTTCTTTAAAAGAATGCCAAAACTTATCAAAAGAAGAAGTCAGTGACATCTTTTATCAAGAATTAATTTCTAATATTGGATTTAATTATCGTAATATTGATGAATTTAATATTTTAGGAAATTATTTGTCTTTAAAAGTTAATAGCGAAGATATTGAATTAATTAATAATTTATCGATAGTTAATTATGCATACGAAGAAGTTGAATATGCTTTAAGTGAATATGATATTAATGAATTTAGTCCTGTTGACCCAACCTATGATTATCGAGGAGAAAACCAAGTTTTAGAAAATAATTACAGTTTAAACGAAATGAATTTTGACTCTTCGACAATGAAAAGAGGAGATAATACTTTCATAGCTATTTTAGATAGTGCTTTTAATTTGGAGCATGAATCTTTTAATACCTCTTTAGATAATGAATATGCTGATATATCTAAATCTGATATTGATTCGATTATTAAAAATAACAGCGATTTTAATGGTAAAGATTATACTTATTCCAATAATAAGGTAGTTTTTAGTTATGACTATGCCTTAAATGATAACGATGTTTTAGCAAGAAGCGAACACGGCTCGCATGTTGCTTCAATTGCTTCTTCAAGCGGAAGATATAAAGGAATAGCCTCCTCTTCTCAACTCGCATTAATGAAAGTTTTTAATGATAGAGAAGGAGGATGTACATCTTCTGTTTATCTAAAAGCTTTAGAAGATTGCTATTTATTAGGCGTTGATTCAATTAACATGTCATTTGGAAGTGCTTTAAATTATGAAACTTATGAAGCAGATAAAGCAGTTAATGAAGTGATTTCAGCTTTAGTTGATGAAGGGTGTAATGTCTTTGTAGCTGCAGGTAATGATGGAAAAAGCTCTTATATAGGAACCGATTATGAATATTCAAGCATCAATAGCGTTGATACTGGTTTAATGTCTGATTTAAGCAACCATGAAGATGTTATTACTGTTGGTTCTTCAACTTTAAGTGATGATGTTTCAAACGTTTATGGCCTTATTGGTAATCGTTCGATTGCTATATATGATCGAATTAAAAATTATGTTGGATATGAAGATGGCGAAGGTTATATTGCTACCTATTATCCAGAAGAAGTTTTATTCTACGATTACACCAATGAAAATAAAGAATTTGAATACGTTGTAATTCCTGGATATGGCGATAAAAATGATTATGAAAATCTCGATGTTAATAGGAAAATTGCTGTTGTTGATCGAGGAGAAATTCCTTTCTATTTAAAAATACAAAGAGCAATTGAAGCCGGCGCTAGTGGTTTAATTATCGTAAATAGCGAAGGAGAGAGCAGTTTACCATATTTTGCATATGAAATTAGTGACGATGAATTTAGAAAAAATCCTGATTTAAAATATAAAATCGAAAACGGAGAAAAAGTTTTTGACCTTTCTTATATTGATATTCCTGTCGCGGTAGTTACATATAATAATGGAGAAACCTTAAAAAATAGCGAACAAAAGACTATATTTTTTTATAATGAATCTTTATCGACCTTTTCTTCGAGCGGACCAGGTAGCGATTTGACTTTAAAGGTTGATTTGGTTGCCCCTGGAAGTAGCGTATATGGAGCAATTATCTATGATAGTGTAAAGGGAGATTATTCCGATAGTATCTATGGATTTAAAAACGGAACCAGTATGGCTACTCCAAATTTAACTGGCGCTTATACTAGCTTATTGTCATCTTTTAAATATGATGAAACCAATGAAAAAGAAGTTAAAGAATCTGTTAAAAGAAAGATGCTTTCAGCAACAACTCTTTTAAAAGATGAACATGGAGAATATTTATCTCCTAGAAGACAAGGTAACGGATTAGTTAACTTAAAAAACGCATTTAATACAAGTAGTTACTTAACTCAAAATGATGAGTCAAATGTCGAATTATATTCATTAAAAGATAAAGATAATATTGAATATAAAGCTACTTTAACAAGTGAAAAAGCTTCTAAATATGATGCTCAATTAGTAATCATGGCCCCTAGAATTTATAAAGATGATATCACTGGAAAGAGTGGATTATTTATAAATGAAGATGATTTGGTTTTAGAAACTGTAGATTTAGGTCAAATTAATGCTATTGAAGGAGAAAATGAAGTCATAGTTGACCATGTATTAACTTCCTCTTCAAAAGATTATTTGGCTAATTTCCCAAATGGTACTTATTTAGAAGGATATTTAATTTTAAATGATTTAGAAAACGAAGAAATTTCATTAAATATGTCATTTTTATCTTTTTATGGAGATTATAGTGAAGTTTCTCCTTATGAAGAATTTTCTTTCTTAAAAGATAGTGAATTGGTTTATGAAAGTGAAATTGTTGATAATTATGCAAAAAATACTTATGGTAGAGACAACTTTAGAAGCGGAAGTTATTTCCTATTAGGTAAGGATGATAATTATTATTACACCAACATTGTTGATGGATCTTCATCGCTAGAAAAAGAATATTTAATTTTAGATGGTTATAAAGATGAAGAAGGAATAATTCATGTTTATAGCGAAAAAGATTATTTATCCAGTTCGAATAATTATGAAGGGTTATCGATTCAACTTTTTATAACTAAGAGTGTTGTTAATAATAATGTTACATTATTTGATGAAAATAATTCTCTTATTTCATCCTATAGATTTGAAGATACCTATTATAGTAATCAAGCTAGTGCCCAACTTTATAGGTCTGCTATTTTACCTCAATCTAGTTTAGAATCTTCATATCATTTTGTTCATAGAGGATATTTATTTATTCCACTTGAAGATTTAACTATTGATGAAACAAGCGCGATTTATACTCTTAATCTTACATTTAATTTAGTAGATGGAAATATTTATAACGAAACAATTAAGTTACATCTTAACGAAGAATACATTTCATATCCTAAGATTATGAATATGACTCTTTCGGGAGATACCTTGAAAATTTATGTTAGCGATATTTCATTAAAAGAAATCACGCTTAATTCTGTTTCAATTAAAGATAATAACGAATATTTGGAAGTTAATGGCGCAAGTGAAGAGATTATTATAACTTTAAATTTAGATTCAGTGCCTTATTCAATTCAAAATACGATATTTATCGAGATTACAAGCAATGAAGATGCTAAAATCGGCATTAAATATTTTAAAGATTATAGATTTATTTTAGGAGGAAGAGATGTAAATAATGGAATAAATCTAGAAAAGACAACACTTTCGCCTTCTTCATATAACATAAAGGTTAAATCGAGGAATGGTATCGAAGTTAATTTTGTAAACGATGTATATTACTCTTTAATGATTGATTTTGATAACTTTAAAGAATTAAGAATCAATGATAATGGATCGTTATCTATTATTAATATTGATAATAGCGATAATGAAGACTTCATTAGATTTAAGAGCAAATATTCTTCTTTCAACGTCTATTTAATTGGAAGTGGAGAAAGAATTTATAACGGATTGATCTATGCTTTATATGGATTATTAGGAGTTGCAGGAATTTTATTAATTGGAGCAATAGTAATTGTTGTTATCAAGAAAAACAGTAAAAATAAATGATAAATAGAATCATTTCTTAAACTTACTAAGAAATAATTAAAGCTTACTAATATTTAAAAAGTTTCCACGTGGAAACTTTTTTAATATTCAAATATTTCACAATGTGAAATTTCTATAAACTTAATTAGATATTTTATTTTTAAAAAGAACAATGATAGCTTCTATTTATAAATCAAGAAGACGACCTTCACGACATCTTTGGATAAAAAATACAAGGATGAATTGTTACAAACTTATAAATTATCAAAAGATGAAATAATACTTTTAATAAAGAAGATATTTTCAGTTAAAAAGACAACATGAAGCTTCATTTTTCAAAAGAAGAAGTACATATATTATAAATTTTAATATTACTACTATTTATTTAATTATTTGGATAATAACAACAAAAACAATTTCTTTAAATCGATTAACATCTTATTTAGACCGACATATATATGCGTTTTTATTGCTTCATTTATAATTCTAATTTCCTTTTTTATATACTATTTATTCAATAAACATAAAGTAAGTTACTTATTTAATATTGAATTATTGTTTATAACTTTCGCTTATTTAATATTTTTATGGTTAGTATGTATGAAGGGAGAATCTTTGGATCAGGATTTTCTGATATATCAAAACGGAAAGATGTATTTAGGTTTAGTTACCTTTTTTAATGTTCATGATACTTTTTTGAAGGTATTTATATAGATCGAGTTTTTGGTTTTTATTTTGATATTATGATAGTTCCTATTTTTATTATTAAAAATTATGATAGTTATTATAAAAATAGGAGAATAAACAACTAAAACTAAATTTATATAATATATTACATAAGGTTTGATTAAATGAGATTTTCAGACAAATTAAAAAGATTTAGAAAAGAAAAAGCTTTAACCTAAGAAGAGTTAGCAAAAGAAGTATATGTTTCAAGAACCTTATTAAGTAAATATGAAAATGGTGCAGTTTTTCCAACTCAAGAAAATGCTGAAAAAATCGCATCATTTTTAATGTAATTTAACTGATCTAGTCGATAATGAAGATACCACTAGATTAGTTTTAAAAAGAAATGACCTTATAAATAAAATAAATTGGATTATTTCGGGAATGATTTTAAAGAATAGTCTAATAATCATAATTACATGTCTTTTACCAATAGTTAAAGATAATCCCTCTTCTAATAATAATAAAACTTTAAATTTAATATTGTTTTCAATAATAAATCAGATTTTTTCTAATTATTGTATTTGTTGAACTTTCTATAAATCTAGTTATCTCCTTAATATCATTAAAATTTAAAGAAATTTTATAGATAAAAGTTTTTAATTATAGTCTTTTCCTAACAAATCTTTTATTAATTTTTATATCTATAAATTATTTGGTTTTGATTTTTATTAATTAATGAATAAAAATATTTTTAAATTGACACTTTAAGACTTAACTATTAAAAATCTTTAATATTTGATTTATCCATTAATGAATTACATTAAAATTAATGATAAAATAATTAAGGTCATAAAGGTGGATATAATAATATGAATCTAAAAACAAAATATAATGGTTTAGATGTTAATTTTTTTGAAATAAAAGCTCATAACTTAACCTTTACATTTTCTTCTTTAGGAGCATCCATTTATTCTTTATATTTAAATGATAATATGCCTTTAGTTTTAGAATTAAAAGATGTCGACCTCTTTTTAAAGAGTCCTCAATATTTTAATAAAACTTTAGGACTTGTAGCTGGAAGACTTGCTACTAAATTTAATGCTAAGAATAATGAAGTTACCTTAAAAGAAACAAGTACAGGTTTTTTACTTCATGGTGGTGAATATAATTCACTTTCCTTTAAAGTGTGGGATTATGAAGTTATCGATAAAGAAAATAAAGATTTTATCGATGTTATTTTTAAAACATATTTTGAAGGTAATGACACCGGATTAATAGGAAAAGGAATGGTCTATAATACCTATAGACTTTATAAAAATGAAGATAAATTCGATATTATTCAAAAAGTAGATGTAGAAGAAGATATGGTTATTAATCTTTCCAATCATATCTATTGGAATTTAAATAGAACTAAGACAATTGATGAATATTATTTAAAGTTCGATGCTCCTAAAATTGGAGATTGTTATGATAATTTATTGTTAAAAGAAGTAATCGATGCTCCTAAATATTTATCATTTAAAGAAGGATCAACTTTAAAATATAATCTCGATGAAGCTAATAAAACTAAAATTGGAACTATCGATAATACCTTTATCTTTAATGAATTAGATGATATTCATGAAGTAATTTTAGAATCAAAAGATATTAAGGTTACATTAACTACTTCCTATCCAGCAATGAATATTTATGCAGATTCTTCATTGACTGATGTTGAATTTAATAATTATCCTTCTTTAAAAGAAAGAAGAGGTATCGCACTTGAACCTGAACTTAATTTATTAAATAAAGATAGTTTATATTTTAAGAAAAATGAAAAATATGAATACTTTATTACATATAAAATTGAATTTAAAAAATAAGGGGTAAATTTTATGATTTATAGGGTTATTAATGAATTAGTTGAATACGCATATTTAAATTTAGATTTAAAAAAAGAAGATGAGATTTATTTTAAAAATATTATTCTTGGCGAATTACATTTAAATACCTTCTTAGAAGAAGATTTTAATAAGGAATTTGTCAAAACTTTAAAAACTAGTGATTACTTTGTTGAAAAATTCACCGACTTTTTAAAAGAAACTCATCCTGAATTAACAGATAATGAGATTGAAAGAAAGATTACTAAAATATTCGGAATCATGACGCAACCTCCTTCAAAAGTGATTGAAAAATTTAATTACTTAAAGGCTACTCAATCCGAAAAAGAAGCTTTAGATTACCTTTTTGATTTATCGATTAAAAATGACTATGTTAAAAAGAGCAAAATCGATAAAAATATGGTTTGGAGCACTGATTATAAAGAAAGAAATTTCGAAGTTTCTATCAATCTTTCTAAACCAGAAAAATCAAATAAAGATATTGCTAAACTCTTAGTTAAAAAACCGGCCACCGAAGAAAAATATCCTAAGTGTTTATTATGTAAAGAGAATTTAGGATATTATGGAAGAGATGATCATCCAGCAAGAGAAAATATTCGTTTAATTCCTCTTAAACTTGATAATGAAACTTGGTATTTACAATATTCACCATATGGATATTTTAATATGCACTGTATCGTATTAAAAGATACTCATACCAACATGGTTATCAATGAATCCACATTTAGAAAATTAATCGAATTCGTCGATACTTTCCCATATTTCTTTGTTGGAAGTAACGCCGATTTACCAATTGTTGGTGGTTCAATTTTAAATCATGAACATTATCAAGGCGGTGAACATCGTTTACCAATTATGCATGCTAAAGCTTTAAGATATTTCGATATTGGAGGAAATCACACTTCTAAATTATCATTAGCAGATTGGTATAACACGGCACTTTTAATTGAAGGCGAAGATAAAGAAGATATCGTTGATATTGCTACTAAAATCTTAACCAAATGGAGAGAATATGATGACGAAGAAAATAATATCCTTTCTCATACCAGTGAAACAAAGCATAACACCATTACTCCATGTATTAAAAAAGATGGTAATAAATATTCTTTATATTTAATTTTAAGAAATAATAGAACTAATGAAGAATATCCTGATGGAATCTTCCACGCTCATAAAGAATATCATCATATTAAGAGTGAAGGTATTGGAATTATCGAAGCTATGGGACTTTTTGTTCTTCCAGCAAGATTAATTAGACAATCAAATCAAATTAAAGATGGTGTAATTAATAATATGAGCGATGAAGAATTAACTCAAAAATATCCTGATATGGTCGATAATTTCATTTCAATGTATCATGATATTAAAAATGAATATCAAACTAATAATGATTTAGATTTATTAGTTAGAGAATATATTAATAAAGTATGTCGTAATATCTTAGTTAATACTGCAGTATTTAAAGAAGACGAAGTAGGAACTAAGGGATTAGAAAAATTTATAGGAGGAATTAAATTTTAGTTATGGCACATAATATCAGGGAAGAATTTGAGAAATATTTTTCATTCAAACCAGATTATTTATTAGATACTGGTGGAAGATTTGAAATAATCGGTAATCATACCGATCATAATCATGGATTATGTTTAGTTGCTAACTGTTCATTAAGAGCAAAAAGTGCATTAGTTATCGCTAAAGACGATTTAATTAGAGTCAAAAGCGAAGGATATAATGAATTTTCATTTAAAGTAACTGATTTAGAACCAAAAAGCGAAGAATATGGTAGACCAATTGCTTTATGTAAGGGTATTTTAAGAAAATTATCCGAATTAGGTTATAAAATTGGCTCATTTAATATGTATTTATCAAGTGAAATTCCTAATGGTAGTGGTGTTTCATCTTCTGCAGCAATTGAATCTTTATTTGGATATACAGTTTCTTACCTTTTTAATGATGGTAAAATTCCACCGTTAGTAATTGCTAAAACCGGTCAATATGCTGAAAATGTTTATTTTAATAAACCTTGTGGCTTATTAGATCAAGTTGGTACAAGTTTTGATTCATCTAATTTTATTGATTTTGGAAATATTGAAAATCCAATTATCACAACTTTACCATTTAATCTACCTTTGACCTTATATTTAGTTAAATCGGAAGGAAATCACGCCGCTTTAACTCCTTTATATGCAGCTATTCCTGCAGGAATGAAAGAAGTTGCTAAATTATTAGATAATAAGGATTTCTTAAGAGATGTTACTTTAAAAGAAGAAGAAATCTTCGATAAAATCGAAGCTTTAGACGTTGATGCTGCAGTTAAAAGAAAGGCAAAACACTTCTTTATTGAAAATAAAAATGTTTTAAAAGCAAAAGATGCTATTGAAAGAAGTGATATTGAAGAATTCTTAGAAGCTATTAGAAGTAGCCAAGCAACTTCTAAAGATAACATTGAAAATACATATGTCAAAGGCGAATATGAAGGTTCTCCACAAAATATTATTGATGATTTAACTCCAATTATTGGAAATCATGGAGCCATTAGAATTCATGGCGGTGGATTTAAAGGAACTGTTTTAGCCTTTATTAAAAATGACTTTGTAGAAGAATTTGATAAAGTTTTAGCAGAAAAATATCCTCAAAAAGATAAATACTTTAAAGTTTACATTTCTCCTAAAGCATGTAATTTCGAAAAATTATAAAAATACGATAATTATCGAACATAAGACTTTCCACGTGGAAAGTCTTTTTTAGTAGCAAATTTACTAGTAGAAAACTGGTAATTTTCTAGTAAAGTTATAAAGATAAAAAGTTTCCACATGGAAACTTTGTGAGCATTAAAAAAGACCTTTTAGAATCAAGGCCTTGTTCAATATTATTTATTATTCTTCAATGTTTCATTCCGTTTTTCTAAATCTTGTTCATCTGGAATAAAGATATAAGGAACGTTTCTATTGATTTCGTTATAATCGAGTCCATATCCTACTAAGAATTGGTTCTTATTTAATGAAACTCCAACAATATCGGCTTCTAAATCTACTTTTCTTAATGGTTTTTTATCTAAGAATGAAATAATGGTAATACTTCTTGGTTGATATTTAACTTTAAAATATTGTTTTAAATAAGCCAAAGTAGTACCGGTATCGATAATATCTTCAACTATAACAATGTTTTTATTTTTAATATCTTCAGTAATATCTTTTTTTAAGTGGATAACACCGGTAGATTCAGTTCCATCATAACTAGAAACTTGAATAAAATCTTCGATTAAAGGTAAATCGTAATATTTCATTAAATCCATCATAAAAGGTAATGAACCTTTTAAAACACCGATAAATACAGGAATTGAATCACTATCTTTAAACTTTTCTTTTAATTCACTAGCCATTCTTTTGACTATTTCTTGAATCTCTTGTTCATTTAATACGATCTCTTTCATATTCTACCCTTCGTTTTTATACGCAATATACTATCAAATTAAAATCGCTTTTCAATTAAAAGGATAAAATCTAATATAATCTTAATATTTTCGTTATAATAAAATTCATTCATTAAATAATTACGATTATTATCTTAAAATAGTAGTAATTAAAAAGGAGAAATTTATGCCATATATTGAACTTAATTATAACCAAGAAATCGAAAAATCATTAAAAGAAGAAATTAAATCTAAATTCGGAGATTTAATTTCAATAATTCCAGGTAAAAGTGAAAACTGGTTAATGGTTAATTTAAAAGATAATGAATCTTTATATTTTAAAGGAAGTAATGAAAAAGCAGCTATTGTAAAGGTGTTGATTTATGGAAGTAGCGCTAATCCTATTGCATTAAATAAGTTAACCAATGAAATAACTAATTATCTCTCTAAAACTTTAAACATGTCTTCTTCAAGAGTCTATGTTTATTATAATTTGACTGAATATTGGGGATTTAATGGCCAAAACTTTTAAAATTTTCCACTTGCCAGAATAAAAAGAGTGTACTAGAATAGTCAACGTAAAAGATTGATAGAGGCGCAATCAAAAAAAGTACTTAGTCTGATAAGGCATTAAGTGATGATAAGGAAAGGGTTGATTGCCGAAACATCATTAAGGCATTAATGGTGATTGGGCTATAAGATAACATCTTATAGACTCCTACTAATTTAATTATTGTAGAGGCGCTATCGGTGTTAATCTGAAATTTAAGTTTGAATTCTTAAGATTGCATCGAAAGGGATGCAATCTTTTATTTTTAATTCAAATTTAAGGAGTAAGAAACATGAAAAGAAGAAATTTAACAAAATTATTAGGAATTATCGCAATTTCAAGCACTATTTCATTAGCATCTTGCGGTAATTCACTCGAGGTAAATAACGATACCTTAGTTATTGGAATGGAATGTAATTATCAACCATTCAATTGGACTACAACTGAAGAAAGCGAATATACTCTTCCAATTTATGGAACTAATGAATTCGCTGATGGATATGATGTTGCTATCGCTAGATATTTAAGCGAAGAAACTGGAAAAGATGTTGTTATTAAAAGAATTGTTTGGGATAGTTTAATTCCTTCCCTTCAAAATGATGAAGTTAATCTTGTTTTAGCAGGTATGACTGATACCCCAGAAAGAAGATTATCAATAGATTTTACCGATCCATATTTAAAAAGCGATTTAGCATTCTTAGTTAGAACCGAAGATATGCCAGAAGGTTATGGAACTGAGGATAATCCAGCAACTTATGAACAATTATTAGAACTTTTTGATGGTCAAACTTTAGTTTGCCAAGCAAATGTTGTTGGTGATGGCTTTATCGATACTTATTTTGTAAATAATGATAGTGGTGCCGAAATTAGACACGCTCCTGCTCAAGCTACTTATCCAGCAGCTGCTAATGAAGTAAAAGGTGGAACTGCTTTTGCGATGCCAGCAGAACTTCCTGTTATTGAAACTATGACTAATTTAGGTGGATTATCAGTTTTATATTGTGACTACACTAATTTTTTAAGCGAAGAAGATATCAATGGATTAAGTGTTTCAATTGGTGTTAAAAAAGGAAATACTGAATTAGAAGAAGAAATTAGTGCCGCCTTAGCTAATTTAAGTGAAGAAGATAGAAATACAATGATGGGAGAAGCTGCTTCAAGAAGTGCAGCAAACGCATAAAAATGATTGATTTTGGAAGAATGTTTGAAATATGGGGTGAAAATATAACCTATATCACCTACGCACTAATTACTACCTTAATTCTAGCAATTTTTGGTACTGGAGTCGGATTATTTTTAGGTATTTTCTTAGGCTATGGTAAAAATTTAAGGGTTAAAGAAACCGATAACATTTTTATTAAGATCTTAAAAAGATTCTGTGTAATTTGTTGCACTATCTATTCTACTGTTTTAAGAGGAACTCCAATGATGGTCCAAGCATTATTATTTAAGTTTGGATGTGCTGCTATTGGATTAAACTGGGGAGATATTTATTTCCAAGGAGAAATTAATAATATCTTAAATGGTTGGTTATTCGCAGGTTTAATTGTTATCACTTTTAATACCGCTGCTTATATGGGTGAAATCGTAAGAAGTGGCCTTAATGGAGTTGATAATGGTCAAGTAGAAGGTGCTAGAAGTTTAGGTATGTCAAGTGCTAGAACATCTTTTTCAATTATTCTTCCTCAAGCTTTAAGAAACGCTCTTCCTACAATTGGCAATGAGTTTATCGTAAATATCAAGGATTCATCGGTATTAAATGTTATTTCTGTTACCGAATTATTCTATAGAATGAACTTGATTGCAGGTAAAAACTTCGCTTATATGGAATGTTATATGATTGCTGCAATTATGTATTTAGTTTTAACTCTTTTAGCAAGTGGATGTTTAAAACTTATTGAAAAGAAGTTAGATGGAGTTAAGTTCTCACTTAATCCATTTAGATTTAGAAGGAGGGCTTTTTAATGAGTGAATTATTATTAAAAGTTGAGAATATTGCTAAATTCTTTGGCCCTACAAAAGTTTTAAATGATATTTCTTTAGATGTTAATAAGGGTGATGTTATCGCAATTGTTGGACCTAGTGGGAGTGGAAAATCAACCTTCCTTAGATGTTTAAATCTTTTAGAAACACCTACAAGAGGAAAATTAACATTTGAAAATAGCGTATATTTCAATATCTCTAAATGTAAAGATGATTTTGTTGATTATCCTTCATATGTTAAAGCGTGTAATGAATATGAAGTAAAGTTAGTTGAAACTGAAGACAATTTAGCAATTTATCAAAATAAATATTTAGAAAATAAAAAAGAAAATAAACATTTAAAAAAAGATATTAAAGAAGCTAAAAAAGCATATAAATACGTAAGAAAGCATCCTATTTATAAGGGAGATTATTTTGATGAAACTTCTTATAAAGAAGCAATTAAAAATAATCCTAACATCATTGTTTCAAGTAAAGAAATCAATAGAATTAGAACCAAAGTTACGATGGTTTTCCAATCTTTTAATCTTTTTAATAACTATAATGTCTTAGAAAACTGCATTATAGCTCAAACAAAAGTCTTAAAAAGAGATTATAAAGAAGCTAAAGAAATTGCTATTAAACATTTAACTAGTGTTAATATGCAAGATCGAATGAATTATAAAATTAGAGAACTTTCGGGCGGTCAAAAACAACGTGTAGCTATCGCTAGAGCTTTATGTATGGATCCAGATATTATTTTATTTGATGAACCTACCTCAGCCTTAGATCCTGAAATGGTTAACGAAGTTTTAGAAGTTATGAAATCATTAGCGGAAAAAGGAATGACAATGATTGTTGTAACTCACGAAATGAATTTTGCTAAAAATGTTTCTAATAAACTAGTATTTATGGAAAATGGATATATCGTTGAAAGTGGAGACTCTAAAGAAATCTTCTCTAATCCTAAAGAAAAAAGAACTAAAGAATTCTTACATATATAATATTAAGGATAAAAACTATTAAAATCAGGGCCAAAAATTAATGGCCCTGATTTATTTTTTTATGAATATTAATTATTTATAAAATAACGATTGACACTGATATTTTAGATTTGATAATATTAACGAGCAACTGAAAAGTTTATTTTTTTAGTGTTATTGATGATACACCAGGAATTGTGTGTATATTACGGAGGAAAAAATGCCAACAATTAATCAATTAGTTAGACAAGGTAGAACACAATCTACCGACAAATCAAAAGCACCTGCATTATTAAAAAGATACAATTCTTTAACAAAAAAAGAAACATCTCAAAATAGTGCCCAAAAAAGAGGAGTTTGTACCCGTGTCGGGACCATGACTCCTAAAAAACCTAACTCTGCTTTAAGAAAATACGCAAGAGTTAAGCTCTCAAACGGTTATGAAGTCACCGCTTATATTGGTGGAGAAGGACATAACTTACAAGAACACTCAACCGTCATGATTAGAGGCGGAAGAGTTAAGGATCTTCCAGGTGTTAGATATCACATCATCAGAGGAACCCTCGACTGTGCTGGTATCGAATCTAGAAGACAAGGCCGTTCTTTATATGGGACCAAAAAACCAAAAGGCAATGAATAATTTTTAAGGAGGGAAAATTAAGTTATGTCAAGAAAAGTTTCACATCCAAGAAGAGACGTCTTACCTGATCCAATTTATAATTCAAAATTAGTTACTCGTTTAATTAATAGAATTATGTTAGATGGTAAAAAAGGTACCGCTCAAACAATTTTATATAACGCATTTAATAAAATTGAAGAAAAAACCAAAAAACCTGCTATGGATGTTTTTGCAACAGCAATCAATAACATCATGCCAGAAGTTGAATTAAAAGCTAAAAGAATTGGTGGAGCTAACTATCAAGTTCCAACCGAAGTTTCTCCAGAAAGAAAAGTTACTTTAGGCTTAAGATGGTTAGTTTCATATGCAAGACTTAGAAAAGAAAAATCTATGGAAGAAAAATTATGTAATGAAATCATCGATGCAGCAAACGGCACCGGCGGAAGTGTTAAGAAAAGAGAAGATGTCCATAAAATGGCTGAAGCTAATAAAGCTTATGCTCATTACAAATGGTAATATCTAATATTTACGAATTATTATTAAATAAGAGGGAAAATAAAATATTATGAAAAGAGAATATGATTTAGCCCATACTCGTAACATTGGTATTATGGCTCATATTGACGCCGGAAAGACCACAACCACCGAAAGAATTTTATACTATACTCATAAGATTCATAAGGTTGGTGAAGTCCACGAAGGCGCCGCAACCATGGACTGGATGGTCCAAGAACAAGAAAGAGGTATTACAATTACTTCAGCTGCTACTACCTGTTTCTGGAATAACTATCGTTACAATATCATCGACACTCCTGGGCACGTCGACTTTACTGTTGAAGTTGAACGTTCATTAAGAGTTTTAGATGGTGCTATCACAGTTTTAGACGGTAAAAACGGCGTTGAACCACAAACCGAAACTGTTTGGAGACAAGGAACCAAATATGGCGTTCCTAGAATCGTCTTCGTTAACAAACTTGATGCTATTGGTGCTGATTTTGAAATGTGTGTCGATTCTTTAAAAGAAAAATTAGGCGCAAATGCAAAACCAGTTCAATATCCAATCGGAATCTCATCCACTTTAAAAGGTGTTATCGACATCATTAAAATGGAAGCTTGGGATTTTACTGATAAAGATAAACCAGTTTTAATCGATATTCCTGAAGAATACGTTGAAAAATGTAAAAAATTAAGAGAAGAATTAATCGAAGATATCGCTTCATTTGATGACGATTTAATGATGAAAGTCTTAGAAGGAGAAGAAGTTTCTGTCGAAGAAATCAAAAAAGTCATTAGAAAAGCAACTATCGAAGGTCATTTCCACCCAGTTTTCTGCGGATCTGCTTATAAAAATAAAGGTATTCAACTCTTATTAGACGGAGTTATTGATTATCTCCCTTCACCTTTAGATATTCCACCTGCAAAAGCATATGATTCTAAAGGAAATGAAATTCAATGTATTAGCGATGATAACGCTCCATTTACTGGCTTAGTCTTCAAAATCGCTACTGACCCATTCATTGGTAGACTTGCTTACGTTAGAGTCTATAGCGGCGTCTTAAAAAGTGGTACCTATGTATTAAATAGTAATAAAGATTCTAAAGAAAGAATCGGTAGATTAGTTTTAATGCATGCTAACCATAGAGAAGAAGTTGAACAATTAAACGCTGGTGAAATCGGTGCTATTATCGGTTTAAAAAATACCACAACTGGTGAAACACTATGTGATGAAAATAACTTCACAATGTTAGAAAAAATGGAATTCCCAGAACCAGTTATTGAAGAAGCTGTTGAACCAAAAACAAAAGCTGACCAAGAAAAAATGTCTATCGCTTTAGCTAAACTTGCTGAAGAAGATCCAACCTTCAAAGTTCATACTAGTGAAGAAACCGGCCAAACTATTATCGCTGGTGTTGGTGAATTACACTTAGATATTATTATCGATAGATTAAAGAGAGAATTTAATGTCCAAGTTAATGTTGGTAAACCACAAGTTGGATATAGAGAAACCATTAAAGGTGTTGGTGACTGTGAAGGCAAATACATCAGACAATCTGGTGGTAGAGGTCAATATGGTCACGTTGTTATTAAATTCGAACCAAACCCAGGAAAAGGATTTGAATTCGTTAATGGCATCGTTGGTGGTGTTATTCCAAAAGAATATATCAAACCAACTCAAGACGGTTTAGAAGATGCATTACAAAAAGGTTTAGTTGCTGGGTATCCAGTAATCGATATCAAAGCTACATTACATGATGGTTCCTACCATGATGTCGACTCAAGTGAAGCTGCTTATAAAATTGCTGCAAGTATGGCACTTAAAGAAGCTGCTAAAAAATGTAGTCCAGTTATCTTAGAACCAATTATGAAAGTTGAAGTTACTGTCCCAGAAAATTATTATGGTGATGTAATTGGTGATCTTTCTAGAAGAAGAGGTCAAATGACTGGTGAATCTCAAAGAGGTAACGCTAAGATTATTGATGCTGAAGTCCCATTAGCAGAAATGTTCGGTTATGTTACTGACTTACGTTCCTTCACTCAAGGTAGAGGATCTTACACAATGGAATTCTCACACTTCGGCGAAACACCTAAATTTGTCCAAGAAGAAATTATTAAGAAAAGTGGCGGTGCTACACGTTAATTAGCCCAAAAAATTGGTTAATTTATTAATAAATATCATTATTGATATTTATTGATATCTTAAAATAAATGCTATAAAATTATATCATTGCAAGTGCAAGGTATTATTAGGAGGAAATGAATACTTATGGCAAAAGAAAAATTTGATAGAAGTAAGGTTCACATGAATATTGGTACCATTGGACACGTTGACCATGGTAAAACAACCTTAACTGCTGCTATCACCCACGTTTTAGCAAAACAAGGCTTATCTGAAGTTAGAGATTATGATCAAATCGATGCTGCTCCAGAAGAAAAAGCAAGAGGTATTACAATTAATACTGCTCACATCGAATATCAAACAGGAAAAAGACACTACGCACACGTTGACTGTCCAGGGCACGCAGACTATGTTAAAAACATGATTACTGGTGCTGCTCAAATGGATGGCGCAATCTTAGTTGTTGCTGCTACTGATGGTGTTATGCCACAAACAAGAGAACACATTCTCTTAGCTAGACAAGTTGGTGTTCCATACATCGTTGTTTACTTAAATAAATGTGACTTAGTTGACGACCCAGAATTAATCGACTTAGTCGAAATGGACGTTAGAGATTTATTAAATAAATATAACTTCCCTGGAGATGATGTCCCAGTCGTCAGAGGTTCTGCAAGAAAAGCTTTAGATGGCGATGCAGATGCTGAAAAATCTGTCTTAGAATTAATGGATGCTGTTGATAGCTATATCCCAGATCCAACCAGAGAAACAGACAAACCATTCTTAATGCCTATCGAAGACGTCTTAACCATCACAGGTAGAGGTACCGTCGTTACAGGTAGAGTTGAAAGAGGTACTGTTAGATTAAATGACGAAGTCGAAATCGTCGGTATCAAACCAACTGTTAAATCAGTCGTTACTGGTATCGAAATGTTCAGAAAAACATTAGATTACGCTGAAGCTGGTGATAACGCAGGTATCTTATTAAGAGGTATCTCAAGAGATCAAGTTGTTAGAGGACAAGTTCTTGCTAAACCAGGAAGTGTTACTCCACACACAAAATTCACCTGCCAAGCTTATATCTTAACTAAAGAAGAAGGTGGTAGACATACTGGTTTCTTATCAAACTACAGACCACAATTCTACTTCCACACAACTGATATTACTGGTACAATTACTCTACCAGCAGGAACCGAAATGGTTATGCCAGGCGATAACGTCAACTTCACCGTAGAATTAATTCACCCAGTCGCAGTTGAAAAAGGTACCAAATTCTCCATCCGTGAAGGCGGTAGAACCGTTGGTGCAGGTACAGTTAGCGAAATTATTAAATAGTTTCTCTAAATCTATTACACAAATTAAAAAGGATAAAGTTAGACTTTATCCTTTTTTTATAAGGAATTGTGCATATCAACTATTTTAGGAAATTACGATGATTATCGTAATGTTTAGTTTCCACGTGAAAACTTTTAAAACTTACTATACTTCAAAGTAAGTTTTAAATTTATTAAGAAAGTATCATTGTGTCACTAACTTCTTTATCTGCAAGATGATTAAATTTATCAATCAAATCTTGAGTTGTTAATTTAGATTTTTCTTCGCCGCTACATTCAAATATGATTTGACCTTCATCCATCATTAATAATCTATTTCCATATTTAATAGCATCTTTCATATTATGAGTAATCATAATAGTTGTGACTTTTTTATCATTAACGATGTCTTTGGTTAGATGCATAACTTTTCTGGCAGTTTTAGGATCTAAAGCTGCAGTATGTTCATCCAAAAGTAATAATTTTGGGTCATTTAAACTTGCCATTAATAAAGTAACCGATTGTCTTTCGCCTCCAGAAAAAGATGACATTCTTTCTTCTAAGCGATTTTCTAATCCTAAATCTAAGACTTTTAATAACTCTTTTTGAGCTTCAATATCTTTCTTTTTAACAGACCATTTTAAGGAAGGAAAATGACCTCTATTAAATGCTAAAGCAAGATTTTGAGATAACGACATATTTGAAACGCTACCTTGCTTTGGATCTTGGAAAACCCTCGAAAACATCTTTGCTCTTTTATTATCTTTAAGTTTAGTTATATCTTTATCATCAAAAGCAATAGTTCCTATATCAGGAGAAATTGTGCCGGCTATTATATTTAATAAGGTAGACTTTCCGCTTCCATTTGATCCAATAATGGTAACAAAATCACCATCATTAATTTCTAAATTTATCCCTTTTAAAGCATATCTATCATTAGCAGGATTATTATCTAAAACGAATGTTTTATGAATATTATTTAATTTGAGCATTTTGATATCTCCTTTTTTGTGAATTCTTTTGTCGAATGTAGGAAATTAATTCTGGTATAACCATCACTAAGACGATTAAACATGCCTGAACTAAGTATGTGTAAGAAGTATTAAATCCTTTTATAGAAAGGATTAATGCCATTACTAACCAATAGACATATCCTCCAACAACTACTGCGATGATATTAGTTTTAAATGTTTTAGGATTAAAGAATACTTCCCCTAAAAATACGACAGCTAAGCCAATTACTATTGATCCTTTTCCAGTAGTAGAAGCAACAGAACCATTAAATTGACCAAGTAAACTTCCAGCAATTGCAATTAAACAAGATGCGATAGCCATTCCAATAATAGTCATTAAGTTTACGTTTATTCCTTGGCTTCTAGCAAACGTTTTATTTTGCCCACTTGCTCTAATTGCAACTCCAAGTTTTGTTCCAAAGAACCAATACATCAAACCGCAAATTATTGTTAAAGTAAGTAATAAAATTAAGGTGATTCCAATAAAATTGCCCCAGAAAGTGCTATTTGTCCAATCTTTAAATAAATTAGTTGTAGATGTAAAGATTGTACTTTTTGATAAATCTAAAACCAAATTCCCATTACTTAATACAGTAATAAATGAGATTAAAGCAGTCATCATCACAATTCCAGAAAGAAGAGGTGGTAATTTTAAAATTGTAGATAAGCAAGCAGTAATTACTCCTAGAAATATTCCACTTACTGCCGATAAAACCATCGCTAATATTGGGTGAATTCCCATATTTATTGCTAAGATTGTAACTATTGCACTAAATGGTAAAACACTTTCCACACTTAAATCTGCAATATCTAAAACTCTATAAGAAATAAATACTCCTAGTCCAAATATCGCCCATATTAGCCCTAACTCTAAAGGATTTGTTAATAAATATCTTAAAATATCCATAAAAATTAAATCCTTTCATCAGCTTCATTTAATAATGAATCAGGAAGGTTAATTCCCCATTCTTCTGCTAAAGTTTCATTAACTGTTAATAAACAATCTGTTTGATAGTGAACAGGAATTTCTTTAATTTCTTTATTTCCAGATAATATATCAATAGCCATTTCTCCGGTTGATTCACCTAAAGCAAAATAGTCAACACCAAGAGAGAATAATCCAGTAACCTTAGTTTGATTATCTTCTCCACAAACTACGATTGGTTTATTAGTTGAAGCATCAATTGCGGCTTTAACTTCACTTAATGATGAAGAAATTAAATTGTCTGTTGGTAAAAATATTGCATCCACGCCTTGATTTAATAAAGAAGAAATGTTGGTTCTAGTTTCATTAACTGAAGTGAAAGAAACTTCTGCAACTTCCCATCCATTTGCTTCAATAGCTTCTTTAGCAATATCTTTTTGTTCGTGGGAATTAGTTTCACTTGCATTATAAGCGATTCCAACTTTTTCGATTTTATCGTCAAAATGTGTTTTTAATAAATCGATAGCTTCTTTAATTGGGCCCATATCTGAAGAACCAGTGATATTTGCTTCAGGTTCATCTTCATTTTCTAAGATCCCACTAAAAACTGGGTTAGTTACGGCGCTAAATAGGATTGGTTTTTCGCTTCCTGATTTTTCTACCTCGCGTTTAAGTCCTAAGGTACTATCGGTTCCGATTCCAAATAATAAATCACTTGATAGCGATAAAGATGATGCCATGGTTTGGAGAATATTTAAGTCTCCTTCTGGATTTTGAACACTAAATTCAACGGTTTTACCATTGATTTCACCATGTTCTTCAATAACACTTTTAAAGCCCTCTTCGGTTAAATTAAGTGCTGTGTGGGTAGCTTGTTTTAAAATTCCAATTGTAATTACGTTTTCATCACTACAAGACGTAAGTGAAGAAGTAATCAATAGAGGTGCTACCACTAAAAGTGATAAGATTTGCTTTGTTTTCATATGCTTTTTCCTTCCTTATAAATAAAAAACTTAGTTATCCATGAAGCAAGACAACTAAGCCAACATTAATAAGGGGAATTTTCATTATTGCTCTCTTAGGTGTCTTCCTTTTAATTAGACATTTCCTAAGACAACAAAAATATAGGAAATATCCTATTTCAAGCGATAATAAAAATAATAGTAAGAATTAAATAAATCGATATTTTTATTTTTAATAATCTTTTCCATTTCTTTCTCCTATTAATTTTTATTTTTCTAAGATAGCAATAATTTTTGCTATGTTTCTAATAATAAATGAAAAATAATTTTTGACAAGTCTTTTTTAAATATTTTTGACAATATTAAGAATAATTTTAGCGGCTTTAAGTGCCGAATTATAATATGGATTTTCGTTTTCTTCGATGTTTTCGCTGACATCTGAAACTGCTTTAAGTGATAAAAGCGGAACATCAAAGAGTTTGGCACTAAAAATAATTCCAATTAATTCCATATCAACAACATCGCACTTAAATTCATCATATAGTGCTAATCTTTCTTCATTTTTATAGATAAACCTATTCCCACTAGCGAGGCGATATAAAGGTAGGTTATTAATTTCTAAAGCTTTGGAGATAAGGTTTTTATCTAATTCAAACTTATCAGTATTAAAAATTGTATGGAATCCTTTAGTGATATCGCTATCAAATCCAGTGGTATCAAAATCATGATGAACTGCTTCGTAAATAATTCCAGTATCTTGATATTCGATATTAGGATTTAATCCTCCGACTATTCCATAATTAAATAAAGTTTCGACCTTATATTTATTAATTAAATAGGTAGTAGCAATAGCAGCTAATTCTTCGCCACATCCAGATTTAATAATATATAAAACGCGTTCATTATCTAAATCAAGTTCATAAATTAAAAAAGGTGAAGTTTCAATAACTTTTAAAGAGCTATTTTTTTCTTCTAGTAGAGCTTCAATTTCTAGTCCAATCGCAATAATTAATCCAAATCTTTTCATAACAAAGTGATTATATCAAAATTAAAAATGCACCTAAAGCAAATCCAATAAGAAGAAAGAAAAAGGTATATTTATTTTTATATTCATAAAATATTTGTGGCAATAATTCGATAACGAGAACATAAAGTAAAGCGCCACTAGAAAATCCAAATAAAATAGTAGTAAATAAATCATTATCAATTGGATTCGAAACAAAGTAACCAACTATTGCAAGAATATAAGAAACTAATCCATTAATAGAGGTAACAAGAATTGAAAAAAATGGTTTTTTACCTGATTTTTTAAATGTTAAAGAAATTGAATAACCAATAATTAAGTTGTGGAAAAATAATGAGATTGACATCATTAAGCCGCTTATTGGGAAGCTTTCACCATTAAACATTGTACCTAAGACAAAACCTTCTGGGATATTATGTATTAATATTGAAAAAAGAAAGATTAAACCATTAAAAAATAATGATTTTTTATCCATTGTTTCATTAATTTCACTTAAATGAAGATGATCATGGCATGCTTCATTATCATCATTATCGTGGTGGTGATGGTGAGTAATTTTATGAATTAATTCATGTAAAAAGAAGAATAATAAGCCACTAATAACAATTACTCCAATACTTAATAAAATTCCATATATACTATTTTCAAATATGTGCTCTGCATGGTGAGTAGTATGAGGAATTAGTTCTAAAAATAATAATGCAATAATAATTCCTACAGAAAAAGACGATAAAAAAGAGGTTATTTTCTTTTTATCCTCTTTAATAATATTAGGTAATAAACTCCCTATAAAAGTAGGAAGTAAAGTCCCAATAAATGTAAAAATAAACATATAAACCATCGACATGTTCATAATTTTACACCTTTTTATAGTATAATAAAAAAAGATATGAGAATTTTTTTAGTTGGCGCTGGAGCCGCAAGTTTATACTTTGGAATCATTCATTCTTTAAGATCAAAGGATGACGAAATTTTTATAATTGAGAAGAATGAAAAAATTGCTTCAAAACTTTATGCAACCGGAAATGGTAGATGTAATTTAGGTAATTTAAACATTAATGAATATTCATATAATGATAAAGAATTTTACGATAAATATGCTAAAAATTTACCTAATGAACTATTAACTTTTTTAGATTCAATCGGAGTTAAAACCACCGTTTTAAATGATGGATATTTATATCCTTATTCTTTAAGTGCCAAAACTTATGCTGATTATTTAATAAAATTTTTAAAAGGTAAAAATGTAAAGTTTATCCATGAAGAATTTATTTCTTATGAGTATCGAAAAGACGATAAAATTCATATTAAAACTAGTAAAAATGAATATGATGGTGATGTTTTAATTTTTGGGTGTGGAAATTCATCTTCACCAAAGTTTGGAAGTGATGGAAAGCTTTTCGAGCTATTTAAAAATCATGGGTATATAGTTAATCAAATTCTTCCTGGATTATGTAAAATCATGATTAAAGAAAAAATTAAAGATTTAGAAAATGAAAGATTAACTGCTACTGTTTATTTAAAGGATAAAAACGGCAAAGAAATATATAAAGAAGAAGGAGAAGTCCTATTTAAAAAAGACTCTTTAAGCGGGATTTGTATTTTTAATCTTGCAAGCATGATTTCAAGATTAAAAATTAAAAAATGCGATATTTATGTGGTTCCTAAGTTTCCACGTGAAAACTTTTTTGACATTAACAAAATGGTAGAACTTTCAAAAGAGAATGTATTAATCAATCCTTTAGAAGGTATTTTCTCTCATGCTGTAGCTAAATATATTGATAAGGAAATCTATCATAAAATAAAAAGGGGAAGTTACATTTATTTTACTGAAGCCGAAGATGTTATTAACTTTAAATTCACATTTGATTCCTTAGAAGGATTTAATAATTCGCAAGTAAGTATTGGTGGAATTTCTAAAACTAATTTAAATAATTTTGTCGAATCAAAAATTGAAAAAAATGTTTATTTTATCGGAGAAGTTGTTGATATTGATGGCCTTTGTGGCGGGTATAATTTAATGTATGATTTTAAAAGCGCTGAACTAACTTCTAAAATGATTAAATCTCTATAAATTCGTATTTTATTTCCTTATCTTTTTCTAAAGTGATGATTAAATAACTACCTTTATCGCCGTCTCTAGATCTAGTTAAACTGCCTGGATTTAATAAAATAGTATTATTTATTTTTCTAACCATTTTTTGATGAGTATGTCCAAATAAAAAGATATCACATCCGATTTCTTTTAAATAATTTTCAAGTTCGAAAGCTAGTCGATAATTATTTCCGTGTTCTAAATGAATCTTAAATCCTTCAATTTCAACATCTTTAAAATAAGGAAATGAAGAATGAACATCTTGATTGCCTTTAACGGCTAAAAAGTCGCTCATTAAATAATCAGGAATAGCATAATCACCTAAATGAAAGCTATAATCAACATCATATCTTTCGTTGATTATATCTTGCATTTTATAATAGTCACCATGACTATCGGATATGACTAATATTTTTTTCATAAATCCCATTATATCTGGATGAATTTTGTTGTCAATTGAGTTAAATATGATTATATTAATAATCGTTATGAAAAAATTAGACTTAGTCGAGCAACGAAAAACGCCATATCTCGATGCTTATAAGGAATACTTAAAATTAAAAACTGTCGCTTTTGATGTTCCTGGTCATCACCAAGGTAAAATTAGAACTGATTTTAATAAAGTTTTTGGACCAAATATTTATAAAAGTGATGTAAACGCACCTAGAGGAATGGATAATTTACTTCATCCTCGTGGCGTTATAAAAGAGGCTCAAGATTTATTTGCAAAAGCTTGTAATGCTGATTATGTAAAATTTTTAGTTAATGGCTCAACAAGTGGAATTTTAATAATGATTATGTCGGTATTAAAAGCAAAAGATAAGATTTTAATGCCTCGAAATGTTCATAAATCTGCGATAAACGGCTTAGTTTTATCTGGGGCTATTCCAGTTTTTGTTATGCCTGAAATTGATCAACAAACAGAAATAGTTAATCAAATTTCTTATAAAGAATGGAAAAAAGCGATTGATGCAAATCCTGATGCTAAAGCTATTTTTATCATTAATCCAACCTATTTTGGAGCAACTTGTAATTTAAAAAAGATTGTTGAATATGCTCATTCTAAAAATATGGTTGTTATGGTAGATGAAGCTCACGGATCTCACTTTTATTTTTCAAGTAGATGTCCAGTTTCAGCAATGGATGCCGGGGCAGATATTTCAACACTCTCAATTCATAAAACTGGTGGAAGTTTAACTCAATCTTCAGTCTTGCTCGTTAAAGGAGATAGAATTTCTCGATATGATATTGCGAAAACCTTCAATCTTTTAACCACAACAAGTCCATCATCTTTATTAATTGCATCTTTAGATTCCACTAGAAAATTCTTGGTTTTTAATGGATCCAAACACATAAATAATGCGATTAAACTCGCAAAATATGCTCATGATAGAATCAATGAAGTTCCTGGATTTATTGCTCATGATAAAGAATATTTTTTAAAACAAGGTTCTTATAGTTATGATGAAACTAAACTTGTTGTTGAAATTGATAGATTAACAATTTCGGGATTTGATGTTTATAAAATTTTAAAAGATAAATATAAAATTCAAATTGAACTAGCTGAAACATATGTATTTTTATTACTTTTTACTGTCGGATCTAAACTTAGTGATGTTGATTATTTAGTTAAATGCTTGAAGAAAATAAGTCAAAAATATTTTAAAGAAGATTTAGTTTATAGCGAAGACCATCACTATATGAAGAATTTCCCAGAATTAGTTTTAAGACCTAGAGAAGCATATCATGCTGATTTAAAGGTTGTTAAATTGCCTCAAGCTTTAAATAAAATTTCAAAAGAAATGATTATGATTTATCCTCCAGGAATTCCATTAATTATTCCAGGAGAAAGGTTTACTAGCGAAGTAATTAATGAACTTAAATATTATAAAAAGATTAAAGCTAATATTTTAAGCGATTATGAAGGTGGTAATCTTGTTTCAACGGTAAAAGAAATAAGGCTGAAGAAAAAGAAAGAATAGTAATATATTAAACCGGACGATACGAAGTTAAATAACGACCGGTTTTTTCTTTAAAAAATTAAAAAACGCGATATTTATCGCGTAATTTGTTGGAATGGTGGGTACCCTATTTACTGGACCGTTTTTTGCTATCGTTTTTTTACCAATTATAACCATTTTTAAGCCTGTATTGGACAGGTGATAGCCAGCCTGCTTATTTCATTATTCTTTTATTATTATAATACCGCATATACTCGTCAACGAGAAATATAAAATGGTTAAAATTAGTTATAGTGTTTTCTTTGCCGTAATATATTTCATTTTTCATAATACCAAAGAAAGATTCCATTATAGAATTATCAAAACAGTTACCTTTACGTGACATTGATTGCATAATATTT
>CASFZN010000017.1 GCA_949299195.1 uncultured bacterium | reverse complement strand
TTC
This sequence comes from uncultured bacterium, assembly GCA_949299195.1. Classification (GTDB taxonomy): domain Bacteria; phylum Bacillota_I; class Bacilli_A; order RFN20; family CAG-826; genus Onthovivens. The sequence goes on along the minus strand of CASFZN010000017.1, from coordinate 74,180 downwards.
AAAAGTTTTAAATCAAGATCTTCTAAACTCTCTCAAATCGTTTCAAGAGTTAATAAATGTGATTTATTAAATATTGTAGTCAAAATAGTGTCGAAATTTGTTATACTTAAACCCATAAGAACCTCGTTTGTTTTTTTGAGAAATTAATTATACAAGGTTCTTATTTTTTTATTTACTTACAAAATTGAAACACTAACAATTATGAGCATATACATTTTTTTACTTTTCTATAAATGCTATAATTTTCTTGTTATTTTAAGGACTAAAAGGAAATAAGAAATTATGTATTTAAAGAAATTAGTTACTAAAGACACCTATTATGTAGGTGCAAGCGATAGAAGAATCGCTCTTTTTGAGAATATCTACCCGCTTAATAATGGAGTAAGTTATAACTCATATGTCATTCTTGATGAGAAAACTTGTTTATTAGATACAGTTGATCCATCAGTTGAAGGTGTATTTTTAGAAAAAGTAGAGGATGTTTTAGAAGGAAGAAAACTCGATTACTTAATTGTTAACCATATGGAATGTGATCATAGTAGTGTTATTAAAAGAATTTTACATGATCATCCAGAAACTATATTAGTTATCAACGATAAAGCGTATAAAATGTATCAAAACTTCAATGATGGCGTAGAAGTTAAAAATATTTTAATCGTTAAAGAAGGCGATACCCTTTCTTTAGGTAAACACGTTTTAACTTTCGTTAATGCTCCAATGGTTCACTGGCCAGAAGTTATGGTTACTTACGATATTACAACTAAAACTTTATTTAGTGCCGATGCTTTTGGTACTTTTAATGCATTAAGCGGCAATTTATTTGCTCACGAAATGAACTTCAAACAAGATTATTTAGAAGAAGCCCGTAGATATTACACCAATATCGTTGGAAAATATGGAACTCAAGTTCAAGCAATCTTAAAGAAAGCTGCAACTATTGAAATTGAAACTATTTGTCCACTCCACGGTCCAATTTGGAGACAAGATTTACCTTACTTAATTAATTTATATGATAAATGGTCAAGATATGAACCAGAAGTTAAAGGCGTTTTAATCGTTTATGGTTCAATTTATGGTAACAGTGAAAAAGTTGCTAACATGATTGCTGACCAATTAGGTGCCGAAGGAATTAGAGATATTCATATGTATGATGCTTCTAAAACCGATAAATCATATTTAGTTGCTGAAACTTTCAAATATTCCCATTTAGTCGTTGTTTCTTCAACATATAATATGGGTATTTTCACCCCAGTCGAAGAATTCTTATTAGATTTAAAATATCACAATATGCAAAATAGAACCGTTGCTTTAGTTGAAAACGGAACTTGGGCACCAAATTCTATGAAATTAATGAAAGAAATCTTCGCTCAAATGAAAAATATGAAGATTTTAGAAGGCGTTGGATTTACTATTAATTCTGCAATTAGAACTAGTCAAATTGAAAATGTTATTGCTTTAGCAAAAGAAATTGCTAAAGATTTCCCAAAACCATCATTAAGTGATAACCCATTATTTAAAATTAGTTATGGTTTATATGTATTAACTTCAAACGATGGTAAAAAAGATAACGGAATGATTTTAAATACCGTTAATCAAGTTAGTGAAAATCCTACCCGTATTATGTTCACTGTTAATAAAAAGAATTATTCCGCAGAAGTAATAAAAGAAACCAAAAAAGCTACCATTTCTGTTTTAAATCAAAATACTACATTCGACTTAATTAAACGTTTTGGTTTCCAAAGTGGAAAAGATGTCGATAAACTTGAAGGATTTAACTTCGTTGATACCGACAAATTAGGTTTAAAATATTTAACTAAATATACCAATGCATATTTATCAATTGAAGTTAAAGAGGTCATTGATTTAGGAAGTCACTATGGATTTATAGGTGAAATCGTTGATTCTAAACAAGTCTCTAACGAAAAATCTTTAACTTATCAATATTACATGGATAATATCAAACCAAAACCAGCAAGAAGTGATAAGAAAATTGTTGGTTGGATTTGTAAAATCTGTGGTTATATCTATGAAGGCAAAGTTTTACCTCCAGATTTCATTTGCCCATTATGTAAACACGGCGTAACTGATTTCGAAAAATTAAAATAATTATGATAAATAGGATAAAATAGTATGGAAAAAGAAAAACTATCATTTAACGAATATCAAAGACAAGCCTATGAATTAATTTCTGATGAAGGAAAAAAAGACATGATCACTAACGGAGTCTTAGGACTTGCTGGTGAGGTTGGTGAATGCTGTGATATTGTTAAAAAATATAAATACCAAGGTCATGAGTTAGACAAAGTCCATTTAAAAGACGAACTTGGAGATGTTTTATGGTACATTGCTGAAACTGCTTCAGGTTTAGGATTAACTTTAGAAGAGGTTGCTCAATATAATTTAGATAAATTACATAAAAGATTTCACGGAAATCACTTCAATGTAAACGATTCTTTAAATCGAAAGGAATAGTTTTATGAATAATAGCTTTTATGATGTTGTAGTTATTGGTGGAGGAGTAATTGGAACGTCAATTGCTCGATATTTATCGCGTTTTGAATTAAAAGGATTACTAATTGAAAAACATAGCGATGTTGGAGAAGAAACAAGTAGTGCAAATAGCGCTATTGTGCATTCGGGTTATGATCCTAAACCAGGAACCTTAAAAGCTAAATTCAATGTTTTAGGCAATAGAATGATGCCTAAAGTTTGCGAAGAACTAAATGTAAGCTTTATAAAAAACGGCTCTATTACCGTTGGTTTTAATGATGAAGATTATGAAACTCTTCAAAACTTATTAAAAAGAGCTGAAATAAATGGTGTAAAAGCTAAATTCCTAGATTATGAAGAAATTCATAAACTTGAACCAAATTTAACTAATGAAGTTAAGTTTGGAATTTTATGCGAAGATAGCGGAATTATTTCTCCATTTGGTTTAACTGTAGCATTTATGGAAAACGCTATGGATAATGGCTTTGAATTAATGCTTGATACAGAAGTGGTTGATATTAAAAAGAATAATGAATTTTATGAAGTTTATATAATAAATAGTGCTACTAAAATTCTTACAAAAGCAGTCGTTAATGCCGCTGGATATCATGCTGATGAAATCTTAAAAATGGTTGAAGATATAAAATATAAAATCAACCCAAGAAAAGGCGAATATGTTGTTTTAGATCATTTTAACGACAACTTTTTAAAGCATACTATTTTTATGTGTCCAACTAAGGTTGGTAAAGGAGTTTTAGTTTCTCCTACAACCTCTTTTAATTATATAGTTGGGCCTTCAAACGATTTATGCGAAAAAGATGATGTTTCAACAGATTCTTTAACTATTGATTCAATTAAAGAAACAGCGAATAGAATCGTTAAAAATATACCTTATCAAGAAACAATTAGAACTTTTTCTGGAATTAGAGCAAATCCCGAGAATGACGATTTTACTATTGAAGAAAGTGGGAAAAACCCGCTATTTTTCAATGTTTATGGAATTATGTCACCAGGATTAGCGTCTTCTCCTGCAATCGGGGAGTATGTTTCAGATTTAATTAAAGAAAGATTAAATTTAAAAGAAAATAAGAACTTTAATCCTAATAGAAGAGCCTATCCTTCTTTAAAGAAGTTAGGAAAAGAAAAATATAACGAACTTATAAAAGAAAATCCAAGTTTTGGCAGAATGGTATGTCGCTGCGAAAAAGTTAGTGAAGGCGAAATAATCGATTCTATTCATAGAAATTGCGGAGCTAGAACCGTTAAAGGCGTTAAAAGAAGAATAAGACCTGGATTCGGAAAATGCCAGGGCAGTTTCTGTCAGGAAGAGGTAATTAAAATCTTGGCTCGCGAGCTTAACATTGATCCTAGTGAAGTTAGATATAAAGATATAGGAAGCGAAGTTTTGAAATACACTTCTAAAGGAGATAATTAATTATGGAAATGGTTGAATTAATTGTTGTCGGCGGTGGAAGTGCTGGATTAAGTGCCGCTAAAAGTGCTTATGAAAACGGAGTTAAAGATATCCTTATTTTAGAAAGAAGCGATGAACTCGGAGGAATTTTAAATCAATGTATTCATAATGGATTTGGATTACATCGTTTTAAAGAAGAATTAACTGGGCCAGAATATGCTTTTAGATATATTACTTTTATTAAAGAAAATAATATTAAATACGAATTAAATACTCTCGTTATTGAAATTGATTCAAACGAATTAAGTGTAACTTATATAAACTCTAAAGAAGGAATTAAAAAAGTCTTAACTAAAGCTATCGTTTTTGCTGCTGGATGTAATGAAAGAACCAGTGGTCAAATCATGATTCCTGGAGATAGACCTAATGGAGTTTTTACAGCCGGATTGGCCCAAAAATACCTTAATATTGATGGTTATTTAGTTGGTAAAAATGTTTATATTTTAGGAAGTGGTGATATTGGATTAATTATGGCTAGACGTATGAAACTTGAAGGAGCTAATGTAATCGGTGTTAGCGAACTTATGCCATATTCTAACGGGTTAAACCGTAATATTGTCCAATGTTTAAATGACTACAATATTCCTTTAAAACTTCATAATACTGTTATAAAAATTCATGGAAATAACCAACTTGAAGGAATTACAATTTGTGATGTAGATGATTCTTTAAAACCAATAAAAGGCAAAGAAGAATATATTAAATGCGATACTTTACTTCTTTCAATTGGCTTATATCCTTTTAATGCCTTATTAAAAAATAGTGGTGCCAAAGTTTATTTAAAAACTAAAGGCGCTTATGTTGATCAAAATTTAGAAACTTCTATTAAGGGAGTTTTCAGTTGTGGCAATGTTCTTCATGTTCACGATTTAGTCGATTTTGTTAGTGATGAAGGTGAAATTGCTGGAAAAAATGCCGCAGAATTAATTAAAAATGGAAGAAAAGAAGTTAAAAAAGTTATTTATACAAACCATAACGAAAATTTAAATTATCTTTTACCAAATGAAATTAAAGTTGATGATTCTTTAAAAGAAGTTCAATTCTCTTTTAGAGTCAAAAAACCTATTAAAAAAGGCGTTATTTACATAAAAGATAACGAAAACATCTTAAAAACTGTTAAAAAAGAAAATCTTATTCCTTCCGAAATGGAAAGAATCAAGCTTAAAGATGTTGATTTTATTAATATTAATGAAATTAAGGTTGAAGTAGAGGAATTATAAAGTTATGAACGGCGAATATATTTGTATCGTATGTCCTAAAGGATGTCATATCAAAGTTGAAGGTGATAATATCACAGGTTATTCTTGTCCTAGAGGTTTAGCCTATGTTAAACAAGAATCAATTAATCCTTTAAGAAATATTACTTCAACTGTCTTAGTAATAAACAGGGAATTTACTCTTCTTCCTGTAAGAACTAGTGATGTAATCCCTAAAAATATGATTTTCCCTTTAATGGAAGAAATTAAAAAAGTTAGAGTTAGCGCACCAATAAAGATGAATGATATTATAATTAAAAATGTATTAAATTTAGGAGTAGATGTTATTGCAACTAAAGAAGTAGAGTAGTTATGGCCACAATTAAGCATTTTTTAAAGAAAAGAGGAGATGAATCCTTCGCTATTACCTCTGTATGTGAGGCTGATTATTTAATTTTGGCCTCCCTTTCTTATGCTGATTTTGAACAATCAGAATTATTTAAAGAAGGATGTGAAGGATTGGTTAATTTAAGTGGTTATGGAAAATCTTACATGATCGATAAGATTTCAAAAAAATATATTACTTTAAATAATTCTTATAATTTATTTTTAAGACAATTCTTCTCATCTCAAAGATATCAAGATGTAAAAATCGGCTATTTTAGTGAGTTTTTTAGTAGTGAAGAATTAATCCAATTCTTTGCAATTACATATCAAATTGATGATGAATATGTAATTTGTTTTAGAGGGACTGATAATACTCTTAATGGATGGAAGGAAGATTTTAACATGGCGATTATGAATAAGATTCCATCTCACGATAAAGCAAAAGAATATGTTTTAAAAATGTTAAAGATTTTAAAAAGAAAACACATCACTATAATCGGGCACTCAAAAGGCGGAAATGTTGCATATTATTCCTACTTTTCTTTACCTAAAGCTAAAAAACAAAGAGTTGATAAAGTTTATAATTTTGATGGACCTGGATTTTTAAACGATAAATTTAATTATAGTGAGTATGGAACTAAATTATTTAAATTTGTTCCTGAAGACGGAATTATTGGAACCTTATTAGATGATTCTAAAAATCACGAAGTAATTCAATCAACCAAAATTAATTTAAGTGGTCACGATATTTTAACATGGGTAATGGATCGAAAAACTGGCCTTACAACTATGAAAAGAACTGCATATCACACTCCATTTTCAGATGCTTTTAGAGAAACGATAAACTCTTGGGTATATCGCCATCAAAACGAATATCTTCCAGAAATGGTCGAAGTAGTCTTTAAAATAGTTGAAACCAATAACATTTTTACTCTTGGGGGGCTTGCAAAAGATTTATTTTTTGAAACCGATTCTTACTTAACGGCTGTTAAAGATATTGATGAAGAAAAGAAGAAAAATATTAGATATTTAATTAAAGATTTAGTTGATTCTTATACGAAAAACTTCTTAAAAGATCGAGTTGAATATCCAAAATTAAAGAAAATTCACCTATTTTCATGGGGAAAAGAGGAGAAAGCAGATGAATAAGAATAAATATGTTTTAACAATTGATCAAGGTACAACATCAACTAGAGCTTCTTTGATTGATCATGAAGGAAATATTTTTTATAAATCGCAACAAGAAGTCGCTTGTTTATTTCCTCATGATGGATGGGTTGAACAAGATGCTTTAGATATTTATTTATCTGTTTTGAATGTCATTAATGATTTACTTGCAAAAACCAATCTAACCTATAAAAATATCGATTCTATCGGGATTACTAATCAAAGAGAAACAACTGTTATCTGGGATAAAGAAACTGGAATGCCTGTTTATAATGCTTTAGTTTGGCAATCTCGTCAATCAGCATATATTTGTGATGCTTTAAAAGATAAAACTGATTTTGTTAGAGAAAAAACAGGATTAATAATCAATCCATATTTTAGTGCTTCTAAGATTAGATTTATTCTAGATAATATTGAAAATGGCCAAGAAAAAGCAGAAAAAGGCGAATTAATGTTTGGAACGATTGATACTTGGTTAATGTATAAGTTATCAGAAGAAACCATTTTTAAAACTGATGTCACAAACGCATCAAGAACGATGCTCTATAATATTAAAACCCTTTCCTGGGATGAAGAATTATTAGAACTTTTCAATATTCCAAAATGTATTTTGCCTGAAGTTTGTCCTTCATCTCATTTTTTTGGATATGCATCAAGACTCGATAAATATTTAAGAATTTTAGGTGTAGCAGGTGACCAACAAGCAGCTTTATTTGGTCAAAACTGTGTTAATAAGGGTGATATTAAATCAACCTATGGTACTGGATGTTTCGTTTTAATGAATATAGGTGATGATTTTATTATCGATAAAAATGGACTTATCACTACAATTGCTTGGGAAATTGATGGGAAAGTTTCTTATGCAATTGAGGGATCGGTTTTTATTGGTGGCGCTTCAATTCAATGGCTAAGAGATCAAATGAGAATGATTAAAACTGCAGCAGATAGTGAAACTTATGCAAATAAATGTAAGGATTGCGCTGGAGTTTATGTTGTTCCTGCTTTTGTAGGACTAGGAGCTCCTTATTGGGATGACGAATGTCGTGGTGCAGTTTTTGGATTAACTCGTGGAGCTACTAAAGAACACTTCATTAGAGCAACTTTAAATAGTATTGCTCTACAAACTAAGGATGTTATTCGTGAAATCGAAAGAATTTCTAATAAAAAAATCCAAACCTTAAGAGTTGATGGCGGAGCAACTACAAATAATTATTTGATGCAATATCAAGCCGACATTTTATCATCAAGAGTCATTTTGCCTAAAAATTTAGAAACCACCTCATTAGGTGCAGCGTATTTAGCAGGATTATATTCAAAGTTCTGGGAGAATATCGATGAAATTGGAAAAATTCATCAAATTTCAAAAGAATTTGAACCTAAATTAGAAGAAGAAAAAGTCCAAGAAATTGAATATAAATGGAAAAAAGCAATCGAAGCTACAAGACTATTTAAATAAGTAATTGATGCTAAAAATATATAAAGTTGAAACGGATTTTAAATTAATTCGACAATATTTAATGAGCCTAAATGAGCTTAAAATTTATGATATTGAATTAGAAGAAGTATCCCTTACTAAAAAACATGAAATCGTATATTCAACGAGATATTTAGAATTAATTTTTAGTGAATTAGCAACAATTGAAAACTTTAAAGATAATAAGAAAAATAGAATTTTACTAATAATTAAAAGAATAATCGATGAAATTGAAGATAAAAACACCAAAAATAAGTATTTAGATAGATACAAAAGATTAAAATCTTTATTTTATAAAGAAACATTTAAGATAATAAAAAAAGATGTTAAAGATAATGATCGAAAAAAGTGCATCATTATCAATTTTTTATATAAATACCAATATCAAAAGTTTTTACCTTTTAAAAGCAATCTCCCTTTATTTTCTTATCTTTCAGCAACGATAAATAATTTTAAAAATGTTTCAACTTTAAGAAAAATTTTAAACTTAAATATAATTCTTCAAACATATACAAAAAATATAAAAAATAACAAAGATATTGTTTTAGAAGATATCTTTTTTGGAGATTATTTAAAAGATATAAAAATAGAAGAAGTCGATCTTAAAATCGAGTGCGTAATTTATTTTATTAAAAATACAATTTCCAAAGTAAATAGTGGCGGAAAGAATGTTTTATTTCTTTTTGAGTCGACGAAAGAGATGCAGAAAGCATTAGAATTTGAAAAAAGTTTCCACGTGGAAACTAATTTTAATGATTCTTGTCGATTTATTGAATTAAACTCATTTATTTTATTACGTTCAATTTTAAGAAAATGTGATAGGAAAAACTATAAAAAAGTCCTTAAAATCTTTTTAGAAAATAAGAAAGAAGACAATGAAAATAAACCTTACTTATTTCTTAGTAAGCATAAAAAAGAAAAGGATTTTATCGAATTTTTTAAAGATTCATTAAAAAAGAATCCTCATTATAATTTAACATCTATAAATTTATTTATTTTTTATTTATCGATGATGACTTTTTCTGTTTTAATGGATAATAAATCAAAGATAACTATCGATGATTTCTCACATTTAAATGAAATTAAAGAAACTGATGAAATTGTTATTATTCCTACTATTTATGAAAATAAAGATAAGATTGATAATGCGCTGCTTTTTGAAATTTTAAAAGAAAATTATGTTGTTTTAACTAAAATTAAAGAAAAAGCTAAAGAAACGGTTATCTTACTGGATAAGAGAGTAAAATATCCTCTACAAATTGAAGGAAAATTACACTCTATTTCATCCCTTTTTTATTTAAATCTAAAAGTATAAGCAAAAATAATTAAACTATTATAAAATAATAGATACTATGAACGTAATGAAGATAAATAAACCTCAATTCGATAGCACCTTAAAAAGACTTAATGTAGAACAAGATTTTTTAGATTCTAGCGATCTTTTATATGACATATATGAAACAGTTACTGAAGCGATTGAAACTGTTTTAAAACAAAGTGAATTTAAAGAGTTTAACTTTGTTAATCCAATCGTTGTTCTTTTATATATTTTAAATGAAATTAAGTTTGCTCATTCAATTAGATGGGGAGAGAAAGTAAGTATTGAAAAAATGCTTCAGGATGAGGATTTTTATCATTATTTATGTTCAGTTATTTGCGATAAATATCTTACAAATGAACAATTAAACTATAAATCTCAAGCATATTTAAATAAATTTAATCCTCAAATTTCAACCATGGCCTTATATTTGAACTTCTGTTTAAACATCCTTAACCGCCAAAACGTTGAATACGATAAATATCAAAGATTAATTAAAGATATGCTTAAAAATTCATTTTCTTTATCTCAATGTATTCAAAATCTTTTAATTAATGGTTTTGATGTCGAGGCTTTTTCAACCTGGAGAACTACACATGAAAATGAATCGATATTATATGTACTAGTATTAAACGGAAAAGATGTATTTGATGCCTATTTTAGACATATTGAATATTCTTTAGCATATCGAGGCCAAATCAAAAGCAAAGAAAAAACCGACGAAATATTCGCCGAGATTAAAGAAAAGATGAAAGAAAAAGGCTTAAAAAGTAAAGATATGAAAAAATTTATCGAATATGGCTATCTTTTTGCAATCAAGGATAAAGAATATTTAGTTGATTATAAACTTAACTTTAGAGATGGCGTTGAGAATATGGCTGGATTAAAAAAATATTCTAAAATATATGAATTATCTAGTGAAATAGCGCATTCTTCTCCGCTTTTAATCTATTCTAATAGAGAATATTATTTTCTAATTACAATGATTAATTTATATGAAAGTTTCTTTAGACTCGAAAGTGTTTTTAATACCTTCTATAAAGAAATCGCCACCGAAGAAGAATACGCTAGATATTTGAATTTAAGAAATGTTTATATGAATGAATTACTCGTTATTCATAAGTCACTTAATCTTCAATATGTTAATAAATTTGTGAAGATTAAAACCCAGCATCACGATAACAAGAACCCCCAATAAATTCCTTAAGAATTGAATTACAAGGGATATATTTTTCATCTAAATCGACAAAATATTTAAGTAATTTTAATAATCTTTCAGCATCTGGTCCAAATGGCCCATCTTTATCGATTTTATTGATTAATGGATAGGCATATTTTTTTAAGACGCATAATTCATAATTTAAGAAGGAGTCAAAAACATAATCTGCCTCTTCTTGAGTTTGATAGATCCATTTAAATTCTCCTCTTCTTACTGAAGGCCACATTGATAAGGTATCTTCAGCTGAAGAATTACGATATTTTGAATCTCTAACAATTCGTCTAATAAGTCTAATATCAGTTAATGAAATTGGGTTTTCGTTATCCAAATTGATTTGAGCTTGAGGAGAAATATAAATCTTATATTTTATTGATTTAGGAATTAAAGGAGTCAAAGCTTCATTTAAAGCATGAATTCCTTCAATAATAATAGGTTGTCCTTTTTCAATTTTAATTCTTTTATCATAGACTCTCTTTTTGAGTTGGAAATCAAATCGAGGCATTCCAACCTCTTCGCCACTAAGTAAATCAACTAAGTTTTCATTAAATAAATCAACATCTAAAGCATCTAAAGATTCAAAATCTGGTTCTCCAAATTCATCTAAAGGTACATCTTCTCTATCTTTATAATAATCATCAAGTGAGATTCTAATTGGATTGATACCTCTAGAGATAAGTTCAAGGGTTAATCGATCACTGAAAGTAGTCTTACCGCTACTTGAAGGACCAGCGATACAAATAAGACGAATAGATCCGATGTTATCGTAGATTTTTTGTCCTAGTTCAACAAGCATTCTATTATGCCTATTTTCACAGATATTGATGATATTTGTTCCTTCATATTCAACTGCAAGCTTATTAATTTCAGCAATAGTTGATAAGTTAACTAAATTACTCCAAGCATCAGCACCTCCTAAAGTGTCACTAAAGATTGGTTCATCTTTAAATGGTGGGATTTTTCCATTAAATTCACTACGAGGATATTGAATTAAGATTCCAGGTGGATAATAAATCAATTTAAAATCTTTTAAATAACCGGTTGAAGGGACCGTTTTTCCATACATATAGTTTAAATATCCATCACATTTATAAATATGGACTGTTTTTTCAGGACGATATTTTAAAATCTCAATTTTATCAACCCTTCTAGTTTCTTGATATAATTTTTCAGCCTCTTCATTAGAAATAATAATTCTTTCAAAAATATAGTCTTTTTCGACAATATTTCTCATTTCTTGTTCGATTTTTTTAACCATTTGTTGGGTTAATTTTTTATCATCTATTTCATGAGCATAAATCGATCTAGAAATAGAATATGATAGTCTAAAACTTAATTCCGGATAAATTCTTTTAACAGCCATAACAAAAAGATAGCGGATACCTCTTTCATAGATTCCACTGGCTATTGAATCACTAGTTGTTAAGAATTTAACATTAGAAGTGTAATGTAAATCGTAATCAAGTTCACGAACTCTTCCATTAACTAAGGCTCCAATATAATTATAATTGCCGTTAGTTAAGTCTTTTAAACGCACTTTCTTTTCAAAGTGTCTTACATCATTATTAATTGTAACTTCAAAACTCATAATTTTTCCTTTCTAAATTTTATATATAAAATTTGCTGGTTCAATTATTATAAAGGAAAAAAGTATAAAGTTTAAGTAGATTTTTAACCCCTCTAGGTGTGGACAAAATCTTTTAATAATTTATAATATTATGGATGTTCAAAACATGTTTGAGGGCGCAGTTAGTTTATATCCTTGTTTCATTAATTTTGATTGTGATTTCTTTAACTGGAATAGCATTTAATGTCTATGAGCCACTAATTGTACTTTCTATTACCTCATTTTTTACATATTTCGTAGTGTTGATAAATTTATATAGTGCTAAAAAAGAAGGAGAAGACTCTAAAATTTCATTCATGTTAATGGGATTTTTTAGATTTTTACTTTTAGGAATTGGATTAGTTTTAAGTGCTTTATGTATCTATTTTTTAAATCAAAATAGCGGTGAAATATATCCTTATTTATATTTATTGCTTGGATTAATTCCAATATTTCTGAATTTAATGGTAGTTATTTTTAGAAGTAAATATGATAGTTAATAGCGTTAATACATATATCGAAAGTAGCGAAATAATCGATAAATTACTTAAATTTAATGTTAGAAACGAAATTTTCTTTTCGCTTGTTTTAATGTTGATTTTAATTCTTTTTTCATTAGTTATTTTCTTCACCTTTAAACATGCGATGAAAGATCCATTAAAAAAACCTAAAGGATTAGTTTTTTTAGGAGTATGGTTTTTTAATGTAATTCAAAACTTTGTTACTTCAACAATGGGCGAAAAGAATCGCAATTTTTCAGGTTATATGTTTGGACTTGTCTTATATGTTTTCTTTGGTTTTTCTTTTGGATTAACTGGTTTATCAAGTCCATTTACTTATATTGTTATGCCTTTATCGGTTACCGCTTGGACTTTTATTTTAATTCATGCAACCGCAGTAAAAACGAATAAATGGGGATATTTTAGAAGATATATCGATCCTTTCCCAGTATTTTTACCAATTAATCTTATTACAATGTGGGCTCCGCTTTTATCTTTAACTTTACGTATGTTTGGTAATGCTTTAAGTGGGTTCTGTATAATGGCTTTATTTTATGGCGCATTAGAAGCTTTAAGTGCCGATATTTTTAGACCGATTTTTGGAATGGCAACTGGAGGAGGAATACAGGGTCCAGATATAATTTTGGCTCCTTTAATCACCCCTATTTTCCATGTTTATTTTGATTTGATTAGCTCCGCTATTCAAACTCTTGTTTTCTCAATGTTAACAATGATTTTTATCGCTCAAGAACAAAACGATGAAGATGAGGATAAAATTATTGATAAAATCAGTGCTGAACAAATTCAAAAGGAGGCTTAGTTTATGGAATTTTTAATGAATTTAGCACAAACCCTTATGATCTTTGAATCTACCTTTACTGATCGTTCATTTGCTTATATTGCAATTGGAATGTGTGGTATTTCAATGATGGCTTCAGGTTTAGGTGAAGGTTATATTTGTGCATGTGCTGTTAATTCAATGAGTAGAAACCCAGAGATGTATTCTAAATTAAGAACCGGAATGATCTTAGGTTGTGCTTTAACAGAAACTACTGCAATTTATTGTTTATTACTCGCTATTTTACTTTTATTTATTTAATTTATTTAATTTTTTATGTTTAAAAAGAATAAAGGGTTATTAAAAATCTTACTTTTATTACCTTCATCACTATTTTTAAGTAGTTGCGATTTAAGTGAGTATTTTAATATTAGTGATAGCGTGGCAGACAAAATTTTCCCTAATGTCTGGGATTTTTTGGTGCAATTTATCGCCTTTATCATCATGATTATCTTAATCTTTATTTTCGCTTATAAACCAATTAAAAAATATATCGAAAAAAGACAAGAACTCATGGATAAAGAAGTTAAAGACACTTTTAAAAATAAAAAAGAAAGTGAAGAAAATTTATTAAATAGTAAGAAAGAAGTAGCCTTAGCACATCAAAAAGCTTCGAAGATTATCGAAGATTCTATTAAAGAAGCTAATGAAGAAAAAGATAAAATCTTAGTTAGTGCAAATTTAGAAGCTACTAAAAAAATCGAAGAAGCCAATGTTCAAATTGAAAGAAATCAAAAAGAGGCTGAAAAAGAACTCAAAAATGAGATTTCTGATGTTGCAATAAAGATGAGTTCTAAGATCCTAGAACGTGAAGTAAATGATAGCGACAATAAAAAAATTATCGATGACTTTGTCAAAAATACTAGTAAATAAAAATGGAAAATTATATTTTTAATCGTTACGCCATAGCTTTTTTAGATTTATCGATACAAGAAAAAAGCGTTAATAATGACCGTGAAGAGTTAAAAATTCTAAAAAATGTTTTAAAAGAAAATAAAGAATATCAACGAATTTTATATGGCAAAAATATCTCTTTAAATGAAAAATACGATCTTATTGATCGTAGTTTTAAAGATTTATCTTCTCATACACGTTCATTTTTAAAAGTTATTGTTAAAAACAATATATCTTTTTATATGTATGAAATTATTAAAGAATCCTTATATCGATTTGATGATTATTTAAATATCGAGTCTGGAACATTATATGTTGCTAAAAAGCCTAGCGACGAAGACATTAAAAAAATAATAGAAACCATCGAAAAAGATTTGAATAAAAGAATCGACTTAAATATTGTAATAAAACCCGATTTAATCGGCGGTTTTAAGGTAGTTTTAAAAAATAATATTTATGATGCATCGATAAAAACAAAGTTAGATAGTTTAAAAAATTACTTGGTGAAGGAATAAATTATGGGAATTAACGCAAACAAAATCTCGCTTTTAATCAAAGAAGAAATTAAAGAATTTGAAAATGATATTAAAAAATCAAACGATATTGGAACTGTCGTTACAATTGGCGATGGCATCGCTTTAATTTATGGACTTGAAAAAGCAATGTTAGGAGAATTAATTCTTTTTAATGATGATGATTATGGAATTGTCATGAATTTAGAAGAAGATAGTGTTTTAGTAGCTTTACTTAAAAACACTAACACCATCAAAGAAGGTGATAAGGTTAAAAGAACAAAAGAAGTTATCGCTTGTCCTGTGGGAGACGCGCTTTTAGGAAGAGTCGTTGATGCTTTAGGACGCCCAATTGATGGAAAAGGAGAAATCGATTATAAAGAAACTTCACCTATTGAAAAGATTGCTCCTGGAATAATGGCAAGAGAAAGCGTTAATGAACCTTTAGAAACTGGTATTTTAACAATCGATTCAATGATTCCTATTGGAAAGGGACAAAGAGAATTATTGATCGGTGATAGACAAACTGGAAAAACAACGATTGCTATCGATACAATTTTAAATCAAAAAGGAAGAGATGTTATTTGTATTTATGTTGCAATCGGTCAAAAAAATGCCAATGTTGCAGCAATCTATGAAAAATTAGAAAGAAACGGATCAATGGAATATAGCGTTATAGTTAACGCTACCGCTTCAGAGATTTCGCCTCTTCAATATATTGCTCCTTATACAGGTGTCACCATGGCTGAATATTGGTGTAAACAAGGAAAAGACGTCTTGATTGTTTTTGATGATTTATCAAAACACGCCGTTAGTTATCGTGCTTTATCCTTATTACTTAAAAGAAGTCCAGGAAGAGAAGCTTATCCAGGTGATATCTTCTATTTACATTCAAGATTATTAGAAAGATGTGTTAAATTAAACGAGAAAAATGGCGGCGGAAGTATCACTGCTTTACCAATTGTTGAAACTCAAGCTGGAGATATTTCTAGTTATATTCCTACTAATGTCATCTCAATTACTGATGGTCAAATTTTCTTGAAAACTGACTTATTTAATGCTGGGCAACGTCCTGCTATTGATATTGGTTTATCAGTTTCTCGTGTTGGAAGTGCTGCTCAATTTAAAGGTGTTAAAAAAGTTTCTTCATCTTTAAAAATGGAAATTGCTAACTTTAATGATTTATTAGCATTTACTCAATTTGGTAGTGATTTAGATGAAAATACAAAGGATATTATCAGACATGGTAAAGCTTTAATGGAAGTTTTAAAACAAAATCAAAACTCCCCACTTTCTTATTTAGAAGAAGTAGTCTATCTTTTCGCTGCTAAAAATAGATATTTAGATGATTTAGAAATTGCGTATATTAAGCCATTTTTAAAGAAATTATATTTAAGAATTTCTACTCATTATAAATCACTATTAGATGAAATTGACAAAACAAAAGACATTAAAAAACCTCAAAGAGATGAACTAAGAAAAATTATTGAAGAATTTAAAGGTGAATTAGATTTACATAATGGCATCGAATAATTTAAACAACATAAAAACTCGATTATTATCGATTAAATCGACAAAAAAGATCACTAATGCTCTGAAGCTTGTTGCATCAAGTAGAGAAAGAAAATTAGCGTCTTCTTTTAAAAGCGGTCTCGAATACAACAAAAATGTTGAAAATATCTTTAATAATTCAATTTTTATTAATAAACTCAATCCAGATGTCGATAAATTAAATAACTTCTTATTTAATGAAAATAATGAAAGTGAAAAAGTCTTACATGTTGTAATTACCTCAAACACCGGCTTATGTAGTGGATACAATATCGATATTATTCACTATTTAAATACTATTTATAAAAGTGGCGATGATATCATTGTTATTGGAGAAAAAGGAAAGATAGAATTAGCTAAAGATGATACTAAATTTATTGATTCTTTTATTGATATTTCTAAAAAAGTTAACCTATTTTCGTGTAAAAAATTAAGCGAATATTTAATTAATGAATATAAAAATAAAAAGTATAAAGAGATTGATGTAGTTTATGCACATTACTATAATTCAATCCTTTATAAAGTTCAAAAAGAACGATTATTACCGATAAAATTAACATACAACTCAAAAAGAAATTATTCTCCTATTTATCTTCCTGATAAAGAAGAATTAATAAATTTAATATCAAATGAGTATTTATCTTCTTCGCTTTATCGCATTATTTTAGACGCTTTATGGAGTGAAGAATCATCGCGAAGAAATGCTATGGATAATGCAACTAAAAACGCTGATGATTTAATTGATAAATTAACCTTAGAATTTAATAAAGCTAGACAAGAACAAATTACAACTGAAATTAATGAAGTTGTTTCTGGCTCAAAAGCTTCAAAATAGTAGGCTTTAAAATTTCAAATAAAGGAGTGAAACTTATGGCAGAAAACACTAAATCTTATGAATATGGAACTGTAATTCAAGCCGTTGGACCAATTATTGATGTCCGTTTTGAAGAAGGACATCTACCATCTTTATTAAATGCTTTGACTTTAAAACTTGAAGATAATACCACTTTAACTTTAGAAGTTGCTCAATATATTGGAGATGATACTGCTAGATGTATTTCTTTAGGACCAACAGAAGGCGTTTCAAGAGGAATGGAAGTTTATAATACCGGAAAAACTATTGAGGTTCCTGTTGGTGAAGCTACTTTGGGTAGAGTTTTTAATGTTTTAGGTGAAGTAATTGATGAACAAGATGAAGGTGACGTTAAAAATGCTAAAAGAATGTCAATTCATCGTGAAGCTCCTAAATTTGAAGATCAAGAAACCAAATCAGAAATTCTTGAAACCGGAATTAAAGTCATCGATCTTCTTTGTCCTTATGTAAAAGGCGGAAAGGTTGGTCTTTTTGGAGGTGCCGGTGTTGGTAAAACCGTTTTAATTCAAGAATTAATCAACAATATTGCAACTGTTCAACATGGTATTTCTGTTTTTGCTGGAGTAGGCGAAAGATCTAGAGAAGGGAACGACTTATATAACGAAATGAAAAATAGTGGAGTTTTATCAAAAACTGCGCTTGTTTATGGACAAATGAACGAAGTTCCTGGCGCTAGATTTAGAGTCGCTTTATCTGCTTTAACAATGTGCGAATATTTTAGAGATAAAATGAATATGGATGTTTTGTTTTTCATCGATAATATCTTTAGATTTATTCAAGCAGGTAGTGAAGTTTCAGCTTTAATTGGTAGAATGCCTTCGGCAGTTGGTTATCAACCTACACTTGCTACCGAAATGGGACAACTTGAAGAAAGAATTACTTCAACAAAAAATGGATCAATTACCTCAATTCAAGCAGTTTATGTTCCTGCTGATGATTTAACCGATCCAGCCCCAGCCACAACTTTCTCTCACTTAGATGCTAAAACAGTTTTAGATAGAAATATCGCATCTTTAGGTATTTATCCTGCAGTCGACCCACTTGAATCTTCTTCAAATATCTTAGATCCAAATATTATTGGAGAAGAACATTATCAAGTTGCTAGAGGAGTTCAAATGATTCTTCAAAGATATAAAGAATTACAGGATATCATCGCTATTTTAGGTGTCGATGAATTAAGTGAAGACGATAAAATTATTGTTGCTAGAGCAAGAAGAATTAGAAATTTCTTATCACAACCATTTAAAGTTGCTGAAGCATATAGTGGTTATGAAGGAAAATATGTTCCTTTAAAAGAAACAATTCGTTCATTTAAAGAAATTTTAAGCGGAAAATACGATAAAATCCCTGAATCATGCTTCCTTTTCTGTGGAGCTATTGAAGATGTATTAAAGAAAAATAACAAAGGTGAAGTAGAAGAAGATGACTAATACATTAGATAAAATCAAACTACTAATTTATTCTTATGATGGAAAGTTTAATGAAGTAGATGATATCGACTCCATTAATTTTGAAGCGAAAAATTACGGTAGTTATGGGGTTTTAAAAAATCATTTTCCGATAGTTGCCACTTTAGATGTATCAATATTATCTTTTAAAGTTGGAGATAAAAAAGACTATATTTCCCTTTCAGGAGGAGTCTTAGATTTTAATAAAAACGTCTGCACAGTTATTGCCGAAACATATGAATTTAAGCAATATTTAGATAAAGAAAGAATTTTAAAGAGTAAAGAAAAAGCAGAAGAAGCTTTAAAAAATAAAACTAAACTAAGTCAAAACGAAATAATTAACGCCGAATTTGCATTAAAAAAAGCCATTAACAGATTAAAATTATTCGAGTAAAATAGTCTATATAAAGGTATTTTGGTTTATGAGAAATTTTATTTTTGTTTCCCCACATTTTCCAGATTCCTACTGGAAGTTTTGTATGGCTTTAAAAAGTCATGGCTTTAACGTTTTAGGAATAGGAGACGCTCCATATAATGAGCTTCCTGAACAATGTAAGTATGCGCTAGAAGAATATTATCTATGTTCTTTCATGGATACTTTTGAAAATGAAAAAAGAGCAGTTCAATATTTTAGAGATAAATACGGAGAAATTGAATATATTGAATCCAACAATGAATATTGGTTAATCAAAGATGCTCGTTTAAGAGATGTTTTTGGAATTAAAACTTCCTTTAATGAGAATGATTTAGCATGGAAAATGCAAAAATGTAACCAAAAAGAATATTTTATTCGTGCTGGATTAAAACCTGCTAGATATATTGTCACTAAAGATCATGATTTATTAAAAGAATTCGCTTCTAAAGTCGGATTCCCAATTTTTGCTAAACCTAATGTAGGAGTTGGTGCTCAAGGTGGAAAGAAAATTGATAATGAAATCGAACTTATAGATTTTGCAACAAGTTTGCCACCTGAAAAAGAATATATTTTTGAAGAATATATTAAAGGTGAGCTCTATTCTTATGATGGAGTTACTAATTCACAAGGAAAAGTAATCTTTAATACTTGTCACTATTTTGCGACTCCAACTTTTGATGTTGTTAACTCTTCAACTGATGATATGTATTGTTGCTTACCAAAAATACCTGATGCATTATTAGAAGCCGGAAGAAAAAGCGTTGAAGTTTTTGGTTTAAACCGTAGACTTTTCCATTTTGAATTCTTTAAATTAACTGAAGATCATCCATATTTAGGGCCAAAAGGAACGTTTGTTCCACTTGAATCTAATTTTAGAGTTGCTGGAGCATATACTCCTGATTTGATTGATTTTGCGAATTCTATCGATATTTATCAATTATATGCTGATGTTATGGCATATGATGAAAACCGTCAAAATATGGATTTAGAAAAATATTATGCATGTAGCGCACACCGTCGTTATATGTATAAATATTTACACTCAAAAGAAGAAATTATTGAAAAATATAAAAATAGTTTATGTTTTTATGGCGAATTCCCTTATGCATTAAGAGATGATATGGGAGATTCTTTCTTTGTCGCTAAGTTTAAATCTTGGGAAGAGGTCAAAGAATTCGATAATTTCGTTAGATGTAAAGGCGGAGAATAGTTATTGATATGAATCCAACAGATAGAAGATTTAAAAACTTTAAGTTTACTGAGAAATTATTCCCAGTTGTTATTGAGATTTCTAAAGGTAGTAAGAATAAATATGAAATCGATAAACAAACTGGATTATTAAGACTTGATAGAATCTTATATACTTCAACTCACTATCCTCATAATTATGGATATATTCCTTTAACTCTTTGTGAAGATGGTGATGCTCTTGATGTACTTGTTATATGTAGTGAAGAGATTATTCCTTTTTCATTTGTTATGTGTAAAGCGTTAGGAGTGATTAAAATGCTTGATGGCGGAAAGGAAGATTTTAAGATTTTAGCAGTTGCTACTAATGATCCGTTTTATAAAAACTTCGAATCTTTTGAAGAATTACCAATACACTTAGTTGATGAAATTGAACATTTCTTCTCTGTTTATAAATTTTTAGAAGGTAAAGAAACTGAAATTATAGGAATTTCAGATCAAGATGAAGCTGAAAGAATTATTTTAGAATCAATAGATAATTATAAAGAAAATGAACTTTAATCTAATTAAAGTTCATTTTTATTCTTTCTAACTTTTCTTGAGCGATTCTTAAATAGATTTCTTCTTTACGGTCTTTAAAATAACTCATTGCCCAATAATAGAATAAGACATCTAAAAAAGCGATGAAGATATCGACTCTTTTTAATTTTAATTCACTATATTTATAGCCATAATATTTCTTTAAAAAAGCGATTTTTTGGTCATAAGATAAGTTATTTTCGCTTATAAAAGATGCTAAATCAAAGGTAGGATTATTCATTCCTCCATTTTCCCAATCAATTATAAAAGCAGTATTAAAAGTGAATAATAAATTGCCTTTAACTAAATCGTTATGACATAAACAAAATTCATCTTTTGCGTATACTTTTCTAACGTCTTTAATGACTTTTTCTTCATATTCAGGTTTTAAATAATATTTTGGAGAGATGTTTTCTTTATAATTTTCTAATCTTTTAAATGCTTGATAGCCATAAGGAACTTTAATATTTGCCCCATGGAGTCTTTTTAAAAGTTTAGCAACTTGAGTTATAACATCATTATCGATAACTCCATAATAATGAGTATTATGGATAAATTTAGTGATTTTAAAACCATTAACTTCATCTAAATAAAGGAGTTTTTCGCTCATTTTTAAAGGTTCAATAACCTTATAGTTATTCTTTTCTTGAAGATAATTAACTGCCTTTTCTGGGAAAGGTTTAGGAACTCTTAAAACATAGGAATCGTTAAAAAGGTAGTTATCATTAGTGATTCCACCTTCTAAATAGTTAGAACTACGGATTTCTTTTTTTGTAATTTCCTTAAATAACTCTTTTACGTTTACTTGCATACCCTATTTATTATACAAAAAGTTGGGGTTTAATGATAATATTATTCTTGTATGTATAAGGTAATTTTATATCAACCAGAGAAACCTTCTAATGTAGGAAATATCATTAGAACATGTAGCGCAATCAATGCAAAATTAGTAATTATAGGTCCTTTAAGTTTTACTCTTGATGATAAGGCTTTGAAAAGAGCAGGGATGGATTATATTTCGATTACTGATATTGAAATATACGATAATTATGAGGATTTTTTAAAACTTTATAAGGATGAAAACATCTATTATGTAACTAGATATGCTAAAAAAATATATTCATCTTGTGATTATAGCAATGTTACTAAAAACTATTCTTTTATGTTTGGTAGAGAATCAACCGGGATTCCTAAAGAAGTTTTAAAAGAACATTTAGATAAATGTATAAGAATTCCTATGACCCTATCTTCAAGAAGTTTAAACTTATCCAACTGTGTAGCGATTGTATTATATGAAGCTTTAAGACAAGGAAATTTCTTTGATCTTGCTACTGTTGAAACAATTAAAGGTGAAGATTTTATATTTTAAAACTTACTTTATTTCTTAGTAAGCATTAAAGTAAGCATTAAAAAATATGGCTAGAAATTAGCCATAATTTTTATTGATAGAAACGATATTTATCGCTTTTATAAGTTTCCACGTGGAAACTATTGGAATCTTTTTGAGTCCTTAATAAGTTGGCTTATATTATATTTTTTATCTTTATAGTAATATGTTTCGTATTTTAAAAGGTTTGTTTCGCCTAAAAAACTACCTTTTTTAACGTTTTTAATAGGAGATACAAAAACTTCTCCGTCATCTTTTTTAGAAAGATATAAAACAAGCTCTAATGCAACTTCTAAAACTTCATCATCCATCTTCTCAAGTTCATCAAAAACAACAACATGAGATCCATGAGTTGATGCAATATGTAGATAAGTATTGGTTTTTCTAGCAATTTTGAAGGTGAGTTCGTTATTTTGCAAAGAATTTTTACCATATCCAATTTTTACGTTTTTATATTCAAAATAGTATGGTAAAGAAGCTTTGATTTCTTTTTCTTTAGATCTCATCTTTATCTTAATAATGTTTTTCTTTTTGAGTTCAGAAATTAAAATTTCATAGTCTTCTTCAGTATAAATTTCTTTCAATGCCAAAATTGAATCAATATAAGAAAGATCATTTATGGTTTCATTTAAAAAATTACTTGTTAAAGAGATCGTATTTTTTGCCTTTTTATAAATTTTATATAAATAAGTAAGGTTATCGGTAACGGAATAATTAGCTTTTAATGGAATAGTAACTCCTTCATAAGTAAAAGAAGTATCCCCTTTTTTAATCTCATCCATTATCGTTAGATAATAATCACCATATTCTTTATATTTAAGGTTTTCTTCAGCTTTTTTAATCTCGTTTTCTAAGATTTCTTTTTTATTTTCTAAAGATTTTCTTTTTCTCTTAAGCTGATGGATTAAAGAGTTATATTTTTCGGTCAAATATTTAGTTTTTAAGTTATCTAAATAAGTATTTTCTTTTGATTCTTCCTTTTCTTTATCAATTTCTTTATATATTTCAATCTTTTTAGGTGGTAAATATATGGTATTTAAAATCAAAGGATGTGAAGTTTCTAAACTATGATATCTAAAAGCTAAATCAATCTTATCTTCTTTTAATAATATAAGATTAGTGTTGCCTTTAAAGACTTCAAAAAGTAGATGATATTCGATTTTATCGTAAGTATCTGTGGTTCTAATAAATTTTAAATCTATAATTGAGTCTTCATTATATAAAGAAGCTTCAATAAAACAGGAATTTATTAATTTGTTTTTTAGTTGAGTAAAAAATAATGATGATAGAGTGGATTTATACTTTTCTTTAGTTAATTTAATAAAAGGAGAAGAAGAATTAAGCGAAATTATTATAGAAGGTGATTGAGAACGCGAAAAAATGAACTCAAAATCACTCGAAGTAACTTCAATAATCTTGTTAACATACGCTCCTTTTAAGGATTCGTTAATTAAATAAACTCTATCTTTTAAAAATTCAATTTTATTCACGTGTATTATTATAAATTTTAAGAGACTAAATAATCTATATTTTTAAATGAAAATCGTTATGAAAATATTAACAATTTATTAAAAATTCAAGTAAGTATCTTAATTTTTATTGAAACGCCAAATTAATTTATATAATATACTATAAACCTATGAAAAAAGGACTTTTGATTATTATAAGTGGCCCTAGCGGCGTAGGAAAAGGTACGGTCAGGTCGTTCTTAATGGATGAACCTTCTTTAAAACTTGCCTTCTCAGTCTCTTGTACAACTCGTTCACCTCGCGCTGGTGAAGTTGATGGAAGAGATTATTTTTTCATAAGCCATGAAGAATTCGAAAAAAGATTATCAAATAACGCCTTCTTAGAACACGCAGAATTCTGCGGCAATTGTTATGGAACATTAAAAGATTATGTTGAAAACCTCCGTAACGAAGGCAAAAATGTTATTGTTGAGATTGAAACTCAAGGTGCTAGACAAATTATTTCTAAGCTTAATGAGGATGATGAAATCTCAATTTTTATTACTTGTAGTTCTTTAAGTGAACTTGAAAGAAGAATTAGAGGCAGAAAATCCGAAAATGAAGAAAGTATTTTCTCTAGACTCAATAAAGCTAGAGAAGAATTAAAATTAGCTCCTTTATATGATTATGTAGTTGATAACGACGATCCTAAAAAGTGCGCAACCGCTATTAAACAAATCATTAAAAATAAATTAAAATTAAGTTAATGTATTTATTAAGTGTATTAACTGAACATAAAGTATATTCAATAGATCAAACGTTCTATTATTTTTCTAAAGACTTCGTTTATAAAGGAAGTAGAGTTTCAATTAATTTTCATAAACAATATTTAGTAGGCTTTGTGCTTGATGTAAATGAAGTTTTTGATATTGAAAAAGAAGAAAAAGAACTCGGTTTCAAAATCAAGGAAATTACGGATATTATCGATGAAAAACCAATTTTAAACGATAATTTAATTAATCTTGCATATATTTTAAAAGAAAGATATTTTGTTCCTTTAATTTCGATACTAAATACGATGCTTCCGCCTTCTTTAAGAGGAGAGTCTTCATCTTTAAATAAGCCTAAAATTGCATACGACTATTTTTATGAATTAATCAATATAAAATATATTCCTATTAATAAAAACGAAGAGAAAATCTTAAAAAAGTTCGATAATTTAACAAAAATAGTAGGCAAAAACTTAATTTATAAATCTAAAACTTTAGATGCTTTGGTTGGTAAAAATGTTATTAAGTTAATAAGAAAAGAAAAATATCGCTATAAAATTGAGAAAAGCTTTGAATATTCTAAAAAAATTGAGCTATCTAGCGAACAAAATAAAGTTTTTAAAAATATTTTGATATCTAATAATAAGTTAATTCTTTTAAAAGGTGTTACTGGGAGTGGCAAAACTGAAATTTATATCAAGTTAATTGAAGAAGCTTTATTAAATGGCGGAAGTGCATTAATTTTAGTTCCAGAAGTTGCTTTAACTCCTTTAATGATTTCAAGAATTATTTCTTATTTTGATGAAGAAATTGCGGTTTTACATTCATCTCTTAAACCATCAGAAAGATATGATGAATATCGTAAAATTTCTCAAGGAATTGCAAGAATTGTAATTGGTACTAGAAGTGCAATTTTTGCCCCTTTAAAAAATTTAAAATATATTATTATCGACGAAGAACATGACGAATCTTATAAACAAGATTTTGATTTTACTTATTCAGCAAAAGATGTAGCGATTTTAAGAAGTTCAATCGAAAACCTTAAAGTTATTTTTGGAAGCGCCACCCCATCAATTGAAAGTATGGCTAAAGCTTTAAATAAACAGTACGACTTAGAAGAACTTCATCAAAAATATTATTCAGAAGCTAAAAATAGTGTTGAAATTATTGATATAAAAGATAAAGAAGAAATGATATACTCTTCAATTTTTTCTAAAACTTTAATTCAAAAAATCGCAGAAAATCTTAAAAACAGCAGGCAAATAATATTACTTGTAAACAAAAGAGGATATGCGAGAAGCGTTATTTGTAATGAATGTGGTTATGTTTATAAATGTCTTAACTGCAATTTACCTTTAATCTATCATCGTGATGATGATTCTTTAAGGTGTCATCATTGCGATTATAAAATTAAATTTATTAATAAATGTCCAATTTGTGATTCAAAAAGCTTTAAATTATCAGGGATTGGGATAGAAAGAGTTGTCGAAGAGTTTAAAAAATTATTTAAAAATATACCTTTTGGAGTTTTAAATAGTGATGACACTCCTACTTTAAACGAAATTCAAACAATTTTAAAAAAGTTTAACAATAAAGAAATTAAAGTTTTAATTGGTACTCAAATTGTTGCCAAAGGGCACGACTTTAAAGATGTATCTTTAGTAGGAATTATTGATGCCGATTCATTAATTAATATTCCTACCTTTAAGGCACACGAAAACGCTTTTTCTTTACTTGTTCAAACAATTGGAAGAAGCGGAAGATTTATCGATGGAGAAGCTTATATTCAAACATCATTAGTTAATAATA
The DNA here is from genome assembly GCA_949299195.1 of uncultured bacterium. Taxonomy (GTDB): domain Bacteria; phylum Bacillota_I; class Bacilli_A; order RFN20; family CAG-826; genus Onthovivens. The sequence goes on along the minus strand of CASFZN010000017.1, from coordinate 47,639 downwards.
AAATCATAAATTATGCGATAAATAACGACTATAATGGATTTTTTAATTATGAAATATCTTTAAGAAATAAGTATCAATACCCTCCATTTTATAATCTTTATATTATGAAGGTGTGCTCATTAAATATTGAATCTTTAAAAAAGGAAGTTTATTCAATAACTACCTATTTAAAAAGAATTTTAGGAAATAATATAGTTACCTCATCTTTTTTACAAAATAAATATAAAAACTATTTTTCGTATGAAATTGCTATAAAAACAAAGAATTTAAAAGAAACTAGAGAGATTTTAAAAGAATTTATTGATGAAGTGATGAAAAATAAAGAACTAAGAATCTATATTGACTTCTATTAATCTTTCTTAAATTAATATAATTAATTTAGATATTCATATAATGTAGCGATTATTTTTGATTTTACTACTATTTTTGAGTAATATAATTAGAGTCAATAATAAGGAAAATAAAAATGATAGTTATTAAGGTTTTTGGTTTAGATCCATATTTACTTAGAGATATTTCTGAAGATTTAACTTCCAAACTAGCTTCTTTATATGAAATTAGTGAGGATGAAATAGATTTTTATGGCAGTGAAGGCTTAATCGTCCATAAAGGAGTTGAACAAAACACTTGGAATATATTTATTGAAGTTGTTGCCCCTAAAAAGGTAAGTGTTTTAGAAGAAGATGCTTTTACTCTTTTAGAGCACTATTTTAAGAATGTATCAATTAACATTAAGTGTGTATTTTCATATTATTCTATGGATAATTACCATCTTACTTTAAATGAAAATTATCCTCGCTTTATGAAAGAAGACGAAAATAATGAAGATGGTCATTATGAATATGAATATGATGAAGAATATGATTATGAAGAAGAAGGTGAAGATGTGGAAGAAACTCATCACCATGAACACCATCACTATCATAATTTAGATTTAGAAAACGAAAACGATATCTTTTTAGGCAACGCTTTTGAAGATTTTGAAGATAAATTAAAAGGTAAAAAATAGGAAAAAACATGGATTTATTCGTAGTTTCAACAAAAATAATCAAAAATGTAATTCATGGTATTTATAATTTTAAGGATGGCTTAAAAAAAGAAACTGTTGAATTAACTCGCTATGAATCCTTAGAAGTTTCAAGTATCTGTGGCTTATTTTTTAGAAACTACTTTTTAATCGAACATCTTGCTAAATTCTTAAACTTCCCTGAAAAAAGTGATGAATTTATCTTTTTAGGATTACTTTATGTTAATAATGCTTTCTTAAAAAGAGTTGATCAAAATAAGATGTTTAATGACTTTTTAACCTTTATTATTCAAAGGAAATATCAAATTTCTAGAGATGAAATTTCATTTATTAAAAATGTAATTTCTGTTAAAAGAACCTTTAGATTCTTTGATGTTAAAAACGGTAGTTTAGAATATTATTCTTTAAGATTTAATAAACCTAAATGGCTGATTAAAATGCTTTCAAGACAATATGGAAAAACCGATGGATTACGTATTATTTATGAAATGTCTTCAATGCCATCTCAATATGTTTCTACCTATTACTTAAAGAGTTTTGCTCCTTCAAACGATTTTAAAAAGATGGCCGATGATCTTTATTTATATACCAAAGACACCTCGATTAGAAAAGAAGATGATTTTCATGATAAAAAGATTTATTTAACCCAAGTTGGATATCACGAAGTGATATCTAAATTTGAATATAATCTTGGAAAACTTACCTGTTTTTTAGGCGAAGAAAACACCATCGCTTACGACTTTTTAAAGAAATTTGCTGATACAAACTGTGAACTTAATTTTATCAGTGCAACTTTAGAAAGAAATTATAAAATGTTTGATTATTTGAAGGGATTAAAACTTTCAAATACTCATTTTTATGAAGCTAGCGAAAATCATTTAGAAAATATTTTTAATGTCAGACAAGATTTTATTCTTTATTCTCCACGTTCATCAAACTTTGAATTATTCAGAAGAAATCCGGAATATGGAGTTTATTTCCAAATCGAAGAACTCGATTTTATTATTAACGATTTAAAATCGGGAATTAGAAATATTTCTAAATATTTAGAAGTTGATGGCAAACTTTTATATTTAGTTCCTACGATTAATTTAAAAGAAACAAGATATTTAATCGAAGAATTTATTGAACAAAATAAAGAAGAATTCGAACTTATTGAAGAAAAAGTTTATTTACCAAATAAAGAAGAAAACTCCCTTCTTTATTATGCAATCATTAGGAGAATTAAATAAAAATGTATAATCTTTACGATTTTAAAATAGAAAAACTAGAAGAACTTTTAATGACTAATTATTTTCAAAAGAAGTATCGTGCTACTCAACTTTTTAAGTGGATCTATGAAAAAAGAGTTACAAATTTTGATGAAATGAGCGACATTTCCTTAGCTTTTAGAGAAATTTTAACTCGTGATTTTAAACTTTTTATTCCTACTATTTTTAAAAAACAAGTTAGCAGTGATGGAACTATAAAATTATTATTAAAAATGGAAGATGAATCCTTAGTTGAAACGGTTTTAATGCGTTATAACTATGGAAATGTTGCCTGTGTTTCTTCTCAAGTTGGCTGCAATATGGGATGTAGTTTCTGTGCTAGCGGATTTTTAAAGAAAAAAAGAGACTTAACGACCGGTGAAATGATTGGAGAAGTCTTAGTTTTAGATCAATTATTAAAAGAAGAAGGTGAAAACAAAAGAGTTACTCATGTTGTTGTTATGGGAACTGGAGAACCTTTTGATAATTATGATAATGTCTTAGATTTTGTAAGAATCTTAAATCATCCATATGGGTTTGCAATCGGAGCTAGACATATTACGGTTTCGACATGCGGATTAACTGAAGGAATTAGAAAATATGCTAATGAAGGCTTACAAATTAATTTAGCAATTTCACTTCATGCTCCTAACGATAAAATTCGTAATAAATTAATGGCTATATCTTTAAAATACAATATGGAAGAACTTATGGATGCTGTTAAATATTATGAAAAAACAGCAGGAAGAAGGGTAACTTTTGAATATATTTTATTGAAAGGAATTAACGATTCTAAAGAAAACGCTAAAGAATTAGCCGCTTTAATTAAAGGCACTTTAGCTTATGTTAATTTAATTCCATATAACCCTATTAAAGAATTAGTTTATCAAAGAAGCGATGATAAAAATGTTCACGATTTTCTCGATACACTGACAAAATGTGGTGTAACTGCTACAATTAGAAAGGAATTTGGAACTGATATAGATGCCGCTTGTGGCCAATTAAGAGCAAAAAATGAAAAAGAAAAAGTATAACGGATTATTCTCATACGTTTGTGATAAGGGAAGAGTTAGAATCACTAACGAAGATCAAGTAAAAGGCTTCATTAACTCTAATGGAGATGTTTTACTTTGTGTTGCTGATGGTATGGGTGGTCATAAAAAAGGAGATTATGCTTCTAAAGAAATTGTTGATACTTTGGGTAATGATTTCCGTAAAAAAAGAGCTTTTTTAAACTCTATTAGTGGCTCAATTTGGCTTCAAAATGAATTAAGAAAAATTAATAAAAATGTTTTTAAACTCCAAGATACAAATGAAGACTATCGCGGAATGGGCTCTACAATTTGTTGCGCAATGCTTATAAAAAGAAAATTGATTGTAGTTAATGCTGGCGATTCTAGATGTTATATTGTAAAGGATGGAAAACTTGGATGTTTAACTCATGATGATACTTACGTAAATTATCTAATTGACAAAGGAGAAATTACTCCAAGTGAAGCTTTAACTCATCCAAAAAGGCACTATATTACGAATGCAGTCGGAATTTTTCCTTCCTTTTCATTCGATTTAAAAATTTATAAATATAACGGCGAAAAAATATTTTTATGTAGTGACGGTCTATATAATAACGTTTCTTTTAAAGATATTGAAGCTAATTTAAATAGTAAAAATACTCCAGAAGACAAGGTTCATTCCTTGGTTAACTTAGCAAATTATAACGGTGGTAGCGATAATATTTCATGTATATTATGGGAGAGTAATGATGATTAACATTAATGATTTAATTTGTGATCGATATAGAATCAAAGCCCTAATTGGACATGGCGGAATGGGTGATGTTTATGAAGCCCAAGATATTATTATGAAAAGAAGTGTCGCTTTTAAAATCTTAAGCGAAGAATCGATGAAAAATCACGAAAATGTCGTAAGATTTGAAAACGAAGCTTTTATTGCAGCAAGTTTATCTCATTCAAATATCGTTAAAATTTATGATTATGATTATTATGGAAAACAACCTTTTATTGTTAACGAATATCAAAAAGGACAAACCTTAAAAGATGCATTAACTTTTAAAAGATATTTCCCGCTTCCTGAAGCTTGTCAAATAATGATGCAAATTTTAGATGCAGCTGAAAATATGCATGAAAAAGGCATTATTCATCGTGATATTAAACCTCAAAACATCTTTTATGGAAGCGATGGACTTGTAAAGGTTAGTGATTTTGGAATCTCGATTATCGAAGGGAAAGAACTTGATGTTGATGAGAGAAAAAAGGTTGTAGGAACCGCTCAATATTTAGCTCCAGAAGTAATTAGAGGAAAACCAGCAAGTGCCCAATCTGATATTTATTCGATAACTGTCTCATTTTTTGAACTTGTAACTGGTTATTTACCTTTTGATGGAACAAACGTTAATAAAATTGCTATTGATCATGTTAGATGTGAATTCCCTTCACCTTTAAACTATATGCCAAACCTACCTAAAAAGTTTGAAGAGATTATAGCTAAGGGCGTCGCAAAAGATTTAAATATTAGATATAAATCTGCTGCCGAAATGAAAAAAGATGTTATTGATTTATATGAAAATAAAGAATCAATGAAGAAATCAACTTCATTTTTCCAACGTATTTTTGGATTTAAGAAAAAGAATAAAATATAATAAAAATTAGATATGAGAAAAGTTTTTATAGCTCCTTCAATATTATCTGCAGACTTTAAAAATTTATATAATGAAATCAAATATTTAAAAGAGGAAGGTGCAGATTATTTACATTTTGATGTTATGGACGGCCATTTTGTTCCTAACATATCTTTTGGAAGTCATGTATTAAACTCGATTAAAGATGTTAATTTAATAAAAGATGTTCATTTAATGATTGACGATCCAGACAAGTTTTTCATTGACTTTATAAAATCTGGCGCTGATATTATTACTTTTCATTATGAAGCTTTAAAGAATAAAGAAGATATTTTTAAACTAATCAAAAAAATAAAGGAAAAAGGGGTAAAAGTAGGAATTTCAATTAAACCTAATACAGGGGTAGAAGAAATTTTAGAGTTTTTACCTAATTTAGATTTAGTTTTAATTATGTCTGTAGAGCCTGGTTTTGGTGGACAAAAATTTATGGAAAACTCGATAAACAAGATAAAAAAACTCTATGATTTGAAAAAGGTTAATGGTTATAATTATCTCATCGAAGTTGATGGTGGAATCAATGATTTAACTGCAAAAAGTGTTGTTGATGCTGGAGCTGATATTTTGGTTAGCGGATCATATATTTTTAAAGCTAAAGATAAAAAAGAAGCCATCAAAAAATTATTAGGAGAGTAAAAGGTAAGAAAATGGAAGCATATAAATATGTAACGATAACTTGTATCATAGCTGGAACAATTGTTTTTATTCTTTCCTTTTTATTTATGACTCTTTCTTATAATAAAACTGGAAGTGGGAAATATAACTTTTTAAGTAGATTCCCTTATGAATTAAATCAATTTAAACGCCATAATAAGATTACTGCCATATATGTAACGATGATGATTTTAGCCTCATTACTCTTACTTTTTGGCTTAGTTTTCTATCTTTTATATTATTATAATCATTCGATTTTATATTTTATTTGTGCGGTTATTTTTGTTGCTATTATTGCATTTAATTTATTATTCTTTACTAAATTAAGCGCCTATAAGCTTCATCTAGTTTTAGCGCTTATTTTCTATTTTTCTACACTTTTAACCTTAGTGACCGAATTATTCTGTTTAACTAGTAATAATGTAGTAGTTATTTCAAATCCTGTATTAAATATAGTTGTAATAATTATTACTTTATTATTTATGTTAATAATTTTAATTAATCCAACATATAAAACTTGGAATAAGATGGTTAAAGTTGATGCCCAAACTTATAATCGCCCTAAATATAATTATCTTGCAATGCTGGAATGGGGAAGTTTCTTAGGATTTATCATTAGTTTCTTCCCTTTAATCGTTTCTTTGTATTAATAATAATGATATATAAGATAAGAAAAAAAGTTTCCACGTGGAAACTTTTATTTTTGACTGGTAGAAATCTAGTATACTAGAAAACTACCAATATTAGTTTTTTTATTTATTTTTAATAAAAAAATAGTAATAAAAAATCTCTTAGAATTAACTAAGAGATCTAACTTACTATTATTGTGCTTGTGATTTATGAAGGCTTCTATATGCTCTTGCACTCATTCTGACTTTAACAATTTGACCGTTAATTTCAATTTTATAAGTATGGAGATTTACATCCCATCTTCTACGAGTAGCACGAAGAGAGTGAGAACGATTGTTACCACTGATAGGTTTTTTTCCAGTAATTGGGCAAACTCTTGACATTTCTTTTTCCTCCCTAGTATTAAATTGCTTATGTATAATACCACAAACGAATAGGTTAAGTCTAGAAGATATTTTCCTTATTTTTCCTTTACATTTTTTAAGTTTAAAAAATATTTGTTAATGATAAAATTATAGCAATTAGGAGGAAAGATTAATCTTTAAAAATAAATGAATTTTTATTGGTGATCTATTTTTTAAATGGGCAAAAAGGCTGTTTTTTTCGATTTAGATGGTACCCTTTGGGATGCGATTACTCCAATTATGGAAAGTTGGAACATCGCTATGAAGGAAAATAACTTATCATATTCTTTTGATTATAAGACCATAAAGTCATACATGGGATTAACTCCCCTTGAAACAGTTGTTTTAGCATTTAAAGATGTCTCAATAGAAAAAGGATTAGAATATTTTAAACTCTGTATTCATAAAGAAATTGAGCATTTAAGAAATAATCCTGGAAATATGTATAAAGATGAAGAAGAAGTTCTTTCTCTTTTAAAAGAAAAATACCCTCTTTATATCGTGTCTAACTGTGATAAAGGCTATATTGAAAATTATTTAGAATCTTTGAATATGTCTAAATATTTTAAAGGTCATCTTTCTGCAGGAGATACTGGATTAGAAAAATACCAAAATATAAAACTTTTAAAAGAAAAAGAAGGAATTGATGAAGTAGTTTATGTTGGTGACACTTTAAAAGATTATGTTGAATCAACAAAAGCAAATGTAAAATTCATCCATGCTTCATATGGATTCGGGGTAATTGAAGAAGATGTTTATAAAATTTCTTCTTTGAAAGAATTACCTTCAAAACTCGAAGAAGTTTTTAAAGATTAAATCTAAATTGTTGTTTATGGAAAAAGAAAATAATTCTATTCAGGTAAAAGATGGAGGATTTAAGCTTAACTATAAAAGAACATTTATTATTGGTTTCGCTTTCTTTGGAATTCTTTTATTTTGGCAAGTCTATGACTCACGGTGTCCAACTCTTTTAACTTCGCTTTTTAGTGAAGCTTTTGGTGTAAATGATGAAACCCAAGTTCAATATTTAGTTGGTGTTGTCATGGCTTTAGATAATTTAGCCGCTTTAATTTTATTACCAATATTCGGAAAATTATCGGATAAAACAAAAACGCCGCTAGGAAAAAGAATGCCTTATATTTTAGTAGGAACCTTTGTTTCGGCTGTAGCTTTCCCATTTATTCCTGTTTTATATCATTATAATAATGCGGTTGGTGTTGTTGTAATGATGGCAATTGTCATGATTTTCATGATGATGTATCGAAACCCTGCAGTTTCTTTAATGCCTGATATGACTCCAAAACCTTTAAGAAGTAAAGCTAATGGAATTATCAATATCATGGGTTATATTGGTGGCGCTTTTGCGACAGTTACCGGTATTATCTTTGTTTTAAGTGATTATTTAAAATTAAATGAAGGTGCTGAATGGGCATATCAAAATATTTGGGTTATTGAAGCTCCATTTTTAATTGCGTCTATTTTAATGATTGTTTCTGCTTTAGTCTTACTTTTCACAATTAAAGAAAATAAAATTGCTGAAGAAATGAAAGACGAACTCAAAAGAGGTGAAGAATACGCAGAAATTACTGATAAAGTCGATGATGATAAACCAATGACTAAAGCTAATAAAATCATGTTAATTTTAATTTTAGTAGCTGAATTCTTCTGGTTTATGGCTGATAACGGAATTGGAACTTTCATGTCTAACTACACAATTTATCATTTAGGTGGTTCAACTCAAGGAACTATGATTAATACCATTGTTGGTGGTGTAGGTAGTGTTATTGGTTTTGCCTTAGGTGGAATTATTGCTGGTAAAATCGGTAGAAAATGGACTGTTTTTAGTGGATTAACTCTTTCGGTTGCTTCCTATGCTGTTTGGGGAATTTTAAGTGAATGTGCTCCAAGTTTTGCTTATGGAGTTGGAGAGTTCCCATTTGCTTTATATATTATTTGGTTTATTAAAGGATTTGGTATGAGTTTAGTTCATGTTAATTCCTATCCAATGGTTGTTGAGCTTTGTTCATCTAAAAAAATCGGTGCCTTTACTGGATATTATTATGCTTCAAGTATGGTTGCTCAAACTATTACCCCAATGTTACTTGGTACTTTAATGTTAATCGAAGGCTTTGATTTTGGAATTTTACCTTTCTATGCATTAATTTGTGGAACTGTTTCCTTAATAATCGTTTTATTTATTAAGAGCGTAAAAATCGATAAAACTACAATTAAAACTGGTCTAGAAGCAATGGATCAAGGTGACTAATAATGAAAAAAGAAGAAGTAAAAGCTAGATTAAATCCGAAGTTTTTTGAAGGTGTTGCTCATAGAGGACTCCATGATAAAGAAACTATAACTGAAAACAGTTTAGCTAGTTTTAAAAAAGCAATTTCTTTAAATTTACCTTTTGAATTTGATGTTCATTTATCTAAAGATAACGAAGTAATTGTAATTCATGATAGTGAAACTAAAAGAGTAACTGATAAAGAAGGTGAAGTTGAAGAATTAACTTTAAAAGAAATTAAAGATAATTATCGCTTAAAAAACGGCGAAACTATTCCTACTTTAAAAGAGGTTATTGAAATAAATAACAATGAAACTCCGATGGTTATTGAGTTAAAACCTAGTAAAAAGCATAAAAATAGTAGACTATTAGCTCAAAAAGTAATCGAATTAATAAAAGATTTAAAAAAAGAAAATATCATTATCATTTCTTTTTATCCTTCTTGTTTATTTCCTTTTAAAAAATATGGATATATTCGATTATTTTTAGCAGATTATAAACATCGCTATGTCTTACATATTAAAAACTTATTCGAAGGATTAGATCTAGAATATACTTATTTTAAGAATAAAAAATATCAATCATTAAAAGAAAAAAGAGTTATCTTTTCTTGGACTATTGAAAACGAAGAAGACTTACTTCAATACACTAAATTCGTAGATTCAGTTACCTTCCAATATTTAGAGGTAGAAAAGGTAAAAGAAGTTATTAATAATTCTTAAAGAGAGACTACCAAAGTCTCTCTTTTTTCTTTCTTTATATAAAGAAAGAATTTCTTATAATTTCTTACACTTTTTTATTAAAAATATATGGTTTAGATGCTATAATTTAAAAGTCAAAAAAAGAAAGAAAAAATATGAATTTATTTAATATAGTTCCGCAAAATTATTTTTCAATTTTTCAAGGTAAAAATCGCGAGATTTATATAGAGAGTTTATCGATACTTTATTCTTTACTTCAAAATGATGAAACCTTCATTAGAAAGGTTGATTTTTTAAACGCTTTAAAGGATCGAGAAAAAGATTTATCTCTTCTTGATTTAACTGAAGAAGAAATAAGCGATGAAGAGAAAGAAAACTTAAAAAACGATTACAATAATTCCTCAAAAGCTTCTTATATTGTAAGAAAATTAGAGGAATGTGGATGGATTGATATTTCAATGGATATTGACAATTATGAAGAAATAGTAATCCTTCCTCCCTATTCAATATCCTTACTTAAAACTTTTAGTGATATCGTAAGTGATGAAGAATCTCCTTATATTTCTTTAGTTCACTCTACTTATAGTGAATTAAAGTTAGAAGATGAAGATATGGATGAACTCCTTTATCCAACCCTTTTAAGATGTTATGAAAATACTAAAAAGTTAAAAGTAGAACTCATAACCTTAACTCATTCTATTAGAATCTTCCAAAATAAATTATCAAAATTATTCGATACTAATGAGGTTTTACATTCTTATTTTGATATTTATAAAAGAAAGATTTCCGATCGATACTACCATCCGCTTAAAACTTTTGATAGTGTCGCTAAATATAAAAGACCAATTATTAAGATTTTAAATCACTGGTTAGAAACCAAAGAAATTAGAGAAAAATTAATCTTCCAAGCTTCAATCAATTCTAAAAGTAATAACAAAAAAGAAATTGAAGCCGATATTATCGAAAAAATCAACTATATCAGTGATACTTATGAAACCTTAAATTCTTTAATCGCTTCAATCGATAAAGAAAATAACGCTTATACTAAATCTTCAACTCAAAAGATTTTGTATTTAAATAACGCTGATCATACCGTTAAAGGTCATTTAGAAAATATCTTTAAACATTACGCAAATAAGATAAATGAACCACGCGAACTTGCTAAAGTCTTATCAAAAATGCAAGATTCCTTCACTCTTTATGAACAAGGTTATCTTGATAGTGAATCTGTTTCTTTACCAATTATGCGTAAATATAAAGAAATTGGAGAACCAATGGAAATTCAAGACTTCTCTGATATTGATGATTATTTAAAATCATCATTCTTAGAAGAAACTTCCAATATGTATACTGATGAGAAAATCTATTCCTTTATGGAAAGAGAATTCGGAAGAAGTAGAGAGATTACTACCGAAGATTTCAATATTGAAAATTTTGATGAACTTATCTGCTTAATTCTTGCAACTGTTAAAAGTGAAGATGAAAACTCATTCTATAAAATAGATGAAATCTATCCTAACGCTGGAATTATTACCAATTATTTCTTAATTCCAAACGTCACATTTATAAGAAAAGAAAAAGAAAAGGAGAATAAGTAACAATGTTTGAAGAAAAATATAACGAATTATCATATTCTGATCAAAACGCCTTTGGAACTACAATAAACCGTATCTTGTTAAAAGGATTTATTGTAAGAGACATCTTTGATCCTAGAGAAAAAATCATTAAAATCTCTCCAGATTATCGATATATTGAAAGAAATTATGAATTAATTAATGAATATTTAAACTTCTCAAACTGGTCAATTGAAATTGATAAGATTTTAGGAGTTGTTAGTTTAGTTAATCTCAGTGGCGAAAACCATATTCGTCTTGATAGAGAAACAAGTTTAATTCTTTTTGTTTTAAGAATGATTTATGAAAATGAAAGAAAAGAATCAAATTTAGCTGGAGAATCTATTTATATTACAACTCCAGTTTTAATCCGTACCATGCTTGAACATGGAATTTTAATGCCTGGAAAGAAATTAAGCGGCAGAGGTATCGCTAAAAGTTTAAGACTTTTAGCAAGCCACAATATTATTACTAAGGTTAGCGGAAATTATGATGAAGGTAGCGTAGCTTTTTATATTCTCCCTTCAATTTGTTATGCCCTTGATAATGAAAAAATTAGAGCAATGTCACTTGCTTTAGATAAAGAAATGAGTGAAAGTGAGGAAACTAGCGATGAAATTATTAACGAAGATTAAATTAATTAACTGGCATTATTTCTGGAATGAAAGTTTTAATATCGACCAAATTGTATTTTTAACTGGCCTTAATGGTAGTGGTAAATCCACTCTTGTTGACGCATTTGAAGTTGTTTTACTTGGTGATACAAGTGGAAGAAGCTTTAACAAAGCAGCTTTAGATAAAAGCGCTAGAACTTTAAAAGGTTATCTAAGAGGTGAACTTGGTGATGACCAAGAAGGTGGCTTTAAATATTTAAGAAATGGAAGATTTACTTCCTATATCGCTTTAGAATTTCATGACGATGTTGAAAATAAAGACTTTACCATGGGAATTGTTTTTGATTCTTATGATGATGGAAGTGAAGAACATCGCTTCTTTAACGTTGAAGCTCCAATCCCAGAAAATGAATTTATTGTTGATAACGTCCCACTTTCTTATAAGGATTTAGCTGCCTATTTAAGTGAAAATTATGCTGGTAGTTATCGCTTTTTTGATTCAAATAAACAATATCAAGAATTCTTAAAAAGAAGATTTGGTGGCTTAAAAGATAAATATTTTTCACTTTTAAAGAAAGCAACATCTTTTACTCCAATTACCGATATCACAACATTTATTACTGAATATGTCTGTGATCCGCAACAAAATTTAGATCTTACTCATCTTCAAGATAATATTATTCAATATTCTAAATTAAAATTAGAAAGTGAAAATATTGAAAGAAGAATCGAGCGACTTGAAGAGATTAAAACTTCTTATGAATCTTATAAAGACATTGAAAAAGATTTCAATGTTTCAAAATATTTTATCGATAGATGCGAACTTTTTAATAGCGAAGAAAAGGTTAAAGCCTTTAAAAATGAAGTTATTAAATCTGAAGAAAGAATTCATGAAATTGAAAGTGAATTAGAAGAACACGCAGCTACTATTAAAGAACTCGAAAAAAGAAAATATAAACTTATTCAAGATCGAACTAATAATGATGTTGCTAAAATCACTGAAGATATTTATATCCAAAAACGTGATACTGAAGAAAAAATTAGAGCAATTAAGAACGAATTAAATGGCGTTAAAGACACTTTAATGCAATATATTGAATCTTATGAAGAAGAAGCAACCAATTTAATTGATGAACTTAGTGCTGTTGATAAAGATGCAATCAATGATGAAGATAAAGAAGAAGAAATTTTAAATATTATACTTTCTAGTAAAAAGGTTAAAGAAGTTTCAATTAAAATTAAAACTAAATTAGATGAAGATTTAATGCTTGTTTCTAAAACCGATTTAGAAACTTTTAAAGATGCATTAAAAGAATTTAAAGATAATGTTTCAAGTTTAGCTACCTCTTTAGCAAGAATTACCGCTAACTTAGAAAAGAAAATCCAAAGTTTAAAAGAAGAAGAATTAATGGTTAAAAAAGGTTCTAAATCTTTTGATCATAGATTAAAAAGTATTAAAGAAGCTTTACAAACCGAATTATCAAATAGATTTAATAAAAAAATTGAGGTCGAATTATTCTGTGACCTTATTGATATTAAAGACCAATCTTGGGCTAATGCTATTGAAGGTTATTTATATAATCAAAAATTCAATCTTTTTGTTCCACCAAAATATTATAGTGAAGCCTATAAGATTTTAAGAAGAATCTTAGAAGAATATCATTATTACGCAACTGCGCTTGTTGACCAAGAAAAGATTATTGAAAGAAATTTCAATATGGAAGAAGGTTCTTTAGCAGAAGAAATTGAAACAACTCATGAAGGAGCAAGAGCTTATACCAACTATTTAATTGGTAGATTATATAAAGCTGGAGATATTGAAGAAGCTAGAGATAGCGGGAACGGAATTACTAGAAGTTGTGATTTATATCGCGCTTTCTCGTTAACAAAAATGAATCCTCGACTTTATCAAGAATCCTTTATCGGAGTTAAGATAAATGATAGATTTATTGAAGAAAAACAAGCACAATTAAGAGCAAATAATCAAAATTTAAGTGTTTATAAAACTATTTATAGAGCCATTACCGAAGCTAATAACTTAGAAGTTTTAACAAGTGGTGAAATTGAACATCTATTAAAAATTATCTCAAGAGGTAACGAACTCAAGGGATTAAATTCTTCATTAGAATATTTTAATAGTGAACTTGAAAGCCATGACACCGCCTTACTTGAAAGCTTAGATAAACGCCTTAAAGATGTTGAAGAAGATATTAAAGAAATTACCAAATTAAAAGATGATGTTTTAATTGAAAAAGGTAATTTAACCCATGAAATTGAATCTTTAAAAACTGAAAAAATTGTTAATGAAGAAAAATCAATTGAAGCTAGAAAAGAGGCCTTAAAAGATAAATATAGTAAAGATTTTGTCGATATTTACGCTCTTCCTTTATTAAATGAACAACTTAATAGAGGTCGTACATATTTTGATATTTTAACTGAAGCCAACTCTTCCTTATCGAGACTTCAATATTTATCAAATAATCTTTTCTCAAGTTTATGTAAATTAAGAAGGGAATATGTCCATGACTATCATCTTTCTTATGATCCAGATGTTAGAGATAACGAAGTCTTCCAAAAGGAATTAATTGAATTTAAAGAGGTAAAACTCCCAGAATACCGTGAAAAAATTCATGATTCTTATTTAAAAGCAACTCAACAATTTAAAGACGACTTTATCTTTAAATTAAGAAGTGCAATCGAAGAAGTAGAAGATCAAATCTCTAATTTAAATGAAGCACTCGAACAATCTTCATTCGGAAGAGACTCCTATAGATTCACTGTAAAACCTTCAATCACATTCAAAAGATATTACGATATGCTTAAAGATGATATAATATTAGAAGGTGGAGAGGATGAATCGCTTTTCTTAGACAAATATAAAGATGTCATGGAAGATTTATTCAAACAAATAGTCGATGTTAATAATCTTGAAGAAAATAATGAAGAATTATTGAAGAATATCGAAAAATTTACTGATTATCGTTCCTATTTAGACTTCGATTTAATTGTCTATAACCGTGAAAATAACGAAGAACAAAGATTATCTAAGATGATTAAGAAAAAGAGTGGTGGTGAAACTCAAACTCCATTCTATATCTCAGTATTAGCTTCATTTGCCCAACTTTATCACGTTAATGAAGAAGGCGAAATTGCTAATACTTCAAGATTAATCATCTTCGATGAAGCATTCTCAAAGATGGATAGAGGTAGAATTAAAGAAGCAGTTAAATTATTAAGAAAGTTTAACCTTCAAGTCATTATCTCCTGTCCTACCGATAAAGTTGCAGATATTTCCGAACTAGTCGATGAGACTTTAGTTGTATTACATAATAAAAACACAAGCAATGTTCTAACATTTAAAGAAATTTCCCAAAATCTTAACTAATATATTAAATTAATTTTTATTCTTTAATATTTTAAAAATAGAAGGCAATAAAAATTGATTATAAATAAATATTTTTATCTAAATGGGAGGAAAGTATGGGTAGAAATGTTGTAGCGATGATCTTAGCCGGAGGTAAAGGAACGAGACTTCATCAATTAACCAAAAAAATTGCAAAACCTGCAGTTTATTTTGGTGGTAAGTATCGTATTATTGACTTTTCTTTATCAAACGTAGCTAACTCAGCAATCGATTCATGTGGTGTTTTAACACAGTATGAATCAGTCGTTTTAAACAACTACATCGGTAACGGCTCAAAATGGGGATTCGATGGAGTTGACTCAACTTGTGTTGCCTTAGCGCCAAGACAAACTGAAAGCGGAGCTAATTGGTATAAGGGTACTGCAGATGCAATTTATCAAAATATCGACTTTTTGGATGAAGAGGATCCAAAATATGTCCTTATTCTTTCAGGAGATCATATCTATAAAACTAGTTATGATGAAATGATTCGTTTACATACTGAAAGTAAGGCCGATTGTACAATTTCCGTTTTAGAAGTTGATATTAAAGAAGCATCAAGATTTGGTATTTTAGAGGTTGATAGTAATGATGTTATTACTAAATTCGTCGAAAAACCAAAAGAACCAAAATCAAATTTAGCAAGTATGGGCGTTTATATCTTTACTTATAAGGCCTTAAGAAGCGCTTTAATTGAAGATCATAAAGATCCAAATAGTGAAAACGATTTTGGTAAAAATATTATCCCTAAGATGTTAAAAGAAAATAAAAAACTCGTAGCTTATCGCTTTAAAGGCTATTGGAGAGATGTTGGAACTGTTGATAGTTTACATCAAGCAAATATGGAATTATTACCATCAAAAAGAACTGAAGATACCATTCATTTTGATGAATATCCAAAAGTATTTAGTGAAGATACCAATTCTTTACCACAATTTATTGATAAAAAAGCAAAGGTTAAAGATTCACTTATAAATCAAGGCGCAAGAATATTTGGCGATGTCTCTGAAAGCGTAATTTCTAATGAAGTTATGATTGAAGAGGGTGCAAAGGTTGTTAAATCAGTCTTAATGCCTGGAGTAATTATTAGAAAAGGTGCCTATGTTGAAAATGCAATTTTAGGCCCTAATACCGTTATTAAAGAAAAAGAAGAAATCAATAAAAATACCGGTAAAATCGTATTATTAGATTATGAGAGGAATTTACAACAATGAAAAACACAGTTGCTTTAATTAATCTTTATTCAACTCCTGAATTTGGTTTATTAACTGAAAAAAGACCTGCTGCTTCTACAACTTTTTTAGGAAGATATACCTTTATTGATTTTGCATTATCAAATTTAACAAATTCAGGTGTCGATAATGTTGGAATCATGATTAAAAATTATTCAAGAAGTATTATTAAACACATAAGAAGCGATAATGCGTATTTAAAAAATCCAAAAACCGGATTCTTTCAATGGATGATTCATGAAGAAGGTTTCCATAATCCATTTTTAAATACCGATATTAATAACTTAAGAGCAAACGATTATTTCCTTTATGATAAAGATTCAAAATATGTACTTTTTGTACCTGTTGGATTTGTTATGAAGGTTGATTATCGTAAGGTTGTTGAAGAACACATTAAATCTAATAAGAAAGTTTCAGTTCTTTATAGTGAAGTTGAAAATGCTGGAAAAGACTATTTAGGTTTAAATAAAATCACTATCAACGCTTTAGGAAATGTCCAAAAAGTAGATAAGGTCGATCCAAAAGATAAAACCGTCTTTATCTCTTTAAGAACCTATATCTTTGATAAGGATTATTTAAAAGAATGTCTAGATTTAGTCAAAAATATTTCAAATGTCTACAATATGGCAGATTTAATGACTTATATTCAAAGATATTCAAACTATGAAATTCATGGTATTAAATTTGATGGAGCATTAACCTATGTTAATAGCTTAGAAAAATATTATGAAGCAACCATGAAATTAAAAGACAATTTAGAGAATTTAAATGAAGATTATTTCTCCGAAGATTGGAAAATTTATACCAGAACTCACGACACTAGACCTGTTTTATATGGGCCTAACTGCGATGTTGTAGATAGCGTTGTCGCAAATGGATGTAGTGTTTATGGAAAGGTTAAAAACTCAGTTTTAGCACGTAATGTTGTTGTTGAAGAAGGTGCAACTGTTGAAGATTCAATTATTTTTAGTGACTGTGTCATTAAAAGCGGAGTCCATTTAAAGAAAGTAGTTAGCGATAAACTCTGCGTTTTTGCTAATAAAAATGAAGTATGTGGTGCAAAAAATGAAATCATTTATGTCCCACAAGGAGAAAAAATATAATTATGAATATTGTAATGGTAACAAGTGAATGCTATCCATTTTCTAAAACTGGTGGCTTAGGTGATGTCGCATATTCTTTAAGTATGGAATATGTTAAAAAGGGTGAAAAAGTAGCAGTTGTTTCCCCTTTATATTCCAAAATTAATTTCGACAAATATCCAAAATTAAAAAAATTATTTTCCTATGAAGTAAAGATGAACTGGAGATATAAAGAATGCGAAGTTTATCATCTTTTCTATGAAGGAATCGAATATTTCTTTATCAAAAATGATTACTATTTCAATCGTCCTGGAAATATTTATGGCTTCTATGATGATGGTGAAAGATTTGCTTTCTTTGCTTTAGCTTCAACTCTTTTACTTAAAAAACTCCCATTTAAAGTTGATATTGCCCATGTTCATGACTGGCAAGGTGGAATGATTCCATGTATTTTAAAAACTTGTTACCATAACGATCCCGACTTAAAGAAAGTTAGAACCGTTTTAACCATTCATAATCCATTATTTAAAGGTTATTTAGGAAGAGACTCTTTATATGATTTATATAATCTCCCTACCTCGTTATATGATGATGGAAGTGTTAGATTCGATGATCAAGTTTCAACTTTAAAAGCTGGAATTAAATTCGCTGATAAAATCACAACCGTTAGTCCAACTCATGCTTATGAACTTACAACTGTCGAAGGAAGTAAGGGGTTATGGTATGACTTAATTTTAAGACAAAATGACTTTGTTGGAATTTTAAACGGAATGGATTATACCGCTTTTGATCCTAAAAAAGATAAGACAATTTATAAGAATTTTACCGTTAATAACTATAAAACTAATAAAAAGATTAACAAAGAAGAATTCTGTAAAGAAAATAATCTTGATCCAGAATTACCACTTTTCGCAGTTGTTTCAAGACTAACTGACCAAAAAGGATTAGATTTAATCTATGCTATGGCAGACTTTTTAACTCATGAAGGTGGCAACTTCGCGGTTTTAGGAAGCGGCGAAAGATATGCAGAAGATATGTTTAATAATCTTTATGCAAGAAATCCATCTCATAACTATGTATATATAGGTTATAGCGAAGATATCGCTCATAAATTATATGCAGCTAGTGATTTCTTCATTATGCCAAGTGCATTTGAACCATGCGGATTAGGTCAAATGATTGCCCAAAGATATGGTTCTTTACCTCTTGTTAGAAGAACTGGCGGCTTAAAAGATTCAGTTATCTGTTATGATGCCGAAAGAAAGAATGAAGATATTGCTAATGGATTTGGGTTCGATGATTATTCCATTATTGATGCATTAAAATGTGTTTCAAGTGCATTAACTACTTATTATTATAAAAAGGATGTTATGGATAATTTAGTTAAAAACGCTTTAAATACTGATCATTCATGGAATGAATCTGCTGAGGAATATTTAAAATTATATAGACTTGCTTTATCTTATAACGATTAATAAAAATGGGGATAAACTTCCCCTTTTTTAGTTAATAAATTTATGTTAAATTATTGTCTAGTACGATTAATCTTTTAAAAATTAATCTTTTAGAGAGTTAACGGTTGGTGAAAGTTAATAGATTAATAAAAGAGTCTCACGTATGGTAAAAACTATATAAATAAGTGCATCTTTTAAAGCTTAGTAAGCATTAAAAAAGTTTCCGCGTAGAAACTTTAAAGTCTACTATCATTCTAGTAGGTATTAAAATATTCCTTACTAAGAAATAAATTAGATGAATTAAGGTGGTACCGCGCTTATAAAATTAATTTAAAAGTTGAGCGTCCTTATTAAAAAAGATATTTGAAAGTGTCTTTTCTAGTAAGGGCGCTTTTATATTAAAACAAGGAGGAAGAAAATGGCTTACAATCACAAGGAAATTGAAGCAAAATGGTCAAAAATCTGGCTTGAAAGAAAAGAGTATAAATGTGATACTTCAGATTTTTCTAAACCAAAATACTTTGTAATGGATATGTTCCCTTTCCCAAGTGGACAAGGTTTACACGTTGGACATCCAGAAGGCTATACTGCAACCGATATTGTTGCAAGAATGAAGAGAATGCAAGGATATAATGTCTTACATCCTATCGGATGGGATGCTTTTGGACTTCCAGCTGAACAATATGCGATGAAAATGAATCGTCATCCATATGAATTTACTTTAAACAATATCAATAATTTTAGAAGACAACTTCAATTATTAGGTTTTTCATATGATTATGATAGGGAAGTTACAACCTGCGATCCTAAATACTATAAATGGACACAAAAGATTTTCTCAATGCTTTATGAAGATGGTTTAGCGTATGAAGACTATAAACCTGTAAATTTTTGCCCTGAACTTGGAACAGTTTTAGCAAATGAAGAAGTTATTGATGGGAAAAGCGAAAGAGGTGGCTATCCAGTAATTAGAAAACCAATGAGACAATGGAATTTAAAAATTACTGCATATGCTGATAGATTAGCAGAAGATTTAAAAGAATTAGATTGGCCAAACTCTACTATCGAGGCTCAAAGAAACTGGATTGGTAAAAGTTTAGGAACTGAAATTACATTTAAAATCAAAGATAGCGATGATACTTTTAAAGTATTTACAACTAGAGCCGATACACTTTTTGGCTGTACATATTGTTGTTTAGCTCCTGAACATCCATTAGTTCAAAAATTAGTAACTAGTGAATGTAAAGAAGCAGTTGATAAATATATCAAAGAAGTTGAATCTAAATCCGACCTTGAAAGAACTGGCACAGATAAAGCAAAAACCGGTGTATTTATGGGAAGATACGCTATAAATCCTATTAATAATAAAGAAGTTCCTATTTATATTGCTGATTATGTATTGGGAAGTTATGGTAGTGGCGCAGTTATGGCTGTTCCTGCACATGATGAAAGAGATTATGGCTTTGCAAAAGCTCATAATTTACCAATTGTTCAAGTTCTTGAAGGTGATATTAGCAATGAAGCAATGATTGAAGATGCACCTCATATTAATTCTGATTTTATAAACGGAATGAATATTGAAGATGCTAAAAAAGCAGTTACTGATAAATTAATTGAAATAAATTCAGGAAATTATAAGGTTAACTATAAATTAAGAGACTGGTTATTCTCACGTCAAAGATATTGGGGTGAACCAATTCCAATTATTCAAATGGATGATGGAAGTAAAATTCTTGAAAAGAACTTACCTCTTGAATTACCAGAATTAGATGAATATAAAGTTTCAGGAACTGGTGAATCTCCACTTGTTCATGCAACAAAATGGAGAGAAGTTGTTATTGAAGGCAAACATGGATTAAGAGAAACCAATACAATGCCTCAATGGGCAGGAAGCTGTTGGTATTATATCCGTTATATTGATCCACATAATGATAACGAAATTGGTGATAAGAAATTACTCGATTACTGGTTACCAGTTGATCTTTATATTGGAGGACAAGAGCACGCAGTCTTACATTTATTATATGCAAGATTCTGGCATAAATTCTTATATGATAAAGGAATAGTTTCTTCAAAAGAACCATTTAAAAAATTATTCCACCAAGGCATGATTTTAGGTGAAGATGGAAGAAAAATGTCTAAATCATATGGAAATGTTGTTAATCCTGATGATGTTTGTGAAGTTTTAGGTGCTGATACTTTAAGACTTTATGAAATGTTTATGGGTCCACTTGAAGCATCGCTTCCTTGGAATCCAAGTGCATGTACTGGTGCTAGAAAATTTATCGATAGAGTTTATAGAGTTTATTCTGAAAAAGAATTCTTAGATAAATTTAGTGATGGAAATAGTGGCGAACTTGATTATTCCTATAACTATTTAGTTAAAAAAGTTACCAACGACTTCGAAAATCTTCAATTTAACACCGCAATTTCTCAAATGATGATCTTTATGAATGATGTTTATAAAGCTAAATCGCTCTATCGCCCATATATGGAAGGATTCGTTAAAATGTTTGACTGTATCTGCCCATTTGTTGGAGAAGAAATTTGGAATATGTTAGGACATGAAAACTTAATTACATTTGAATCATGGCCTACTTATGATGAAAGTAAACTTGTCTTAGATACCGTTAAAGTTGCAGTTCAAGTTAATGGTAAATTAAGAGATGTTTTAGAAGTTAATAAAGAAATTAGCGAAGAAGAAATTAAAGAACTTGCCTTTAGTAGCGAAAAAGTTAAAGCCTTCACCGATAATAAAGAAATCAAAAAAATTATTTATGTTAAGGGCAAAATCTTAAATATTGTTGCTATTTAATTATTAAAAAGTGTTTAAAAACAAATGTTGTTATCTATATGAATTTATTAAATGTTTTAGAGAGTGTAATCACTCCTACTCGAAACTTCAATCTACTTTATATTATTTTAGATTCGATATTTATAGTCTTATTACTAGTTTTATTAATCCTTAAAAAAAGATATCAAACACTCATTTGGTCTTTATTTGGAGGAATTCTCTATTTTATCGTAGATTATGGATATTTTTATCTAATAAGTGGTAGTAGAAGCGTTTCAATTGATGGAGTAATTCAGGGAAATTTAAATACTTGTTTGGTCTTATTATGGATGAGCATATCTTATGGCATAACTAATTTTGCATTCATCTGGTTATGCTTAAGAAAAGATGAATATTTAAAATATTGGCTTACTTTAATTATTGGATGGCGGCTTGTTTTACCTTCAATTACTGTTGCTGGAGGAGAAAATAACATCCAAACCTATAGAACTACTAATCAATATCACTATTTTATGGCGATATTCCTCGTAGTTTCTTATTTATCTGTTATTATCTATTCTTTATTTACCAAAAAGAAATTGATCAATGTTTTATTGTTAAACTTAATTGGAATAAGCGTTCAATTCTGCTGGGAATTTTCACTTTTAATTAATGGAATTAGGCCATTTAATGAAGCATCTATCCAAACTATATTAATTAATAGTTTAATTGAAACTAACTTAGGTTTACCTTCGATGTATCTTATCTATTTAGGTATTAATAAATTCTTTAATGAAGACTTAACTCGAAAGAAAATGAAAATAGATAAAGAAGAACCAATTAAAATTGAGACGACTGATTAATCGTCTCAATTTTTTAACAAATAAATAAGTAAATAATAAATATTTCTTACTATTTTAGTAGAAAATATCAATATTTAGTTATAGAATATCATCGTTACAAATCACGACACTAATTTATTTTAGGTTGTAGAGGAGGAAAAAGTAAAAATGGTCTTATGTATTGAAATTGGAAATACATCTATTAAGATTGCTCTTTTTGATGAAACAAAAGACGAATTAGCAAGCAAATATTCACTTAAGAGTGCTATTGATGAAAGTAGCGATGAATATGCTATTAAATTGAAATCTTTAATCAAAGATGTCGATATTGAAGGTGCTATTATCTCTTCTGTTGTTCCTTCATTAACTAGGGTCTTAAAGGTTGCTGTTTCAAAAGTATTTAATGTTGACGCAAAAATATTAAATTCATCACTTAAAACAAAAATTCCTATCAAGATTGATAATCCAAAGGAATTAGGAGCTGATTTTATAGCTACCGCTGTAGGAGGATTAAAAAAATATAATCCACCTTTTGTTGTTGCCGATTTAGGTACAGCTACTAAAATCTCTGTAGTTGATAAAAACGGGGCATTAGTCGGAGGAATTATTACCGCTGGCATGAAAATATCAATGGAAGGATTAGCAAAAAATGCTGCTCAACTTTATGATGTTGAACTTGTTGCTCCTAAAAGAATAATTGGTAAAAATTCAATCGAAAGTATTCAATCTGGTATTGTTTTTGGTCAAGCTTACATGGTTAGTGAATTTGCTAGACGAATTGAAAACGAACTTGGCTATAAGGTTGAAAGAATTTTAACTGGCGGATATGGTGCTTTAGTTAAAAACGAAATTATTTGTTATCACTATGAAGAAAATTTATCTTTAGAAGGTTTATATCAAATTTATTTATTAAATAAGGATGGGAAGAAGTAATTATGGAAAGACTTGAGAAGTTAAGATTAATAAGTTTTGATGCGCTTTTTATCGCATTAATCGTTCTTTTTACATTTGTTAATTATTTGGGTTATATTACTTTAGGCGCTATAACTTTAACAACTATGCCAGTTTTAGTTTTAATGGGCGCAGCTATTTTTGGCTGGAAACGAGGATTATTATATGGTTTTGTTTTTGGATTATTTTCAATGATTAGAGCAATTACTATGCCTACTGGTCCAATTGATATCATCTATCAAAATCCATTTATTTCAATTTTACCAAGAGCTATTTTTGGTCTTGTTGCTGGACTTGTTTTTGATGTAGTTAAAAAACATTCTACCTTAAAAACTTATTATATTTCTTTGCCATTTTTAGCTTGTGGATTATCACTTTTACATTCAGTTGTAACCCTTTCGTGTTTATATTTATTTGGAATTTTAGATCCATTTGGAATTACTGCTGCTTTAGGAATTTCGGAATTCTTTAATCCATTCAAAAATGTTGGTCAATTTATTATGGTTGGACTTGGAACCGTCACCCTTTTTGGAATGATAGGAGAAGCGGTTTTAGCCTTACTTG
Source organism: uncultured bacterium (assembly GCA_949299195.1). Taxonomy (GTDB): domain Bacteria; phylum Bacillota_I; class Bacilli_A; order RFN20; family CAG-826; genus Onthovivens. The sequence continues at coordinate 23,466 of CASFZN010000017.1, read as the reverse complement.
TTGTTCCAACAGGATATTTTGCAATTAGAAGGGTTAGATACGTTAAAGAAATGGATGACAAGAAGTTCATCAAATTAGTTGAAAAGCCAAAGGTAAGTAAAGTTAATCCTTAATATATTTAACATAAAAATAGCCGAACATTATCGGTTATTTTTTATTCTTACTAAGCTTTAAATTTTTTGTTAATTTTTTAAAGAAGTTTAGGATTAGAATAAAGTGTATTTTTACTTACAAATTCGATAAAATACGGAAGAAAATATTTCCACGTGGAAAGATTTATTTCTTAGTAAGAAATAAAAAGGATTTACTAAAAAAGAGGGACAAATTATGGAAATAAATGCATTAACTAATAAGATTATTTCAATCGTTATTAAAGTATTAATATTGGCGATTGGAATAAGTGGCTTGATTGTAAATTTTTATAATGGTGGTTTTATGGCTGGAAATTATACTTTATTTCTATATTTTACTATTCAGTCAAATATTACGATATTAATCGCAGTTTTATTATTTCTTGTTAAAGACATTTTGTTCTTAATATTTAAAAAAGATTACTTAACACATAACGCATTTTATTTAATTAAATTTTTATTTACAGTCGCAATTACAATAACTATGCTAGTTTTCTTTGGAATGTTAGCCCCAATGGTTACAGAAGCAGGCTATTTAACATCTTATTCTAATATATCAGTGCATTTATTGGTTCCTTGTTTAGCTCTTTTTGACTTTTACTATTTTGACAAGAATATTAAATTAAATAAGGTTAATCCACTTGTTGGAATTTCTATGCCTTTATATTATTTATTCTTTTTCTTTATTTGCAGTACTCAAGGAGTTGACTTTAATGGCTCTGCAGAAGGTGGGTTTGCTCCATATTTTTTCTTAGATTATCAAACATTAGGCTGGTTTAATGTTGGCGAAAACGGAATCGGAGTATTTTATTGGATGATTATATTATTAGTTGCAATTATCGGACTTTGCTATTTAATGGCGCTATTAATGAAATTGAGAATTAAATATAATAAAGATAATAGGGCTAAATAATTTATAAAAATAAGATAAAGATGTATAATTTTTAAGAATTGAAGGGAATTAATTTGATATGGATATTAATTTTAAAAAATTGGTAGAAAAATATAACGATGAAGCTTTAAATTTATTAATGAAAGATCTTTCAATTAATAGTATTTATGATGCTTCAACCATTTCTGAAAATGCTCCTTATGGAAAAGGAGTTAAAGCTTGTTTTGATTTATTAAAAGAAGTTGCTTTAAAAGACGGATTCAAGGTTGATACCTGTGATGGTAGATGTTTAGAAATTGAATGTGGTGAAGGAGAGAAATTAATTTATATTCTTGCTCACCAAGATGTAGTCCCAGTTTCAGGAAATTGGAAATATTATCCATTTACTCCAACTATTGAAGAAGGAAAAATCTATGCTAGAGGAACGAGCGATGATAAGGGTCCAGGAATTGCTTCATATTATGCTTTAAAAGCTTTAAAAGATGCTGGATTAATTAAGAATTTTAGAGTTAGACTTGTTTTTGGTGGCGATGAAGAAAGAGGCTCATCTTGTTTAGAATATTATTTCAAAGTTTTAAAGAAAGAAGACCCAACATACGGTTTTACTCCAGATGGCGACTTCCCTCTTATTTATGGCGAAAAAGGAATTATGAATTATATCTATGAAGGTGAAATTTCTTTTAAAGATATTGTTTATATTAAAGCAGGAGTTGTTTCAAATTCAGTCATCGATAAAGCAGAAGTAAAGGTTAGAAATCCTCAACTTTTAGATAATTATTTAAGAAGAAGATCAAGAATTGAAGTTGAAAAAGTTGCTGAAGATACCTATATTTTTAAAGGCAAAGCCGCTCATGGCTCATTACCTCATTTAGGAATAAATGCCGGAATTATCGCTCTTTCTACTTTAGGAGATTGCTATAACGAGCCATATTTACAATTATTGGCCAATGAATACGAAAATGTAAACGGAAAAAACTTACATTGTTACTATAAAAGTGAAAATTTAGGTGAAACAACTTATAACGTCGGTTTAATTTCTTATGAAAACAATAAATTTTCAATGACTGTTAATTTTAGATACCCTGAAAACGCAGAAATTGAAAAAATTAAAACAAAATTACAAGAATCTTCACCATTTAAAATTACTTTTGCAGAACCAAGCGAAGTCTTATATTTTGATCCAGAAAAGAATAAATTCATTCAAGAATTAGCGAAAGTTTATGTTGAAGAAACTGGCGATACTGTTAATAAAATGATGACAATAGGCGGCGGAACCTATGCAAAAGAAGCTAAAAATACTATAGCTTTTGGTTCTCATTTCCCTGGAAAAGAAGATCATATTCATGATGAAAACGAAAAAATAGATCTTGAAGATTTCTATACTTCAATGTCTTTATATGCTCACGCAATTTATGCATTAGGTAATTTAGATGAGAACTAAATATAAACAATGGGCAGTAGATTATTTAAAAGAATCTAAAAATATTTTTACTCTTGAAGATAAAGAAAAAATAGTTTCTTTTATTAACGAAAAACCTACCTATATAGAAATAGGCCCAGGAAAAGGCCAATTTATCATTGAAATGGCAAGAAAACATCCTGAATTTAATTTTTTAATTGTCGAAATTAATCATACAGTTGCAGGAATTGCCCTTAAAAAAATTGATGATTTAGAAATTACTAACGTCAAAATGATTGCTGATGATTTCTTTAAAATTAAAGAAATAATCGAAAAAGAATCTATTGAAGGAATATTTTTAAACTTTTCCGACCCTTGGGGAAAGAAACGTCATGAAAAAAGAAGATTAACCTATGATGATTTTATTAAAGTTTATCTTTATATCTTAAAAATGAGTCATAATATCTACTATAAAAGTGATAATTATGATTTCTATTTATATTCAAAATCCAAATTCATTGAATTTGGTTTTGAATTATTAATAGATGATAATAATTACTTTGTTAAAGAAAATGATTTTGATGCAGAAACAGAATTTGAAAGAAGATATATAGATAGTGGCATCAAAATCAATCGAATAATCGCTAAAAAAGTAAGAAATTTAAATGAAAATAGTGAGGAATAAAAAAGATATGGAAACTAAGTTATTAAATGAATTAGAAATTAAATATTTTAAAGAAATTACTCAACTAAACGCAGTAAGTGGCGAAGAAAAAGAAGTCGCAAACTATGTTATTAAAGAATTAGAAAAATTAAATCTTCAAATATTTAAAGATAATATGGGTAACGTTATTGCTTTAAAAGAAAGTAAAAATAACCCTAATAAATTTAAAATCTTACTTGATGCTCATATGGATGAAGTAGGTTTTATGGTTAAAAAGATCGAAGAAAACGGCTTAATTTCCATTTATCCTCTTGGAGGAATGGATTATTCAAACTTTTTAGGAACTAGAATCTTACTTAAAACATTTGATAAAAAATATTTTGAAGGAACATTCGTTTCTAATATTAAAGGCGAAGTGAATGAAAATAATTTAAAAGCTGATTTTGGATTTTCTTCTAAAAATGAAGCTATTAATAATGGTGTATCTGAAGGAAATATGGTCGCTATTAAAGGCGAAATTCAATTTTTAAATGAAGGAAAAAGAATTCTTTCAAAAGCTATCGATGATCGATATGGAGTTATTTTGATTTTAGATATTTTAAACGAACTTAAAGATAAAGAACTTCCTTATGATTTATATGCATCTTTTTCTGTTCAAGAAGAATTAGGATTAAGAGGGATTCAAGGAGTTTTGACTCGAGTTAATCCTGACATTGCTTTTGCTCTTGATTGCTCTAGAGCTGAAGATGAATTCAATCAAGGCTTAGGTAAATTAGGAGAAGGAGTCTTATTAAGAATTATTGATAGGGGTTATATTGCTCCTCATGCTTTTATTGAATATCAAAAAGAAGCAGTTATAAAAACTAACGGTAAATATCAATATTTCACAACATTAGGAACAACAAATGCCGCAAGTTTAGCTCCTAAAAACATTTTAACTATTCCTCATTGTATCGTTGGAAGAAGTATTCACACTCCTTCAACAGTAATTGATACTTTAGACTTTATTTATGCTAAAAATTCATTAAAATATATGCTTGAAAATATAAATTACGAAAAATATATTGAATTAAAGGAAGATAAATATAACTAAAGACATTATGAATTACGGATTATATTATAACTATAAGAGTTTAAAAGATACTCTTATCATCGAGATTGAACCTTCTTTATTACCTAATAAAGTATTAAAAAATGGTGATATTGTCGCACTTTTTAAAGATGATACTTTAGTAGGATATAACATTTTTAATGTTTCAAATATTGTAAAAATAAAGGCTGAAGGATTAATTAAAGAAGTAAATAAAGAAGTTATTGATGTTATTAATTTTGCTTTAAAAAACGCTAACTTTATCACTCTTCCTTATAAAGAAGAAAGTGGCTATAGAGTTGCTAGAATCATCGATATCGAGGAACATCCAGATAGTGAACACCTCCATATTTGTAAGGTTGATGTAGGAAGTGATAAAGAACCTTTAACTATTGTTTGTGGTGCTTTTAACGCCAAAAAAGATTTATTATGTGTATGCGCACTTCCTTTTACCTTTATGGGGGATGGAACTCAAATTGTTCCTTCTAAATTATTAAAAGTAGATAGCTATGGAATGCTTTGTAGCGGAAGGGAACTCGGACTTAAAGGATATGAAAATATCTATGGCTTACTTGAACTTGATGAAAGTTTATATAAAGTAGGTGATGATTTCTTTAAGTGCTTATAAAATTAATGAAAAATTTTCACTATAATTTTCTATTAACTAATAATTAAGTAAATAAAATGCGATAGTTATCGCATTTTTTTATATTAATTTTAATGTAAAAAAATAATGAAAAATTTTCATAACTTTAATATAATAGTGATGTATGGGTGGCGATTTTAAAGACAGAGTTACTATATATGAGGTTGCCAAAGCAGCAGGAGTCTCTTTAGCAACAGTTTCAAGAGTCATTAATGATACCGATTCAGTTAAAGAAGAAACTCGCAATAAAGTATTATCGGTCATTAAGAAATTAGGCTATAAACCAAGTGGATTAGCCCAAGCTTTAGCAACGAATAAATCAACTAATATCGGAGTTATTATTCCTAGTGCCAATTATGTTTATATTTCAAATATGCTAACTGGTATTTGTGAAGTCTGTAAGGAAAATAATTTTACAGTTACTTTATATACCACATCTCATAGTAGATTAGATGCGATAAATTCAATCGAAAAAGCAATTAAATCTCATGCTGATGGAGTAATCGTCTTCGATGATGAATTAAATGAAGAAGATATTGAGATGTTTAACTCTTACGCAGTTCCAGTAGTTGCTGTAAATAATAGAATCGTAGCTAGTAAAATTGCATGTATTAACTTTGGCTATGAACATATTTTTAAAAGAGCGTTAAAAGATTTTTTTGTTAAAGGTAATAAGAAAATGACCTTCCTTCATGTTCATAACGCAGGTCGATTATTATCAAGAATTGAAAACGCATTTATCCAAACTCATTTAGAAAATGACCGTGAATATGACATTATAAATTGCGATGATAGTTATCAAAGAACTTATCTAGATTTTAAAGAAAGATTTAAGAAAAAAAGAAAGGAATATGTCATTGCATATCGAGATTCTATTGCCGCAGCAGTATTAAACGCAGCTCATGATGCAGGATTAAGTATTCCAGAAGATATCGAAGTTTTATCACTTATTGGTACCAAATATTCTTCAATTATTAGACCTACTATTTCTAACTTCTATATCGATATGCAAGAGGTTGGAAGACGCGCAATGTATATGCTTAGTGATCTAATTAACAATACGTTATTTGAAAAAGAATATCGAATTGAAGCAATATATGTGAAAAAAGATTCTACTAGATTTTAAAATTTTATATAATACTTTAGGTTATTTTATTAAATAATCTTTTAAAAATGTTAATTAAAGGGGTTATTATGGATATTTATGTAGAATATATTCGTACTATTAACGATTTTCCTATCGAAGGAATTAAATTTAGAGACATCACTCCATTACTTGCAAATGGCGATGTATTCCATCAAGTTATTATGGACTTAAATAAGGAACTTCCTAGCTATGATAACTGGGATAAGATTATTGCTGCCGAAAGTAGAGGATTCATCTTTGCTGCACCTTTATGTTCAATGAATAATAAGGGTTTAGTATTAGCAAGAAAATCAGGAAAATTACCTTTAGTTGGCCATAAAGTTACTTATAACCTTGAATATGGACATAGCTCAATTGAAATTCCAGTTGGCGCTATTAATCCAGGAGATAGAGTCATCATTTTAGATGATTTACTTGCTACAGGCGGAAGTGCTAAAGCAATGGTTGATTTAGTTAAAGAAGCAGGTGGTATTCCAATTATGGGATTATTCTTAATTGAACTAAGAAGTTTAGAAGGCTATAAAAAGTTAGGAATCCCTGTTACAAGTATTGTTAACTATGGAATTCATGAAGGTGACTTATTAAGTTTAAAAAATAGTAAGAAAAACTTAGGCAAATTCACTAAAAAAGTAAGTGAAGATGAAATTGAAGTCACTTATGAAGATGGAACAAGCGAAGTAATTAATAAAATTGATATTATCGCTATTGTTCAAATTGAAAAAAATGGTAGACAAACCTACATTAAATATCGCGATTAGTTAAATAAAATAGTGGTATTTAAATTTTTATAGATATTGAAAGAAGAAATATTAATTTATGGAAAATATTATTGATGAATTAAATTGGAGAGGCTTAATTAAAGACTACTCTAACGAAGAACATATCAAAGAAATGTTTAATAAAAAACAAACAGTTTACTGTGGTTTTGACCCAAGTGCATCCAGTATGCATATTGGTAACTTTGTTATGATTTCTATTTTAATGAGACTTCAAAAAGCAGGTCATAGAATTATTGCAGTTGCAGGAGGTGCAACCGGAATGATTGGTGATCCTAGTGGAAAATCTAAAGAAAGAAGTTTCTTAACCGAAGAAAAAATCAAAGAAAACACCGAATGTATTAAGGCTCAATTATCTAGATTCTTAGATTTAGATGATCCAGAAAAAGGAATTATGTTAAATAACTATGACTGGTTATCTAAATTATCTTTATTAGAATATTTAAGACTTTATGCTAAATATTTTAATATCAACTACATGATTAATAAGGACATTGTTGCTTCTCGTTTAGAAAGCGGAATTTCTTTAACAGAATTTTCATATATGACCCTTCAATCAATTGACTTCTATAAATTATATAAGGATGAGAATTGTCATATTCAAATCGGCGGAAGTGACCAATGGGGTAATTTAACTGCCGGATTAGAACTAATTAGAAAACTTGAAGGAACTGAAGCTGAAGCCGAATGTATGACTGCTCACTTAATTACCAGAAGCGATGGTAAAAAGTTTGGTAAAAGTGAAGATGGTGCATTATTTTTAGATCCAAATCTCACTTCCCCTTATAAACTCTATCAATTCTTTATCAATCAAAGCGATGAAGATGCTGTTAGATATTTAAAAGTTTTCACCTTCCTTTCAAAAGAAGAAATTGAAAATATTGAAAGAGAGCATTTAGCAAACTTAGGCCAAAGAATTGCTCAAAAAGTTTTAGCATATGAAGTTACTAAAACTGTTCATAGAGAAGAAAAAGCTATTGAAGCTAAAAAGATGAGTGAAGTTTTATTCTCTAATGAAATTTCCTCTTTAAGTGAAGAAGGAATTAACGAATTATTTGGTTCTTTAAAGGTTGAAGTTGAAACTGAAATGAGTTTAGAAGATTTATTAATTCATATTAAAGCTGCATCTTCAAAAAGAGAAGCAAGAGAATTTATTAAAAACGGCGCTTTATTAATTAACGGCGAAAAACATACTGACAACTTAGAAATAATTACTAAAGATTTATCTTTATATAATAAATATTTAGTTATTAGACGCGGTAAGAAAAATTATTATTTAGTTGTGTTCAAATAGTGCTTGTTTTTACCCGAGCTCTTGTGATATTATATTTAAGCACGCGAAAGTGTGTTTAAATATATTCGAAACGGACCAGTGGTGTAGCGGTTAACATGCCACTCTGTCACAGTGGAGATCGCGAGTTCGATTCTCGTCTGGTCCGCCATTTATTTAAAACAAATGGCCCGATAGCTCAGCAGGTAGAGCAAAGGACTGAAAATCCTTGTGTCCCCAGTTCGACCCTGGGTTGGGCCACCATCTATAAAGACTTAGTTCGACTATTACGTTGAACTTTTTTATTATCTAAATGAGGCAGTAATAAAAAGATCTTTGTTCGCTCGAACTATAAAAACGCGATAACCATCGCGTTTTTATATGACCATATTTTATATTTTCCGCTAAATTACGCCACAAAAATATGTTCGACTCTTAAAATTATCTAATAAAGTTCGTCTTTCTAGCTTTATTTATAGGATGATCAATTCCATTTTCTTTTCCTAGTTCGATACATTTTAAAATCCATGCCATATTTTTACCAATATTAATAAGGGTGTCAATTCCTTCTAAATCTTGATGAATATCTTCTTTTTTAGCTCCAAAAGCCATATTCCAGTAGGAAGAAGAAATAATTGGCATAGAAGAAATTGATGCATATTTATTTAAAACATCGAAAGTAGAAGTTGTTCCAGCTCTTCTAGCAACTGTAATTGATGCAGCAGGTTTATAAGAAAAAGCTTTACGATGAGAATAAAAAATTCGATCTAAAAAGGAAAGAATTCTTCCACTAGGATGAGCAAAATAAACTGGCGAACCGAAAATGAATCCATCAGCTTCATAACATTTAACTGCAACTTCGTTTACAACATCATCAAAAACGCATTTATTAAGCTTACTACATTTTCTACAGGCGATGCAGTCATTAATTGATGAATTTCCTAGCCATACAATTTCGCAATCAATTCCTTCTTCATTTAAAGAAGAAGCAATAATTTTTAAGGCTTCATTTGTTGAGCCTTCTTTATTTGGACTTCCGTTAATTAATAAAACTTTCATATATATCTACCTCAAACTATATAAATTTTAATATTATTATCAAATTATTGAATAAATAAAATGTTAACCCAATTTGTATATAACCTAAAAATTAACAATTTCGTTATAATTTTATAGTAAAAAGTGTCAAATATTGACCCATTTTCCTATATTTTGGAAAAATTCTTTAAATTCGAAATAAAAAAGATTTCTTCCAAAGTATATAATAGTAAAAGGAGTGTAAAAATTATGATCGTTGACATTGTTTTCTTTTCCTTATTAATAATTGGGGTAGTTATTGGTGTATTTTTAAGAAATCCAATAATGTGTGGAATCCATCTTTTATTATATGTTGGGTTCACTTATGGCATATATTTCCTTTTAGCAGCCGTTACGCCAGGCATTTTAACTGCATTTAATGTATCGTTAGAATCATTAGGACCTGAAATAGTAAGTTATTTAGAAACTGTAAACACTGAATTAAGTGGCGTTGGAAATGCTTTAGGGTATGACGCGTATTTATTTAGTGGAATTTATTTAGATGATGCTTATTATAATGCTGTAGTTTCTGGCGCTTTAAGTTATGTTTGTTTTATTGCTTCAGCACTAATAAGTTTCCTTTTGGCATATGGAATTGCTTGGGCAATTTATGCAATTATTAAAAAATGTGCCTTTAAAGGCCGTGATATTTTTGAAAATAAGAAATGGCTTAAAAGACTTTTAGGAGGAATTGTTACCTCTATTCATATGTTATTATTCTTAACTTTAGCTATTAGTCCTTATTATCAAATGGGTGAAAGAGGACATGAAGTATCTTCTGCCCTTCATTATATGGGAAATAAAGAGAATTTAGATGATTCATATGATGATATTAAACTTTTACTTTTAGAAGCTGATAATATGATTTCTGAAACTGAAGCTACTAAAGGTGAACTTGATGAAATGATGAATTATATCGATGAAACTTTAAAGGAAGTCGATGCATTAAAAACTGAATCAAGCGAAATGGAAGTTACTTTAAATGATTATAAATCAAGATGTAACGCTTTAATTAATAATCCTAAAGTTACTTCAACTGAAAAGTCTCATCTTCGTGATGTTGTTAGTGAAATTGACGATGTTTTAGAAGCTATTAACACCGCTCAAGAAGAAGCGGTTAATTTGGAAGAACAATATATGGATGAAATTGATAATATTAAAAACCAATATAATACATTCATTACTAGCTTCGAAGCCGCAAAAGATGAAATTGAAGAATATGATGCATATTGTTCAAGACTTGAATCCACCTTTGATGCTTTAGAAAATGCCGGAGATAGTGTTGATAAATATTTAGTTTATTTCTCAAATAATTCGATAATAAGTGGTTTATTCAATTTAGATTTAGGTTATTCAAGTGCTTCAAGTATTAATTTACTTGATGAATATGAGAAAATTATTGCTGAATTCAATCATTTATATGAAGAAAACGTTTCTCAAATCAATGCTTCAATGGAAGGATTATATCAAGATGGAAAAGCAAGTATTGATGCTATGAAAGAACAACTTGATGATTTAAATGTTCAAATTGATGAAAATAAGGCAAAATTTGAAGAATATAAAGAAGATATCGATTTTGCTTTAGAAGAAGCAAATGCAGCAATTGAAGAAGCAAGAACAAGAATCGATGAATTAGATCAAGAACTTACTGATTTAGAAAATAAATATAATTAGATAGAACGTTTAAAATAGTAGACTATAAAAAAGCGACTAGAGAATTATCTCTAGTCCTTTTTAGTTTCTTCATCTTTATCTTTATTTTCTTCCTCTTCCTTATCAATCTTACGAGCAAGAAGTTTATCAATTACCATGTTTTTATCAACAGACAAGATTTCCATTTCGACATCTTTATAGGTAACTATATCGCCAACATTAGCGAATTTATCATCTAAAAGTTCGATAATGAAGCCTCCGATTGTAACGTATTCCGTATCAAGTTCATCATAATCTAAATCGAATAAGTTACAGAAGTCTTCAAGATTTAATCCACCATCAATAACATAACTTCCATCTTTTCTTTGAGAAGAAATTTCAACATCTTTTTCATCGTTTTCATCCCAAATATCACCGACTAATTCTTCTAAAATATCTTCCATAGTAAGTAAGCCTTCAATTCCACCATATTCATCAATAACAAGAGCGAAATGTTGTTTTTCTTTTTTGAAAGTTTTTAAGATTTCATTAATTTCGATCGAACGAGGGAATCTAAGAGGTTCTTTAAGTAAACTTCTTAAATCAACCTTCTTTTTACTTAAAACCGCTAACATTAAGGCTTTAGTATAAACATAACCAATAATATTATCGATTGTATCTTCATAAACTGGAACTCTACTATATTTAAATAGATTGCTATCTTTAATAATATCAACTAAATTATCTTCGATATCTATCGCATAAATATCAACTCTAGGAGTCATGATTTCATAGGCTTTAGTAGTTGTATAATAAATTGCATCATGAAGAAGAGAAGCTTGTTTTTCGTCGACACTACCTTGATTTTCAATTTCATTAACCATTTCGTGAAGATCTTCTTCAACAATTTTAATATCTTTTGATGCTCTAGTAATTGGATAAGTTATGATTTTGCCAAATCCACTAACTAAGAATGTTATAGGATAGAAAATATAACTTAAAATAGTGATAGTAAACGAATTTCCTAAAGCAAAACGATAGTTATAAATTTTACCAATACTTTTAGCGACAATTTCTCCAAAAATAATCTTAGTAACTAAACAGATCATTGAAGCAATTAAACCCCAGTTTTCTGCAACAGTTTCGATATTAGGATAGTTATTTCCTAAAATAAGGAAGGCTAAATTAACACCTAAAAGGGTTGAAATAGAGTCAAGACCTGCATTAACGGTATCATTTAATAAAAGAATTGTTGAAATTGTATTATCGTAATTTTTTGATAATTTATAGGCTCTTTTAAATCCTCTTCTAGTTTTATTTTGTTCTTTTTCAAAACGTAAAAGATCTAAACTACCATAAGCCATGTCGCTACTTGAAAAGAAGAAGCTACATATTAATAGAAGGAAGAGGGTTATCGAATAAACAATTATTAATACTTCTCTACTCATAACTATTTATTCTCCAATAATTTAGCGCTATTATCATGAGTTTCATCGATATTTTCGACTAACTCTTCTAATACGTCTTGCATCGATATAATTCCTAATAACTTATCGTTATTATTTTTATCAACTACAATTCCTAAATGTACCTTTTCTTTATTTAATTCTCTAAAAGTATCATCGATATTGGAATTGATATCTACTTTAATAGCATCTTCTAAAATTGATCTAATCTCTAAGTGACGATCTTTGACATATTCTTCAAAATATCTTTTTACAACTAAAATTCCTACGATATTATCGGTAGTTTCTTCATATACTGGAATTCTTGAATATGGAATATCAATCAACTTTTTATTTAATTCGTTATTTGATAATCCATCTAGATTTAACATTGTTACCTTTTCGATAGGAGTATAAACTTGGTTGACCTTTAATAAATCAAATTTAAAGGCATTTGAAAGTAGTTTTTCTTCATCGTTTTCAAATAATTTTTCATCTTCGCTACTATCTTCATCAATTCCTTCATCTTCATTAACCGCTAAAGAAGCGGAATGAATTAAATCATCCTTACTTAATAAGGAATCATCTTTAATCTTAAAGATTTTATGAACTAATAATAATATTCCTTTAAAAATATAGATAATAGGGAAAAGAATATAATAGGTAAAGGTGACTGGATATACTAAAATATATGCCATTTTATTAGGGATAGCCTTAGATAAAATCTTAGGAACAGTATCACTAACAATATAAACTAAAGCAGCCATAATAACGGTTGAAAGAATCGCTTCTAAACCATCACTCCAGCCTAAAGCCATCGATAAATTATAAAAAAGCATGGCACTTAAAAATGACATGAAGGTTTGAATGATATTATTTCCAACCAAAACAGTGATTAATGTATTATCAAATTTATCAATTAATCTAACTATTAATTTAGCTGTTAAACTTCCTTTGTTTGCTTTGGCTCTAAAATGATATTTATTACAGTTTGTATATGCATTTTCGCTAGCACTATATAATCCACTAACAAGTAATAATATTGCAATAATTATCCACACAACATAATCAGGCATTCCTAATACTGTTGAATAACTGTTGCTTGTTTCAGTTAATATTTGGGGCAACCACGGGTCCATTAATGTATCTTCTCCAATAATTTCTAAATTAAAATAAAATAAATACGAGAAATATGATAAGGTATTTTGCTATCAATTTCAATAACCGCTTAAGAATGCATAATTCTTGTCAAAAAGTTAATTTATTATTAATATATTTTGTTAGTTTAAACTAACAATAAAGGAGGAGAATATCGTGGCTATATCAACAACTAACCTAATTTACACAATTATTGGCGTATTTATAACATTTCTTACAACTACTTTAGGTGCAGCAGCTGTATTCTTTTTTAGAAAACAGTTATCTATAAATTTAAAACAAATCTTTTTAGGATTTGCTAGTGGAGTTATGATTTCGGCTTCAATTTTTTCGCTTATTATTCCAGCTTTAGAAGATCAAACTCCTAAAAATATTCCTAATGTCGTGGTTGTAGTTATCGGTTTTATCTTAGGATGCTTATTTTTATTCTTACTTGATAAGATAGTTCCTCATATTCATAAAAATAAGAATGATGAAGAAGAAGAAGAAGGGGTTAAAACTAGGAAACTAAAAAAGACTACTAAAATGCTTTTAGCAGTCACAATTCATAATATTCCAGAAGGTTTATCGGTAGGTATTGCATTTGGAGTTGCAATAAATACTAATAACGATGCGATGTTTTTATCAGCATTAATGCTTGCTATAGGAATTGGTATTCAAAATTTTCCAGAAGGAATTGCGGTTGCTTTACCTTTTAAAGAAGAAACGACAACTTTTAAATCCTTTTTATATGGAATGCTTTCAGGCTTAGTAGAACCTATTTCAGCGATAATTGGTATAGTTTTAGCTTATTATATTGAAGGAATTATGCCATATGCTTTAGCTTTTAGTGCTGGAGCAATGATTTATGTAACGATTGAAGAGTTAATCCCAGAGTCACAATTAAATTCCACCAATCATTTTGGGACCTTTTCGTTTATTTTTGGATTTTTAGTAATGATGATCTTAGATGTTTCGCTTGGTTAAAGAGGATTCTTAGATAAATAGTTAGTCGCATAAGAACAGAAAGATTCAATTTTATATCCTCTTTCAACTGCAAATTTAACGATATTTTCCATTAAAATCTTGGCTTTGCCTTGACCTTGATATTCTTGGTGGACTTGGGTTGAAAGGATGGTTAAAACTTTGTTTCCTTCATCGACTTCATAAAGAACAAATCCAATTTCTTTATTAGTATTCTCATCTTTTAATATTAATTTTTCTTGTTTCATGGCTTTATTATCACAAATTCAGTCAATAAAAAGCAAAAAATATGCAAAAAATTAATGATTATTCTATTTGACAATTTCTTTAATTAATTTATATTAATTAATGTTTCGAAAATATTATTTTATAAATGGAGGTAGAAATTATGTATCAAAAAAATATTTGGGAAAAATATGAAGATCACGGCCCAATTTTTGAGTTTAATGAAGGTTATAAAAACTTTTTAACTCATTCAAAAAACGAAAGATTAGCTGTTAAAGAAGCTATTAAATTAGCAGAAGCTAAGGGCTTTAAAGATTTAAAAGAATTTAAAACATTAAAAGCAGGCGATAAGGTTTATGTTATCAATAGAAAGAAAAATATCGCATTATTCATTATCGGAACTGAACCTTTAACAAATGGATTAAATATTTTAGGAGCTCATATCGACTCTCCTAGACTTGATGTTAAACAAGTTCCTTTATATGAATCATATGATTTTGCACTTTTAGATACTCACTATTATGGTGGTGTTAAAAAATATCAATGGGTTACAATTCCTCTTGCTATTGTTGGTGTTGTAGTTAAAAAAGATGGCACAGTTGTCGATATTAATATTGGTGATGAGCCAAATGATCCAGTTGTTGGTATTTCAGATCTTTTAATCCATCTTTCAGGAGAACAACTCCAAAAGAGAGCTGCTAATGTTATTGAAGGTGAAAATTTAGACGTTACTATCGGTTCAATTCCTTTAAAAGATAAAGAAAAAGATAAAGTTAAAGAAAATATCTTAAAACTTTTAAAAGAAAAATATGATATTGAAGAAGAAGATTTCCTTTCTGCTGAACTTGAAATCGTTCCGGCTGGCGAAACTAAAGACTATGGTTTAGATAGATCAATGGTTGCTGGATATGGTCACGATGATAGAGTCTGTGCTTATACTTCATTAATGGCAACTTTAGAAATTGAAAATCCATCAAGAACTTGTTGCTGCATTTTAGTTGATAAAGAAGAAATCGGAAGTGTTGGTGCTACAGGCGCTCAATCTAGATTCTTCGAAGATACAATCGCAACTTTAATCTCAAAAACTGAAGATTATAATGATTTAAAATTAAGAGAAGCTTTAACAAATTCATATATGCTTTCAAGCGATGTTAGTGCAGCAGTTGACCCATTATTTGTTGGAGTCAACGAACTTAAAAACTCCTGTTTCTTTGCTAAAGGTATTGTTTTCAATAAATATACTGGAAGTAGAGGAAAAGGCGGATGTAACGATGCTAATCCAGAATTCATTGCTAAATTAAGAAATGTTTTAGATACTCACGAAATCGTTTATCAAACCGCAGAACTCGGTAAAGTTGATCAAGGCGGAGGAGGAACGATTGCTTATATTTTAGCTAACCTCAACATGAATGTTATTGATGCTGGAATTGCTGTATTAAATATGCACGCACCAATGGAAATTGTTTCTAAAGCTGATGTTTATGAAGCATATAAAGCTTATATAGCATTCTTAACTGATATTAAATAGTAGTAAATAATTTAATATGCTTAACAAGGAGACCGGTCTTGGTCTCCTTTTAAAAAGTCAATTGAAAATAAATACCTACTTTTTATCTATGCATAGATAAAAAAATAGTAGAAAAGAAAAGTATTTACTTTATAATAATGGTTATGAAAATTAAAGTTATGTGTCCAAATTGTCAGCATGTTTTTGGAGCTGATGAAGAGAATGAAATTGAAGTAAAATGTAGTGAATGTGATCTTAATTTTACAGTAATGGATGGTAAAAAAACTCTCAATAGTTATATTACGGCTATGACTAAAAAAGGTTTTAAATACTATACAAGATTAAAATTTAAAGAAAGCAATGAATGTTATAAAGAAGTATTAAACTTAGATCCAGATAATTTTGATATTTTGACTAGATATAGTTTAAATTTACTTTATCTAAATACCTATACTGAATCTAACTATGATAAAATCATTCCTCTTTTTGAAGAGCATGAAATTACATTAGACAAAGAAAATACCTATCTTTTATTAGCATTTTTAAAAGATTTAGTTCAAAACTTCCATATTTTTATTAAATACTATAACGAAAAGATTATTGTTGATGGTTCTTTTATAAATGAAAAATATGTTAAGCCATATTTTAAGGGCTTAAAGGACATTAAATCTTTATATGATTATTTTGATGAAGTTTTCGCTCTTTTACATTCAGAATCTCGTGCAACTTATTTTGAAGATAACGCTAGTTTTATGGACCGCTACTCTAAATATAAGGCAATTGTTACAACTGAATTAAAGAAAACTTTTAATTTAGTAAATAAAGGTGATTTTACTTATAACGAAGAAAAAGAAGAAATCGAATATTTAAATACCAATATCGTTAAAAAAGAAGAAACTGAATTAGAAGATGAACAAATTATTGTTCCAGATAAAAATTTTCAAAAACAAGTTAGAACTTTCTATATTGTCTTAGGCGCTTTACTTTTAATCGCCTTAATCTTACTTATTGTTGGTTTAAATATTGCAAATAACGCTGTCACGTATTGTGCCTTTATTCCACTAGGCCTTGCGCTTATTTACATGATTATTTATTTTAAAAAGACGATGAAATAAATTAGTGGCTCCCTACTTAGCTAGGGAGTTTTTTAATTATAGAAAAAGGTATAAAGAGTGAGGTTGTTTTTATTCTATATATAAAAACGTTTTAAATTAAAAAATTATTCACATTAAATTTAAAGAAAGGTGGTTTTCGGTGACAGCTGGTTGTCACTATTTTTTAATTTTAGCCATTTTTCCCTTAAAAAAAGAGGAATTATTTATAAAATTCCTTCTTCTTTAAGATAATTTACAACCTTATCAAGGGCTTTCCTTCGATGAGAAATTGAGTTTTTAACTTCTTCACTATAATAAGCGTTTGGGTGTTCCATATTTTCAGTTATAAATATTGGATCATATCCAAACCCATGTTCGCCTTCTACAATTGGAGATACTTTCCCATTAACTTCTCCTAAGAAAGTTTTGATTTCTTTTTTAGGAGTAATTAAAGCGATAGCACAAAAGAAAGTTCCTTTGGTGTTTGGAATCTCTTTTGCTAATTTTGGATTTAAATTAATATTCCCGCCATTTTCAATAGCATATCGATGAGTATGAATTCCTGGAAAATGTTCTCCTAAAGCTTCAAATTCAACTCCACTATCATCAGCTAAGATATATTTATCAGTTTTATCAACGATACTTTTTGCCTTAATTAAGGCGTTTTCAATATAAGAAGTACCATCTTCACTAGGATCTGATTTTATTCCTTCGTCTTTGAGGGAATAAAATTTAATTTTACCTTTATATTCACTTAACATATCTTCATATTCTTTAATTTTATGAAGATTATTGGACGCAATTACAATTTCAATCATACCTTTAAAATATAAAATGATATTATTTCCAAGTCAAATTAAATATAATTATGATTAGTGTTTTTATGAAAAAAGAACAAATTAATCAAAGAAGCATCTCTTTATATGGAAATGAAAATATAAAGAAATTAGAAAATCTTAAGGTTGCTGTTATTGGCTTAGGAGGAGTTGGATCGATTGTTCCAATTTCTTTAGTAAGGAGCAATGTTAAAAATTTGATTCTTATAGATAAAGATAATGTAGAAATTTCTAACTTAAACCGTCAGCTTGCGTATGATTTAGATGATTTAGATAAATATAAAGCTGATGTTTTGAAAGAAAAGTTAGAAAAAATGAATTTTGATTTAAATATTAAAAACTATAATTTAAAAATAGATGCTTCATTCGATTTAAATATCTTAAAAGATGTCGACTACATTGTTGACTGTATTGATGATATTAAGGCTAAAATAGTACTCATTAAATTTGCACTCGAACATAATATTAAAATTATTACTTCGTTAGGTATGGGAAAAAGATTCTTACTAAAAGATGTAATAATTGATAAATTAAATAAGTCTTTTAACGATAAACTCGGTAGAAAATTAAGATATGAACTCAAAAAAGAAGGAGTAGATATTTCAAAAGTTTATTGCGCTTTTTCTTTAGAAACTATCAAAGAAGAACTAAATGACAAAGATGTTATTGCTTCTAGTTTCTTTAACCCAAATTTAGCAGGATTAAAAATTGGGGCATTCGTTATAAATGATTATTTAGATATAAAATAAGTTTAGGAGAGTTTTAAAAATGGAAGGATTAAAAAGAATTGAAGAAATTGCTAAAAAGGTCGATTTAACTAAGGATGATTTAGTTTTTTATGGCGACTATAAAGCAAAAATAAAAGAAGAAGTATTAACTGAAAAGGAAGATTATAAGAATTCAAAGTTAATTTTAGTTACTGCAATCACTCCTACAAAAGCAGGTGAAGGTAAAACTTTTACTACCATCTCATTATGTGATGGACTAAATAAATTAAATAAAAAGTGCATTCCAGTTTTAAGAGAACCTTCTATGGGACCAACCTTTGGTCTTAAAGGCGGAGCAACAGGTGGTGGGAAAGCTTCTATTGAACCATCAATGGATATTAATCTTCATTTTACTGGTGATTTACATGCTTTAACTTCATCCATTAACTTAATTGCGGCAGTAATTGACAATTCTATTTATCAAGGAAACCCATTAAATATCGATAAAGATCGTGTTTTATGGAAAAGAGCACTTGATGTTAATGATCGTGAACTTAGAGAAGTTGAAATTGGACTTGGCTCCTCTATTAACGGAATTAGAAGAACTGAAAACTTCCAAATTACAGTTGCTAGCGAACTTATGGCAATTTTATGTATAAGTAAGGATAAGGAAGACTTTATCGAAAGAGTTAATAAAATTTTGATTGCATATTCTTTAGACGATAAACCTATTTATCTTAAAGATTTAGAAATTGAAGATGCAATTTTTATGTTAATGAAAGATGCACTTTTACCAAATTTAGTTCAAACAAAAGAAAATAATCCAGTTATTGTTCATGGAGGACCTTTTGCAAATATTGCTCATGGTTGCGCTTCTTTAATAGGAACAACATACGCAAGAAAACTAGCTCCAATTGTTATTGAGGAGGCTGGATTTGCTAGTGATTTAGGAGCTGAAAAATTCTTTGATATTAAATGTAAAGAAGGAAATTTACACCCATCAATGGTAGTTTTAGTTGCTACAATTAGAGCCTTAAAATTACATGGAGGAGTTGAATTTGAAACTTTAGATGAATTAAATTTAGAAGCTTTAAAAGAAGGAAGTAAGAATTTATTAAGACACTACTCTAATTTAAAGAAATTTAATCTTCCAATTATTGTTTCAATTAACCATTTTGATAGCGATAAGGAGGAAGAAATTGAACTTTTAGAATCGATTTTAAGAGAAAATAGAATTAAATACGCTTTCTTAGATTCATTTAATAAAGGTAGTGAAGGTGCAATCGATTTAGCTAATAAAGTTTTAGAAACTTTAGATGTTTCAAATAAAGAATTAACATTCCTTTATGATAAAAATACTTTATCGATTAAAGATAAGATCAATAGAATCGTTAAAGAAATTTATGGTTGTGAAAATATTTCTTATAGCAATGAAGCTTTAAAAAACATTGATTTAATCGTTAAAAATTTAGAAAAAGATAATGAAGTAAGTAAATATGTCATCTGTATGGCTAAAACTCAATCTTCATTATGTGATGACCCAAAAATCTTAAATGTTCCTCCAAAAGATCACGAATTTAAGATTAGAGATGTTTATGTTTCTAATGGCGCTAGGTTCATAGTTGTTTTGGCTGGTTCAATACTAACGATGCCAGGCCTTCCAAAAGTCCCAAGAGCTGTTCATTTTAAGTAAAAACTAGTTAAGATTTGAAGGACTTTGTATTAAAATAATAAAAGTATGAAAAGACCTTACACACAAACTATTCTCCTTATTGATGAAGATAAAGAGAGCTTAAATTATTTAAAAAACGAATTAACCAATAGAAAATATAAGGTTTTATCAGCAACAACCGCACAAGAAGGAATAGATTTCACTATTAAAGCGATTGTTGATTTAATAATTTTAGATTTAAATTTACCTGATAAAGATGGGTTAGCTGTTATTGAATTTATTAGAAGTTTTAATAATAATGTTCCGATGATTGTTTTAACTAAGAGAAATAGTATCGATGATAAAGTTATGGCTTTAGATAGTGGTGCAAACGACTATGTCACTAAACCATATAATTTATTTGAACTTTTAGCCAGAATTAGAAAAGAATTTAGATATTTAAAAGAAGAAGAGGAACATTTAATTACTAATGGTCCGCTTGTTATTGATTATGGTGATAAGGTTGTTTATGTAAATGGGAAAGAGGTTCATTTAACTAACTTTGAATATAAAATTCTTCTTATTTTAGCTGAAAATTTAGGAAGAACAGTTTCATATAAAGACCTAATTAATGGTGTTTGGGGTTCTACTAGTGGTCAAGATCAAAATGGACTTAGAGTTTTTGTTGCTGGTATTCGTAAAAAAATAGAAAAAGATTTAACAACTAGAAAACTTATTCGAACTTGTGTAGGACACGGTTATCGAATGGAATATATGGATTAATCATTGAAGCTCTGTTTATTAAAAATAAAGCAGAGCTTTTTGTTTAGAAAACAAAAATTGTATTTTACCAACCTAAAAAGGTACCATTTTTTGAATTTTTTCAATTTTCTTAATTTTTAAAGATAAAATTCAGGTCATCAAAACATTAAAAAAAGCCGATAACTATCGGCAAAATTTCGTTTTATTGGAGCAGGTGACGGGGCGACTTAAAAACCATTTTTCAAGGTTTTTGTTATCTTTTATTAGCATATTTTATTTATTTTTTTAAATATTGTTTAAAAAAATCTAATTTTTTCCCGTAAATTTTCCCGTACAAAATTATTGAATTTTGTTTTTATTAATTGACAACTGATTTAAAAATATTTCCTTTTTTAGTGGTAATGTCAATATAAAAATTAGGAATTTTATTTACCTATGAAAATTAAACGGAGTCTAAAAGTTTTAAATTTTTGCTTTTTAACTTAGTTTTAAATAAAATAAAGTTAATAAAGAGAAAGCAGAAAATTTATAAAAATAAAGTATTTTTTGAAATTTATTTATTATTATTTTTGTTAAATTTTATTAATAATTGGAGGAATTTTATGAAAATCAATAATAAATTTATGAATTTTATGGTTCTTTTTTCGTTATCCTTTTTAATTACATCTATTAGCCAATCATATACTTTGATAGATAGTGAAGCCTATGGTGATTGGGAATCAGAATATGCTAATTATAACTGCTATGCATTTGCTATTAATCGTACTGAAATTCCACCTGAATTTGATACATTAAAACAATATCAACCAGGTGATTTTAGTAATCAATCAATTTCAATGAGCGATTCAATTTTTACTATCGCTAATGTTGTTAAAGATGATTTAGAAGAACTTTCTTACTCAAATATTAATGTTTCCACAAATTATTTTAGCGGTTATGATTACACAATCGTTGTAAGAAAAGGGAATGATGATTATCATTTTATGAAATTAAGCACTGATAATAATCGGTATCATAAACCGGGATTTACGCAAGTTTTAAGATATAAATACCAACCATCTAATTCAAGGATATGGACAAATGAATATATTGATGAAAATGGTGTTGCTCATGTTGGTTCAATTGAATATGATAGCACAATTTATTATATTTCTTATGACAATATGCATGAACATAACTATAGTTATGAATATAGACCCATTGATAAAAAATATCACTATTCTTACTGCGAATGCGGTTTTAAAATAAAAAGTGGCCACGTTGTAACCGGTTCGCCAAATTCACATGGAGAATACAATTGTTTATTATGCGGTGGTTTAGCAGAAATTGGCTTTGCTATAATAGATCCTATATCTTTAAATAATGAATATGTATTTGATTTTACTTTCGTAGCACCAAATGGAGTCTTGTATTTATCGGTGAATGATTATAAAAAATTTATAGATTCTACTTTAAAAATACCTGAAGAATATAGTGCGTTTTGGGAGGTAATTTAATATGGTGAAAAAAAGATTTATTCTAATAGGAATGTTTGTATTTTTGATTTGCTCTTGTTCAAATAAAACTAAAATAAATATTGAAATTTTAAAGAACCAATCAAATGTAAGTTTATCTTCAACTGAGATTGTTTATAAAGTTGACTTGCCTACTGAAGATAATATTGATTTTGTTATCTCATGCGATATAGGTCACGTTAATAATCAATTTTCTCCTAATAAAGTTATTGTAAATGAAAATGAAGAAACTAGTTGGAGTTGTTATCCAGAAGAGGTTAAGGATAATTATGGAAATTATTATCAATATGGTTTTATTGAAGGGTTAATTAGACAAAATAAAATTGAAAAAGGTTATTTTTTAATCGCTATTAAAAACTATGAAGCCGATCCCAAAAACTATGATTATCGTATAGAAGTATTATCTACATATTTCGATAAATCATCTTCATTAGATGAAATAAGCTCCCTTATTAAAAAAGAAAAAAATGATTTTATTGAAAAATATAAATAATTACTTGGTATTAAATAATTTACGCATTTTATCTAAATTTAAGTAGAAAATTTTGATTTATAAACTGCATGAAAATTAGAGCCTTTAAACTTTTGACAAAGTCAATATAAGAATTACTGATTTTGAAAAATAAGAGCGCCAATTTTAGGAATGTTTATTCTTCATTGAACAAATAATCTTTTTCTTTCATTCTGTATAAAGGTCAGATAATATTAAATATTTTTGAATAATGCAATCTCTCTCTAAAATGGTGGGTACCCTATTTACTGGACCGTTTTTTGCTATCGTTTTTTTACCAATTATAACCATTTTTAAGCCTGTATTGGACAGGTGATAGCCAGCCTGTTTTTTTCTTTATTCTTTTATTATTATAATACCGCATATACT
>CASFZN010000016.1 GCA_949299195.1 uncultured bacterium | reverse complement strand
TTGATAATGTCAAGATAAAAATGTAGGTTTTGGCTAAAATATTTTTGTAGGAAAACCTACATTTTTATTTTAGCATCTTTAAGAGATATGATTATCATCTTTTTCTGTTGTTAGATCTAAAATATCTTTAGTTCGATATGATTTTCCAGTAATATTAAAAACATATGAGTGATGAAGTAATCTATCTAATATTGCATTAGCTAAAACAGGATCTCCAAATACTTCAGCCCACTTACTAAATGGTTGATTAGTGGTTATGATAGTTGTGCTTTTTTCATAACGTTTATTAATTAATTGAAACAATATATTTGCACCTTGTTTATCTATCGGTAGGAATCCAACTTCATCAATAATTAATACTTTATATTTAGAATATAGTCTAAGCCTATCTTCTAACCTGTTTTCTAAGTATGCTTTTTTTAAATTAGAAATTAAATCATTACAATTAATAAAGTAAGTAATCTGTCGATTCTTAGCAGCTTCCATACCAATCGCAGTAGCAAGATGAGTTTTACCTACACCTGGACTACCTACAAATATAATATTTTCATGATTATCTAAAAATCTTAAATTTTTAAACTCCATTATAACATCTTTATTAAGAGTTGGTTGAAAGGAAAAGTCATAATCTTCTAATGTCTTTTGATACGGGAAATTGGCCGTTCTAACACAACCATAAATAGCCATATCATTTAACCGTTCAATTTCAAAATTAGTAAGTTCATATAATGATTCAACCACATCTTTTTCTTTGTTGTTAATTAAATCGATATAAACATTTAAATTTTCTTTAAGTTTAAATAATTTTAATGTCTCTAAATTATTTAATAATCTATTATAATTATTCATTTTCGTATAATTCACCCAATTTCTGTAACAATCTTTCAATAGTTTTAATAACATCTGGAACACATTCTAAACTAGCGATAATTTCCTCTTTATCTGTGATTAAAGGATCATCTAATAAATAATAATAAGCCCCTTCAGCATATGCTTGTAAATCGCTTAAGTAATTATGTATTCTTAATTCAATATTTAATTTTTTTCTTATGTTTTTATCCATTTTTATTTCCTTCTTTCTTTGTATTTATTTCAAATAATTCTAAGTTTTTCTTAGACAATTTCTCTATTTCATCAATGCCTTTATAAGGCATTGAAAGAGATAATAGTTTTTGATAATCTAAATTATTATAATTAATTTTTTGCTCCGATAAATTATGCGTTTGTACCAATTCTGTGTTATGATATATATAAAGTTTATTAATATCTACTTTAATTTTTAAAGTTTTATTAATATACTTTGGAGGAACAGAGTATTGAGATCCTTTATAATAAATAAGTGATGCATTACTTACTTTAACTGGTATATTAAGATTTAAGTAATTCTCAATTATTTGATTCGATGGTAAAGGGGATAGATACTCTTTTTCTTTTTGATATAACATAATTGGTTTCACATTTGTTGTGGAATTAATTCTAGTATTAACTCGATTCATTATTTTATCTATCACTTTAACTAATTCTTCTTCTTTTTCAAAATAATAATTATAAGGAATTAACCATTTCATAAATTTATTCCTTACTTCAACTTTTCCTTTAGTATTAGGCTTTCTTACCTTACATCTTTTTCCATCAATATTAAAATCTTTTAGAAATGCTTTAAATTCATCACAAAAATCATTTTTTTCATGAATTACAATACTAGACATATTATCGGTTAATAATTCTTTAACTGTTCCTCCAAAAAACTTGAACGTATTAATTAAACATCTAATTACATCTTCTTTAGTTCTTGTTATACTGTAACAAAAATAATGCATACGACTATAAGATAGTTCAGCAGAAAAAACATTAAATTCAAATATTTCTCCATACTTATTAATCATTTTAATGCTTTCAACCCAATCAAATTGAAGTTGTTCTCCCATATCTGTTTCATATCTTGGTGTACCTCTACTCTTATTTGGTGTGGCTATTTCATTTTTTCTGATATAATAAGTTAAACTACTATAACTTCCTTTGTACTGATATTCCTCTTGTAAGAAAAAGTATAGTGAACTAACTTTTGCTCCTTTTAATGCCATTTTTTCTCTTATTATTTCGTCAAATTTTAATAACTTAGACTTTTTATTGTGATGAGCCGGTTTACCATTATATCCTTCATAATAACGTTTTACAGTTCGGTAATCTAAGTTATATTCATTAGCCAACCATGCAAAATTAGGTTTAATATCCATTGTTTTCATAATGGTGATTTCCTTTCTTAATTCCCAAATCTTTTCTTTCATGTTCATCACCTCCTCAACTAGACTAAGTAGCCGAAGAGTATTATATATGAACTTCTCGTTTAAAGCATCAAAAAATGCTAAAATATTTTTGTAGGTTTTCCGACATTTTTATTTAATTCATTTCCTACAAATTTATTTTAGCATTATCATGCTTTTATTTCTTCAATAGACAAATTAGTTGCTTTACTAATATCTTCTATTGACATATTCATGTTTAATAATTTTTTTGCGATTTCATTTTTATTTTGTTTAGTTCCTTCTATAACACCTTGCTCATATCCTTTGTTTTCTGCTATTTCTAAATCCCATTTATTTAACTCATCCTGCATTTTATCATCTGCTACATATTTG
>CASFZN010000015.1 GCA_949299195.1 uncultured bacterium | reverse complement strand
CCAATACTCCATATATAAATATGGTGTATTTTTGTATTCTCTAATAGTTGTATCATACTTATTAATACTTAAACTATTTATAATTAATTCATTTTTATTTTCATTTCTTTTAAAATTTTCAATCCACGTAAACCACACTAAGTAGTTTTCTAATCTTCTTGTTGCTACTCCATGCATTTGCTTTATAAAATTTTTAAAGCGACTATGTAATGAGTTTATATTTCCTAAATTTTTATAATTTTCTTTTGTGTTTGATTGATATGAATTATGTTCTCTTACATTAAATAATTTTAATATTGTTTTATAATTGGATCTTTTATCTGTTGATATAATTGCTCCTTCTTCAATTTTATTTTCTAATATATGCTTTAATGATTGATTAGTTAATTGACCTCTACCTGCAATTTCAAAAAATACATGATTAGTATCATTTATTCCAGATGCTATGCAAATTTGTTCATTACTAGCACCAATAAGTTTTGCTTCTTGTCCGTTTTTTCTAGGTTTTCTTGGCATGCAAAAACTTGTGCTTTTACTGTGATTTCCTTTAAAATTTTCTCTTAAAAATGTTTCATCTAGTTGTCCTTTATTATCTTTATTTACTATAAACTGGCTTTGATTTTTCTTTAAACATTCTAATATCCTATGTCGCATAAAATATGATGTTTTCAAGCATACACCAACTTTCTCAGCACTTCTTCTTAAAGATAAACAATCAACAAAACACTCTATATATTTTAACCATCTTTCTTTTTCTAATTTTGTAGTTGCAAATATTGATTTAGATTTTGCTGTGAATGATGTATTACAATTTTTGCATCTATATCTTTGCATATTATTATATGTTCCCAATTTCACTATTTGATGGTAGTTACATTTATAGCATTCACACACATCATCTGACGTATTATCAAATTCTTCATTTACTACAAATTTTAAATACTCAATTAATTGAAATTTTTCTGCTTCTGTTAAACTAGCTATTAATTTTTTTATATCATTCATATGCTCACCATCTTCATACTATAAGAATACAACTTTTTAATTATTTAATCAATATGGTCTAACATAGATAATAAGTATTGACAATAATTGGTAAATAAAGGTAAATTAGTAATGGAATAAGGTGTAATAGTGTCAAAGATAGTTAGAGGATATAATAGGTTAAAAAGTAAGAATAAAGATAAGTTATATTTATTTAAAGTAGGTAAGTTTTATATATTTATAGGAGAAGATTGTAATATTATTAATAATTATATGGTTTTAAAAATTACTAAATTTAGTAATGAATATGATAAGTGTGGATTTCCTGTAGAGAGATTAGATGATTATTTAAGAGTGTTTAAGAATTTAAAATTAGATGTTGAGGTTATAAATGAAGTAGAAGATATTGATATTATTAAAGAATTAAAAAATATTAATATTGATGAATTATCAAAAGAAGATGCTCTTAATTTATTAAAGGAGATTAAAAGTTATTATGAATTATAATATATATTCCCTTATTTT
>CASFZN010000014.1 GCA_949299195.1 uncultured bacterium | reverse complement strand
ATCAGTTCCAACTAATTTTTCTAATTCTTCTCTTTTTATATTTTCCATTTTACATCTCACTTTCAAATTGTAATTTGCTATTAAATAATTGAGAAAACAATTAATAAAATTCCTACTATTACAAAAATGCTGCCCCATATTCTAAGAACAATTTTCATTTTAGGATTTTTTAATAATTTATCTGGTATTCTAGGACTTTTAAGTCCCATAAAAAATTGAGGAACTAAAATCATAAAAAATGCAACTATTGTAATTAAAATTCCTGTAATTAACATACAATACCTCCTTACAAATTACTATTTATTAAACAAATCACTAAATTGTAATTTGTATTATTTTTAGCTAATATTAATTACTTATATATTATTATTTTTTTCATTATACATTCTTGCTTGTGAATCCTTTTGCATTTCATATCCATATTCAAATATATATGACATACTAAAGATAATTAAAATTTCTAATATACTCATTAATTCAAATGGACTGCTTCCACCAGTAGATATACCTAATATTATACTAAACAAAATATCAGATATTGGTGTAATTAAAATTAATGTAATTATTAAATAAGAAATCTTTTTAATATATTTTACATTATCTAAAGTAAACGGTGTCGTTTTATCTTTAATATTATTAAATAATTTTTCTACACATCCTAATATAATTATCATAATATATAGTTCAACTAACAAAAAAACCAACCCTGTTTCAATATAAGTAATTATTTTAATATTAGAATTATCTTCAAACATTTCAATAACATCATAATCTTCATCTTGAATATCAAACTCACCAATAATAATATCATGAATTTCAATTTTGTTTTCACCAATAATTTTAATATTGTCCGTTTTAAATACTATTTCATTGTCCTTAATTTCAATATTATTAACTATATAAGGAACTAATATCATTCCTAATATAATAAATGGTATTGCAACTTTTAAAACAATTGCACCAATTTTTCCTATTAGGCTAATTACATTGCTTAATGTTTTAACTTCTTTTTGTTTCTTTTCATTAAACTTAACTACATTCATAACTATTTCTTCATCTAATGAAGAAATATCTGTCATATCAGTATGGACAAGATCATTCAATTTGCAGTTAAATATTTTACATAGTTCTAAAATATTATTCATTTCAGGATATGATTCGCCATTCTCCCATTTTGAAACTGATTGTCTTGTTACATTAACTTTTTCTGCTAATTGTTCTTGCGACATTTTTTTACTTTTTCTTATTTGTCTTAAATTATCTCCAAACTTCATTAGACTAACTCCTTTCACAAATTAAGTTTAATATTATATAATTTTATTCTCCATCTATTTTCAGTTGCATTTTATTTTTGCAACTAAAACATTACATATTTATTATAGCACAAAAAAAGCAAGTTCTTTTATAGAACTGCTCGTTAAATTGTAATTTGAATTTATTTTTTTAATACTTTATTTAATGTTTTAATATGTTCTTCGGGATTAATTAGTGCATCTTCACAATGACCTTTTCCTTTTAAACAAATAGTAGTAGTATTTTGATAGTTTTTCTTCAAATAATGTGCAACTTTACGAAATAAAATCTCATTTATTTTACTACCATAAAAATAATAAATCTCTGTATTTGGTGTGTTAATATCGCTAGGTAAGTTAAATTTTCCAACTTCTTGAACACAATTAATTATTGTTTTATCTGATAGATGATCAAACAATTCTAAAAACACATCTACTTTATCTTCACTAATAATAGTACCAATGGCTTGTTTTATAGTTCGTTCATCTCTATTTTGAGTTTTATGAGTAATATTCAAATACCATTTTGTAAAATAATTTGTCATAAATTTATTCCAAGATAAAAGAGGAGAACTCTCTAATATTAGTTTTTCTATTTCTATATTTTTATTTTTCCAAATATAACTTGCTAAAATTCCACCCATACTCATACCATAAATTGCAAAAACTTTATTACCATATTTAGTAATATAGTATTCTTCTAATTCTTTAGCACAAATATCAAATGATACAAAATCATCATTCTCATTGATATTATGACCTGCCAGAATTGGAACAATTACACAGTAGTCATTTTTATAGTAATCAATGTAATCATTCCATAATTGATATGGACTTTGAAAACCGTGAATCAAAATAATTTTATCATTTTTTGGATTACCATATTCTAATATTTCCATCTCAACAACTCACTTTCAAATTACTATTT
>CASFZN010000013.1 GCA_949299195.1 uncultured bacterium | reverse complement strand
TTTGTTTTTACCATAAAATCCAACGCCGAATAAATTTCTTTTCTTTTGTTCATATTTCCTCCAATTGCTATAGTTAGCAACTGAAGAAATCCTACATTTTAAATTGGCGAAAACCAACTTTTTCATTATGGCGTTTACAACCAGGATAAATGATGCGGATATTAGATAAAAAAGCGAGCGAAATGTACAAAAAAAAGGCTTGAACAGCAGATTTTACTGTATCAAACCATTGCTTTTAATATGGCAATAAATACCAATTGTGATGCACTTGCGACCCCTTGTTTCTTTTTGCAACCCCTTTGCTAATTTTGCGACCCCTACATAAGGTGTAAGTTATATCTATAGTTCTACCTATATTTTCCAAAGTACTTTTCTCCACCTGTTAGTCTTGTTTTCACTGCTTCACTTTTAGTCTTAAATCTACCAAGAATATGAGCTTTTCTTTGAAACATAATTTGAGCTACCCATAGACCTGTATCTTTATCAAAACGAACTCCTCGAACTCCTGAGGTATTGTTTTTATTGAGCTTCCTATCTTTCTTAATTCCGCACTTCATAGTTCCATCAACTAATCCGCGATCTAAAGTAGGAAGGGACGCTTTATTTTCTTCGTTCTTGCATCCGCAAGATACTGTAACTCGTGATTGACAGCTTGCGCATTTGGAGTAAATAACGCAAATGTAATGACTTCGATAGGATTTTTAGCAAGCTAATCTTATCTTATTTATAAAAATGATAAAAAAGCTCAACTGTTGAAGTTGAGCTTTTATTTTTCTAAAAATTTTAATATATCTTGAGTTACTTAATCTTTTATGTCTTCATTTAGTATTTCATGACTTGCATTTTTATATATTTTTAAGTCAATCTTATCGTGCCCTAGTTTCTTATATTGTTTTATTAGATGTTTACAAGTCTTAGAATTATTAGAAACTGGATCATCTTCACCAACCAATACATAAATATCTAAATTTTTATCTACTTTTTTAATATTTTTATTTTTATGAATTGTTGCTAACCCTTTTATTAAATAAAGATAAAAACCATTACTACAATCATAGTTACAAGCTTTATCATTTATATACTTAATAACATTTTCTTTATTATATGAAATCCAGTCAGTATCATATTCTTTATCTTTAATGGAATTTGAGTATTTACCAATCGTTAGTGATTTTAATAATTTTGCTGGTTTATTAAAATTTCTTTTATTAACAATTAATTTTGCTAGCATATAACCAATACTAGCGAGTCTCATTTTTCCACTCGTACCAATTAAAATTAATTTTTTAGTAGAAGATTTATGACGTTGAATCATATTTTGACTAATAAATGAGCCCATTGAATGCGAAAAAATATATATTTCTTTTTCATATTTATTATATAAATCACAATATAGTTCAAAAATAGTATCTGCCATTTTGTCAAAAAAACTTTTACAACAATTCCATAATCATTATTAGTAACATTATTTCCTTGTCCATAGTGATTTAAACAATATACTTGATAAGAATTCTTATTTAAAATTGTTGCTAAATAATCATATCTATTAGAATGTTCTTACATTCCAGTAACAAGAAATACAATTTTTTTAAAATTTTCACATTCCCAAACGTGTCCTTTTAAAACATCGCCATATGAATTTTCAAAAGAAAACACTTTTTTCATATAAGTCCTCCTAGAAATATATTTAATTATTATATTAAATTATTTTTAAAATAATAAATCTTTAAAAATTAAAAGCCAGAGGAATATAAATTCTCAGCAAAACACTATTAAAATTAATATTTATATACTTCAATTTCTAAATCTGATACTGGATAAGAACAACAAGGATGGAAATAATTAAATTTTTTATCGATTTCCGCTTGTTTATTAAGTTTTGTAGTTTTTATTTCTCCTTTAAGTATTTTGCTTCTACAATAACCACATCCACCTAAATGACACTTTGATCTAATTAGTAAATTTGATCTTTCTAGAGCATTTAAAATAGTTTCGTTTTGCATAGCTTTTATTGAAAATACTTCGTTTTCGCAGTGAATTTTAATAGTAAACTCTTTATTTTCTAAATCAAGAGTTTCTGGTGATCTTTCAATTCTAAAATATTTATTTGCAATATTTAATTTAGATATTTCACTATTTAAATAATCAAGCATGCCATTTGGACCACTTGCAAAAATGCTATATTTTTCATCTTTAGGAGCATATTTTTTAATAATCTCTGCAGAAATCAATCCTTTTTCACAATTTGATACTTCTTCATCTCTTATAACATAAATAACTTTTATTTTAGAATTGCTTGATAAATTATCTAATTCATTTTTAAAAATAATGTCACTTACTTTATTTACTCCATAAATAATTGTTAAATTAAAATCTTCAATTCCATCATTTATTGCTTTAGCCATACTAATAAAAGGAGTAATTCCAATACCACCTGCTATAGCAATAACATTTTTTGCATCTCTTATAGATGAATAAGTTAAAAATCCACCTGGTTCACTAGCAAAAAGTTTATCTCCAACTTTTGCTTTATCTAATAAATAATTTGATAAATATCCATCTTCTTTTCTTTTAACTGTTATTCTATAAATATTTTCTAAAGCTTGTTTTGGAGAAGAAGAAATAGCATAAGCTCTAGATACAATATTATTATCAACATTAACAAATAAAGAGATATAACTACCAGCTTTAAAATAAGCAAGTTTACCATTATATTCTTCATCTGGTATTAAATAGAAACTTTTTGTATCTTTATTTTCTTCAAAAATTTCTTTAATAATTAAGTATTGTTTTTTTGGATGATAATAATCAGCTAATTTATTTACTTCATATTCTTTATATGGTTTTATTTCACTATTATTGATGGCGTTTAAACGATTTTTCTTTAAATTTTTAAATTTAAGCATATCCAGAACGCCAATTAAAGAAACTTTTACTTTCATTTATTTATCCTCCTTCATATCTGCAAGAGTAAATTTTGCAGCTATATCACCTGATAGATAAGATGAATTATATCCAGAACTTCTAACTCCATGTCCACCAGCAAATCTTAAGCCTTTTAAAATTGTTTCATCATACATTGTATTTAATCTTGGAAGCATATTATCTAATCCTGCGGTTAAATATCCATAGATAGTTCCATCTGGAGTTGATGTATAATGAGCATATGTAAGAGGAGTTGCAACTTCAATTTCTTCAATAGCATCAAAAATTTTACAACCGGTTGCTTCTTCAAATCTTCTAATATAACCTTTTGCAAGTTTATCTTTTAAATCAAAGTAATTACTTTCATTAATTTCTTTGTCAAAAACATCACTAAAATATAAAGAAGTCATATACATAATAGTAGTTCCTTTTGGAGATGCATCACTTAATGCATTATTTAAAACAACTGTTACTTGATTAAAATTATTTAAATCTTTCATAGATTCAAATGCTTCTCTAGTATTTAAACTATCGTAAATAAAGTAACTATAACTATTTAGTCCTAATTCTTCTTTTGATTTATTTAATCCTAAGAAAAGAGAAAAACCTCTTCCAGATAATTTTCTAAAACCTGATAATTTTAACTGTTGTTCTGGAATTTGTTTTTTATCTTTAATCATACTTCCGTATACGCTTTCTGGAGATGCGTTTGAAATAATATGTTTTGTACGAATTATTTTTCCACTATCTAGAACAACTCCATTTACTTGTCCATCTTTTAGTAATATCTCTTTTACTCCATCTCCAAAATATACATCTCCACCACATTTTTTAATTTCTTCAATAATAGTTGCACTAATTTGATGAGATCTTTCAACTGGAATTTGTGCTTTTAAGGTAATATATAGATAAACCATAATGCAGTAATGTACAAAACCAAGCTCATCAGTTGCAGTTCCAAGATAAGACCAATAAGTATTTAAAATTTCTTGTGCTTTTTTAGGCATCTTTATTGCTTTTAATACTTTATCTACGCTATATACAGCAACTCTCATAAAGTTTGGAAACTTTTCTTTTAAAACTTTAGTTTCTGGTTTTCCATGAGACTTATTTAAATAATCCATTGCATTTTTTATTTCTTCACCAAGTTTAAAAAATGTTGTAACAGACTTTCTAGAACCTGGAACATATTCTTCCATCTTATTAATAAAGTTATCAACACCAAAAGGCATTTCATAACTTTCTTTGGTTTCTGCATTTATTACTCTAAAGGCTTCTGGAACATCAACAAAATGTAACTTTTCTAATAAATCTAATTCTTTAAATAAAGAATATAAGTTGCCATGTAGATCTTCGTGCCCAAAATCACATAATTCATGTAAAGATGCTTCAAAGTAAAATCTACCTCTAGAAAATCCGGTAGCAAATCCACCAGGTAAAATATGTCTTTCAACTAAAAGTACCTTTTTATTTGAATTTGCTAGTCTTAATGCAGCAATAAGTCCTCCGTTACCAGAACCAATCACAACTGCATCATAATTTAATTCATTCATATTTATTATCTCCTATAAATCTAAATCTTTTTTTAAAAGCATTATACAATCTAAAGCCACCAGCTAAGTGATAGCAATCAAAACCATATTGACTTAATATTCTATATGCATAATAACTATACACAGCCATTTATCGTGCCTTGATAGATCTTCTCCTTCTGCACCAACAGCTTTGTTTAACCACTTTTTGAACTGAGGATAATCAAAGTTGTCGCTATACACCCACGTTTCCTTCTGGGTTCCCTGTATTATGAGGAGGATCAATATAAATACATTGTATCGAATTTTTATGATCTATTAATAAAGATTTTAACCATTCTAAATTATCGCCATTAATTATCATGTTGTCGGATTTTTCACCATAGCTATATATTTTGTTTAAAACTTTAAATGATACTTTTTTGTCGTAATTTATAATTTTATCTTTACCTAACCAATTAAGCGGCGGCATAATTAAACTCCTTTATTCATCAATTTTCATGCCAATCTCGTTAAAGAGAGCGACAAGTTTCTTTTTGGTTTCCATAGTTGGCTCGAATCTACCCGTTTCCCATCTACAAACGGAAACATAACTAACATTTAATATTTTAGCTAATTCCTCTTGTGTTAAGCATTTTCTTTCGCGGTATTCTCTAATTTTTTTAGCATAATCAAACATATGGTTACCTTAAATGGTTATCAGTATTTTAACATTAACAAGGTTTAATTTCGATATTTTCATGGAACTTTTACAAGATTTTTTCTCAAAAAGAATAAAAAGTTTTTTATGGGACAAAAAGTTTATTGTGCTATAAAAAGTTTTTAGTGCAAAATCACAAGCTAAAACTTCACTGGTAGAGGTTAGGGTGTTTAGTCAGTTATACTCAATTTATGTTAAATATCTGCTAAGTTTTGCTGATTTTGGTACAAAAAAAGGCTTGATAAGCAATATTTACTGTATCAAACCTATGCTTCTAATGTGGTGGGTACCCTATTTACTGGACCGTTTTTTGCTATCGTTTTTTTACCAATTATAACCATTTTTAAGCCTGTATTAGACAGGTGATAGCCAGCCTGTTTTTTTCTTTATTCTTTTATTATTATAATACCGCATATACTCGTCAACTAGAAATTTAAAATGGTTAAAATTAGTTATAGTGTTTTCTTTGCCGTAATATATTTCATTTTTCATAATACC
>CASFZN010000012.1 GCA_949299195.1 uncultured bacterium | reverse complement strand
TTTGTTTTTACCATAAAATCCAACGCCGAATAAATTTCTTTTCTTTTGTTCATATTTCCTCCAATTGCTATAGTTAGCAACTGAAGAAATCCTACATTTTAAATTGGCGAAAACCAACTTTTTCATTATGGCGTTTACAACTTGAACTTTATGTTTAAAAAAACCATTAAGCAAAAAGATACAGCAAAAAGTAAGAAATTTGCCACCAATCATATTAAGATAACTTCTAATAAAACTTTAAACATATATAATAAAATTGAGAAGAATAGAGGTATTATTAGTTATGTGTATCAATTGGACACACAACTTAACAAACAAGGAAATGAAGGAACTAGGTGTCAATCACGAATTAATTTTTGTACAAAATTGAGCGTGATTTATGTACATTTTATACGCGTGATTAACAATTTCGATACAAAGTAAAAAGTTTTCTATTTTATTTAAAAACTTTTAAAAATAAGAATAGAAAACTTTTACTTCGAAAGGAGGTTCCACAGTATGAAACAAAAAGAATTACGTATTAAGAGATTTTGTTATCACTGCCAGAGGAATTAAAATATGAAAGAATTTTATTGTTTTTATTGAAATATTATTGGGGGGTTAACAATATTTAATTAAAGAAACTAGCAAAAATATATATGTTTTTCTTCTTTTTCTTTCTTTCATCTTTCCCTTTTTCTAAGAGCTTACCTATATTTTAGATAATAGATTATAATAATAAAACACCTATTACATAAGATTAAAGGGAAATATCACAAAATCTGTCACCATTTGAAATATTTTATCCCAAATATGACACATTATACTTATATCTAATTAGTTATAATGATTATCTAATAAATAAATTATTATTATGATTACTATTAAATAGAGGAGGAAAATAAAAGAAAAAGATTTATGAAAAATACTGAGTTAAATGAAGAAAGAGTATTAATTGAAAAGTTTAAAGAGTTATATTCTAAATATTTAAGTCTTAATAAAAGTACTGATTTAAGATATTTATCATTTATGAATGATTTCTTTTATTTTGATTCCTATTCTTCTTGTAAAATTGAAAATAATGCTTATTCATTAGAAGATTCTTTTATTCTATTAATAAATATTAATAGAAAAGAAGAATTCTTAGCACTACCTCAAGAAGGTAGTGCTAAGAATATTACTATTAAGAATATCGAAGATATTATTAATAGTGTTTCTATTAAATATTCATTCTTAGATTCTTTAGAATTAATTGGTTATTATAATTCGATTAAATATATCTTTAATACTTATAAATCTAACTATCCTTTATCTTCTTCCTATATAAAATACATTCATTCAATATTATTAAAAGATCTTCAAGGAAGTGGAGAATATAAGACATTTCCTAATGTAATAAGTGATGGGATAAATGAAATAGATACAGTTCCTCCTCATCAAGTAGAATATAAAATAGAATTATTAATTAAAAATATTAATAAAGAGATTGATAGAGTAAATAGTAATTTAGATAAATACTCATTAAATAATAATTTAAATGATGAAAATATCATTGATTACTTCCGCTTTTTAGCAAGAATCCATGCAAATTATAAACACATTCATCCTTTTATGGATGGAAATGGAAGGAGTGATAGATTATTACTTCATTACATAAATTTAAATCTTAACTACTTACCTTTCACCATTAACGTTAATAATAAAATTTACTATTTTAGCGCCTTAAACTATTTTAATAAAAAGGTAAATTATATCGAATATCCTGAAGATAAATTAGCACTATTCTTTTTAAAAGAATATATCGATAATTTAATCCTTTTATTAGATCCTGATAATTCATTATTTGAAGTATAGTTATCTAAGGATTTTGAACACGATTTTTTAAAATCTTAAAATCTTATAAAATCTTTAATATTTTCTTTATTAAAATAATAAAGAAAGAGTAAAATAAGTAGCGTTATGAAAAAGTTTATCGATTTTGTGTGTAAAACTAGTAGTGGAATGGCAATGGGTCTATTTGCAACCTTAATTGTTGGATCCATTTTAAATCAACTATGTAGTTTTGGAAGTGGATGGGAAATAGGTAAAACCATTGCTTCAATCATTATGAGTTTAATGGGAGTAGGTATTGGACTTGGAGTTGCCTATTCAATTAAAAAAGATTTAACTATCTTAGAACTTGTTTCTTCAATGGTAGTAGGAGCTATAGCTTCAAGTATGAATCTTAAATCATATGATAATCCAATTATTACTTTTACTCTTAATGGAGGAAGTAAGAATCCTTTACTTATTTATGTAAGTGTTATTGCAACAATTTATTTAGCAAAACTTATCTTAAAAAAGAAAACACCTATTGATATTTTACTTGTACCAATTACATATATATTAATTGGCACAATAGCTTCTTGTATTTTACTTTATCCTTGTTACTATATAATTTTTGGAATCCAAAAATTAGTAGAAATATCAATGCCTTTAATCCCTGAAATAATGTCGATTATTATTTCAGTAGTCATGGGAATGGTTTTAACAATGCCTATATCTAGTGTTGCTGTATGTGTAGCCATTGATATTGGCGCTACTCCTTTAGCAGCCGGAGCTGCAGTTATAGGATGCTGTGCTCAAATGATTGGTTTTGCAACTCAATCTCTAAGGGCTAAAAACTCAATTGGTAAAACTATTTCAGTAGGAATTGGAACCAGTATGCTTTATTGGCCTAATATCATTAAAAAACCTGCAATATGGTTACCTACAATTCTTGCTTCTTTAGTTTTAGGTCCAATAGGAGTTTGTTTACTTAATACCACCTCAACTAGTGCTGGAGCTGGAATGGGAAGTTGTGGACTTGTAGGATGGATTGCAATGTTTGAAACTATGCCACTTGATAGTTATGAAATATATGTTTCAATATTTGTAGTTCAACTTTTAGGAAGTATCCTTCTTACATTATTATTTGATTTTATCTTTAAAGATTTATTACATTTATATTCTAATGAAGATTTAAAATTAGAGGTTTAACCCATAAATATTATTTAGGGTTAAACCTCTTCTTTTTTATTTATTTATATATTTATTTATTAATTATTAAATTAATAATTATCTTTTAAATATACCTTCTTCTTATTAGTAAAGTATTTATAAGATTTATCTTCATAAATCTTAATTAAATAATCTTCATCTACTAATCTATCAATAACTTCTTTTCTAAAATAAGAAGAA
This sequence comes from uncultured bacterium, assembly GCA_949299195.1. GTDB lineage: Bacteria > Bacillota_I > Bacilli_A > RFN20 > CAG-826 > Onthovivens. Next base: position 26,034 of record CASFZN010000012.1, on the reverse strand, counting down.
GGTGAAATATCTAAAAATTTAGATATTTCATTAACACTTCTACTCTTATTATAGCAATAAGAAAGAATCTTTAAATCGTGTTTTCCTTTTATATCTTCATTAATATAAATTCCAGGAGCTTCATCATTTTCGATAATTCCTTTTTTAAATGATAAATCTGGTAAAGTAAGAGAAAAATGCGTTGCAGATGAAGAAACAAAAGGAGCATATTTATCATCATATTTAGAATATTCTTCAATGATTTTATCAAATCCACTTCCTCTTTTTTCCATTAACTTTAATAGCGAAAATGTAGAAGAAATGACTTCATTTCTTCTTCTAGGAGGAATCGATGCTAAATCTTTTTCCTTATTTAAATAGCGACTTCCTAATAGTGAACCAGGAGAAATAATTTCAAGACGATCTTTAAAAAGATTAATCTCTATTTGAGTTCCATTAATAAAATAGTTCCTATGAGCTAAAGCATTAATAATTCCTTCATTTAGTGCTCTTAAAGGGAAGGAGATTAATTCTTCTCTTCCTTTATCAGTTTTAATAAATCCATTAGCACATCTAGAAATAATAAAATCTTTAATTTCTAAAAATTCTTTTAATAAATTACCTGTAATAGTTTTAGTAGCATAAAAAACATCATCACCTTTAGAAAATCCTAAAAATTGGGTGCATTCAACTAAAGTTTTATCTTCATTATAATCATCTTTAAATAATAATGCTCCTTTAGATAACTTGTTATCTAAAGAGATAAAGTTAATAGAAATTAACTCTTTTTTAGTTAATTTCTTATTATTAACTTTATAGTAATAATCAAAAAGTTGTTTAAAATCTCTTTCTTTAAACTCAATATCAATATATGGTTCATCAAAGGCAATATCTTCACTATTTAAAACTAAATCTCTAATTTCTTCTCTAGTAGCAATACTTGTTTTCCCAAAATGTCTAATAAATATAAATCCTAAGCCATTAAATTTTAAAGATATTGGAGTAACTTTAGATTTTTCTACTATTACTTTTATTACGTATCTAGTTTCCTTATCTTCTTCACTTTTAATATCTATTTTAGAAATATGATATTTAATTGGAGGTTCAACGTGTTCTTTAATGTTTCGATGAATCATTAAAACGATTTTATCAGCGGTTTTATGATCTAAAGCTAAAATTTCGTGAGTTTTATTATCAACTCCAATATATAAAGTTCCTCCAAGTGAATTAGCAAAGCCAACAATTTCTTTTAACCAACCAAATTCAAGTCTTTCATTTTTATTGTTTGGGTTTTCGCCTTCTTTGATTATTCCTTTAAACTCAACATATTCATCTTCAAGGTTAATGCCTTCAAATAATTCTTCAATATGCATATTTGTACCTCCTTTTGATGATATTTTAGCACAAAGTTCACTCTAAGTGTAGTAAAACTTCACTATTACTTCACTGGAAACTACACTGTCACTTCACTAGAAACTTCAATGGCAGTGAAGTAAAACTTCATTCACTTCAATGACTACTTAAAGATTAATAATCATAGCTAAATAATCTATAATTTATTTTCTTCCGTATATTCGATTATATCTTTTATATATGAATCATCAAAATCACTTGGTAACTCATCTAAATAGTTAGTGACATATAAAAATAAATCAGAAAGTTCTTTCTCTTTTACTCCTTTTAAAAGAATAATATTTAACATTTCTTCTTTAGCACTTATATCTACTTTATTTAAGAATATTTCAATATTACTGGCTACTTTATCATAGATATGGAAAGTAGCCAGTAATATTGAATTAATGGTTAAACTTACCATTTTTTTATAATCTATATCTTTTTCAAAAAGGGTATTAAACCTTACATGGTTTAAATAACAAGAATGTTGATAAGCATCATTTAATTGTTTAATAAATGTTTCTTTATTAAAGAATTTAAACATTTGATAAGTTTCTTGTTTCTTATCTAAATCATTAATAAAATTCTTAATTCTTATAGAAATTGAATTTAATTCTTTCTTATCATAGAAAAAATACATTGGATTATCCATTAAAGCGTTAATATAATCCTTTTCTTTTAAGTTTAACGGATTTTCCTTAGCTTTATATAACTTAGAGAGATTTTCAGCAACATGAGTTTTAATGTGTTTAATTTCGTCAAAAACTTTTAATTCAGAAGTAACTTTTCCTAGTTCAATAAAAAAGTTATATTGTCCAACATAGATTGCTTCTTTACATCTAATAATATAATCATAATCATCAAATATATATCCATTATAGGTGAAGATCTTATTATAATTAGCCATTCTTTCTAAGGAAGTTTTAATTAATGTAGCACCATATTCATATTCTTCAGCAACATAAGAATTTAATAAAGTGATAAGTAAAACAAATATTTTTTTGAAAAATTCTCTATAACTGATGCATAATTCAGTACTTTTAAAGAATCTTCTTTTTTAAGTTCATTACACCCTAAAGTTAAAAAGTTTCTAATATCTAAAAAATTATTAGTGTATTCCAGTAAAAGATTAGTGGCATTAATAAAATATCTATAATCATAACTTTCAAGTTTATCTAAGTTTTTAATATTCTTTAAATCATCTTTATATAGCTGATTATAAAAATCCTCTTTAAAAGTTCCATTTAATAACTTGTCTTTAACAATTTTATGAAAAGAATTTACAACTTCATCATTACCATATAAAGAAAGATGAATATATTTAGATAGCCAAGAATAAATATGTTTTAAAATACTTTTTTCTTCTTCCTTTTCTCCATCAATACTTTCTATTAACTTATAAGGATTATCGTATTCATTAATACTTCCTATTAAAAAAGAAGGGAAATAATTATTTTTAATTATTCTTTCTATTACTTTTTTATTTATTCCTATTTCTTTAGATATTTCATTAATTCTTTTATCAGTTAATTTATAATTAACTTTATTGTTACTTATATAATTTTGAGCTATAAATAGCTCAAAATTATATTCTTTTAAATTATTTTCTTTTATTAATTTATCAATAGCAAATAATTCAATTGCTTTACGAAAATGAATATATATTTCTAAATCAGAATAATATCCTTCAATAAAACTATCATAGTTAAGGTTAGAGAAATGATAATTTTTTAATACCACCAACTTTTCATAATTATAAGCATATTCAAAAATCTCTTTAGCGCTTAGATCGTCCTTTTTAGCTTCATAATCTTCTAAAAGTAATCTTATAGCAGTAATAGCTTGACGATATTTCCTTAATGACTGTGAATATTGGGCTGATTTATTCATATAGTTTAACTTCTCTTATTTATTATTAATCTTTCTATATTATCTTAATTGATAATTAAAATTTATAGAATATATTTAATTGCGAGCATTGCTGAATATCCTGATGGACTTTCATAAACTACTATAGACTTTTCATCCATACACTTTCTCATGGCATTACAAACGATTGTAGTTTTATTTTTAAGTTTCATTTCTTTTTGGATTCCTCCTGAAGTTAAAACTAAGTCATAATTTCCTTCAGCTTTTGCTTTATTTAATTCACTTTTAATATAATCAACAACCATTTGGGTAATAGAACCATGTTCTAAAACTTCATTATCTTTTTTATTATTAGATTCTTTTTCTAGTTCGTTTACTCTTATTTCAAGTTCCGCAACCCTTTCCATTAATTCTAAAATTACTTTTTCATAACTCATAAATATATCTCCATAATTAAATTATATAATTATTATACAAATTATGCATAATTTATCAATGCATTTCTTAAATTTGGCTTTCCTCACTTTTTATAATGTTTAATTTGCATTAAGTTTTCTTAAATCCCCTCTTAACTTTCTGCAAAAGTGCAGAGTAAATTTTAATTAGATTTTTTAACAGCAGTTTTTAGACACTTATTTATTGGTGATGTATAATAATAAAGAGGAATTGAATTTGTACATTAAAAATTTATTTTTTGAGAACTACGGCCCTATTGATGGGCTAAACATCGATTTGAACTTCAATGAAGATGGCTCACCAAAACCAATCATTCTTATAGGAAGAAACGGTTCTGGAAAATCTTTGGTTCTATCTCAAATCTTGCAGGCAATTTTAGAGTTTAAAACAAAACTTTATGATAAAATTCCAGAAAAGGAAGTCGACCAATATTACAAAATAATTTCTACATCATACATTAAAGCTGGGAAACAAGAAGCTATAAATTGTATCGAATTCGAAAATAATGTTATTTATTCGGAAATTCTTAGTTATTTTCCTGAAAATACATTAGATAAAGGAGTATATACAAAATATTTAAGTAATAACAAAGATTTTAGAAGGGACGGCATTGATATAAATAAAACGGGAAATTTAAACTACGATTCCAATGTTTATTTATTTTTCCCCTCAGATAGAACTTATATTCCTTGGTGGAGAAACCAAGAAACGGTGATTAATTCAAAAACAGAAATTAGTTACAGGGGAATATGTAATAGAAATATAATATGTTATTCTCCTCAAAATAAAATCGATTCTTTTTTACTCGATATATTCTTCGACTATTTTTTATACGGTAAACAAATATTCCAAAAAGACGAAAACGGCATGTATATATTAGATTCTGACGGCAATCCTACAATCTATTATGAAGGAGAAAACAGAATTTTAATATCTTTTATTAATTCAATTTTGGATAAATTAAATATTGCTGAAGGAAAAAAAGTAAGTTTATATTTCACTGATAAAAAAGAAAGAAAAATTGGACTTCGTATAGTTGGTGAAGAAAATAACAGCATAACACTCATAGATTCTTTAAGCAAACTTTCGAGTGGACAATATTCGTTATTATCTCTATTTATGGGGATTTTGATGGATTTCAACAAAACTAAATATACCTCAATTCAAAATCTCGAAGATATAAAAGGTGTGGTTATAATTGACGAAGCAGAATTAAATCTACATATCGACCTACAATTAAACGTTTTACCAGCCTTAATGAGCTTGTTTAAAAATATACAATTTATAATTACAACTCAATCCCCATTTCTTGTCTACGGAATCAAAAATCTATACAAGAATAATTGTGACGTTTACGAAATGCCATTAGGTATGAAAATTCAGAATTTAGATGATATTCAAGAAATAAAAAATTCGATCTGCGCTTTTATGATAAATAGCGAACATTTAAAAAAACTAATAGAAACAGCAAAAGAAAGAATTAAAAATTCCTTAATGGAAGTGATAGTCATTACAGAGGGGAAAACAGACGAAATCTATTTAAAAAAAGCAATGGAGAAACTAAAGCCTAACTTTTCAAAAAATATCGATATTATCGGTTTAGATAGTCAAAATGATAGTGATTTTAAGCAAACAGGTGAAAGAGCTCTTAGTTATTTAGCAAGTTCTTACACTTTAATACCAAACACAAAAATTCTTTTATTTTTATTTGACAGAGATTTGGCTCCCGAAAATATATTAAAAAATAAATTTATAAAAAGAAATAATAACGTTTATAAAGCGGCATTGCCGGTTCCATCCCATAGATCAAGTAGCCCTTCTGTTTGTATAGAATTATATTTTAAAGATTTTGAATTAACCACAATGGATGAAAATGGACATAGACTTTATTTAGATAGCGAGTTCGACGATAACGGATTCTGCGAAGCATTAAATTTAAAATGCGAAGCCATTTCCTCCCACGAAAGCGACAAAATAAAAATTTTAGATGGCTCTAAAAACAAAAAGGTTTATAAAGCAGATGATCCAGAAAAGAAAAATTTGGCTTTAAGCAAAACTCGTTTTGCAAATTATATCCTTCAAGAGGCGCCAAACTTTGATAATTTTGACTTTTCAGAATTTAATAAAATTTTCGATTTAATAAAACTTATAATCGACGATTCAAACGAAATTTAACGTCAAAAATTTATAAAACGTAGATATAAAAGTAAATTATTTAAATTTTAAAACTGCAAATCAGTAAAAGCTCTACTTAAAAAGGCCAATTTTCAACTGAACTTATAATTATAAAGATTTAATATAGCGAACAATTTCTTCCAAAAAAAGTTGATAATCGTTTAAAATAACTGACGAGCCAAAATTGTTGTCAAATTTTGATGAAAATGAAATTTTATAATCATTTGAAAGATAGAAGTTGGCAAACTCAGAAAAAAATTTAGCATCTGACGGGAAAGCAGAAAAATTAATAATACAAATTAGTGTTCTATTTGGCGTGTGCATAAAGATATCTGGATTATCATGAGACAGATTAATATATTTCTCAATATTATGAAGACTTAGTTTCTCTACTTTTAATATTAATTTACCATCTTTTTTATAATAAGGGATTAACTCAGGAATAATCAAAATTTGGAAATAAGGTACATTATTGCTTCTTAAATTGGCTGTTTCTCCAAGCATAGATTCAAAATAATTATTAGAATTTTGCGCATAGTTGCTCATTATAAATTTAACCCCAACACAAGCAACAACCTCATCGTTTCGTTTTATAGATATATCTACCTTTTTATCCATGTAACGGCCCTTAACGATCTCTTCTTTTCCTTCTTCAAGGCCGAGAGCTTTGACGGAATATAAAGAAGAATCACTAGAATAAGGATTTCTTAAAAGACCTAAGATATCCCGAGCAATCGTACTATGAAGAGGTTTTAATTTTTGATTACTCCTAGAACTAGTTCGTAAGTAAATTTCAAATGAGTTCTTTATTTTTTTTAGAAATTCATCATTTAACATATATCGTCCTCCAAAACGTAATTAAGATAATGCTTAAGATCATTAGAAGAAAATGAATAATAGCCTCCGCTTTTATATTTCCCTAACATAGAAATATAACTTACAAAATTTTTATTTCTTAAAGAATTTTCGATTACATTAATAGGTAAATCAGTTAATATATATAATCCGCTATAAATTCCCGATCCTTTAGGTACGGCTTCGATTTTAAGATCGCTTTCGTCCCTGATCAATGTATTTATTGAAATTTTATCTTTATCAACATCAGAAATGGCCTGAGATCTTCCAAAACCATACCGAGGAGTGCCTTTATCTAGGCTTCTTTTACATAAATCGTCCTTGAAATTTAATAAATAAGAGTACAGCTTTTTATGTTTCTTTAATTCATCTTCACAAACAATTTTTCCATTTTTATACGGATAAATACATTTTGTCCATTTACCAGTTGAACCCTTTTTAACTTTTATTACAAATTCGTCATCGAAATCAAAATCCCCTATTAAAATCTTATCAGCCAAAGTAGCGAACCCGTTTTTAACATCTATTAAATTTCTGGATATTGGATTATTGACAATATTGTTCAAATCTTTTAATTCATCCAAACTACCAAAATAAAAGTTAGAATTAATAACAAATTCATATTTATTATAAGTGCGACAAAAAACAGGTTTTTGAGTTACACAATCATACAAATAGTAATTGATAGCTGAATCCTTTTTATAATGCGCTAGTGTTACAATCGTTGTATATGTTGTCGCATTAAAAGGTTGAAAATGTTTTAAATCCACTATTGATAAAATATTATTGTTTTGAACAAAAGATTTCCTCATCTCATAACCGGCGATACTCGTAAAGAAAGAAGATGGAGTAATATACGACAGCACTCCATTTTTGTTTAACATCCTCAAACCTATTTCATAAAAAACTATATAGATGTCGGTCATTCCACCTTTTGCAAAATTAAATTTTTTTGTATCAGAATAACTATCGCCAAGATTATGAACCCTTATATAAGGAGGATTTCCAACAACAAAATCCATTTTAGAATTAAATTTTTCTACTAATAAAGAATTAGCGCATATAATATCAAATTTAACATCCTCGCTTATTCCAATTTCTCTAAGCGTCTCTTCCAAATTTTTTAAACAAGCATTAACTTCTTCTTCTTGAATTTCTATACCGTGAATATAAAATTCTAAATCAGTGGAAATACCTTCATAATTTCCATAACATTTTAAATATTCATAGCAGTATCTCTTAACTATTTCAACCAAAAAAGCACCATCACCGCAACTATTGTCTATTACATGCTTTTTTAGTATTATTTCACCAAAATAACCGGCCATATCTAATACGTTATCAACAATAAATTTCGGAGTATAAACCTGCCCTCTATTTTTATTTCTATGCGTTAAATCAACCATAAAATCTATTAATTTATTAATTTTTAAATGTTTTATCTTTTTGTTTTTTTAAAAATTAAAACTTTCTAAATTATACATTTTTTTAGCTGAACCCAAAACAATAAAAATAATAACCTGTAAAATTTGTATATTACATAAAAAATTTGCCATAAATACTGCTTCGTGTTTCGCTTTTACATTTTAAAAATTCTTACATGAATTTTGCGTATTAAATAAAATTATTTTCATTAAAAATTCTTTAAATAGCTTTTGTTTATCTTCACTTGTCCGTTTATTAAAAAAATAAGCGTAACTTGTTCAAAAGTCCTCTCCATATATTTTTATTCCTTTTTTAGAACAAATGTTTATAAATCTACTTAAGATATTAAAATAAACTTCTTTTTGATCCTTTACTTTCTTAAAACATATATTTTGCTACTCTAATTTAGAAATATATCCACTGTAAAAATCATTCAATTGAGGAACTATATGTTTTAAAACTCCTCCAATTCCAACATCTTCGTCTTCATTTTTATCTTTAGAAGGATAAGCAACAATAAGAACGTGAAGTAAGAGGTGTTTTAAAAAATCACAATAGATGAGGTTTTCTTTTTTCTGCTATTCATACGGATTCTTCCTCGCATAATTTGTGTTTGAAAGCATGATAGCGTGATCTTCATATTTAGGATGAATAAAAAGTCCTTCATTGGTCCTAGACGCTTTTTTGTTTCTATTAAATGAGGGGTAAAATTAATCAGCCTTCCCGATACCATATTTATTTTGTAAATAGTCGCAATATTTTAATAAGTAAAATATCTAACTTTTTTATATTCTTCTAAATCCATTTTTTCCTTAAGTTTGTTTTGTTTTATTCTATAAATTTAACCTGAACAAGAATAGCAAATTATAAATGAAGCAAAAAGGAATAAGGACAAATTTATATATATGTGGGAGATATTACTTATAAATAAGCGAATATTTTTTAAATTAAAACGTTTTTATATATGTAATAAAAATTACCTCACTCTTTTATCAACTTTTCTAGTTTCTACTTTTATTAGATTAGATTAAACATCAATATTCTTAATAATATTTAATATACCTTCATCACTAATAATAGATTTAATATCGCTAATATCACTAATATCCATACCAATTAGGTATGAATATATCTTATATTCTAGATATCTTAGATATCTAGAATCATCGATATTAGAGATATTATTGATATTAAATAATGGATCTATATCGTATAAGGAAGATAAATCCTTATAATACTTATTAATAAATGAATTACTATCAATATTAATTAAATCATAGATTATTAAAATAATTATTCTTCTTAGATACATTAATATTGATGATTCAATCCAGTAGTAATAACTAGTGTTATTACTACTATTATTAATACTATTTAACTCATTATGTTTTAAATAGAGATATGTTTTTAAACTATCTATTGGGGTATGCCATAAATCAATATAGATGATGTTATAGGTATTTAAATTATTATTAATGTTATTTTTATTATTATTAATACTATTTATTAATTCATCATTAAATAGTTTTGCATCAATATTAATAATATTGATATTTATCTTATTTTTAATAAATTCTGGTTTTAGGAATTTATTAAAAATATCAATAATATTAGAATCATATTCAATAACATTAATATTAATATTTATATCTTTATTAATGTTGTTTTTATTCTTATTTAAATACTCTTTTATTCTTTTATTTAATAAATATGGGAAATATCCTAGTCCTAACCCATAGATATAAATATTAATATTAATGTTAGAGGAATTATTATTACTAAAATTACTATGATTTAGATAACTATCTAAATCATTAATAATATTAATAATATCTTTCTTCATCGTATTTATCTCATGAGGAATAATCGACATCCATATTTCATTATTTTTAGAAAGATATAAGTATTTAAAAGGTTTATTAGAATTATTATTATTGAAGTATCCTAGCTTATTGATCTCAATATAGTAGTTATCTTTATTAGTTTCTACTTCATCATATAAAAATAATTCTTTATCCTCATATGATTTATATCCAAGGGTATATAAATCATTATTAATCTTAAAATTAATATCTTTTTTATTATCATTATCATCAACTCTTATATTTAAGTAGTAAGGATCATTTAAATATTCATTACTATCTAATATCTTAATTTTATCTACCTCATATTCTTTAATTAGTGAAGATGTTTCAGTATCTTTTAAATCTAAAAGTAAGATTTTAGATAAAAAGATATTTGAAACATCTTCATTACTTTTAACACTTCTTTTATTTAATAAACTCTTATATTCATCTTTATGGTCAAGATAAAGATTATAGTAATCACTTACTATGATGTTATTTTCTCTTTTGTCCATATAGATAAGAAATTCTTGGTAGTCTTTTTTAGAAAGTTTAATCATAACTTCATTTATTGTATCATTTATTCTTTAATTTATTTCTTCATTTATTTTATCAATTAATAAAGAGTTTTTACTCCTAGGGAAGTAAAAACTATATGATTTTATGAAGTTTTTACTTCTATGGAGGTAAAAACTTCCTCTTATCTATATGCTTATAGAGTTATAGCAAACTTTAAAAGCATCGAATTATTTAATATCGATACAATTATAAAAATTAAAGTTCAATTAAAAACATTAACCATTACATATCTTAGGTTGAATTAATTAAAACAAGAGTTTTAAAAAACAAATGTTAAAAATCTAATTTAGTGGTTGTTTCGAATAAATTTTCATATCTAATTCCGTTAATTTCAAAGCTAAAAGTTGCTTTAAGAGAATAATCTTGTCTAGCACCATCTATAACTCTTACCTTTAAAACTATATCAGCAAAAAATGACGTAGTAATAAAATTTTTGTGGCCACATGATTTTAAAGTTTCATCAAGCTATATTGATAGATTACTTACAAGTTTTGTAAGATCAATATTGTTTTTCCCTAGGGAGGTTATTTCTTTCGTTCTTATTACACTCTTTTGAGTGTTTCCTAAATCAAAGTTACAATTAACTTTATCATTAAACATAATAGCTTCTGGAGTAGGAATACTAAACTCTTTTAAAAGTACCCATTTATATAATTCATACCCTTAAACAACCTTGTTTGTATAATCGTAGTAAAAATCCCCATTTTCAGATCCAACAATTGAAGAAGGGGCTCCACTTCCTTCGTACCATTTTGGATTCCCGTTATCCAAATTTAATCGCATTTATTTTTCCCATACTCCAGAAGTGTTTTTTAAATATACCTTCAATCTACTAACAAACTCCTAATAAAGTACCATCATTATGTTTGTTTTTTACTATTTCATAGCTAAAAATAAAAGTCTCTAACAACTAGAGACTTCCCAATTTTTATCTATTAATTCTTATTAATCTGCTAAGATACTGATTTTATTATTCATTATGGTAGTAATTAAATCAATTAATGAAAAAATAAAACCAATACCAAAGAAACATAAGATTCCTACAACAAGGGTAACAACATTTTTATTATCGCCTTCAACATATTTAAAAATACGATAAAGACCGGAGAAAATCCCACCCCAAATAGGAATAAGTAATATGATTCTTACTGTTGTTGATAAACTATCAAACCATTTAACCATTATTCTAATCCTCCAAACTTTTATTATATTATATAACTTCTGCTAATAAATCGTAAACAAAAGAATTAGTTATTCTGATATTAACAATATCGCCTTCATTATAAATTTTACCCTTTGAATCTAAGATAATATTACCATCGATATCATCAGGAGCATTATAACCACATCTAAGATAGTACTCACTATCGCTAACCTTCTTTACTATTAAAGCTTTATAAGTTTTACCAATTTCTTGCTTATTTAATTCATAGGAAATATGGGCTTGAAGTTCCATAATTTCATTTTTTCTTTTTTCTTTTATTTCTTCTTCTACTTGTTCTTTAAGTAAAGCTCCATAAGTTCCTTCTTCTTTAGAATAAGTAAAAACGCCAAGATGATTAAACTTAATTTCTTTTATAAATTCTTTTAATTCTTCGATATCTTCTTCACTTTCTTGAGGATATCCAACAATTAAAGTTGTTCTAAATATTGGCTCTTTAACCTTTTCTTTAATCCTTTTATATAAAGAAAGGATATCTTCTTTAGTATCTTTTCTTAACATGCTTTTTAAGATTTTATTTGATGCATGTTGAATAGGAATATCAAAATAATGAGTCATTTTTTCACTATTATTAATAAAGTCTATAAGTTCATCACTAACTTCATCTGGATAAAGATATAAAAGACGAATAAATTCAATTCCTTCTATCTTTTCTAATTCTTTTAATAAGGTAACAAGATTAATATTTTTATCTTTAAAATCTCTTCCATATCTTCCAGTATCTTGAGAGATAATAATTAATTCTTTAACTCCTTCACTTGCCATTTTTTTAGCTTCATTAATTAAGGAGTTAAAATCAAAAGAATGATATTTTCCTCTTATAAAAGGAATGGCGCAAAAGCCACAAAAATTAGAACAACCTTCACTAATTTTTAAAAATGCAGAATACTTTTTAGTGCTTCTCATTCTTTCAAAAACATCGAACTCTTTCGTATTTTCTTTATTAAATAAATTAGAGATTAATCTCCCCATATTTTTATATTCTTTTAATGATATAAATAAGGAGACTTCTTCTTTCGTGAATTCTTCTTCTAATTCTTTTTTATATCTTTCGACTAAACAACCAGTGACTACTATTTTTGCATTAGGATAATTATTTATGCATGAAAAGATAGTATCTATTGCTTCTTTTTTAGCATCTAATATAAATCCACAAGTATTAATGATTATTAAATTTGCTTCAGATAAATTAGATGTAATTTTATATTCATTTTCATCATTAAAAAGAGCAAGTATTGCTTCACTATCAACTGTATTTTTATCACACCCTAAGGTTATTAAAGTAATATTTATTTTCATAATATTCTTTATATATCTAATTAATGCCTATCTTATTTGATAGGCATTAATTAATAATTTTAACGATTATATTTTTCTACCTTTTCTTTAATTAAAGGTAATACTTTTTTAAAGTTAGTTAAGGAAGTAAGTCTAAACTCCCAGTTAGGAGAACCAAATGTTCCAGGAGTATTCATTCTATAATAAGAATCTAGTCTTAAATAATCTTGAATAGGAATAATCACATATTTTGCTTTTGAAGCAAATGCATGATTGATAAATTTATCAACGATATCGTCTCCTTCCATATTTTTAAATCTCATGATTATTTCAAGTAAATCCTTACTTTCTTCATCAAGAGTGTTATACCATCCAATAAGAGTATCATTATCATGAGTTCCAGTATAAACTACCTGATTTTCTTCAATTTCTACACCTTTTTGGAAGATAGTAAATTCTAAAACATTCATTCCTGGAAGATCAAAATCATCTCTTAATTTTAAAACTGATGGGAATAAATCTCCTAAATCTTCAGCAACAATAGGAAGATTTAAGTTTTGATCATTTAAATAGGTAAAGAATTCATGTCCTGGAGCTTCTTTCCAAGAACCAATTTTAGCAGTATCACTACTTGAAGGAATAACGTAATAAGTATCAAATGCTCTAAAATGGTCAATTCTTAAAATATCATATAATTTTTTAGCATTTTTAATTCTATCCATCCAGAATTCAAAGTTTTCGCTTTTCATAAACTTCCAATCGTAAATTGGATTTCCCCATCTTTGACCATCTTCACTAAAATAATCTGGTGGAACACCGGCTACGAATGTTGGTTCATCATATTCATTTAAAACAAAGTCATCTTGATTTGACCAACAATCACTTGAGTTATATCCTACATAAAAAGGAATATCGCCCATAAGTAAGATATCGTTTTTATTAGCGAATTCTCTTAATAAATAATATTCTTTATAGGCTATAAATTGGAGCCATTCAATATATAAAATTTCATCCTTATATGGGGTAATATCAAAGTTTTTTGGATTATATGGGGCATTTTTTTCTTCAATAGGCCATTTATTCCAATCTTTATATTCATTCTTTCTAATAAGGATATTAAATAATGCGTATTGGTAACACCATGGGTTATTTTTTAAGAAAGTTTTAAATTCTAAAGAATTAGTATCTTTTTGATTTTTAAAAGCTTCTTTAAAATAGGTTTCTTTGAAATTTCTAACCTTATCAAAATCAACTCTTTTAGCTAATTTATTAAAGGTTTTATATTCTTTTATATAGTTATTTTCTTTTAAATATTTCAAAGAAATATAGATAGGATCGATAGCTTCTCCACATTCACTTTGATATGGACTTGAGCCATATCCTACTGGATTTAGAGGGAGTAACTGCCAAATTTTAATCCTTGCTTCTTTTAAACATTTAATAAATTCATAGGCGCTTTCGTATAAATCTCCAACCCCAGTATCACTTGGAAGTGAAGATAAAGCCATTAATATTCCATTCGTCTTCATGTATAGTATTTTATTGTTTATTTGGTCAATTTTCAATCATTATTGACTAATTTTGGGCCATTTTAAAAGGAATATTTTATTCGATTAAATGTATAAAATAGTAGGTATTGAATTTTTTAACTATAGATATTAGAAAATTGATATAAATCACTTAATAGGTTATATCCTAAAAGAGAATTATCATAAGCTTCTTCTAAAGTATAGATGTTGTCAATATAAAATACTTTTGGAAGAGCACCTGGGAAAATTAAATCAAATTCACCCAAAGTAAGATTAAATTGAACTGCTGGATAACCAGAATCAATAGTTTTAAACCTAAAGATATGGATTGAATAACCATCTATTTTATCGGATCCATAATAGCCATCATTATAGATATATTCATTGATTTCTTCGATTGTTTTTAATCCCATAATTTGATGATAAGTATCATAATATAACTTTTTACTTCCTAAAAGTTCACTATTTAATAATCCAGGTAATACATAAAAATCGTTATTGGCATTTGAACACGTAGTTAATCCAATAACGCTTAAAGCAAAAATAATTATTTTTTCATAAATTTAATCTCTTTTTTTATTTTTCTTTTGAGTATTAATTAATTTTCTTAATTATTAAATTTATTATAGCAACTTTTTAAAAATAGTAGATAAATACCTACAAAATAGTAGTAAATAAAATTTTATTTATATAACTTATAGTTATATAAGATTAATTATTTAATTTTGAGCAAAAATAGTTTATATTTATACATTGTTTAAGGGGAAAGATGATATGAATTTACGAAATGTTGCAATTATCGCTCACGTTGACCATGGCAAAACTACTTTAGTTAATCAACTTTTAAGATATTCCGATACTTTTAGAGATAATGAAAAAATTGAAGATAGAGCAATGGATAGTAACGACATTGAAAGAGAAAGAGGAATTACTATTTTAGCTAAAACTACTTCTGTTAAATATAAAGATTATAAAATTAATATTCTTGATACTCCTGGCCATGCTGATTTTGGTGGAGAGGTCGAAAGAATTATGCATATGGTTGATGGCTGTTTACTTTTAGTTGATGCTTTTGAAGGAACAATGCCTCAAACTAGATTCGTTTTAAAGAAAGCTTTAGAAGCTCATGTCAAACCAGTTGTTGTTATTAATAAGGTAGATAGACCAAACGCAAATCCTAAAAAAGCTGTTGATGAAGTTTTACAACTTTTTATGGAACTTGATGCACCAATGGAATTTTTAGATTTTAAAGTTGCATATACAAGCGCCTTAAATGGTACTTCTAGTAGCGATCCATCCTTAAGTAGTCAAAAAGAAGGAATGGGTGCAATATTCGATTTAATTATTAATGAAGTTCCTGCTCCAAGTGTTGATAAAGACGCCCCTTTACAAGTTCAAGCCGCTTTACTTGATTATAATGATTATGTTGGAAGAATGGGAATCGGAAGAATTAGTAGAGGAACTATCAAAGTTGGAGATAGTGTCTCCTGTAGTAGAGTTGATGGAAAAATTACTAACTTTAAAGTCTTAAAATTAATCGGTTATCAAGGCTTAAAAAAGATTGAAATTAATGAAGCAAGTGCTGGAGATATTGTCGCAATTGCAGGATTAAGTGATATAAACGTTGGAGAAACAATTGGTGAACTTAATAATGTTGATCCGCTTCCACTTTTACATATTGATGAACCAACTCTTCAAATGACTTTTGGAGTTAATACTTCTCCTTTTGCTGGAAGAGATGGCAAATTCTTAACTGCTAGACAAATCGAAGATAGACTTTATAAAGAACAAGAAAAAGATGTTTCATTAAAAGTAAATAGAGTTCAGAATAGCGAAAAATGGGTCGTTTCCGGAAGAGGCGAATTACATTTAGGTATTTTAATTGAAAATATGAGAAGAGAAGGCTTTGAAATTGAAGTCTCTCGTCCTCAAGTTATTTATAAAGAAATTGATGGTAAAAAATGTGAACCTTATGAAGATTTATCTATTGAAGTTCCTAACGATTATGTTGGTGATATCATGACTTCTTTAGGTGAAAGAGATGCAGAATTAATCAATATGGATAGCAACGACTACAATACAAAGATTAATTACATCATTCCTTCAAGAGGATTAATTGGATTTATTACAAACTTCTTAACTTTAACTAGAGGTTATGGAATTATTGCTCATACATATAAAGAATATCGTGAAGTTAGTAAAACTAAGATTGGAGAAAGACAAATCGGTGTTTTAGTTGCTACTGCTACTGGCCAAGCAACTGGATATGCTCTTCAACACGTTGAAGATAGAGGTGTTATGTTTGTTGCTCCAGGTGATGAGATTTATGAAGGTATGATCGTTGGTGAAAATAAATATGATGCAGATTTATCAGTAAATGTCTGCCAAACTAAAAATCTTACTAACCAAAGAAGCGCAAGTAAAGATCAAACAGTTGTTTTAAAAACTCCAAGAAGATTATCTTTAGAGGGTTGCTTAGACTATATTAATATGGATGAATTAGTAGAAATTACTCCTAAGTCATATAGAATGAGAAAACTTATTCTTAAAGATGCAGAAAGAAAAAAATACGAAGCTAAGATGAGAATCTTAGAAGGACAACAATAGAAAAAAGGCTGAGCAAGGCCCTTTTTTAATGCTTATTAAGTTTTATTTAATGTCTACTATTTTAAAAACAGTTTCCACGTGGAAACTCTAAATTATGAATAATATCGTTTTTCTATTTAGAATAACGAGGAGAATACTCTTAAAAATGACCAGAACCATCTTCTAAATATTGAACAATTAACATATTTATCAGTTTCTTGTTTTTTAGACTTACTAATCATTTCTAATAAGGAATCTCTCATTTTTAATATATCCTTATTATTTATAAGGAATAAACCATCTTCGAAATTTAAATATAAGGACCTATAATCAAAGTTGCAAGTACCAGAATACGCCATTTTATCATCAACCACCATTGCTTTTTCATGGTTAAATCCAGGAGTATATTCATAAATTTCAATCCCATGAAGCAAGAATGTTGCATAGTATGATCTAGTAACTTGATAAACCATCTTTTTATCAGGGATTCCAGGAGTAATTATCTTAACTTTTATTCCGCTTTTTGCAGCATTAATTAAAGCTGTAGATAATTCATTATCAGGAACTAAATATGGGGTTGATAATAAAATATAATCTTTGGCTTCATTAATCATTTTTAAATATACGTTCCTAGTGACAGCTTCAACATCATATGGAATATCGGTCATTGGAACGACATATTCATTGTTAACTTTAATCTTTTTATAATCATTTTGCGTAAAATAGCTATATTTTTCATAATCCAAGACTACTTTTGTCTTCGAACAAATCGCAAAGAAGATAATAAAAGATTGAATTAATCCATCGACAGCTTCACCTTCAATTCTTAAAAAATTATCTTTCCAATATCCAAATCTTACAATTTTATTAATATATTCATCTGCTAAATTAGCACCACCAGTATATCCAATCACTCCATCGATAACGATAATTTTTCTATGATCTCTATTATTTTGACGAATATTTATAGTTGGAGAAATTCTATTAAATGTATAGCAATTAATTCCATCTTGTCTAGCCTTTTTATATAAGTAGGAAGGCATTGTATTAGCAGCACCAAAGTCATCATAAATAAAATAAACTTCGACTCCTTCTTTTACCTTTTGAACTAAAATTTCATAGATAGTGTCATACATTTCACCTGTATCAATAATAAAGAATTCTAAAAAGATGTATTTTTTCGCGCTTTTTAAATCCTCAATAATTTGAGGGAATCCTTCTTCTCCACTTTCAAAATAAGTGTATTCGGTATTTTTATATGCAGAAAATCCACAATAATCTAAATATTTAGCAATTTTATATGCGCTTGAATCATCATTTTTAATTTCTTCTAAAAGAGCATTATTTTCTTTTTTATGCTCTAAAAAATATTTTTTAATACGATTTTGTTTTAAGTTTTTATATCTTTTAGTAGTAACTTTATGTGCGAATAATAAATATAAAATTGGTCCAAATACCGGAAAGATAAAACAGACTGACATCCAAGCAAATTTATAATCAATTTCATCTTTGGTATTAACAATAAAGATGCCTAAAATAAAATTAACGACAATTAAGGCAACTAAAACAAACAAAAAATAATATGAAGTTTCATATAGAGGGAATAAAATTGGACTCATTAATAAAAGAATTAATAATGATGTCTCAATTAAAAATGCCAATAAAACAAGGAAAAATCTAAGATGTAACTCCTTTTTCCTTTTATGTTTTTTTACCTTTTCTTTTTTTGCCATATAACAACTTTTAAATCCTCTTTTTAGAATTATAAGTTCTAAAATTTACGATATAATCTAATATTTCTTTATATGAATCAACTACTGGAGCTCCGGTAGAAATAAGTCTATCCTTATGATTATGACCTTTTGAAAATAATAAACAATTAATATCAAAATATTCACTGGCTTCAAAATCATGAACTGTATCACCAATTATAATAGTGTTAGATTTATCAAAATTATGAGATTTAATAAATTCTAAACCGTATTCTTTTTTACCCTTAGCATCATTATTATTTGAAGCTACTAATTCATCAAAATAATCGATGATTCCTAATTTATTTAATTGTTCCTTTAATAAATTTATCTCAGTAGCACTTAAAATATATACCTTATATTGATTGATTCTTAAAAATAATAAAGTTTCAACAACTCCTTCAAAAAGGCTTGCTTCTTTACTCCATCTTTTATCGTATTGATAAAAAAATTCACTACTAATTTGATCATAATTAAACTTATTTTCATCAATTCCGATATTTTTATAATAAGTAGTAACTGGATGATCAAAAAGTTTTAAATAGTCTTCAAAGGTTATATTGCAACAATTGAGTTCTTTAAAAATATCATCTTCAATTTTATAGCAAAGATAACCATCATCTAATAAAGTTCCATTAAAATCAAAAATAATATTTTGAAGCATAAACACCTAATCTTTCTTAAATTTAGAAATGATAAGTTCATCTTCATAGAGAATGTGCCCATTTAATGGGGATGCATCTTTTTTGAAGATTTCTTTATCAATTTCTAATTTTTTATTCATCAAATTAATTAAATCTTCGTTTTTATAAAGTTTTAAAGCTTCAACTTCTTCTTTTAAACTTGATAAAACTTTGTTAATTAATTCGCTGTTGGTCTCTATTTTAACATCTGGAGAGAGTAAAATGTTGAGTAAAATTTCATTATAAAGTGCAGTTTTATCGATGGTTGACTCTTCTTTTTGAATAGAAATAGGTTCTTCCGCTTTTTCTTCTTTAACCCCATTTTCTTCTTCTTTAACTACTTCATTTAAAGAATTGTCTTCGTTAAATTCGACATTTTCTTCAATAAGAGTCTTTTCTTCATCCATAGTTTCTTCATTATTATCTTCATAAAAACTAAAAGAACTGTCATCATCTTCATCGATATCATTGACTAATTCTTCATCGTTATTTTCTTCTAAACTTTTTTCATCTTCTTCATCAAAATCGTAGTCAAAAGGAAATTCTCCTTCAACATCGTCAACCTTTTCTTCTTCACTAGATTCGAAATTTTCGCTTTCTTTTTCAATCTTTTTATCTTCTTCATCATCTAAATCTTCATAATTAGTGATGATTTCACCATTTTCATAGTCGTCTTCTTTGATTAATGTTTCTTCATCATCAAATGGGTCTTCGATTTTCTCTTCTATAGGTTCTTCTACTTTAATTTCAACTTTAGATAATTCAACAGGTTTATCTTCAAATTTATCTTCTTCGTTAAGATTTGAGAAAGATGAAAATAAGTCGAGTTCTTCATCTTCAACAGGTTTTTCTTCCTCTTTTTGAGGCTTAACTTCATTACGGTTAAAGATTTTATCGTGAGTTAAATCAAATAGATCTTCTCCTCCACAATAAGGACAGACATCTCTATTTTCAAAAACTCTTCCACAAGATAAACAGCGATATGTTACAGAGTTTTTATCATCTCCTAAAGAAATAATCTTATCTTTATTTGATCCACAAATAGGACAAGATTCATTAGTATTAATAATTTGACCACAGACGCTACATTGAAATTTCATGAATTTTATCTCCTTTTTAAGGCTTCTTCGATATCTTTAACTTCCTTGATGATGTCTTTAGATAAGTTGATACAGCCATCATCTTGAATTAATAAATCATCTTCAATTCTGACTCCGATTTTTAATTCTTCAAAATATAATCCTGGTTCATTTGAAATAACATTTCCTTTTACAAGCGGAATATCTCTATAAGCTTGGACTCCTTCTTTATAAGCAGGATCATGTGTATCAAGTCCAATATGGTGAGAAATTCCATGGAAATAATATTTTTTAATCTCTTCTTTATCTTTAATTAAACCAGCTTTTAAACACCCATCAGCTAAATATTCAATTGTCATATTATTTAATTCATTGATAGTTACGCCACTTTTTGCGTTAGCTTCAATCATTTTGTTACAACCTAAAACAATTTCATAAATAGTTTTTTGTAAATCATTAAATTTTCCGTTAGCAGGATAAGTTCTAGAAATATCAGCGCAATATGAATTGTGTTGGCTACCTAAATCGAATAAAACTAAATCGTTTTCCCCAACCTTATCTTTAGCTTCAACATAGTGTAAGCAAGTTGCATTAACACCACTACTTGTAATAGTAGGGAAAGAAACATGAGAATTATCGATATCTCTTAAAGTGTATTCAAACAAGGCTTGAAGTTGATATTCATATAACCCTGGTTTTAAAACTTTCATAACTGCTTTTAAGCCGATATCAGTCTTTTTAATTGCTTCTTTAAATTCTTCGATTTCGCCTTCACTTTTAACCATTCTTAAAGGAATTATTTTATTAAAAACATCGATAACATCGATCTTTTTATATTTAGAAACTAAGTATTCTTTGAATTTTCTTGTAGAAACTTCATTTTTGATTTTTAATTCTTCTGATAAATCTAAATAAACGATTTTATAAGCTTTAGAATCTAAAGAACTATAAAGTTCAGGTTCAAATTGATTTAATAAATAAACGTTTTCGATACCACTTAAATTTTTAGCTTCTTCAATAGTTAATCTTTTACCAATCCATTTTTCGATTCTTTCATCTTTTTCATGAATAAAAAGAGATTCAGAAACATAACCTTCATTCTTTTTGATCATTAAAACGCTATTTTCTTGATAAATATTAGTTAAATATAAAAAGTTACGATTAGTAATAAATTCGTAATATTCATCAGCGCTAGAAATTTTTGGATTTCCTGCAAAAACTAAAAGAATTGAATTATCTTCTAAACTTTCAATTAATCTTGATCTTCTTAAAATAAATTCTTCGACTTTAATCATATATATTTAATAAACTCTCCCTACTTAATAGTTAATTATTTTATCTTTTCAACAACTTCTTCAATTTCTGGTAAATTAATCATTTCTACGCCACCATTATCAACTTTTTCGGCATTAGAAGAGATTAAAGGTAATCTTCCTAAAATATTTAAATCATATTCTTTTGCGATTTCTTCTAATTTTGATTCACCAAATAAATATATTTTTTCATCACATTTAGGACATGATACGTAAGACATATTTTCAACAATACCTAAAATATTGATATTCATCATCTTGGCCATATTAATTTGTTTTTCAACAATTAACGAGACTAAATCTTGAGGTGTAGTGACTATAATAACTCCATCAAGAGGTAATGATTGGAAAGAAGTTAAAGTAATATCTCCGGTTCCTGGAGGCATATCTATAAATAAATAGTCTAAATCTCCCCATAAAACATCAGCATAAAATTGGCTTAATAATGAAGAAATTAAAGTTCCTCTCCAAATAATTGGTTCAGTTTCTTTACTTAATAATAAATTAGAAGAAACCATTTTAATTCCGCTTTCAGTTTCATAAGGGAAGATTAAGGAGTGTCCATCTCCTTCTAAAGCCTCATGAACTCCAAAAGCTTTAGGGATAGATGGCCCACAAATATCTCCATCTAAAATACCAACCTTATATCCTTTTTTATTAAGGCTAGATGCTAATAAAGAGGTAACATAACTTTTCCCAACGCCCCCTTTTCCTGAGATTACTCCAATTATTTTTTTAATATGATTTAAGGAATTAGTTTCAAGTTTTCTAATAGCACTTCTTCCTTCACAATTTTCTACATCACAAGCATCACACTTGTTATCACAATTTGTTTGATTTTTTTCATTAACGTCACTCATATTTATTCCTACTTTCCGACTTCAATTTTATCGATATAATCGTTTATTTCTATTATCTTGACCCTTGAAAGAAAGTATTCATTAAAGCTTTCTTTATTAAATGATAAGGGCGCGATAAAAACTATTGATATTTTATCATTAAATTCAGTATTTAAGATATTAAAATTATTAACTTTTAAATAATTTTTCATAATATCAAATAACTCGTAAGATAATTCAACCTTTACCTCAAGTTTATCGTCTAATTCGATAAGCGTAGAGACATTAAAAACTTCTTCAAAAGCTTTAACATAGGTTCTTAAAAGTCTCCCTGCTCCAAGTAAAGTTCCCCCAAAATATCGAATAACTATAACTGCTGCATCTTGAAGATTATTTTTTTCTAAGGCATTAAGCAAAGGAATTCCTGCAGTGCCTTTTGGCTCTCCATCATCATTTCCTCTTTTATTATTTTGGAATGTATAAGCATAACAAAAATGCCTTGCTTTAGGGTTTTCTTTGCGTAATTTGGTTAAAAATTCATTAAACTCATCAAGTGATTTAATAGGAAATAAATACGCTATGAATTTAGACTTCTCTATCTCTATTTCATTTATTTTTAATTCTTTAAGTGTGTATTTCATAAAGTTCAAAAACTATTATATAATGTTTAACATGAATGAAAAAAGAAAATGTGAAAAATGTAAACTTCTCATTGATAGCGATCTTGATACGTGTCCATATTGCGGGTATCCTCAAGAAAAAATAGAAGTTAATAAAGAAGAGATAAAAAGTGAAGAAATTAAAGAAGAAAAAATAAAAAGTAAGAGCGTTTTTTCTTTTCCTTCAAGAGTTGTAATTTTAGATAATTACAAGAATTTAACCTTATTTTTATTAGGTTTTTTAGGAATGCAGATCCTATCGGTTATAATTGTATTTTTAATGCAGGCATTAAATTTGTATGTAACTTCTTTTTCTACTGTCGGTTCCGCGATGATTAATTTTTCAGTTTATTTCACAATGTTTGGAATAATGCTTTTGGTATTAAATGAAGATTGCGCCAAATTATTTAAAGATTTCTTAAATAAAAGAACTTATCTATATGGTTTCTCATATGGATTTATGTTGATTGTTCTTTCTAGTTTAGTTACTAATATCATGTATTTATTATTTCAAACTACTGATTCTAACGCTAATCAACAATCAATCGTTTCAATTACTGATAGTTATCCAATTTTATCGATAATTGTATTTGGACTTATTGGACCTATTTGTGAAGAATTTTGTTATAGAGTAGGACTTTTTAGTGCAATCAATAAAAGATGCAATTTACCAGTAAGTTATATTATTACAATGTTAGTTTTTGCTTTTATTCATTTTGATTACACTGCTTTATTTAGCGGGGATGGAGGAAGAATTGCTACCGAATTTATTAACTTACCTTCTTATTTAGTAGCTGGATTAACCCTAACTTACGTTTATCATAAAGAAGGATTTGGACCTTCTACTATTGCTCATATAACTAACAATTTAGTTAGTATAATAATTTCAATAATACTCTATTAAAAGGTTAAAAAGTTTCCACGTGGAAACTTTTTAAAACTTACTAGACCTCTACTAAGGAATAAATTTTATGGAAAAAGACGTTGTTTCACCAAAAAAGAAATATTTATTTATAGATAATTTAACTTTAAAAATAATTGGAATTATTTTAATGACTTTAAATCATATCGGGTTATTTTTAAAGTCTTTTGAATATACTGATTTAGAAATCTTATCTAACTTATTTATATATATAGGATCTTTAGCTTTTCCAATATTCGTATTTTTATTAATGGAAGGTGTTAAAAACACCTCTAACATTAAAAAATATTTATTAAGAATGCTTCTTTTAGCTTTATTAATTTATATAGCGATTCTAATTTTATCTTTTATTCCTGGATTTATTGATACCTATGAAGTTTATAAATTTGGCAATATTTTTATTGATTTATCTTTATTTATTCTTCTTTATATGTGCTTTACTTCAACTAAAAACTTTAAATTTGCCTTGATTGGAATCGCTATTTTTTATGTTTTAACTTATTTAATTAAAATAAATATTATTGATCTAACAAGTGATTCCACTTCTTTAATATTTTATAAAATAATTGGTGGTTTAATGCCTCAATATTCTCTTTTTGGTCTCCTACTTTTTATTTCTTACTATTTATGTTTATATTACTACGAAAAAAGAATTGATAAGACAGATAGTGAATTTAGAAATTACGATAATAGTCTCTATTTATTATCTAAAAATATAATTTATTGCATATTGCTTGCGATATTCTCTTTTTTATTTTACATTTTTACATATATCGAAGGATTCTCGTTAGGAGTTGATAATATTTCGATAACATACATGGTTTTAGCATCTATCTTTATCGCTTTTTATAACTATGAAAGAAAGGGTAAAAACTCTAAAATCTTAGAGTATTCATTTTACCTATATTATCCACTCCACTTAGTAATTCTATTTTTGATATTTTATTTAATCGGAGGATAAAAAATATTTATGTTATTACATTTAAAAGATGAAGCTAGTTTTGAAAAAGAAGTCTTAGAAGGCGATGTTTTAGTAGATTTTTTTGCTACATGGTGTGGACCTTGCAAAATGTTAGCTCCAGAACTTGAAGAATTAGCTGAAGAACATGAAGATATTAAAGTTGTTAAAATCGATGTTGATGAATTACCACGTCTTGCATCTAAATTTAATATTCGCGCAGTCCCTACTTTATTAGTTTATCGTAATGGTGAACTTAAAAAGACAGTTAGTGGCTATATGGATAAAGATGCACTTGTTGATTTAGTTAAAAATGCTTAAATAAAAAACACACGGATTTCTATCTAATTACTAGAAATCCGTGTTTAGTTAAAAAATCATTGAATTGAATTGCCACTTCATTATATAATAATTGAGCACTTGCAGGTGTAGTTCAGTGGTAGAACACTAGCCTTCCAAGCTAGTTATGCGGGTTCGATTCCCGTCACCTGCTCCATTTTAAGATGTACCCCCTTTACTGGACAAAATTGTCTAATGTAAGGGGGTTTTTAAATGGCAAAATATTCATTAGAATTTAAACTTGAGGTTGTTAAAAAATTTATAGCAGGGGAATCTTTACCCAAACTAAAAGGTGTTCA
>CASFZN010000011.1 GCA_949299195.1 uncultured bacterium | reverse complement strand
GGTTAATTGTAAAAGTAAATTCCGCTGATTAAAGTTGTAAAATTTCCATAAGTGGTTGTATATTTAAATTCCGTTTTATTTAAAATAAAAAATGAAGTTCATTATTGTGTGAATTTCATTTTTTTATTATTTGGCTATTGATACAATTTTATAACTGTTTTATAATTTAAGTAGGTAAAAAAACGCAAAAAAAGAACCTCCCTCTATCTATGATAGGGCATAATTCGTTTTTTGTAGAATTAAATTCCGCTATTTAATTAGTTATTAATTTAACTAAGTTTTTTACCAGGTTTTGATATTTATTATTGACCTAATTCAATTATTTTTTTATTAGTTGAGTTCTCAAAATAACGTTATTAGGTTCAATTAAAGAAATACCAAGTTTATCTAGTATTTCTTTACCAAAGAAAGCATAGAACTTTTCAATTGGTGTTGAAAAATCTGTGCTTTTTCTTTTTAAAGAATTAACATGAGAAGCTATTAAATTTAAATCATGTTGAGTTAAATTATCAAATGATTTTCCCTTAGGTAATATGTATCTTAGCAGTTCATGATTTTTTTCACAAGAGCCTTTCTCGTCACTTCTGTTAGGATGGCAAAAGAATAAGTTCGTTCTTAATTCACCAGTTGTTGGATCAAAAGAAATACCTTCGACATCAGAAAATTCACCACCATTATCAGTTAATGCGAAGCCAAAGATTTGTTTATAAGCATCAATACCTATCAACTCTTGAATTTCGTTTATCTTATCAACTACCGCTTTAGCTGTTTTATTAGGTAGTAAAAAATAAAACTGAATTTGTAATTTAACTAGTTTAATTGATAGAATAAGCTTACCACCTTTTTTACCTTCAACTGTATCCCATTGAGATAAAATCTCATCCATATGACTTTCCTGATATGCAAGGTAATCTTCATATAGATGACCCATTTTACGTTGACGCATAATCTTTGAATTTTCGGTTCTTTTACGTTCTATATGTTTAAGTCTAACCATTCTATGAGTATCTAGCTTATTAGCTGTAAAATACCCTTTATTTAGATAGTTATAAGCCGTTTTAGAACAAATTGGTAAATCATTTGAATTAATGATGTGATCAACACTTTGACCGTTTTTTAAGCCATTAGAAACAATTTCATCAATTTGTTTAAATTCAGATAAAGTAAATATAGAGCCTTCTCTAGAATCTTTTAAAGTGTATTTATATTCATCGTTAGCTTCTAAAGGATTATAATAAAATTTAGGATAGTTACAAAAACCTCTTTTATGACATCCGTTACAAACATAAGGGAACTTAGTAGTATATTTACAAAAAAAGCGTTTATAATTATTACAAATCCCTAAGTCTGAAGAAGTAAGGGTAGTTCTTTTAGTACAACCTTTAAAATTAGCACAAGTCTTACAATAAGCACTAGTGAATTTATAACTAGGAATGAAACTGTCTTTAGTAATTCGTCTTTTCTTAACTTCTTTAGATAGAGTTGTAGGATCTTTTTCAAGCATATTAGCTATAGAATTAAGAGTTAATTTTAAACTGCCATCATTATCACGATTAGTAGCAATGATATTAGCTAACGAATTACGATCTTCTAATGTAAGAGCTTTTTGATATTTAGTACTATTTAAATGTTTAATGTTAGTAGCCATAAGTGCCTCCAATCCACCTGGTCTTAACTTAGTATAAAAATTATAACAAGCGGAATTC
>CASFZN010000010.1 GCA_949299195.1 uncultured bacterium | reverse complement strand
TGAACACCTTTTAGTTTGGGTAAAGATTCCCCTGCTATAAATTTTTTAACAACCTCAAGTTTAAATTCTAATGAATATTTTGCCATTTAAAAACCCCCTTACATTAGACAATTTTGTCCAGTAAAGGGGGTACATCTTAAATTGGTGCCCGGAACCGGAATCGAACCGGTACGGTATCGCTACCACAGGATTTTAAGTCCTGCGCGTCTACCTATTCCGCCATCTGGGCACTTTTTGGTGACTCACTGGAGATTCGAACTCCAGACCCCTTGATTAAAAGTCAAGTGCTCTACCAACTGAGCTAGTGAATCATATTTAGTAGGTCTAACTACTGGCTGGGGTGGCTGGACTCGAACCAGCGGAATGACAGAGTCAAAGTCTGTTGCCTTACCTCTTGGCTACACCCCAATAACTATTTGTTTAATAGTTGTAGTGGTGGAGGGGGGCAGATTCGAACTGCCGAACCCGAAGGAATTGATTTACAGTCAACCGCGTTTAGCCTCTTCGCTACCCCTCCAGTTTATTGCACTAGACTTTGCTTTAATATTTGGTGGATGTTAGAGGGCTCGAACCTCTGACCTCCGCCGTGTAAAGGCGATGCTCTCCCAGCTGAGCTAAACATCCATCCTATTTACACCTTAAAGCGTGCTTATTAAATATATCAAATACTAAGGATTAAAGTCAATAATATTTCTTTAATATTTCCGACTTTTCGTAGGATTGATACGCAAAAGTATTATAATATTATTTAATACGATTTAAAAGGAGAATTTGATGGAAAAAAATATAACAAAAAAGAAGTTCAAAATATATCAAATTATATTAACAGTTTTATTTTATATTATTGTTTTAGGATTAATATTTTTAAGATTTAGTCTTCTTTTTTATGTTAAAGATAGTGATAATCTAACCTATTTTAATCTTCCTTTTTATTATAATATCGACATTATTTTTTTATGTTTGTTACTTATTAATTACACTGTTAACTTATTTATAAGAAGAACCCGGTTATATAAAATAAGTTTAAGTTTAGTTTTAATTAGTTTAATCATTTTTTCATTAACAATTTTAATTAGCCAAAATTTATTTATCGGAGTTCAAATACTTTTGATTTTTGCATATTTATTATTAGTAGGAATAGTAGTTATTTCTAAATACACAGATAACGATCTAACAGAAAGTAATAATGACGATATAAAAATGAAGTATTAAATTTAATCCTTACTTGTTAGTAAGCATTAAAATTTAAAACTTAGTAAGAAATAAAAAGTTTTCACGTGTAAACCATTTATAACTTACTAAGAAGTAAAACGTACTAAAAGAAAAAGCCCTCTATCATTAAGTAAAGGGCTTAGTTTTATAATATTAAGATATTAGAATCCAGGTTTTCCAAGTAAATGGAACATATTCTTTTTATAAACTTCAACACCTGGTTGATTAAATGGGTTAACACCTAAAAGGTAAGCACTCATTGCACAAGCTTTCATAAAGAAATAGAATAAGTAACCTAAGTTAAATGTATTCATTTTATCGAGTGTAATTGTGATATTTGGAACTCCGCCAGTTTCTGAATGAGCTTCTAAAGTTCCTTCATATGCTTTCTTATTAATATAAGATAATTTCTTACCTGCTAAATAGTTTAATCCATCTAAATCATCTTTATCGAAAGGAACTTCAACATCATATTCTGGTTCTTCAATATGAAGAATTGTTTCATATAAGACTTTAGTACCTTCTTGGATGAATTGACCTAATGAGTGTAAGTCGGTAGTGAAAGTAGCAGCAGTAGTAAAGACAGCTTTTCCATCTTTTCCTTCACTTTCGTCGAATAATTGTTTCCACCATTCAGCTAACATTCTGAATCTCATTTCATATGATGAGAACATTTCGATTTTATAGCCAATATTATGGAGATAGTTTCTAACTAATGCGTATTGATAGCATTGATTTTGGAAAATATCATTACTTGAGAAATCTTCTCTTGCTTGTTTTAATCCTTCAATAAGTTCATTGATATTAATTCCTGCACAAGCGATTGGGAATAAACCAACTGGAGTAATGACTGAGAATCTTCCACCGATATCTCTAGGAAGTTCGAAAGTTTCATATCCTTCATCGTTAGCTAATTTTCTTAAGGCTCCATTTTCTTTATCGGTAACAGCAACGATTGCATCTTTTGCACCTTCTTTACCAATTTTTGTTTCTAACATTTCTTTTAAGATTCTAAATGAAACACTAGTTTCAGTAGTAGTGCCACTTTTAGAAATAACACAAACAGCGAATTTCTTATCTTTGATATATTCTAAGATATCGTGGGTGTAGTTAGGATCAAGAGTATTACCTAAATATAATACTTCCATTCCCTTTTTATTATGTGGTAATAAACCATTTAATGCTTCAATTGCAGCTCTAGCACCTAAATAGCTTCCACCAATTCCGCAAACAACTAAAATTTCATAATTTTTCTTAAAGCTTTCAGCTTTAGCAATAATTCTTTCGACTTCTTCCTTATTATAATTAACTGGATAATCTACCCATCCAAGGAAATCATTTCCTTTACCAGTTTTAAGTTGAATCATTTTATCGATTGATTTTACTCTTAATGCATTTTCTTCGAAATCAACCATACAATGTTCTGGAATGTAATCGAAATTAACCTTTAGACTCATCTTCTTCTTTCTCCCTCTTTAATTCTTCCTTAATTAGATTAGGTAATGCCTTTTCTAATTTAGTGAAATCTATATCTTTAATATAAGATAATACCTTCTTAGAAGGTAATATCTTATTATAAGGATTTAAATCACTCGGTAATAATTTTAACGAAACTTCAAGGAATTTGGTAGAAGTATCTATCTTTTTAATCATTACTTTTACTTTATCTCCAATAGAAAAATATTTCTCAATATTATTAACATAATTATGAGAGATTTCCGAGATATGAAGTAATCCTACATAGTTATCATCAAAAGAGAGGAAAACTCCATACTTTTTAATGGAGATAACTATTCCTTCAATGATATCTTTTTCCTTAAAAATGACGTTACTTTTTCCCATAAGTTTTATTACCAAATATATATTCTAAAAGTTTTAACTCTTCATTGCTAGTTAGTTTAAAGTTTAAGATATCTCCTTTGATAAAAAGAACATTCTTTTTATCACTATTTTGAAAAAAATATTTAAATAATGAGTAATCATCTTTAAATGTTTGATATATATTTAATTGATTATTTTTAACACTTTTATAAGCTTCATATAGATCAAAATAATTAAAAGATTGAGGGGTTTGAACTATTTTAATCTTTTCTCTATCGATATAATTTATTTCTTCATTATTTAAATAAATTAAAGAATCACTAATATCATTAATTGTGATATAAGCACGATAATTATCGTTATTTTTAATATTATTTATATGTTCATTAATAATATTTTCATCTATTAATGGTCTAACTGCATCATGGATTAATATATAATCTAATTCAATTTTTAATTCATTAATAGAAGAAAGAGCATTATAAACACTATCTTGTCTAATCTTTCCTCCATTAACTAAATAAAGCTTACTATTTTCTATATATTTTTCGAGATTATGATTTTTTAATTCTTTTAAAACATAATTAAAGTCGCTTTTAGGTATAACTAAAAAAAGATGTGATATATCATCAAGATTTAAAAAAGTAGTAAGAGTATATATAAACAAAGGTTTATTATTGATTTCGATATATTGTTTTTTAATATTTCCTTTAGTAGTTTTTTTAAATCTTGATGATTCTCCACCTAAAAGAAGAATAGCACCAATATTTTTATTACTATTTTGTTTCATTTTCTTCATGAACAACCGCTTTTAAAGACTCTTCTTTTAATGTTTCTTTAATCGCAGTTGATTTAATGATAAGTTTTACAATTTTTTCTAAGTTTGAACCCTTAGAATAATCAGCTTCACAGATATAATTAACGCGGTTATCTTCATAATATGAATTAACCTTATCACGTTTGCCTTTTTTATAAACTGCAATAGAAGTACCACCACTTTCTTTAACAGTAATCATTGCCGGAACATCAGTTAATCCATCTCCAATATAGATCATATTATCCATTGGAATTCTTTTATGATGAGTTTTTTCATTTATCTCTTGATCGCTATTATCTTCTGTTAATCCCTTGTTAATTCGATAAATATATTGAGTTTTTCCGGTATAATTTATCGCAGTTTTAGGCCAAATAGCGACTCCGTCATCATCATAAATAAATTCGCAGGCAAACATATTTTTAAAATATTTTGCGATTGAACATTTTTCAATAATTTCTAAGTTTCCACATGAAATAATATAGTGTTCAATTTGAACTCCATAAATTTTTCCCATTTCGTTGATTCTATCAAACCAATCAGTAACTCCATTAAAATATTCAATATTATCGCCACAATTATTTAAAAATTTTCTAGTTAATGGGATATTTTTTTCTTTTGCAATACGAACCATCATATATAAATAACATAAAACACGGTCCATATCTTTAGAATGGAATTCTTCGTTTGTCTTTTCCCAGAATTCTTCAGTTGACATTCCCATACTTGGAATAAACTTAAAAGCTTGCATGTCAGTAACGGCAAGAGTTGAATCAAAATCGTAGATGAGTGCTAATAATGGTTTTTGTTTCTTTTTCATAAGTAAAATATATCATATATAGTAGTAAAAATCTTGAAAATATTCGAAATATAATCAATAATTTATCTCGTGGGTAAAAGTAAAAAAAGTAGTATTTAAAATTTAAAAAATAATTATTTTAAAAAATTAAAAAGTTTAAACCCATTTAAAAAATATAAGAAAAATAAAAAGTTAGATATGAATCAAACTGAATTAAGTATTTTAATCGCATTTATCATAATTATTGGAGTTTATATAATCTATGTCATCGCTTCATTTATTTTTATGAACTCTTTTAAAAAGAAAATAATTACTTTAACTCAATCAATCTCGGTTCTACTTTATCAAAAAAATGGGTTAACTCATGAACTTATTAATCTTACCTATAAACGTGAAGAAAACGAAGTAAAGATCGATTTAATCGAAGATTATTTAAATAAAAAAATAGAAAAAGAAGAAGAATATGAATTAATCAAAGATTCAAAAGACTTTTTTATTAAATTCCAATATTTAGAAAATATCTATAAAGAACTTGAATATTTAATCATCAATAAAAGAATTAATAATGAAGATGAATTAAGAAGAATTGTAAATAATATTGATGATATTAATACTCGTTTTACAATCTCTACTCAACTTTATAATTCTAATGTTGTAGCATTTAACTATTACCATAATCTTTTTGGTACTAAATTTATAAAGAAGATTTTTAAAATAAAAGAAAAAGAAAGGATTGAATAAAAATCCATAAAAATTATGGATTTTATTTATATACATTAACTTTAAATATCTAAAATAAAAAGGAGAGTGAAAAAAATGAAATTTGAAGAAATGAAAAAACATGTACCTTCTGAAAAGGTATATAAGAAAAAGTATGAAGAATTACGAAAAGAATTAAGTGAAGCAACTAGTAAAGAAGATGCTATAAAAGTAGTTAAAAAGTATCATAAATTAAAAGATAATTTAACAAGCGATTCTACTATTATTTCTATTAGACATACTATCGATACAACTAATAAAGAATATGATAAAGCTAATAATAAATGTGATGAAGTTCTTCCAGTTGTTGCTTCTTATGAAGCATTATTTATTAAAGACTTAGTATCTTCTAAATATAGAAAAGATTTAGAAGATAAGTTTACTCCATACTATTTTGAATTATTAGAGGCATTTTTAAAGAGTTTTGACGATCGACTTGTTCCTTTTATGGTAGAAGATGCCAAACTTTCAAATGAATATGAAAAGATTTTTGCAACTGGAGTTGTTGAATTTGAAGGTGAATCGCTATCTTTAACTCAACTTGCAAAATATCTTTCTGATAATGATAGAAGTGTCAGAGAAGAAGCTGCAAAACTTTATTATGGATATATTGAAGAACATGATAAAGAAATCGGAGAAATCTACGATAAACTCGTTCATTTAAGAGATAAAATGGCTAAAACTTTAGGATTTGAACGCTTTACTGAACTCGCTTATTTAAATCTTTCTAGATTAGATTATACTCCTAGTGATGTTATAAAATATCGCGAACAAATCCATGAAGTAGTAGTTCCAGAAGTTACTAAATTAAGAAAAAGACAAGCAAAAAGACTTGGAATTAAAAAACCTGACTTCTTAGATTATTCTTTAAAATTTAAAAGCGGAAACCCTAAACCTATTGGAAATAGCGAATATTTAGTCGAAAAAGCTAAAGAAATGTATAACGATATGTCTAAAGAAAGTGGTGAATTCTTTAACTTTATGGTTATTAACCACTTAATGGATTTAGATGCTAAAAAAGGTAAAAGGGGTGGCGGATATATGACTTATATCCCTAAATATAAATCTCCATTTATCTTTGCTAATAGTAATGGAACTGCTCAAGATGTTGATACCTTAACTCATGAAGTTGGTCATGCTTTCCAAGGTTATTTAGGAAGTAAAATTAGTGTACCTGCATTTAGAATGCCAACACTTGAAGCTTGTGAAATTGATTCGATGAGTATGGAGTTTTTTGCTTATCCATATATGGAATCTTTCTTCGGTGAAGAAGCTGATAAATATAGATATACCCATTTAGATGAAGCTATTTCATTCCTTCCTTATGGAGTTGAGGTCGATGAATTCCAACACTGGGTTTATGATAATGTTGATGCAACTCATGAAGAAAGATGTGCTAAATGGGCTGAATTAGAGAAAAAATATCGTCCACATCTTAATTTTGACTGCATTCCTTATTTAAATAAAGGTAAATTCTGGATGAAACAATCTCATATTTTTGTCGCTCCATTCTATTATATTGACTATACTTTAGCACAAGTTTTAGCTCTCCAATTCAAATGTGAAATGGATAAAAATAGAGAAAAAGCATGGAAAAAGTATATTAAATTATTAAAGATGGGCGGAAAATATCCATTTGTTACTTTAATTAAAAATGCAAAATTAAGAAACCCATTTGAAGAAGGTAATGTTAAAAAGGTTATTAAACCTCAAATGAAAATTTTACTTTCTATCGATGATACTAAATTCTAATAATTAATTTATTCTTCTAATATTAAATAATGCCTGGATGATCAAATATAGTAAGATAATTCAGGCATTTTTATTAGTTAATAATGCTTTCATTAATATAAAAGTTATATAATTATAAAAAATAAATAGTGATAAAAATCATTTAAATAACGATATTTGGCAATATTTTACAGCCCTTAGCAACTTTAAAAGCGTTGAGTTAAGGGAGATGAAAGAAGTTATGATTATGCTTTAATGATTAGATGTGTCACAAGTATTGATGGAATGACCGCTGATTTTTATCATCTAGATTATAATTTTTTATCTAAAATATCTTCTAGAATCGTTAATGAAGTTAAAGGTGTTAATAAGGCGTTATATGATGTCACTTCAAAACCACCTTCAACCATTGAATATGAATAATTAAATATTAATAAAATAAATCTTTCCTTATTTATATAAAATAGATAAGGAATTTTTTATAAAAAATAATAGATTTAAAAACATGATATTTACTTACCTTTTTATATATAGTTTTAAATTTAAACAAAAAATTTTTAAAAAAGTGAAGAATTTTTGAAATTAAAACGTTCTTGTATATAATGAGGTAAAAACCTTATGACAATTAACAAAATCATTAATAGTTTAATTCTTTATGATCATGATAAGGAATGGGTCTATATCTGTTATAAAGGAATTGATTCACTCTCATTAGGAGAGATGATTTCTGCTCTTTCTAATAGTGCAGCTTTAAATAAGAAGGAATATGGTTATTTAATTTTAGGAATAGACCCTTTAACTTTTAAAGCAGTAGGAACTGATTTTAATCCCTCAAAAAGATATTTAACAAAAACCTATAAAAAGACTATCGAAAAATATTTAAAACCTAAGATAAATGTTAGATTCGATATGTTTTATGAAGAAAATAATCGAAGAGTAGTAATTCTATATATTAGTAGCGCTAAAGAAATACCTACATCTTTTAAAAACAAGAAATATCTAATGGTAGGGAAAATCAAAACTGAACTCAAGTTTTATCCTAAAAAGTTAAATGATTTATATCGTTTATTAAATAATAAGGAAGAGACTTTAGTAACTAAAAAAAGTACTCAAAAGGACTTAACTTTTAATAAGTTATTCTATATTTATTCTTTTTATAATATTGAACTTAATAAGAATACTTTTTTAAAAGATTTAAATCTATTAACCGGAAAGAAAGAATATAACTATTTAGGAGAATTATTATCGGATACTCCTAAAATTTATATCGACATTTCTTTATATAAAGGAAGAAGTAAAACTTCTCAATTAATCATTAATAAAGAGTTTAAACATAATAATCTTCTTTATTTATTAAATAGAACAATTGATTATATCGATAGTATTAACTTTTGTTATGTAGATTCTTTATCTATTAAAGATTTAATTAATGGGGAATTTAATATCTTAAATAAGGAATTATATTTAATATTAGTAGAACTTGGTTATATTGATCCTAATATCTCTTTATTAAGTAAAATAAATGATAAATATGGAATAAATTCTTTTAAAACTATAGCTAATAACTTAGTTATTACAATACCTTTTAATCAATTTAATTCTAAAAAGAGTGATGTAAATCAAAATTTATCACCTTTAGAAAAAGTGATTTTAGATGAAATTAGAAATAATAATGATGTCACAATTAAAGAGTTAATGTTTAAAACCAATAAATCTAAAAGTTGGGTTGAAAGAAACATAAAATTCTTAAAAGATAAGGGCTATTTAGCAAGAGTTGAAAGTAAGAAAACCGGTGGCTGGAGGGAGGTAATTTAAGTTATGAAACATCGAAGCAAGAAAAAATATAAATCTAAATATGTAAAAAAGTTACTAAGAGATTATAAAAAATATGGTAATAATCAAGAAAATGATGATATCAAATCCTATTATAATACCCTATAAAATACAAAATTTTGTTTGTAAAAGTATTATTTAATAACAAAAATTCGTTTGTAAAAGTGCAATTTTGAGTCCCAATTTCCTATTCAAAAGTTTTAGATTAAATAGTAGGTTTTAAAATTTCGCCAACTCGTAAAGTAAAACAACGCCAAAATGTTAACTAAAACTTCGCCAACTCGTTAACTAAATATTGAAAATACGAATTTTGTCGTATATATTTTAATTATGAAAAAGTATCGTAAACGCATAATAGAAGAGCAAATTAAAAACTCATTAATTATAACTGGTGCAACTTTGATAGAAGGACCAAAAGCATGTGGCAAAACTACTACTGCAAAAAAATTATCAAAGTCTTTTTATCAATTCCAAGAAAAATTTGTTGATATTAATCGTAATGTTATTGATTTTCTTTTAAATGGAGAAACTCCTAGATTAATAGATGAATGGCAGTTAACCCCAAAAATTTGGGATGCTATTAGATATGAGGTTGACGAAAGAGGATTAAAAGGACAATTTATTCTAACTGGATCATCCACTCCAATAAATGAAGAAGAAATTATTCATTCTGGAGCTGGTAGATTTTCTTTCTTATTAATGAGACCGATGTCTTTATTTGAATCTGAGGATTCAAGTGGAGAGGTATCGTTAAAAGAGTTATTTGATAATGAAAATATTGATATTTTTGGTAAAAACGATACAAAAATACAACGCCTTGCTGAATTGATATGTAGAGGTGGATTTCCTGAAACTACAGATATGAATATTGATGATGCAATTGAATATAATTCCTCATATTTACAAGCAATAGTAAAATCTGATATTTCGAGAATTGATTCAACCGTAAAAAACGAAAGCTTGATTATGGCTTTTTTAAAAAGTTATTCTAGGTTTCAAAGTCAAAGAGCAACTAAAGATACGATAAAAGAAGATATGATTAAGCATGAAAACATGTCTTTAAGCGGTGTTTCTATATGCAGTTTATTAAATTCTTTTAGAAATATATTTTTAATAGAAGAATTGAGCGCCTGGTCACCTAAATTAAGAAGTAAAACAGCTATTAGAACATCAAAAATAAGACTCTTTGTTGATCCATGCATTGCTACTAGCGCTCTAATGATTGGACCTAACGACTTATTAGAAGACTTTAATACTTTTGGTTTATTATTTGAAAGTATGGTAATAAGAGATTTAAGAGTTTATACCGAATCATTAAAAGGAAGTGTTTTTACTTATAGAGATAAAGATGACCTTGAATGTGATGCTATTTTGCACATGAAACAAGGCAAATACGCATTAGTTGAAATTAAATTAGGTGGAAAAGAACAAATAGAAGAAGCAGCAAAAAACTTAAAAACTTTATTTTATAAAATTGACACCGATACGATGAATAAACCATCTTTTATGATGATAATTACCGGAACTACAGAATTCGCTTATCGTAGAAATGATGGGATTTATGTTGTACCAATTACGTGTTTAAAAAATTAACTCAATCAACCTTTTTGACTTCGCTAATTAGATATTTATATAGTTTTTCTTCAACTGGATCGACAATTTTAAAAAGTATAGTAAAAGCTTTTTCATTCTTAACGATAGTTTCTTTCATTGAACTTACATCAGGAATAATTTCTCCTAAAAAATATGGTTCTCCTTCATCATCGCTCTTTTTAACGAACAACCAGAATCTTAAGTTTAATTCCTTATAGTTTTTGATTCTAATAGCATCCTTACTTTCTAGAGTTCTTTTGGTTTTACTTGTCCATGAGAAGAGGGACGTATTAACAAAATTATCATCATAAAGAATAGTTTCAGGATCAGAGGCGTCTTTATGATAGGTAACTAAAATTGGAATATTGTTCGATTCTTTTGGAAAAACATAGCCATACATGCTACTTTTGTATGTAATTGGGTAATTAAAAATTTGACTAATATCATCCTTTGAATATTTTTTGTATAGGATAAATCCATCTCTATATTGTTCGCCATTACTATAATCTTTTCTAAATTTTAAAGTATTGTAGTTGATTAAATCTAAAACATATTTAAATAAAGGATCTTTATTTAAAATTTCTTTGTCATCGTCTGATAATTTTGCTGTTTCAGCATCTTCAGAAACAATGATATTTAAAATAGGTTCTTTAAGTTGGTCAAATTCACCATTCAAAATTCTTATACAGTTTATGAAATCTTCTTTTGTTATTTTTATGTTAAGATCTCTTAAAATCTCGTCATAGACGTCTTTATATTTTGCTTCACGTTTTAATAATGAAATTAATACATAGGATGATACAAGTTTAATACCTCTAAAAGCATGCAATGTGAGATGATCTAAAATTTTAATTTCTTTAGGTGTTAAGTTTTCGCTTTTTATAGATTCATGATCTATTCTTTTTAAAAACTTATAATAGCTACCGCTTTGATATAAACAGAAATCTAAAGGATCTCTAAAATCGGCAGATTCATCGATAAAATCTGACATTAACGGAATTCTTCCTAATTGATTTTTTCTTTGGTTATATGATTCTTTTAGGTATTCTAAAATTGATAAATTTGCTGAATTTAGCTTATTAAAGATAATGTTTTCAGAAATATCATCAAAAGCTATTGTTGAAGCTCCTGGAACTTCATCGTTTCTAGAATAAAGTTTTCTTCTTATATTATCTTTGTTATATGATTTATCTCCGAATAAAGCGATTGGTATGAGGTAGTTTTTGTCGTAATTAGCAATAAAATCGATAATTTCAACATAATCCTTATTAGGCGCCTTTCTTAAGCCTCTTCCTAATTGTTGAGTAAATACAATAGGTGACTCAGTTGGGCGGCACATCATGATTTGATTAACTTGAGGAATATCAACACCTTCATTGAAAATATCAACAGTAAAAACATACTCTAAATAAGGTTTTGTTAAATCATCATTTTGAAGTTGTTTTATAATTTCTTCTCTTTCTTTAATGGATGTTTCTCCGCTTGCAAAGACCGCTTTTTTGCCAGCTTCTCGGAATTTTTCTGCAAGTATTTTCCCAACTTCAATTTTATTAACAAATACTAAACATTTTATTCTTTGATCTTGGAATGAGAAAAATTCAGATTTTGAAATTAAATGCCTTACTCTTTCATCGGAAGTTAAGTAATTAAATTTGTCGTAATCAATAAGTTGGTTATCAACAAAAATATCGGAAATTCCATGATAATGGAATGGTACTAGATAATTTTTTCTAAGTGCATCCGAAAGTCTATTTTCATAGACAATATTAAAATCGAAAACTCGTAAAATGTTGAAGTTATCCATTCTTTCTGGAGTAGCGGTCATACCAAGAAGAAATTTAGGTTTAAAGTAATCAGTAATTTTTAAGTAATTCTCAGTAGCTAAATGATGAGCTTCATCAATTAAAATATAGTCAAAATCATCAGGTTTAAAATGATTTAAAACTTCATCTTTAGTTAAAGTTTGTTTTGATGCAAAAATATATTTTGCATCGTAATTTTTTCTTTCGCCGTTTATAAAGCCTGTAACGATATTATTTCCTAAAACATCTCTAAAACTTTGCTCTGCTTTTGTTAAGACTGTATTGTTGTGGACAACATAAAGGAATCTTTTTGGCTGGAATTCTTTAACATCAAAGGCTGCTAGATAAGTTTTACCAGTAGCAGTAGAAGAAATGATAAGACCTTTTGTTTTCCCTTGATTTCTTGTAGCTTCTAATCCTTCTAATGCTTGAACCTGCATATTGTTAGGTTCTATTTTTGGTTTTTCTTGTTGATCTCTTTTTAAAGCTTTATTAACTTCACGCTTAGCTTTTTCTTTATTTTTATAATCCTCTTCGTATTCTTTTATAAATATTTCGTTGACCGAAGAAGCATTTTCAAAGTCTTCATTAAATTGTTTGATTATATCATCAGAAATTTTTCCATTTTCCTTTGAACAAATTTTAAGATTCCGTTCTTTATTTACGGTTAGAGCGTTTTGTGTAAGATTGGATGATTCTACCATTATTGTGTAATCATCACCTTTTTTAAAAATATAACCTTTAGAATGATGGTTTTTCTCGGTTTCAATTTTAAGATCAATATTATCGTATTTCAAAAGAGTCCAAAGTGCGTTTGGTTCAGTAAAATCTTGGTATTTAGAGCATAGAATTTTACCTTTTTTATTCTTTGCTTTATCTAATGCTTCGGTAATACAAGTTAATCCGCCTTTTGTTAAAAAAGCTACGGATAAATAGAATTCATCGCAAGATTCTAAGGATTTAGTTAAAAAAGATATAGTTTTTTCGTTTTTTTCAGGGTTATTAACAATTAGTTCAGGTAAAAAATCCCCAACATATTCCTGATTTCTATCAATAAAACCTTTTATTAAACCATCCTTAAAATCTTGGTTGCTCATTTTAAATTCCTCTTTCTTTTAAAGCTTTGGCAACAGGAATGTCGGCTCCAGCCCAATCGATTTTATCTAGATCCTCAACTTTTGACCGTTTCATTGAAACGTGTTCTTTTAAAGTTAAAGTTTCATCAGATTTTATAGGGCATAAAAATGTATGCATTGTTAAATTAAAATCAGGATATTCATGGTTAACAACAATAAAATCAGTCATATCGTTGATATTTATATCAACATTCATTTCTTCGATTAATTCTCTATGCAAAGCTTCTTTTGGTGTTTCGTGTTCTTCAATTTTTCCGCCAGGAAATTCAAATTTATAAGAGATGTAATCGTGTTTATTTACGTTTCTTTGAGCACATAATATTAAGCCATTTTTAATGATTATTGCTCCGCTTACTGTAATTTGTTTCTTCATATTTAAAAATTATAAATCATTGCTTTTTAAATTGCCGCTAAAAAATGTCTTTTCTTATAAAAATAGTGACAATTTTAATGTAAATTATCATATTTTTGGTTAAAACCTAATTCATGAATATTTTTCTTATTATTTTAGGAGTAGCGTTAGTTGTAATATTTATAGTTGCTCTAAGTACCGCATTATTTACTTATGATAAAAGAACTCCAGAAGAAAAGGGCAAAGACGGAGAATTGCTTGTGAGCAAGTATTTAGATATATATTCAGACTATGGAATTAATATTTCTAATATTATCTTTTCAGATAAAAGCGGTTCACATCAAATCGATCATATTTTTATTTCTCAAACTGGTATTTATGTTATTGAGACTAAAAATTATTCAGGAAGAATTTATGGCAATTATAAACAAAAGTACTGGACACAAGTCTTGGCTTATGGAAATTCAAAAAGTAGATTATATAACCCAATAAAACAAAATTATTCCCATATTTATGCCTTAAGCAGGTTATTAAATGTAAAGACTTCTAATTTCATATCAATTGTTGTTTTCATTGATTGTGAATTAGAAATCAATTCTGGCGCTGCTTTAGTTTGTCCAAATACCAGACAGTTTTCTATACTATTAAATCATCTTTTAAATACCAGAGAACATGTATTTAGCGATGAAGAATTTAAAAGATGTTATCGTGCTTTGATGGATTTAAAAGAACATGGGATGTTAACAGAAGAAGAACATATAAAAAACATTCAAACCAAAAAGTAGGCAGTTAAAGATGGAATATGTCCTTTTTGTGGAGGAAAAATAATTTTAAGAAATGGTAAATATGGTCCTTTTTATGGATGTTCGAATTATCCAAAATGTCGCTATAAAAAAAGATAAATAACTTTATTAAAATAAAAGGGATTTTACTTTCATTCAAAACTTAAATTTAAAATTTATGCGATATTAACAAAGTTTTGATTCATTTCTAAAGAATTAAATATATACTTTCAATTAGTTAGAAAAGGAGTTAATAAAAGATATGAATAAACAAAATGTTGCTTTACAGGTTAATAAAATGTGTATTGCCGCTATGCTTTTAGCATTATGTTGGTTAATGCCATTTTTAACTTTAAACGATCAAGCTTTAGGTAATATGCTTTCTTTAATGCATATTCCAGTATTTATTAGTGGTTTTGTTTTAGGACCAATTTATGGCGCTTTTATTGGATTTATTGCTCCTTTAACTAGAATGCTTATGTTTGGAGCTCCACCTTTAATTGCGGCTCTTCCTATGGCATTTGAACTTTTAACTTATGGACTTATTAGTGGACTTATATACTTATTATTTATTAAAAAGAATAAGAGTAATAAGTTAGATAGCGTTATCTTTATCTATGTTGCTTTAATTATTGCAATGATTTTAGGAAGAGGTGTTGGAGGACTTGTTAAATATTTATGTGTTTTAGGAGGAATGGGAGATAATTTTACCTTCTCGATGTTTATAACTTCTTACTTTGTTACTCCTTGGCCTGGATTAATTATTCAAATAGTATTGATTCCTGCTTTAATTAGATTACTATATGAACTTAATTTAATTCAGAAGTTTATGCCTAAATATGACTTTAGAAACCGTAAGTTTAAAGAAGAATGTAGTAATCTAGAAAATAATAAAAATAATGATAATAATGAAGAAAATTCTAACTGGTAGTTAGAATTTTTTTGTATAAATACTTAAATAAGATTTATAATAAATATATGTTAAATAATCTAGACGTTTTAAATATTTATAATAAGATAGATTCTTTATTAAGTAATAAAGAATATGTTGTTATTGCAATTGATGGATCTTCATGTTCAGGGAAGAGCTATTTATCAAGTTTAATCTTTAATAAATATAAAAGTATTACTAATATTGTTCATGTTGATGATTATTATTTGCCTAAAGATAGTAATAATAAAAATAAAAATGAATATGATGGGAACATTGATTATAAAAGATTAAAAGAAGAAGTAATTGATAAAATAAATGAAGATACTTTCATTTATTCTAAGTTTGACTGCAAAACTCAAGAAATAGTAGAAACAAACACTATTAATAAAAAAAGAATCTTAGTTATTGAAGGTAGCTTTTCTCTTAATCCTAACTATTTTAATAAATATTACGATTTATCGATATTTATTAAAATAGTTAAGGAATTACAACTAAAACTAAATATGATTAGAAATAAAGATAATTATATGGACTTTATTAATAAATGGTTTAAATATGAAGATCTTTATTTTGATCATTATAAAATAGAAGAAATAGCAGATATCGTTATTGAAAGTGCATAATATATAAGAATATAGATAATTTATGGGTTCCTATTAATAAGGTAGAGACTTATATTTTTGTAATTTTTTTATTCCTTACTAACACAATAGTAGGCATTAATTTAAAACTTACTAGACTAGTAGTGAGCAATAAAAGCTTCGAAATCTTATAAATAAAAGAAAATTACTTATTAAAAAAATATGATGGTTATCTATTTATTATGTTAATTTCTTTCATTCGAAACTAAAACTTAACCATACGAAACATTTTAGAAATTATTTTTAAAAAAAGTTGTTTTATTTAATTGTAATTCGATTCTAGTTTGTAATAATAAAGAAAAATGTAAGGGCTTACATTATGAAAAAAATCTATTTAAACCTTAAACGATTCGACATTCTTCCAACTTTCGAAGGTATTAACAAAATCGGAAGTATGGAAAATTATTCTAAAATAATAGTAGAAGGAATTGAAAAGATGAATCTTGATATTCCAATTACTATCTTTTTCCAAGAATCGAATCTTTTAAGCGCTTTAAAAGCAAAAGATAAAATTCATATTGGCTCTCAAGGCGTTCACTATGATGATGTAAAAACGGGAAAAAATTTCGGAGCATTCACTACATTTAGAACTGCTAAAAGTATGGAATCAATCGGAGTTAAAGACACTCTTATTGGACACTGCGAAGAAAGAAATCATCTTAATTATTTAACTTCATTAAGTGGCTCTACTTACGATATTAACCTTATATTAAATAAAGAAATTAAGTGTGCTATCGAAGCTGACATGAACGTCTTATATTGTATCGGCGAAAAAATGGAAGAACAAAGTGATAAATATAACGTTTTAAAAAGACAATTAGATATTGGT
Organism: uncultured bacterium; assembly: GCA_949299195.1. Lineage (GTDB taxonomy): Bacteria > Bacillota_I > Bacilli_A > RFN20 > CAG-826 > Onthovivens. The sequence continues at coordinate 34,490 of CASFZN010000010.1, read as the reverse complement.
TTAAAAGACGTAGATTTATCAAAAGTCACTATTGCCTATGAACCTGTATGGGCAATTGGACCAGGCAAAACTCCACCAGATAGGGATTATATTTTAGATATCGTTAAATATATTAAATCCTTATATAACGTTGAAGTCGTTTATGGTGGCGGTCTTAAAAAAGATAATGCTGAAATGCTCGCATCTATTGAAGAGTTAGATGGCGGATTAATTGCATTAACTAGATTTGGAAGTGACTTTGGCTTCTATTTAAATGATTTCGAAGAAATTGTAACTACTTATAAAAGAGGATTAAAGAATGGAAATTAAATTAGAGTATGGTGATGGACAACTTTTAGTAGAAGTCCCGGATAATAGTGATATTTTTGAAACAGGCGTGACCGTTAAAGATCCTGAAGGAATAAAAGACGTTAAGGAAGCAACTTTAAACGCCATTTTAAATCCAATTGGATTAAAGCCAATCAGTGAACAAGTCCATAAAGGAAGTAAAGTTACAATTGTTTTCCCTGATAAAGTTAAGGGTGGCTTCCAAGATGATTCTCATCGTAAAACCACAATTCCTTTATTAATAGAAGAATGTTTAAAATGCGGTGTCTTAGAAGAAGATATTCTTTTAATTTGTTCTAATGGTTTACATAGAAAGAATAAACCTGAAGAAATTAGAAGAATTTTAGGAGATGAAATATTCGAAAGATTCTATCCTAAGGGACAAATTATTAATCATGATAGTGAAGATAAAGAACATATAGTTGATTTAGGATATGAACCAAAATTTGGGGCAAAAGTAGTTATAAATAAATATGTTTATGATTCTGATATTTGTTTCTTGATTGGACATACTCAAGGAAATCCATATGGCGGATATAGTGGTGGATATAAACACTGTGCCACTGGTATCTCTAACTGGGAATCAATTTCTTCTCATCACTGTCCAGCTGTAATGCATATTAAAGATTTCGTTCCAGTTACATCAACTTCATTAATGAGACAAAAATTTGATGCAATTGGTCAATGGATGGAAGAAAAAATGGGTAAAAAATTCTTTGCAATTGATGCAGTACTTGATAGTTTCTCCCATCAAATCGCAGTCTTTGCGGGTGATGCTAAAGCTATCCAACCATTAACTTGGGAAATCGCAGATAAAAGAACCTATGTTAAGTGGGCAAAGAAAAAATATGATGTAATTATCTTTGGTTTACCTAACGACTTCCAATATGGAACTAAACAAGGTACCAATCCAATATTAGTAGAACAAGCAATTGCCGCTCAAATTATTAGACTTAAAAGAGTAATGAGTGAAAATCCTGTTATTATTGCTCTTGCTCAATGTGATGGAGACTTTGGAGATGAAGAATTCCCAGCTATGAAACAAGTTTATGATTATTTCATAGATCATGGAAATACTCTCCCAGATATCGAACATTATTACGATAATATGCCTAATAAAGAGGAATATATCGAATTATATCGACATAATTATGCATTCCATCCATTCCACGCATTCTCAATGATTAGTTGTGCTCATATTGCTGAAAGAGATTGCAAAGCTGTTTATATCGTAAATAGTAAAAAACCAGGTTCAGCAAGAGGAATGGGAATGAAAACTAGAAATACGGTTATGGAGGCATATGAAGATTGTAAAAAATATGTCGGTCCTAATCCAAATGTCTTAGTCTTACCAATGACTTTCAAAAGACCATCAGTACATTTATGTATGGAGGAGGGTGAAAGTAAATGATTGTAAGTAATGAATTCTTAAAAATAAAAGGAAACGATTTAACTAAAGGAAAGATCAAAATCGATATCTATAAAGATAAGGAAAAGACATTTGAAGAAATGGCTAACTTAATGGTAGATACCATTATCGAAAATAATAAAAACAATAAAAAGACCTTATTCATCGTTCCTTTAGGACCTGTAGGTCAATATAAATATTTCGCAAAAAGAGTAAACGAAGAAAAAGTTTCACTCAAAAACGTTACTTTCATAAATATGGATGAATATATGGAAGATGAAAACACTGTTGTAGACATCACTCATCCATTATCATTTGAAAGGCAAATGTATGAACTTTGTTATAACAAAATAGATAAGGAACTCTTAATGGATAAATCCCAAAGAATCTTCCCTAACTTAGAAAATAAAGACTTAATTACTAAAGTTATTGAAGAACATAATGGAGTTGATATCTGTTTTGGAGGTATCGGAATAACAGGTCACGTAGCCTTCAACGAACCAATTGAAGGAATAAGTGAAAGTGAATTCAAAAATCTATCTACTAGAGTCTTAAAAATAGCAAAAGAAACTTTAGTAGTTAACTCAATGGATGACTTCGATGGCTGTTATGAACTTGTACCAAAATATGCCATAACTATCGGATTTAAAGAAATATTATCTAGTAAAAAAATTAGATTATATTGCTTCCGTAACTGGCATAAATCAGTTGTTAAAAGAGCTAGTTTCTTACCTAAAGACGTTAATTTCCCAGTTTCACTTCTTCAAGATCATGAAGATACTCGAATCGGAATTAGCGAAGAATTAGCAGAATAATAATTTAGGAGAAAAATTGTATGGATGTCTTTAAAAAGAGAATAACGGAGGAAAGAAAAGAAGCGTTAAATCAAGAAAAAGATACCTTCTTCACCGAATGGAAAGAAAAGTATCATAACGCCGAAACTAAAGAAGCTAAACTTGCCCTCCTCGAAGAGAAAAAGAAGTTCGAAGAAGAATTAAATAAGAAAAAAGATGCTTATATAGAACTTACTAAGAAAGAATATGCTGACGAAAAGAAAGCAAAATACTATGAAAGATTAGCACAAGTTGATCTTAACACCTTATCTAAACCAGTTAACGATGTTGCTACTTCAGGTCCAAAAAAGATGAAAGATTTCTCTCCTTGGGCTAAATGGAAATCAACAACAGTTGGAATCATCGGTATCGTTGCTGTAATTATTATCTGGTTTATTTATGCACTTGTTGCTGAATCAAGAGGTGACACAAGTTTTATCTCCGATCCAGTATCCGTTGTTGAAAGATTCATTGAAACAGCTAGTAATGGTATTTTATGGAAACATATGGGTGCCTCATTCTCCCGTATCTTAGTTGGATATTTAATTGCAGTTTGTACTTCAATTCCAGTCGGATTCTTAATGGCTTGGTATAAACCAGTTAGAGCATTCTTTGATCCATTTATCCAATTCTTAAGATGTATTCCACCAATTGCTTATGTTCCTATCGTCGTTGCTATTATGGGACCACTTGAAGCTCCAAAATATTTCATTATTTGGCTCGCAGTCTTCTTAACAATGACAGTTACTATTTATCAAGGTGTTAAAAATGTTGATTTAACCTTAGTAAAAGCTGCATATACATTTGGTGCAAGAGATAGAAACTTATTTACTGGTGTTATTGTTCCAAGTGCCTTCCCATTTATTCTTACAGCTATGAGGCTTGGTGTTGGTGCCGCAATGACAACCTTAATTGCTGCAGAACTTACCGGTGCAACCTATGGATTAGGTTCCTTCATTAATAACCAAGCATCTAACCTTAGAATGGATTATGCAATGATGGGAATCATCTTACTTGGTATCTTCGGTATCATATTAGATAAAGTCTTATTATATACAGAAAAAAGACTCACCAGATGGAAATAGGAGGTAACAATAATGGCAAAAGGAGAAAATAATGTTGTTATTAAAATCGATGGCGTTAAAAAGATCTATCCTGTTGAAAATGGTGATGATGTTGTCGCACTTAATGGCGTTGATTTGGAAATTAGAAAAAATGAATTTATCTGCGTTGTTGGTCCATCAGGATGTGGAAAAACAACCTTACTTAATATTATCGCTGGATTAGAGCAACCTACAGCAGGAACAGCTACAATCCATGGAAGACCTATCTTAGGTCCAGGACCTGATAGAGGAGTCATCTTCCAACAATATGCTTTATTCCCTTGGTCAACTGTTAAAAAGAACGTTATGTATGCTACAAAATTCATTAAGCATGAAGTTCCAGTATTCCAAAAGAATAAAGAAACTGGCGAAATGGAACAAGTATTCATAACTAATGAAAAAGGTGAAAAAGTTCCTCAAATGAAAAGAGTTAAATATACAAAACTTGAAAGAGAAGCAATCGCTCAAAAATATATCGACATGGTTCAACTTAATGGATTTGAAAACAAGTATCCAAAAGAACTATCAGGCGGTATGAAACAAAGAGTCGCTATTGCTAGGGGATATGCCTTAAATAGTGAAGTTTTATTACTTGATGAACCATTTGGAGCTCTTGATGCTCAAACTCGTTCTCAATTACAAGAAGATTTACTTAGAACTTGGGAAAAAGAAAGAAAAACTTGCTTCTTTATTACTCACGACGTTGATGAATGTGTCCTTCTTGCTTCAAGAGTAATCATCATGTCTGCAAGACCTGGACAAATTAAAGAAGTTATCGATATTGATTTACCTTATCCTAGAACTCAAGCTACAAAATTAGATGCAAAGTTCCAAGAATATCGTAATCATATCTGGGATGTTGTTTATAAAATGTATCTCGAACACGGAGATCATTAATAATTAACTTGGTTCAAACAAATTGGAAATTTGTTTAAATAAAATTTAAAAAAAACATAATAATTTTTTAGGAGAAATTTATGAGAAAAATTAAATTATTAGCAGTCTTATGTGCAACAGCATTCGTAGGTAGTGCAGTTGCAGGATGTGGCCAAACAACTGGTGAAGGTGGAGTCGTCAGAGTTGGTTTACACGCAAACTTAGGTGCAGGTGCTGGTTATAGTGCTATTAACCAAGGATTCTTTGAAGCAGAAGGTCTTACCGTTGAACCAACAATCGGTGCTGGTCCAGCTTTAGCAGCTAGTGTTGTTGCAGGGCAAATCGATGTTTCATTTATGGGTAATGGTGTTGCTTGGAACTATTTTGCAGAAACTGAGGACATTAAATTAATCGCATTAGATAATATTACTGATGATGATCGTTTAATCGCTACTAAAAACGGTAAAGGTGGTCACTTAACAATCGAATCATCTTTAGCAGAAATCGGTGAAGCTTTAAGAGGCGCTTCAATTGCTTATGACTTTACAGCAACTCCAGCATCATTCTGGACAAACTTAGTCAATGAAGTTAATAAAAACTTACCAGAAGGTGGCAAGATTTGGTACACAACCGATACCGGTGGAAAATTACCAGAAGGTTTAGATGAATCTAATTATGTTGCAGCTAACGAAGTTAAAATTAATAACGTTACAAATGCTAACCTTACAACCACAATGCAAACTGGTGCTTACGACTTCTGTATTTCCTTCTCTCCAGTTGCTACAACTTTACAAGAAGATACCGAAAACTTCACAGTTGTTGCTAAAACTTCTACCCACTTACCAAGAGGTAGTGAAACCCCATCAACTTGGGCAGTTAATACCAAATGGTTAGAAAATAACGAAGAAACCTTCAAAAAATTCATGAATGGTTTAGTTAAAGGTATGAACTTTAGAGATGCTAATCCAGAAGAATGTTGTGAAGATGTTGAAGTCGTTAGTGCAGGACAAGTTGCAGCTGATTCATTAGACGTTACAATTGCTGACTGGTTAAGTGCTGAAGAACAATTAGAATTAGGCGAAGCACAAATGCTTAAATACGCTGAAAATATTAGAAATTCTCAACTTGGTGGCGATAACAAAGATAAAATTGCTCTTACCGCAGCAGAAGCTTGTGACTTCTCTTACTTACTTGAAGCTTGTGAAGCAAATAGTAATTAATTAAATTTGTAATTCTATTTGGTTCTCTTTATAAGAGAGTGTCCGATACAAAGTAAAAGGTCTCCTATAGTAGGGAGATCTTTTATTATATTAAGTAGTTAAAAAACCTGCATAATTATGCAGGTTTTTTAAGAAAATAGAGTATTAATATTAACCAACTAATTGAATTGAATTAGCAACGATTAAATATACATTTATTAAGATAATAACAACAGTAGTTGTTGTATAAACAATTTCAATTCCCTTGTTAGGAAGTTTTTTATTAAAGTAAGTCCCAATTAAGGATCCAATAATTGAAATAGGAACTAAGATAATTAAGAATATCCGCCAAGATTGATCAGCTTCAGTAGGAAGAGATGAAATGTTGAATAAACTAATTAGTGTTCCATCAATTAATGCCATAACTACTTTAGATATTTGAGAGAAAACAATCGTAATAATTGAATTAATTGATGCTTGTTTCATATTCATTCCGAAGAATAAGAGTAATACTGCAACATTAATTGGTCCGCCTCCAATTCCTAAGAATGTTGAACAAATTCCTAAGAAGATACCAATTATTGAAGTAAGAACAAAGTTTTTAATGTGTAACTGTTTTCCTTTTGGAAGGAATACTTGCATATAAATTATTACGAATATTAATAGAAGAATAAGTATTGATGATTGGGTAATAATTAATATATTTCGATTCGAATTATCTTTAACCATTTGGAATAAGAATTGGCCGATTATTCCTCCGATTACAGCTCCAATTCCTAAGAATATAGATGTTTTATAATTCTCTATTTTAGTTTTAGAAATTATATGTCTAATAATTGAAGTAGTAGTTCCAAATAAGACACAGAAGGTCGAGATCATATTCGTTATATCTGCGGTTTCAAAATAGCCAAACGCATCTAAAACCGGTCGAATAATAACTCCTCCTCCAATTCCTGCGATAGCTCCAACAATTGAAGCAATTAAAACTATAAGTGGAAATAAAATATAATAAAGCATACTCCCTTATAATATATTAAAAGGAGTGAATATTCCACTCCTTTTATTATTTATATTAAATATAAATAATAAATTATTAATATTAATTACTTACTATATATATTTAAAATTCATTTAAAGTGTAGTATCTAGAAAAACTTGCTAGAGTTTCCACCTTTCCTTTATTAAAGGTATTAAAGTTAACTTTTTCACTATTATCGAAAAGAACATCTAAATTAATGCCTACTACTATATCTTTAATATCAGAAAAATTTGTATATTCGATATAGAAATTAACGTCGCTTTTATTTATTAATAATTCATCTTCATAAGTGGAAGAAAAACTGAATTCTTTTACCAAACCTCCATAGGTAGTATTTTGAGTAGTTGCATTATTTCTAAAAAGGATTAAATTATTTTCGCCTTCACTACTAATAGAAGAAGTTAATTTATCTTCATTTTTATTAGTATTAAAAGCAATTTCGATATTATCAGTATTATTTTCTTTATCAATATTAAAAGTTCCATTAGTAGATATAGCATTTAAATAAGGATATTCATTATTATGTGGAGCATTAGAAATATTGGAATATCTACCATTTTCTATGATATTTCCTAGCCGTATATATTTATCCTTTAAGTTAATAGTGTTTTTAATCCCTAAATAATAGTTTGTATTTCCTAGATAATAATTATCGATTTCCTTTATAAATTCGAGAGTATTACCATCGATATATTTATATTTATTAGAGATTTCTTTATTAATAGAGATACTAACTCTATTAAAGTTATCTTCCAAATATCCATCTAATAGTTCAACATTAATAGAAAATATTAAGACATCGCTCTCGAAAGAATCGTTGGTATTAATATAAAATCCATATTTGTTACCTAAATAGTATTTTTCACCTTCTTCATTAAATAATGAAGAAGGAATGTATTCTAATAGATCCTTATCTTTATCGAATTCTTTTTTGCTCAATTCATATAAATTAGTTTCGAACTCATTATTTTTAATGTCATTAACGAAACTACTATTACTTCTAGTAGAGAAGTTTTTATCAGTATAATTTATTGATAACGGGATAAAAATTAAAAGCAGTGAAGCAAGTAAAGATAAAATTGAAGCAACACGCCATTTATTCTTTATTTCTTTTTTTAAGAACAAAAGTAATAAGAATATAATGCTAATTACACCAAGGATTATCCCGATTATCATTAAAATATCAGTTAAACACATAAGACCCTCCTTTAACTAAATTTCTCTTTGATATTCACCAAGATATCTATTTGCTGACACGTTAGTAATTAAGTCGATTGTTCCTTCAACTTGCCCAAAAATATTTACATATGTGTTGTCTTCAACGACTTGGAGTTCCGTTAATTGATATACATCGTTTGTATCTGCTGGATCTATGCCATCTCTTACATTGTTGAAAACGATGCTTTCGTTTTCGAAAATTTTCAAAAGATTATTGTCATTTTCTTTTGTTAATGTAGTAAAAGATGTTAAAGTGCTAAACGAAAAAAGAGCACTAAACAAAACGCAAATTATTTTTCATTTTTTCATAAAAACTCCTTTGATTCTTTATATTATATAGATACGCAATAACCTTTTCAACTTTTTAAATACTAAGTTTCGTTTTATTTACATAAACGAAACTTTATGTTAAATTAATTATAAAAGAAGGTAGAAAGTATGAAAATTAATAAAAGACAAAGCCAAATTGTAGAACTTGTTGATAAAGAAAGAAAAATTTACGTTAAAGATTTAGCTGATAAACTAGGTGTAAGTGAGGTCACGATTAGAAAAGATTTAGACTTACTTAATGATTATGGAATCTTAATTAGACAGCATGGTTATGCTATTAAAAAGAATACTGCCGATATCATAAACCGTCTTTCTATCAACTTTGATATTAAGTGTAGAATTGCTAAAAAAGCAGCAGAACTAGTTGATGCTAATGAGAGTGTTTTAGTAGGAAGCGGCTCAACTTGCGCACTATTTGCTGAAGAAATTGTTAAAACTAAGCCAGGAGTAACTATAATTACTCATTCTATATATATTGTTGAACATGCATCAAAACTAGGAACCAATAAAATTATTCTTTTGGGTGGAGAATATCAAAGAGACGCTCAAGTTTTAGTAGGATCTTTAGTTAGAACCAGTGTTAGACAATTCTTTGTTGATAAAATTTTCCTAGGAACTGATGGATTTGTCGAAAATGTTGGATTTATGGGTAGTGATTCAACCCGTACTGACGCAGTCAGATCAATGGCAGAAAGTGCGAATAATATCATAATTATTACCGATTCATCTAAACTAAATAAAAAGGGATTGTTGGTACAATTCCCTCCAAGATCTGTTTCGAAAATCATAACTGATTCTAAAATTTCGAAAGATTATTTGAGATATTTCAAAATGATTGGTGTTGATGTTGAGATGGTCGACTAATTGGAAATGGTGGTTTAAATACCACTATTTTTAATTATTCTTCGATAATTTCAAAAGAATAAGTAAAAGAAGTTTCTTCTTCGGGAGATAAAGAATTATAAAATTTTCTATTTTTTAATTCTCTTTCTTCATTAACTATATTAGTAACTCCAAACCGTGGTTCGACGCAAATAAAATTACCTTTATCAGATGACCAAACGGCGATAAAAGCCGAAGGTATTTGATAATTAACTTTATAACCTAATCCGGTTTCTAAAATGTAATTTTTAATACCACTATTTTTTGTGTAATTATCAACGATTAATGTTTTAAAAGGAAGAATACTCTCTTTATTTAAAGGTAATTTTTCTTTATTAAGTTGTAATTTTGTTTCGCAATCTAGTAATCCTTCATCTGTTAAAGGGAAATAATTATCAATACCTTCTAAATAACTATTATCTAAATCAATTTTGAATGCTGGATGGTGTCCAAAAGAAAAATACATTGTTTCATCACTTTGGTTTACTATTTTTGCACTAATTTCTACTCTTTTATCTATAAGTTTATAAGAAAGGAAAAATATAAATTTAAATGGATATTGTTCTAGATCAATTTCTTTAGATGAATATTCAAAAATTATTTCTTCTTTGTCGTGTTTTGAAATAGAAAGAAGAGCATTTCTAATAAGTCCATGATTAGCTTTTACTAAATAATGAATATTTTTATGAATAAAATCACCTTTAGATATAAAAGGAAAGATAACAACATCTTTATTTTGCCATCCACCTTCTTCAATTTGATAGATTAATTCTTTATTTTTATCTAATAGAGTTAATGAATCTATTGTTCCTCCAAAAGAATTTACTTTTAAAGATAAATATTCATTTTTTATTTCATAAATACGAGATTCTGTCATATATTTTTCCTCTTTTTTATACTACTATTTTAAATAATTAATCGTTAATTTTTAAAGATTATTATATTAAGTAATAAATAAGTAAAAAAATAATTTCATTTAAAGATAACTTTGCTTTTATTCGAAAGAAGAAAAGTAAAGATTATTTCTTTAAATAGTGATATTAAAATTTAAATATTTAAAAAGTGTATAATTAATTTAAATTTAAGAAAGTAGCATAAAATTTATGAAACAAGAATTCAAAAATTACAAAATTTTAACTGAAAATGGTTATATTTATGGATCTTTAGTTATCGAAGACTCTTTAATTAAAGAAATAAAAGAAGAAAAAGTAGTTAATGATGATATCATAGATATCATCATTCCAGGCTTTATAGATGAACATACTCATGGAGCAATGCACTATGATTTTTCTACTGTTAAAAATGTAGAAGAAATAGAAAAGATATTAAACTTTTATATTAAAAACGGCGTAACTAGTGTTTATCCAACTCTTTTAACCGAAAAAAATGAAGTAATTTTTAAACAACTTGAACTTATTTATGAAGCTAGTAAAACAAATAAAATTATTAAAGGTATTCATATTGAAGGACCATTTTTATGTAAAGAATATAAAGGCGCTCAACTTGAAGAATGTCTTCAAACTCCTTCAATAGAATTAGTAGATGAATATATAAAAAGAAGTCATGGCTTATTTAAGTTGATGACCTTTGCTCCTGAAAATAGAAATAGTAAAGAAGTTATCGAATATTTAGTTAAAAATAATATTGTAGTTTCATTAGGACATTCTGCTGCAAGTTTTGATGATTGTACAATGGCTTTAAAAGCAGGAGCAAGTAACATTACTCACTTATTTAACGCAATGAAAGGAATCCATCAACATCATCCTTCTATAGCAACTGCAGCATTATATTATGATGAATTCTATTGTGAAGTCATTATGGATGGAATCCATGTACATCCAGAAATGGTCGATTTTATCTATAAAATTAAAGGTGAAGATAAAGTTATTGCTGTAACTGACTCTTTAATGGCAGCAGGTTTAGCTGATGGAGAATATAAAATTGGAGAAACTCCAATTTTAGTTAAAAATCATGATTGTGTAATTAAAGAGACTGGAGTTAGAGCAGGTTCAACTTTAAATATGCAAGAAGCATTTTTAAATACTAAAAAATTCTTAAATATTGATGATTTAATCGCTTCTAAACTCACTAGTTTAAACTGTGCTAAATCTTTAAAAATAGATGATAGGGTAGGAAGTATAAAAGAAAATAAAAATGCTGATTTTATTATTTTAGATAAAGACTATAACATTAAAAATGTATATATAAACGGAGAAAAGAAATATTAATTATGGAAGGAAATTTAATTATTGCTCATGGCGGAGCTCCTACTGCAGTTATTAATGCGTCACTTTATGGAGCGATTAAAAAATTAAAAAAAGAAGGATTTAAAGGTAAAATTTTAGTTCCTAGATTTGGAAGTGATGGTTTATTAAAGGAAGACTTTATCGATCTTACTAATATCAGCGATAAAGAATTAGAATTATTAAAAGATACTCCTGGAAGTGCAATTGGATCTTCCCGCTTTCCTTTATATGAAGAAGAATATAATAAAATAGTAGACATATTGGTTAAACATAACATCAAGTATGTTCTTTTTACTGGTGGTAATGGAAGTATGGATACCATTGGTAATATTTATAAACACGCAAAAGCAAAAGGAGTAGATGTTATATGTGTTGGAATTCCAAAAACTATCGATAACGACATTGGAATTTTAGATCATGCACCTGGATTTGCTTCTAATGCTAACTATATTATTCAAACAGTTAAGGATGCCTCTAAAGATGTTGAAGGCTTACCTATTCATGTTTCAATTATCGAAGTTATGGGGAGAAATGCCGGATGGCTTACTGCTTCAAGTGTTTTAGCAAGAACTAAAAAAGGAGATGCTCCACACTTAATTTATCTTCCTGAAACCCCATTTGATGAAGAAAAATTCTTAAAAGATGTTAAAGAAAAACGGGATGAAAAACATGGAGTAATAGTGGTAGTAAGTGAAGGATTAAAAGATAAGAACGGAAATCCTATCGTTAAACCAATTTATAAAACTGAAAGAGCCACTTATTTTGGAGATGTTTCAACTCATTTAGCAACCTTAGTTATTGAAAAGTTAGGTATTAAAGCAAGAAGCGAAAAACCTGGACTTATTCAAAGATGTTCCTCTTCTTTAGTAAGTAAAATTGACCAAGAAGAAGCGATATTAATGGGAGAAGTAGCTATTGATGCAGCTTTAAAAAACATTAATGGTGTTATGAGCGGAATTAAAAGAATTTCTTCAAATCCTTATAAGATTGAACCTATTTTAATACCTATTGAAAAGGTTATGATGGAAGAAAGGTTATTCCCTAAAGAATATATAATTAATGGAAATGATATTTCTGATGAATTTATAAAATGGCTTAAACCATTAGTAAATGAAACTAAGGAATTTGTAGATTTTCTCGATAAAAAATAGAAAATAGTAGTATTTAAAAATATTCGATAAACAAATAAAAATAGTGGTAATTAAATTAGCCACTATTTTTTTAAGAAGGAGGATTATTTATATCTATTGATGGGTATATAAATATAAATAATTACGAAGTTAAATATAATTTATTCTTTGATTTTAGTTTTATCACCAAAGGATTTAAATAAAACATTTGCAGTTAAAACAATTTCTTTTGTTGCTAAAACTAAATAAGGAAGAATTGCCTTAACTTCATCACTATATTTTTTAGGTTCAGTTACTAATTCATCGATATATTCTTTTAAATAATAGCGATATTCAAAAGAATCTCTTTTTTCGACCATTAATGGATAGATTTTAGAATTTTCTTTATATTCTGGATGATAAATTTCATAGAATTCTAATAAATTTCTAGTTGTAGCTAAACGAATATCGGTATCCATATTGATTTTAGCAATACCTGAAGGGATAACTTCATTAAGTTCACTAATTGGGACGCCTTTTCCTTTAACATTACCACCTAATTCGTTAATTTCATTAACAATATATTCAGGAACTAAACTTGATCCATGAGAAACTAAGACGCAGTCAACGTTTTCATAGTTAAATAATTCCATTGTTGAAATAACAATCTCTTTTCTAAGTTTTACATTATCTCCTTTAACAGCACCATGTTTTGTTCCATAAGAAATGGCGAGTAAATCTACTCCGGTTTTTTTAACATAATCTAAAGCTAAAAGTGGGTTAGTATAAGTAGAGGTTGCGCTGAAAACATGGTCTTCAACACCGGCTAAAACTCCTAATTCGCCTTCAACAGAAACGCCATGTTTATGCGCATAATTAACGACTTTTTTAGTTAATTTTAAATTATCTTCATATTCGAGTGCACTACCATCAATCATGACGCTATTAAAACCAGCTTCAATACAGATTTTACAGGTTTCATAGCTTCTTCCATGATCTAGATGTAAAGAAACAGGAATAGTTGCTTCCTTAGCTAATTTTTTGACATAATTTGCAATTCTTTTGGCACCTCTTTTTTTATCTTCGATAGTTCCATTTAAAAAGTCTGCTCTTCCACCAATAAATGCTAAACCTGGTTCTGCGACCTGAATTATAGCTGCACAGCGATTTTCTTCACAAGCTTCAATGATAGCTTTAGCTTGGATTAATAAATTTACATTAAAAGCGCCATGAGCATATTTATTATCTCTAGCGTGTTTTAAAATTGTTTTTGATTGTATATAAGCCATAAATTTGGACTCCTTATTTAAAAAAATTATTGCAAATTTATGGTATTTTTTCTAATTAATAGAAGGTGTTTTTATATATTTATTCGCTTTTGATTTCGTTTATAAATAAATATAGTTTTAAACGAAAGTTTATTAAAATTTTTAAAATTAAATTATCAAGGTCATCTTAGAGGTTTTAGTCTTTTAATAACCCTAAAGGAATGACATAAACGCCGTCTTCTCTTTGATATCCGTATTCAGTTGCTGAAATAATCCCTAAAAATGATGGCTCACTCATTTTTTTAGTGTCTATTTTTGAAGCGAATGATTGTAGTTTTTTGGCAGCTTCATCAAATAAATGTGAACCCATTTTAATTTCGATTGCTCCCCATCTTCCATCATATAACTGTACGATAGCATCAATTTCTAAACCAGTTTTGTCTTTATAGCGGAATATTTCGCCGTTTATACTTTCTGCATATATTCTTAAATCTCTAATAACTAAAGATTCAAAAAATAATCCAAAAGTTTCAAAATCTTTCATCAATTTAGAACTGGATAAATTTAAAACAGATGCTCCTATTGAAGGGTCAACAAAAAATCTCGCTGGGGTACTTCTAATTATTGTTTTGCTTCTTAAATTTGGATTCCAAGATTTTAAATCCTCTATAATGTAAAGTTTGTTTAAAACATCAAGATAATCAATTAAAGTGTTTTCAGAAATCGAAGTGTCAAAATAACTTAAATCATTGAGTATTTTTTTGTTACTAGCTTCACTTCCGGTAGCTCTTGCTAAAGATTCTAAAATTTTTCTAGCTTTATTTTCGTTGTATTTTTTGGATGTTACTTTATTGATATCTTCTTTTAATAGAGCGTCTATATATGAGCGCATTCTGTTATTCGCTTGTAGTTCGCTGTCATAAATACTTTCTGGCCATCCACCTTTAATAATGTTTATTGCGTAATCTTCAACTTTTGATGGACTTTTTGTATATTCAATTTTTTCGCCTTCGAATAATTTAGATAAGGATATTTCTCCATTTGAAACTCCGCTTTCATATAGACTCATTGGTCTTAACATTAATCGTGCGATCCTTCCAGCTCCAGAATGTTCAGTTTTTTCTAAATTCGCAGCTGAAGAACCAGTCAAAAGAAATAGGCCCCTATCTTCAATATGATCAACTTCGTGTCTAATTTGGTCCCAAACTTCAGGAATGAGTTGCCATTCATCGATTAATTTTGGATAAGGAGGTGATAAAAATTCCTTTTTATTTAATTGAAGCATTGTTTTATAGTCAGATTTATTTAAAGGATCTAAATAAATTGCCGATTTAGAAAACTGCTCTGCAAGGGTTGTTTTCCCGCAGAACTTAGGACCAACAATAGAAATAGCTTTAAAAGTTTTTAAATATTGATTTAACGTTTTTTCTAATAATCTTTTTTTATACATAAAAATACCTAATTTATCGATTTATTTTTATATATAATATACTAAATTGAGGTAAATGTCATCATTTTTTTGAGGTATTTGGCTTAATTTTTTTGAAGTATTTGGCTTAAAAAATTTGAGGTATTTGGCATTTTGATTATAAATCTAAACTATCTTTTTTAAGTAAGAAATCCTCTAACGAAATAACTAAAATTCCCATATCATTTGTAAAATACATGGTTGGTCTATTAATCACCATTATTTTCTTAAATGAACCAGGTACCTTAAGTAAAGATTCGTATTCGTTATTTAGATGTTTTTCAGAAGGAATATCGTTCATTATTTGAATGTAATATTCTTTGCTACTCATTCTTGCAATAAAATCAACTTCATTTTGAGTATTAACGTATTTCCAATCTTTATTTTTCTTTTGAAAAGTTAATAATCCAACATCAACTCTATAGCCTCTTGTAATTAATTCGTTATAAACAGTATTTTCAATTAAAAAACCCTGATTTGGTTCACGGAAATTGATGCGAACGTTTCTTAGGCCGATATCTTGGCAATAAAATTTCATTGGCGTGTTAAGATATTGTTTTCTTTTAATGTCATATCTTTTAACTTTGTCGAATAAGAAAGCGTCGGTAATTCCTTCAAAAAATTTGCTTATTGTTTCATGGTTTATTTTAATATTTCTGTTTGAATTAAGATAATTTGTCATATTCAGTGGATTTGTTAAGCTTCCGGTTACTGAACATAAAGCATCTACTGTAGCTGATAATTCATCAACTAAAGTGGTGTTAATATTTTTTCTGATGTCATCGATATAAACCTTGTTCATTAAGTTATCTAGGTATCTTTCTTTTGCTAAATCTGTTTCTTCTTCAAATAATCCAGGCATCCCTCCGTATCGCAAATATTCACTTAATGCATATTTTTTATCCTTTGGGTAGGCTTCATAAAATTCAGAAAAAGATAATGGCCTTACATTAATTTCGCTTCCTCTATCTTTAAACTCGTCATTAATATCTTTTGATAAAAATTTTGAATTGCTTCCGGTGATATAAATGTCGTAATTGTCATGTTTATTTAAGGAGTTAACGGCTCTAACAAAATCTTCTGCTAATTGGATTTCGTCGATAAAAATGTAGTATTGTTTATCATTATCGGGAGCTATTTTTTCAATATATTCCCTTAAATTTCCCTTTCTTAATAATTTATCATTTGCTTCATCATCAAGTTCAACTATGATTATTTGCTCTTCATTTACTCCTTGTTCTAATAAATATTGCTTATAGATTTTAGAAAGCAGATAAGACTTGCCAGATCTTCTTAATCCAGTAATAATTTTCACTTTTGATGAATGTCTTTTAGATATTAATTGTTGTAAATAAAAATCTCTCTTTATCATATTATTAATCTGTCGCAATTTTCTAATATTCCCACTTTTTTTGCGATTCCATTATAACATTATAAAAAATATCGTTCAACAGAATAATATAAAAATGTCGATAAATATCCGTATTATTTTGAATTATAAATTTATTTTTTATATCAAATTTAAAAATCGCAATTTTCTAATATTCCCACTTTTTTT
Source organism: uncultured bacterium (assembly GCA_949299195.1). Taxonomy (GTDB): domain Bacteria; phylum Bacillota_I; class Bacilli_A; order RFN20; family CAG-826; genus Onthovivens. The sequence goes on along the minus strand of CASFZN010000010.1, from coordinate 17,626 downwards.
GCGATTTTTTTATTTTTATTACCTATTTTTTGTGTAAATTATAATTAGAGTTCAATTCCGATAAATTACGCCATAAAAAATAGTTACAAATATTAAAAAAATACGACAACAGTCGTACTTATTTTTCTTGAAACTTGGTGCGAGAAATGAGAATCGAACTCACACAGGTTGCCCTATACGCCCCTCAAACGTACGCGTCTACCAGTTCCGCCATTCTCGCAAGTGCTATATTATGATAGCAAAGTGAAACTTTTATAGCAAATTAATTTGATAGGGACCTTAAATTTTTATCAATTTAATTCCCTATCAAATATATTTATTTATAATCCACTTAATAAACCACTACTTAATACCCACGATAATGTTCCAAAATAAATTCCTAAAGAAACGATATCCATAACAGTAGTGATTGCTGGTCCTGCTATAACTGCAGGATCAAGTTTAAATTTGGATAAACCAAATACTAAAACAAGTCCTAAAGTTTTAGAAAGAATAATATTTAAAAATAGTGTTAAAGAAACAATTCCACTTAAAGCAACCCAAGTTAATAAATCGTCATTAACTCCAGCACTATTTCCAGGTTGAATATCGATAATTTGCACACTAAACATGAATAAAACCCATAAAAAGTTAAAGATAGCAACAACAATTCCAGTTATAAAAGCAACTCTAAATTCCTTCCATAATATTTTAAAGAAATCGCCAGTTTTAAAGTCTCCGGTTGATAATCCTCTAATCATTAAAGTAGAAGCTTGGGAGCCACTATTTCCAGCACAATCACAAACCATTGTTAAAAATATTGATACAACCGCTAAAGAAGAGATGATATCTTGGAACTCGTTTTGTAAGACCATACTTCCTATATTAAATACAATAAGGATAATAAGCCAAGGAATGCACTTAAAAGCTAGTTTAAATACCCCAGTTTCAGTATAAGAATGTTCTAATGGAGTAACTTTATTCATAGCTTCAATATCTTCATTCTTTTCTTTTTCTATAACGTCCATAATATCATCAATTGTGATAATACCTGTAAGTTTATTATCTTCATTTAAAACTGCTAAAGCGTTTAGATCGTATCGCTTAAAGATTTTAGCGACATCTTCTTGGTCATCATCAACATTACAAGTTAAGTAGTTTTTAGAAATAATGTCTTTAAGTAAAGAATCTTCATTAGCAAAAATTAAATCATCAAGCTCTAAAACTCCTACTAAATCAAAACTATTGTTTTTAACAAATAAAGTATAGATAGTTTCAGCTTTTCTGCCTTCCTTTCTAATTAAAGAAATTGCGTCTTTTACCTTCATATCATCAAGTAAAGTAAGATATTCACTAGTCATGATGCTTCCGGCACTATCTTCTTTATAACCTAATAATTTGTTGATGATTTCTCGGTCACTTTTAGATGTATTTTTAAATATTTTAGTAACTACATTTGCTGGCCAATAAGAAATAAAGTCGGTTAAATCATCGTTAGAAGAGATTTCTACTAACTTTTGAATTTCTTCATCATTAAGACTATTGATAAGTTTTGATTGAATTTCACTATTTAAATTAGAGAAAAATTCGGCACTAATTTCAGGTTTTACTATTTTAAAAATATAGAGTAAGTAGGTGATATTTTCGTTTAATTCATTTTCATCAAGAGTATTAACTTCATCACTAATATCAATAATCGGGGTGTTTTCAAATATCTCTTTTACTTCTTTGAATTTCTTTTCTTTTAATAATGATAATAATTCATTAATATTAATTTTTTCCATATTTAAAAACCTCCTATTATTTATATTAATAAAGTAAGTTAATAAATATTTTTTAATTAATCTATCAAGGAAATGTAAATAAAGATAAAAAATATTAATTAACTTCTTTCTTAATAATTATATTTTAAATTATTTTATATTTTCAATATCTAAAATAGTCGATAATTATCGTAAATATTAAATATTTTATAAACCTTTGTTTTTAAAATATTTTTATTAATTGGAGACTAGTATAATCTACTCCATGAACTTTACTATGAAGTTTTTGGGAACTTATAACAAATAGTAGTTACTTTTACCCACAACCTATATAGATTAATTAAAATTAATAAAATATAATATTAAGGATTTAAAAATAATAATTGATTTTTAAGGATGGTAAATAAAGGATATGAAGAAAAATAATTTTACAAAAGAAGATATCTTAAATAAGGTTTTTTTGCCTTCTTCTAAAGGTTATGACTCTAAAGAAGTTGATGAGTTTTTAGATTTAATCATCAAAGATTATGAATATTTTAATAACGAAATTAATACTTTAAGGGGAGAAAATGAAAAACTTAAAAAAGGAATTAAAGCATCTCCTAAAGAAGAATATAAAAGTAAACACGGAATGATTAATTCTTCTAAAAATCATGAAAATAACGAAGATATTCATCTTTCTAGTGCATCAAGAAACTTAAATAATTTGGAACTTTTAAGAAGATGCGCATTATATGAAAAAAGACTTTATGAGTTAAAGGAAGACCCTTCTAAAATTAAGTAGTAAATGATAAAATTATATGCTTTTAGTCGTGCAATCGCTGTTATTAATATTATTTAATTAATATTAATAATAGAGGAAAGTCCATGCTCGCATATTCTAAAGATGAATATAGTGTTTATGCTAGAAGATAAAAGATAAATCTAGGTACTTATTTAAAATAGGTAACGGCCTGTCGATGATCTAAGTTATTAAGTTAATATGATTAAAGATGGATAAAGTGCCACAGAGACGAGATATATAGAAATATATATTATGAAACGTTGGTAAACCCCATAAGCGAGAAACCCAAATATTGGTAGGGGAGATAAATGAGTCGCATTGATAAAGTAACATTTATATAAGACTTATTTGTAGCTATTTATATAGTTAGATAAATGATTGTATGAAATAACAGAACATGGCTTATAGACTAAAAGTTTATTGCTTAGTAAGAAATAAAATTTAGATAGTTTATTTCTTACTAAGCATTAAAGTAAGCATTAAAATTACCGGTATTAAAAATTTTTAATTTATAAAAAAGAATACGATAAATATCGATAAAATAAGTTTCCACGTGGAAACTTTATAATAAAAAATATGACATTTTACTAAAATAATTAATAAGCATTAAATTAAAAGGGGTGTTACATATGGGCAAAAAATTAAAAGTAAATCTACCTACTAAAATTACTATTTCTAGAATAATTCTTGCAATCTTATTATTGATTTCGGTCTTTATTCTTTACTATTTAGATAGTTATAAAGTAATCGATATCTCTCAATATAATCTTTATATTGATAAAGATAAAAATATCTATGTAAATTTAATCAACTTAATCATTTTAGTAGTATTTTTAGTAGCTTCATTAACTGACTTTTTAGATGGTCATTTAGCTAGAAAATTAAATTTAGTTACAGATTTAGGAAAATTCTTAGATCCACTAGCAGATAAGATGTTAGTTAATGGAATGATGATTTTTACAATTATTAATTTCTCTAGTTTAACTAGTGAAACTAATAACCACTTAACTTTTCCATTTTTCCTCGTAATTATAATGATTATTAGAGATTTAGTAATTGATGCTTTAAGATTAGTTGGCGCTAAAAAACAAATGGTTATTGCAGCTAATTACTATGGAAAAATTAAAACCGTTACTCAAATGATTACTATTTCATTATATTTATTAAATGGTTTCCCATTCTCATTATTTGATTATAATTTCCCTCGCCTTTTACATATCGCAGATATATTCGCATATATCACAACATTCTTCTCACTATTATCAATGTTTGTTTATTTAAAAGATAACTATAAAGTCTTTTTAGATGATAATAATGAGAATAATTAATTTATATTTATAATATAATTTAATTAAGTTTATGAATAACGAACTAATTAAAGAATTTGTAAATACTCTTATTAAAAATAATTTAACTATTTCTACGGTTGAATCTTTTACTGGTGGCTTAGCAGCATCTTCTATTGTATCTATTCCTCATGCTTCTAATATCTATAAAGGAGGAGTAGTAGTTTATAATAAAGAAACTAAATCGTTATTATTAGGTATTGATATTAATTATTTTGATAATGTTGATGTTGTATCTAAAAAGTGCTGCGAAACTTTATTAAATAAAGGGTATGAAAAGTTTAAAACTGATATCGTTATTGCCTTTACTGGTAATGCTGGACCTTTAGTAGATAAAAATTCTTTAAGTCAAGAAAATTCAAAAGTAGGACTTGTCTATATTGGAATAAAATATAAAAACACGATAATTATCGATGAAATTTATAAACCAATGATGGAAAGAAACGAGTTAAGAGAATACGCAGTTGAACAAGTTTTTGAAAAAATTTTAAAAATTTTTAAAAAAAGTGAATAATTTTCCTCTTTAAAACGTTCTTGTATATAAGGAGGAAATAAAAGATCTAAAAATAAAAAATAAAAATTATGGGATCTAATAAAGAAACTAAAACTAAAAAAGTAAATCCTAACGAAGTAGTTAGCAAAGAAAGTAAAGTAGCCGATGTCTTAAAAGACATTAAATCAAACTATGGAAATGGTTCGATTATGATTTTAGGGGAAAAAAGCTACATTGAAACCGACACTATTCCTAGTGGTTCGATTCTTTTAGATGAGGCTTTAGGAGTAGGAGGTTATCCAAAAGGAAGGATTATAGAAATCTATGGTCCTGAAAGTAGTGGTAAGACTACTTTAGCCTTAGAAGCTATCGCAGCAGTTCAAAAAAACGGTGGATTATGTGCGTTTATTGATGTTGAGAATACCATCGATCCGGAATATAGCGAAAATATTGGTATTCAAATCGATAAACTCGTCTTATCACAACCAGATAGTGGCGAAGAAGCCTTAGAAATTGTAGAACATTTAACCAAAAGTGCCTGTTTTGACTTAATTGTAGTTGATTCGGTTGCTGCACTTGTTCCTCAATCTGAATTAGTAGGAAATATGGTTGATGCTTCAGTTGGACTTCAAGCAAGAATGATGTCAAAAGCTTTAAGAAAAATTACAGGTGTATTATCTAAAACCAATACTACCATTATTTTTATCAACCAACTTAGAGATAAGGTTGGAGTAATTTATGGAAACAATGAAACAACTACTGGAGGAAGAGCTTTAAAATTCTATGCATCTATAAGAATGGATATTAGAAGAAGCGAAGCTATCAAAGAAGGTATTAATGTTATTGGTAATACTGTTAATATCAAGATTGTTAAAAACAAAGTAGCACCTCCATTTAAATCTATTAAACTCGATATTATTTATGGAAAAGGAATCTCTAAAGAAGGTGAATTATTAGATTTAGGAATTAAACATAATTTAATTACTAAATCTGGTGCATGGTATGACTATAAGGGCGAAAGAATGGGGCAAGGTAGAGAAACTGCTAAAAAATTCTTAATGGAAAACCCAAATATTTATGAAGAAATCAAAGCTGAAGTCATAAGACTTAGAAAAGAAGAAAGAATGAGACTTAAAAAAGAAGGCAAGATCAATTATGAAAATAAATTAACCCCATCTCCTGATTATATTGAGATTGATAATGTCGATGATTTACCTTTACCAAACGATAAAATAACCTCATAAAAATAAAACTATTACCCTTTGGGCTTTTAAATTATGCTCAAATGGTAGTTTTAAACCACATTAATCATAAAAATAACGATATTTATCGCATTTTTATAATTTTTGAAATGAAATTATTTCTCTGAATTTTTACGAAAAATGTGTAAATTTACAATAAATTAATTACAAAAATGTGAGTTTTTCGCCCTTGTTAAAAAGGAAAAATTGATAAATTTTTATGTGATTGGAAAGAAAGTAAGGAAAAATTACCTCTTATTATAAGAGAAAGTAGGCAAATTGGAAAAAACGACTTCAATTAGAAATTTTGGGAAAGAAAAATTACAAAAATTTAGTCGAAATTAATTTTATTTTTGGTGCAAAATATAAGATAGTTATCGAAAGCAAAAACGTTAACAATATTTTAAGAGAAATTCTATTTTAAATAAAAACTGCAAATTTGTGCCTAAAAAAACACTAATCTTTTTTGATGAGGTTCAAGCTTTTCCGAAAGTTTTAACATATTTAAAATTCTTTAAAGAGCAAGAAGACTATGATGTCATTTGTTCAGGATCATTACTTGGTATTAATTATCAAAATATAACAAGTGTTTCAGTGGGATTTAAAACTGATTACATCATGTATTCTTTAGATTTTGAAGAATTTCTATGGGTAAAAGGTTATAAAGATGAAGATATTGAATATTTTTTCAGTTTTACGAAGAAATTAAAACCGCTTCCAAACTCTATTTTAATTAAATTGAATGATTTATTAACTGGATATATTTATTGTGATGGCATGATAGATCAAGTTAACACTTATATAAAACAAGGAAATTTTATAAATATATTTAAAAAACAAGAACAACTATATCGAGATTATGAAGAAGATATTACTAAATATGTAGTAGGGTTGAATATTTCAAGAATTAAAATTTTTTTATACATATTACCCCTCAACTTGCTAAAGAAAATCACAAGTTCCAATTTAGAAAAATTACCATACAGAGCAAGATATCGTGAATATCGAGGGTGCGAAGGTTGGTAAAAGAAGCTGGCGTCATTAATGTTGCCTACAACATAAAAGATTTAACTTTGCCTTTAAAAGGAAATGAAATTAATAATAATTTTAGGGTTTATTATGAAGATACATCATTACTTTTAGCTTCACTTGATGAAGAAACAAAAAAAAGACTATCTAGTTAATAATAACTTTAATATTTATAACGGAGTTTTATTTGAAAATGTAGTTAGCGAAGCTTTAATTAAATCAGGATATAAAGATTTGTTTTTCTATGCTTCAAATGATGCAACTATTGAATTAGATTTTGTTATTAGAGTTAAAAATGAAATAGTTCCAATTGAAGTTAAAGTAAAAAATGGAAGAACCAAATCGTTAAATAAGGTATTAGAGAAGGAAAATATAAAATATGGAGTTAAGTTATCACAAAATAACATTGGTTTTGATGGTAAAATCTTTACTTTCCCTTATTCTTTATCTTTCTTATTAAGAAGATTCTTTAATGAAACAAATTACATTGATTGGTAAAGTTGACTAATTATCAATCAATATTTTTAATACCTACTATTTTAATGAATTATTCGTTATTTTATTTAAAACGGGATAATCTAGTGTAATGTCATTTATAAAAATCGTAGGTATTAAATACGCGATAATTATCGATAAAATTAATAAAAAAGACTTTAATTTTATTAAAAAATTATCTATATTCTTAAATATGAAGTATTTTTTATTTAAACAAGTATATCGAAAATTATGGAGAGACGTTGATAAAAAGGATAAGGCTATCGCTAAAAGCCAAACTCTTCCTGATGGAATTATTAAAGAAACCCATACTTTTGAAGTGCCTTTTCATAAATTCCGTAAATCTAAAAAGATATCATTTAATATTTATTATGATAAAGAAAAGAAAATAAGACCAACCTTACTTGAAGTCCATGGAGGAGGTTGGGCTTATGGAAATAAAGAATTAAATAATACTTTTTGTCATTATATGGCTAAACTTGGTTTTAATGTCATCTCTTTTAACTATACTCTCGCCTTTAAAGCAAAACTAATTAACCAATTATTTGATATTAATAAAATGATTGAACACTTATATTTAAATAAAGATAAATATCTTTTAGATATGGACCATCTTTATTTAAATGGTGATAGTGCTGGAGGAGAACTTACATTCCTTTATAGTGCTATCCTTACTTCTAATAGATTAAAAGATATCTATGATTTAAACGATGATACTATTAAATATTATCCAATACATGGAATATGTTTAAATCATGCTACTCCATATATTAAAGATTTAGGATATATCAAAAATAATGAAAGATTTACTAAAATCGGATTATATTCCATGAAAAGAATGTTATTAGGTAAAAACTTTGAAAAAAATAATATATATAATTATTCTGAACCTAATGAAATATTTGATCTATTAAAAGAAGAAGGAACACTCTCGAATTATCCTAAAACCATTATTCTTGCCTCTATTGGAGATCATTCATACTATTATCAAAGTGAAAGACTAATTAAAGATTTTGAAAAATATAATCTAAATCATGTTTCTTATATAAGTCATGATGATTCTCATATCCATGTCTTTAATGTTAGACATCCAGATTTAGAAAAAAGTAAAGAATTTAATAAGTTACAAAGAGATTTCTTTTTAAATGAATAAAAAGAAATCTAATTCTATTATTCTTTTTTCTATTTTTTATCAAAGTTTAATGCTAAAATTATTATCGGTATCTATAAAAATATGATTCTTAAATTTATTTAAAATTATTTAGTTAGTGGTTAATAAATAATTTATAAAAAAATAAATTTAAGTAAATATATATAAATACTTAATCTTTATTTCTTATTAATTAATTAATTAATATTAATAAGTTATATATAAATAACAAATTAAAAACCTTAAAAAGTATTATAAATATCAATTATTTTAGGTGTTTAAATAATTTAATTTGTTATATTAAAATATTAGATAAACGTTTTATATAAAAAGTAATTAATTTTAGATACTAAAAAAATTATTTTTAATTTTTATATTAAAAACAATATTTTTGTTGAGGAAAGGGAAATAATATTATGGATGAACAAACAATTATTTTAGTTATTTCTATAATATGTTCATTAGTTTTAGGCCTTATAGTTGGATTCTTTGTTTGTTTCTTTTTACCAGTTTTTGCGAAAAAAAGAGCCGAATCTAACGCCCAAAAGATTATTAAAAATGCTGAAACTAAAGCTGAACATATTAAGAAAAACGCAACTTTAGATGCTAAACAAGAAGTTTATGAACTTAAAAATCAAGCTGAAAAAGACATTAAAGAAAGAAAGGCTGAGGTTATCAATCAAGAAAATAGACTCCTTCAAAGAGAACAATCTATTGATAATCGTGATGCCCAACTCTTAAAAAAAGAGGCTGCTTTAGAAGAGAAAGAGAAATTATGTGATCGTCAAATCGAAGAAAATAAGAAAAGACAATCTACTCTTGATTTAAAGATTAATTCTATTGTTAAAGAATTAGAAAAGGTTGCGAATTTAACCGAAAAAGAAGCTAGAGAAGAAATATTTAAAAGAGTTGAAGAAAAAGAAGACCGTAACATTACTAAGTATTTAAAAGAAAGAGAAGAAGAAATGGAAGAAAAAGCCGATGAAATCTCTAAAAATATCTTAGCCAATGCTATGGCTAGACACGCTCAAGAAGTTACTACCGAAAAAACTATCTCTGTTATTCAACTTCCTAGTGATGAAATGAAAGGAAGAATTATTGGTAGAGAAGGAAGAAACATTAAATCTTTAGAAAGCATGTTAGGAGTTGATATTTTAATCGATGATACTCCTGAAGCAATCAGTGTTTCATGTTTTAACCCAATTAGAAGAGAAATCGCTTCTAAAGCCTTACAAGTTTTAATTAAAGATGGAAGAATTCAACCAGGAAGAATTGAAGAAGTAGTCGCTAAATGTCAAAAAGAAGTTGATGAATCTATTAAAAAGGCTGGTGAAGAAGCCATTTTCAAACTTGGAATTGGTAAGATGGATAAAGAATTAGTTTATAATATTGGTAAACTTAAATATCGTACTTCATATGGCCAAAACCAACTTGAACATTCAGTAGAAACGGCTCATTTATGTGGCGTTATGGCTGCAGAACTTGGACTTAATGAACAAGTTGCTAAAAGAGCTGGACTTCTTCACGATATTGGTAAAGCACTCGACTTTGAAGTTGAAGGAAGTCACGTAGAAATCGGTGCCAGACTTGCTAAAAAATGTGGTGAAAATGAAATTGTTCTTAATGCAATCGAAGCTCATCATGGCGATAAACCAATTAAGTTTGTTATTTCAAGTTTAGTTATTGCCGCTGATACTTTATCTGCAGCAAGACCTGGATCAAGAAGCGAAACATTAGAAACTTATATTAGAAGACTTGAACAACTTGAAACCATTTGTAATAGCTTTGATGGAGTTATGAATTCTTATGCTATTCAATCTGGTAGAGAAGTTAGAGTCAACGTTATTCCAGATAAAATTGATGATTTAGAAGCCTTCAAGATGGCAAAACAAATTAAAGAAAGAATTGAAAACGAGATGCAATATCCAGGTTCAATTAAAGTCAATGTTATTAGAGAATATCGCGCTATTGAAACTGCTAAATAATTAAATTTATCACTTATTAACTGCTAGGAATTATTATTCCTAGCAGTTTTTATATTAAGTAAAATCTTTAAATCTTATAATATGAATATATCGAAAACGTTATCGAGAGCTACGTTGATGATAGAGTTTATAAGAGGTAATTTGTGAAAAAATTATATGGTAGAAAGAATCTACTAAAATTATTCAATCAAATATATGAATCCGATAATTTTGAATTCGGCTATGTTTATGGGGATAAAAACATCAGAAAATCTTCTTTTTAAAACTTAATACTGACGGGAAGAAGCCTATAATTTTTGATTGTTTTGATTCTACTGATGTAGATATTTTGGAGTCATTTACATATACATTAAATCTTTTTTCTAATGATAAATATGATGTTTTTACTTATTGGGACGATTTTTTAAAGGAATTGATAAATATGTAGGTAATGATAAGTGCGTAATTTGTTTTGATGAGTTTACTAATATATTAATTGGGGAAGTAAAATTCTTAAAAAAACAAAAGACATATTAGAGACTATAAAGGCATTCTTTCTGATTTAGAAGGCGAAGCTTTTACAAGTTTTAAAGATATTGAAATCTATTTCTTTAGTGATCGAGGTTTTAAGAGTCGTTATCAAGAAATAGAAGATATTAGATTACATTTAATCGATCTTAAAAAGATGTTTGATGAATAAATATTTAATTTAAATTAAATATTATATAAATTTTTATATTTATATTGATTAACTTTTTCATATTATTTTATTCATATATTTTTAATGCAACAATTAAGTCACTCCTAAGTTAATATTGTGAATAAAAAGTTAAAAACAATATTAATTTCTATCGAATAACTATTTTTATCTTTATAAATTTTAATTATAATTTTAAAAGTAAATTGAAAGATAAAAGGTAAGGTTTATGAATATACTTTTTATAGGTGACATTGTAGGCAATATTGGTAAAGTCGCCTTAAAAAAAGAATTAGTAGGAATTAAGAAAAACTATAATATTTCTTTTATAATCGCTAATGTAGAAAATGTTTCTAATGGCAGAGGCATCTCTATTAGCGATTATAATTATTTAAGTGGATTAGGTATTGATTCAATGACTTTAGGGAATCACTATTTAGATAAAAGAGAAGACTTATTAACACTTCTTTCTTCTAATAGTGAAAAAGAAAAAGAAAGAATCGTTTTACCACTTAACTCTAAAAACATCTATTTAGATTCTTATTCCTTAGAAGAAAGAAGTAAACAATATCTAGTTAAAAATAAATCTAATAAAATCTATGATAATTCGATTATTAAAGTAAGAGTTACTTCTTTACTAGGTAAATCCTATATGAATGAAGAAGTAGAAGATCCATATTTAACTTTATCTAAACTCATTGAAATCGATGATTTAGATAGCGATATTCATATTGTTGATTATCATGCAGAATTAAATGGTGAAAAGTTAGCAATAACCTATGCTTTTTTAGGAGAAATCCAAGCTTTAATTGGAACCCATACCCATTCTCAAACTAGTGATTATCGCTTAATCGAAGATAAAACATTATATATTTCAGATGTAGGAATGTCAGGATCAAATGAAGGAATATTCGGATATACCAAAGAATCGATTATTGATAGACAAATCTATAATAAAAACATCAAGTTAAAACTCATTGAAGAAGGAGAATACGTTATTAATGCCGTAATCCTTTCTTTTGATGATTCTACATTTATCCCCACTAAAATCGAACCTTTATCTATTAAAGGTTATTATGAAAAAGAATAGTAATTAATTTTTGTTAATTATTTTTTTACTTATATCAAAGAATTATGCTTTTTAAATAATGAATATAATTTTTTGCAATTTTTGCAAGAACTTGCAAAAAAGGTAAATAAAAAGAAGTGATTGATTATAATTAAAAGAGATTATTATTAAACCAATTAATTTTAAGAATGAACAATTCATTAGTTAAGATTATAACAAAGATAAGAAGATGTGCTAAATCCTATCTTTTAAATAATATTTTTCATGATTATTTAATTTCTAAAGGAATCAAAAACGACCATATTATTATGATAATTTGGATGAAACCGAAACTGATTAATTTTATGGCCCACTCGTTTTAAATTAATATATAAAGAGTTTAATTAAAGATAAAGAAAACTACTATTTATTTTTAGATGAAGTGAAGAAGGTAAGAAATTTTGTGCCTCTTTTAAATGGATTAAGAAAAATTGAAAACTTAGACGTTTTATTACTAGGAGTAATTTCAAATTTTTATCCACTGATATAATCATAGAATTTAGATGAAAGAGGCGATCAAATACACATTTATCCTTTTATCTTTTAAGGAGTTTTATGAAACTAAAAATATGGACTATGGAAAGGCGCTAAAGCATTATGTGTAATCGTAGGTCTTTCTAATGCGATATATAAAAGAAGTGATGGAGTAATACTAGTTCCAATAACTTCCTTAAAAAGATTAATCATTTCTTTAGAAAATAAACATATTTATTTAATTTCACCATTACTTTATTTAAAATATAGTAGTTTTTTAATTTTAACTAGTTAATCTATTAATGTATTAAAAGGAAGAGGATAAAAAAGAAATGAAGAAGAAAGAGATTATATATTTATCAAAACCAGTATTTAGAGACTCCTTAAAAAGAAGTAAAAGAAGTGAAAGAATTGAATATTCTTCTTTCTTTAATAATAATGATAATAGTAATAATGGTAATATTACTAATTATAGTAATGTATTAGATAATAGTATTGATGTTTTAGCATCAATACTTTCTTCTAAATCTTACTTTATCCATACTCATGGATGTCAGGCTAATATTCGAGATGAAGAATCTATCTCTGGTATTTTATCTAATGAATTAAATATGGATAGGGTAATAGTAGATGATGATACCTATCTTTCTAAATTATATAAAGATACTAATTCCTTATTTTATAAGGAATTATCTATTATAGTAATTAATACCTGTAGTGTTAGAGAAAATGCTAATAATAAGGTATATGCAGAATTAGGAAACTTAAAAAGAATAAAAGAAAAGAATCCTAATTTAATAATAATATTATGTGGATGTATGGTAGAGGTAGAAGATTCACTTAATATAGTATTAAATAAATACCCTCAAGTAGATATCATCTTTGGTACTCATAATATTCCTAAATTATCGTTATTACTAAATGATTATTTAATTAAATATAAAAAAGAAAAAAGAATCGTAGATGTAATGAGTTATGAAGGAGATGTTATTGAAAATACACCCACCTTAAGAAATAACTCCTTCCAAGCCTATATCAATATCTCTTTTGGATGTGATAAATTCTGTTCTTATTGTATTGTTCCTCAAACAAGAGGAAAAGAAAGAAGTAGAGATATTGAAGATATCTTAAAAGAAGTAAAATTACTTAAAAAATTAGGATATAAAGAAATAACTCTTTTAGGTCAAAATGTTGATAGTTATGGCAAAGACTTTATTAATAGTGATAATCATAAATCTCAAATTAATTTTGCATACCTTTTAGAAAGTGTAGCTAAACTTGGTATCCCAAGAGTTAGATTTTTAACCTCTTATCCAAGTGATTTTAAAGATAATGTAATTGATGTAATTGCTCGCTATCCTAACATCATGAAATATATCCATCTTCCAGTTCAATCCGGTTCTAATACAGTTTTAAAAAGAATGAATCGAAGATATACCCGTGAAGAATATTTAGAATTAGTAGACAAAATTAAAACTAAGATCCCAGATATAGCACTTTCTACCGATATCATTGTTGGATTCCCTAATGAAACTAATGAAGAGTTTGAAGAAACTTTAGATTTAGTAAAAAAAGTGGAATACGCTTCAAGCTTTAACTTTATTTATTCACCACGTGCAAATACACTCGCTAGTAAAATGGAAGATAAAGTAACGGAAAAAGAAAAGGTAGAAAGATTTAAACGTTTAACTAGTCGGATGGAAGAAGGAATTAAAAAAGATAATGCTAAATATCTAAATAAAGTTAAAGAAGTTTTAGTAACTTCAGTTTCTAAAACTAATAAGAATTATTTAGCAGGTATTTTAGAAAATAATAAAACTGTTAACTTTTTAGGAGATCCTTCTTTAATTGGTAATATTGTAAAAGTAAAGATAACTGAAGATAAACTATATTCATTTATAGGAGAATTAATAAAAGAATAATATGAGCTATTATCCCTGACCCCTTATCCTTATTTTATATATATATTAGATATATTAAAATAAATTGGGGTCAGGGATAATTAAAATAAATTAAATAAATAGTTAATAAGAAATAAAAGAGATAAATATGATACTAGTAATACTTGGACCAACTGCATCTCATAAGAGCGATTTAGGAGATTATATCTATAATAACTATGAAAGTATTAAAGATATTCTTTTTGATGAAGATTCATCAAAAAGTATAAAGATAGTTAATTTTGATGCCTTCCAAGTTTATAAAGAACTTAATGTTGGAGTTGCTAAACCAAGTGATTTAAATAGTGATACCATTAATACTAAATATCTGCTTTATAACATTAAGAGTATTGAAGATAACTTTGATATTAAAGAATATCAAAGTTTAGGAAGAGAAGTAATTAAAAAGTATAAAGACTCTCATAATCTAATTTTTATTGGAGGAAGTGGACTTTATATTAAATCTCTTCTTTTTAACTACATCTTCTTAGAGGAAGAAGATAATGTTAAAAAAGAAGAGATTGAATCTTATTTAAACTCTTTAACTAATAAAGAGTTATATGATTTACTTATAAAATTAGATTATGAAGAGTCTAAAAAGATATCTATTAATAATAGGAAGAGATTATTAAGGTGTTTATTTATTAATCTTTATTATGATTCTACTAAATCTAGTTTGAATGAATCTAAAAAAGATGAACTATATTATAAAGATATACCTATAAGGTTTATCTTTATTAATCCTTATAGAGAAACTCTCTATAAGGATATAAATGAAAGAGTAGATTTAATGTATGATACTTATCATCTTAAAGATGAAGCTTTATCTATATTAACTAAATATCATTATTTTGATGAAGAACAAGAGGTGTCTTGTTCTTCATCAACTACTAATAATACTAATAATACTACCTTTAAACCCCTAAGAAGTTTAGAGGCTATTGGGTATAAAGAGTTTAAAGATTATTATTCTTTACTTAAAGATACTAATAATAGTAATAATGTAGAAGAAGTAGATAATATTATTAAAGAAAGGATTAAAAAGAATACTAGGAACTATGCTAAAAGACAAGTAACCTTCTTTAAACATCAATTTAATAGTGTGTATCTAAACGAAGTATCTTCTATTAAAGAAGCAATCTCTTTAATAGAAGATGGAAAAATAAAATAATTTATTTTTCCTAACCTTTAGTTACTTCGTTTATCTTTTATCTCCTTATATATAGGAACGTATTAATTTAAAAAAATATTCACTTAAATTTTAATTAAATATTAAGAATATGGTAACCATCAAAGAAAAAAAGTCTTGATGATTTTAAAGATATTTTTATTTTGAGCTACTTATGAATTAGGCCTAACTTATGGGATGGCTAATTGTAATCGGAAATAACCCTAGGATCTAAAGTTATTGTGTTTAACAAATTAAGATTTTAATAACTACCCAATAGAAGAAGTTAGAAGAAAGCTAAATGTTAAAGGGGCAGATTAACTCAAAGGAGTTTGGCTATCCGATTATTATCCTTATATTATATGTAGAGGGGATAGCCGGAAATTGTAGTTCTTTGATTTATTGATTTATTTTCTAAGAAACTAAAGGTAACCATTTTGCCTTTAAAAAATTAAATTTTTCTTTATTAAACATTTAATAAATTATTCTTAATTCATTTTACCCCTTTCTAATAAAACTCATAGAAAGGGGTAAAATATTTTTAAAGTCAAAACTACTAGAAAACTCCTAAAACTTAGATTTTTCCTTAATTTTCTTTAAATTTATTCTAGACAAGTTGTTAGTTTTGGACTATCATATAGTTGTCGTTATGGCTATAACATTAGTTATTTTAGAATCTTTAAAGTAATTAAATTCTTTTAAATCACGATAATTATCGTGATTTATAGTCATATTTAATTAACAATAAAGACATTTTAAGATTGATTAATGTCCATTTATTATTACTCAAAACTTTTAGATCTTATGAATTAAAGTTTTGAAGTTTTTTCTTTTTATAAGGAGACAAAATTAGATTATGAAAAAGAAAAATTTATTAAGCTTAGGCGCTTTAGCACTTAGCTTAGGCTTAGTCGTTTCTGGTTGTAGTACTCCAGGACAAAAAGGTGAAACTGGTGAGACAGGTCCTCAAGGTCCTCAAGGTGAACCAGGTACTCCAGGTGCTGATGGTAAAACTTATGCTGACGTTATCGTTTTAAACGATTCAGTCGAAGAAGGTTACCATGTAACTCAAGACGTTTTCGCAGTCGAAGTTGGTAGTGATGAATCCGTTACTTTCACTTTCACAGCTGACGAAGGTCAACCATTTGATGTCATTACAGTCGTTATCAACGAAACAACTTATGGTCCTATTTTTGCTTCAACAGCAGAAGACGGAACCACAACTGCTACACTTGAACTTACAAACGAACAAGTTGGTAACAGTGCTCAATTAAGAAGAGCAACATTTGCTACCGCTGCTACATATGGCGCTGATTTAATTGATGCTTACTACGATTCAATTGTTGAAAAAGATCCTCAAATCGGTCATAAGCACGATGCTGAAGATGAAGAAAAAGTTGAATTAAGCGAAGACTACGAAGAAGCAATCGAATTATTTGCTGAAGGTTACTCAAAAGCTAAAACTGGCTTAACTACCGAACTCGGCAAATTAGAAGATGATGCAACAGTCCAAGACAAGATTGCATGTGCAGATAAGTATTTAGAAACAGCTAAAAAAACTTTAGATGATGCTTATACAGCTGCTGTAACCGCTGCTAAAGCAACCGCTAAAGAAGCTTTAGATGATTTAGCTGCTGGTGTCACTTCTACAAACTATAAAGAAGAAGACAAAACTGCTCAATTAACAGCTGCTAAAGGTGCTGTCGATGCTGCTACTACAATTGCTGAAATCGTTAAATTAGTTAACGAAACAGAAGTCGAAAATAAATTAGAAAAAGGCACATATAATAAATTATACGAGCACAAGGGTACTGCCTTTGCTGCTGTTGAAGGTGCTTTAGAAAGCGTTTTAGCTTCTGAAGAAGGTTTAGATTCTGAAAACGAAGACGAATATGAAGCTTTAGTTGCTGGCTTAGAAGTTTGGAATGTTTCAGTTGAAAAATTACCAACTGCAGTTGCTAACGAATACTTCGCAAAAATTAGTGAAGCAACAGA
>CASFZN010000009.1 GCA_949299195.1 uncultured bacterium | reverse complement strand
TCTGTTGCTTCACTAATTTTTGCGAAGTATTCGTTAGCAACTGCAGTTGGTAATTTTTCAACTGAAACATTCCAAACTTCTAAGCCAGCAACTAAAGCTTCATATTCGTCTTCGTTTTCAGAATCTAAACCTTCTTCAGAATCTAAAACGCCTTTTAAAGCACCTTCAACAGCAGCAAAGGCAGTACCCTTGTGCTCGTATAATTTATTGACCAAATAATTAATAAAAATTATTGATTATATTCGCATTTTATAATATTTTCCCTATTTACAAATAAGTTAAAAAAATAAGTAATAAGAGTACCTGCATTTAACCTAAAAAACACACCGTTTTTTATTAATAATTAGTTAAGATAAAGAATACGTTATCATTGATTTTATGCGGAAATTGATGGTTACGAAAATTAAATAAATAATTTTTGAATACCTTCAAAAATTAAGGATTGAAAATAATTTAAATAATAAGAAAAGAGGTAGTTTTGTTTTATACTATTAATAATTTATTAAGTATTAATAAATTAGAAAGGAGAATAAAAATGAAAGCATCTGAAATCATTATCAAAAAATTAAGAGATTCAAATAATAAAGTGACTGTTAAATTACTTAAAGGTGATGAATGAGAAGTAGTTTTAAATGACGATAACACTTTTTCTTCCAATAAACTTGGAGCTAATTCATTAGACTTTTCTATTTTTGATGTAATTGTTGATTATCTTATTTCTAATGGTGGTCGGGCAATTAAAGGAAGTGGCCAAGCCAATAAGGTCAACTAAAGAAAGATACAATAATGTTTCAAATTGCTACTAAATATTATGGTAAAAAAGAAGACGAAACGACTTTCGATCCTTTGTTTGTTGTTACTGCTATATTAGATTGGGCTCAAATTGCTAATAATAAAAGAGTTTATATCGAACTAAAAAACTCATTTGATAAAACTTGTTTTTAATGTAAAAAGAAAAATTCTTATTAATTAATAAATAAGGTAAAGATTTTCTTGCTATTTATCATCTTTTTATATTCGATAGATCAACTAGATTTATTTATATATAATGCGGTTTATTGAGTTAAAACGTCAATAAAAATAAAGAGCACTCCTTAATTACGATTAAAATCTTTTAGATGGATGTATATTATATAAAGATAATTTTTTGAAAAAAATATGTTTTTTAATTAATTTAAATGTATTAAAAATATAGATAAAATCGCTATTTTTGGTTTATTTTTTCTAAATTTAAGGAATGTAAGGGCTTTCAAATGTATTATAAAAGTATTATTTTTTTGTTGTCCTTATAAATCAATAATGATACAATGAAGCCAAATAAAGAATAGGGGACTATTTTATGGCTTTTTTAAAATTTGAACATGTTGGAAAAACATACCCAAATGGATTCGAGGCTGTTAAAGATTTTAACCTCGAAGTAGAAAAAGGAGATTTTATCGTTTTTGTTGGACCTAGTGGATGTGGTAAAACCACAACTTTAAGAATGTTTGCAGGACTAGAAGAAATTACAACTGGAACAATTTCGATTGACGATAATGTAATTAATGATTTAGAACCTAAGGATCGAAATATTGCTATGGTTTTCCAAAACTATGCGCTTTATCCTCATATGACTGTTAAAGATAATATGACCTATGGATTAAAGTTTCGTAAGGTTCCTAAAGAAGAGATTAATGAAAGAGTACTTGAAACCTCTAAAATCTTAGGTTTTGATGAAGATTATTTAAAAAGAAGACCAGGTCAACTTAGTGGTGGACAAAAACAACGTGTTGCTTTAGGTAGAGCAATCGTTAGACGTCCTCAAGTCTTTTTAATGGATGAACCTTTATCAAATTTAGATGCAAAACTTCGTATTCAAATGAGAAGTGAAATTACTAAGATTCACCGCGAAGTTAATGCTACTACAATCTATGTTACCCATGACCAAACCGAAGCAATGACTATGGCCACTAAAATCGTAGTTATGAATAATGGTTATATTCAACAAATCGATATTCCAGACATTATTTATGATTATCCAGAAAATATGTTTGTTGCTGGATTTATTGGAGCTCCAGCTATGAATTTTATTGATGCTAAACTTGAAAATGGATACATAATTTTTGCTAACGATAAAAAAATTAAACTTCCTAGTGAAGATTTAAAATATTATGAAGAATATGAAGGAAAAGAAGTAGTTTTTGGAATTCGACCAGAAGATTGTTATATCAATAAAGAAGATATTAAAAGTGGTTTAATAGAAGAATTTAAAGGACATATTGAAAATATTGAACTTTTAGGATTTGAAACCATCCACTATTTAAATGATGGAGTTAATAAAGTTATTTGTAAGATCCCACATAAATCATTTTATAAATTAGATGATGAAGGAGATTTCTATTTTGATATGTCTCGCTATTCTCTTTTTGATAAAGAAACAACTTCTAGAATTAAAAGAGAAAGATAGTAGTTATTTTTTCTTAAGGAAGTAAGAATCATATGAATGATAATAATTCATTAACTAAAAATAATAATTATATTAACAATAACCTTAATCTAGATCCTTTTAATCAAGATTTAATCATTTATTCTTCAAAATCGCTGAAGTTTTCAAAAGAATTTAATGAAGTAATAATTGAATTAAATAGTATTGAAGTAATTAACTATATAAGGATGGTAAATTTTGATAAAACTAAAAATTTAGATTTATCCAAATTTAAGATTTCTTATTCCTTAGATAATGTTAATTACTTCAATACTAATTCTTGTTTAACTATAAATAGGAATGAAAATGATGAAATAATAGATATTTACTTTTATTTAGATAACTTAGTAGTTAAATATTTAAAACTAGAATTAAATAAAGAATATTTAATAAATAATAGTGATTACTTAGAACCATTAATCCTTTTAGAAATAGATATTTATAAGGGTAATGATGGTTATATAGGTAAAGAAAATAAAGAATATAATAATCTATTTAAAAAAGAAATATACTGGACTGGAGGAGATGGATTATATTCTTTTAATCTTGATAGTAGTAATACTTATAAAGATTCTTATTTAAATAATAAAGAGTATATATCTTCAAAAACCTTAATGGTTTTTGGAGATACATTCTTAACTACATTCAATAAATCTAATAAGAATCGATTAGATCCAATCTTAATGCCTAATAACTCTTATTCAATATTAGAGTTTAAAAATAAGGAAGAGTTAATAGCTAAATATGGATTAGATGAAGGTAATAGTGATAATAATGTCAATAATAATAAAGAAACTATTAAAGAAGAGTTAGAAAAAGAATTAACTACTAATCCAAATAATATTTCTTTCCATATTAATGAAGATGATAAAGGTCATATTATTTCTTATATTGAACCTGATAACTATCTTTCTTATGAAGGAAGTATGGCATCCAACTTAATTAAATATAATGAATATAGTGTAGAAGAACTATCTAATGATATTGGATATCTCTCAGGATTTAATCCTAAAGAAAATATAATCTTAGATTTTATATTTAATTCTAAAACCTATATCTCTTTTATAAATATTCTTAATTATAACTACCAAAATAAGAGGATATATGAAAAAAGAAGTGTTAAAGAATTAAATATCTATATTGATAATAAATTCTTTAAAAAAGTAACTCTTAAAAAAGGAGTTATTAATAGAATTGATATTAAAAAAGAAGTATATAAAAATATACGTTTTGAAATTCCTAATGTTATATCTAAGGGTAATTATGGTGGAGCCAATAATAATGAACCTCTATATGGCTTAAAGAAAGTATATTTTTATATAGATGAAGATAATTATCTAATTGATTTAAAAGTTAAAACTAATTCTGAATTATATAAAAAGAGTAAATCATCATGGTTTTGGCTTCAAGATGGGGTAATTATTAATGATTATTTCTATTCTTTACCACTTGTTGTATCAAGTGATTTAACCCAAAAAGAAGGATTCCAATTTAAGGTTGAAGGAATCGCAATGATTAAATGTCCTCTTGTTAATGATGAAGTAATTTTTAATAAATTAACTCAAAAAGGTACTAATTTATTAAGACGAAACTTACTTGATCATAGTGAAATCATCTTAGGAGGAGCAATCTATAAAGATAGTGAAAGTGGCTATATCTATATATATGGATATATGTCAAAACTACTAGAACCTAAAAAGTTAGTAGTTTCTAGAGTTAAAGAAGATGATTTTGAAGATATTAATAAATGGGAATACTTTAATGGAGAAATATTTACTTCTAACATTGATGAGTTAAAACCATTAATTGAACATATATCTTGCGAATTCTCTATCTCAAAAGATAACGATAAATACATCTTAGTATTTACTAAAGATGTTCAATCTAGATATATCGCTTATTCCATAAGCGATACTCCATATGGACCATTTAAAGAGGAAAGAATCGCATATTTATGTAAAGAAAATCTCTGTCCTCATATGTATATTTATAATGCTAAAGCCCATCCTCATTTATCTAAACCTAATAATTTATTAGTAAGTTATAACATCAATACTTCTAACTTTGATGAAAATATCTTTTATGGAGAAACATATGGACCTAGATTTATTAATCTTATCCATACATCAAAGTTAGAAGGATACTCTAATAATAATAGTAATAATAATTTAAATAATTTTAATAATAAAAAGGAGGAAAAATAGTAAGTATGAACGCTTTAAGACTAAATAGAAAACAAAAGCTTATAAGAGAAAAAGTAGTTGCTTATATTCTTGTTGTTATTTGTTCTTTATTCTTTATTGTTCCTTTATTATGGATGCTTTTAACGGCATTAAAAAGTAGTGAAGATCTTGCTAATGGGGTCTTTTTCCCAACCGAATGGTTATGGGAAAACTTTCTAACTGCAATTAATGCAATTGAGTTTGGTCAATACACCTTTAACTCATTATATTATGCATTCTTTAATACAATTGGAATGGTAATTTCTTCAACTTTAACAGCTTATGCTTTTGCAAAATTATCCCGGCCAGGAAGAGATAAATGGTTCTTTGTAATGCTTGGAACCATGGTCATTCCTTCTCAAGTTATGCAAGTCCCATTATTTATTATGTATAACTATTTGGGTTGGATGGATACTTATAATCCTTTAATTATTCCTGCATATTTTGCAGTTGGAGCCGCTGCTAATATCTTCTTATTAAGACAATTCTTTATGGGAATTCCTAATTCCTTAAGAGAAAGCGCCAAACTTGATGGCGCTAATGAATTCCAAATTTTTGGAACCATCATGCTTCCACTTGTTAAAAATATGGTAGTTTGTGTTGCCATTATGACTTTTATGACTTGTTGGAATGATTTCTATTCACCACTCCTTTATATTAGTGATTCAAATTTATTCCCACTTGCATATGCTATTAGAACATTCTCTACTCAATACGCTAATCAAAATAACTTAATTATGGCGGCATCACTTTTAGTTGTTACTCCATCCTTAATTTTATTTTTCTTAGCTCAAAAACAAATTATTGGTTCAACTGCCTATACTGGAGTTAAGGGGTAAAAGTTATGAAAAGTAAAAAGAGTTATTTATTTTATATTTTGAGTTTTATTTCATTAACAATTGCCTCTTGTTCCCCACCACTATGGTTTTTAAAAGATCAAGGTGGCACCACCTATACTGACCGCCAACAATTAGTCTTTACTCATATGTGGCAAAGAGGTAATGCCGATTATGAAATGATTAATGATATGATTGAAAAATTTAATGAGTCCGAAATCGCCGAAGAATTAAATGTTTATGTTAGAGGAAACGGCATTAACTTCTGGGATTATTGGGAAAAGGTTAATCTTTCTATAAGTGGCGGTAATGCTCCTGATATCTTCCTTCATGCAGTTAGTTCAACTCCTTTAAGATTATCTCATCTTTTAGATTTAACTGAGATGTATGAAGATGATGTCGCTAATGGAAGAGAAACTTTAGATGCTAACGAAATGTTCTTTGAATCTCAAATTAATGATATTGCTAGATATGATGAAAATAATCATATGAGAGCATGGCCTTTCTCAGCTACAGTTAGAGCCGTTTATTATAATAAGGATTTATTTGAAGCTGCAGGAATTGAAGAGCTTCCTACAACTTGGAGTGAGATGGAAGAAATCTCTAAAAAACTAACTACATATAAAGTAGATGGTGATCCTAGTAGTGGTTATGAAATTGTTGGATGGGATCCATTTATGGCCGAAGGTCAATATATCCATCAACGGGGTTGGCTAAGTGGACATGAATTCTGGAGTTATGATAGTAACGGAAGACCAGTTCCTAATTTCACAGATCCAGAATTTATTGAAAATATCGAATATTTAGTTAATTCATATGTTAGAAAAGATGAAGAAAGCGAAGATTTATTAGAAGATTGGTCAGCTGATATATCTCAAAGAGGAATTGATGCCTTTGTTAGTGGCAAACTCGGAATGGTTGTTAATAATGAAGGGTTATATTTAACTTTAAGAGAAGCAAATGTTGACTTTGATTATGGGGTATTCTTACTTCCTACAGTTGATGAAGATACTCCTACCGTTAACTGGTCAAGTTCTTATTCCATCGAACTTTATAATAATGATTTAAGAGCTGGATTAAGTGATGAAATTAAGGAACAAAGAAATAGAGGTGCTTGGGAATTCTTAAAATATTTATATAGTGAAGAATGTCAAGGAACCATCTATGAATCAGGTTTTATGATTGCTAATACTCAATATTATGATGAATATGTTTATCAAGATCCTATCTTCACTGAATTAAGTAAAGCAATCGAATCTACCAAAGAAGCTGAATATATTGAAGCAGTTCCTAACTGGACCAGCGATATTCAAACATATGTAAATAATATTTATAGCGATAAGATGACTGTTCAAGAGGCTATGGAATCAATCGAAGCCTTATTAAACGATAAAATCGAACAATATTATTTCTCTAGTAGAAATTAAATGGAGGGCATTAAAAAATGAAACAATTTGATTTAACAGAATTTGATGATGCTGAATTAATTGAAGAAAAAACTCCTATTGAAAATGAATCTTTAAATAGTGATGGTTCAATGACTATTGAAAAGGTTAAAAAACCAAAAAAGAAAAGAAGAATAACTAGAAGACAAAGAGAAGGATTAATTGCCTATGCATTTGCTTCTTTATGGCTAGTTGGATTATTTGCCTTTACTTTATTTCCATTACTTTTATCATTTTTCTTCTCATTTACAGATTATAACTTAGTTGATGCTCCTACATGGGCTGGATTATCTAATTATATCTATTTATTAACTCAAGATACGATGTTTTGGAAATCATTAGGAAATACGATGTTTCAAGTAGTTTTTGGCACAATATTCTCGATAGTTATGGGAATTTTAGTTGCTTGTATCTTAAATAAACCTATTAAAGGTATGGGCATATGGAGAACTATATTTTATTTACCTAATGTCGTCTCTTCAGTTGCAATGGCCTTATTATGGACATGGATGTTTAATAAAAATTATGGCTTAATTAACGAATTTTTAGGATTATTTGGAATTCCTGAAATCGATTGGTTAGGTGATGAAAACTTAGTAAAAATTTCTCTTATTTTAATGGGAGCTTGGGGAAGTGGAGTTAGTGCTTTATTCTTTCTTGGAGCTATGAAAAATATTCCAAAGCATTTATATGAAGCTGCTGATATAGCAGGAGTAAATAAAACAAGACAATTCTATACCATTACTTTACCTTTAATTACTCCAACGATCTTCTTCTTACTTGTAACTTCAATTATTGGTAATTTCCAATACTTCATGATGGCTTACATCATGGTAGGAAGAGGAACCAATTATTCAGCGTATTATCTAGCATATTATCTATATGATAAGACGTTCTCTGATCGTCAACTGGGATATGCTTCAGCAATATCACGGATTATGTTTATCATAGTCATCATTATTGTTGGAATCGTTGTCAAAACCAGTAAAAAATGGGTCTACTATTTAGGTGAAGAATAAATATTTCTAGGAGGTAATTAAAATTTATGAAAAAAAGAAAGTTATTCACACTCGGTGCCTTCGCTACCCTTTCATTAGGGATTGCAAGCTGTCAAGCGGTACCAATTAATGCTTCTACAACCATTACTAATACAAACGGAGCCGGAAGCAAAACAATTTCTGCATTTATGTTAGTTGATGGCTCTTGCCAAATTGAACCTTCAACCGGAATTAAAGAAGGAAATGAAGCATATTACTTGATTGAAGATGCTGATTTCTCTGAAGTTTCATTTACTCCTAAAGTTGATGGAGCAAAGGTTAAATATATCGCAGATGGTTATTTCACTAATCCAAATAATCTTTCAACTCCTCAAGAAATTTGGGATGAATTTAATGGAGTAGTTGAATCTTATATTCCTGAAGGATTTGAATTTAGTATAACTGAAGTTCAATCTAGTGGCTGGAGTGATGATTATATGAGTAATATTCCAGGACCTGAAGTAACTGAATGGAAAGCTTATGTATATCATGTTACATATTCTTGGGAAAGTGTTGATGAATATATTGAAAAAACTAAAGTCTTAATGGGTGAATCTTATGGATACTCACATCTAGCAGAACTAGAAGAAGCTGGAACTCCATGGGCAACATTTAAAAAAGATGGTGATGAATACGTATGGAGTGAAGCTTATTTAGTAAATTATTGGTCAGTTTATGATATTTGCGATCAAGTAATGAATAGCGATTACTTTAATAATGCTCCATTTGGACCAGATTATGAAGTTACAACTGATAATGCATTCTGCTGTGCTTTACAAACCTATAAGATTGGAGATGGAGAAGAAGTTACAGTTTTAATTGATAATCTTAATGGTGTTGATTCAAGTGCAAATCCTATCTTTATTGAAGCTAGAGGAAAATTAGTTGAACCAACAAACTGGGCTTTAATTATTGGAGTTATTGTTGTGGCAGTAGTTGTTATAGCAGGTGTTACAACATATATTGTTGTTAAAAAGAAAAAAGCAGCTAAAAAGTAATTAATATATTTAAAATATATATTTGAATTAAATTAGATTAAGAATTATTGTTTTTATTTAAAATTAATTAAGAAAAAGTAGCATGAAGACATTATTAAAAGTTATAAACATAGTAGGAAATATGATCATTTTGAATTTCCTCTTCTTATTAACATCAGGAGGTACCTTACTTATTTGTTTTGGAACCAGTCTAAGTGCTCTTTATGCTACTTTTCTTGATTTAAAAACTGATAATTCAGGATATTATGTTAGAAATTACTTTAAACATTTTAAAGGTAATTTAAAATATACGATCATTGTTGATATTATCCTTATTTTAATTGCAGGATGTGGGTATTTAAATTATTTAATGGTAAATACAATTGAAGATTCTACTATTAAATTAATTGGATTTGCAGTTATTACATTAATCCTATTTGAAATAGGATTAATAGCCTCTTTTATTTTTCCGGTAATTGCTAAATTTAAAGGGGATTTAATGCATTTATTATATTTAGCATTTTATTTTGCACACCGATATATCTATATTTCAATATTATTTATTATTTTATTTATCGGATCGATATTTTTAGTTATTTATGTTTCATTAGGATTTTTAGCCATAATATTCGGATTAATCTATTTTTTTGAAAGTTTTTTATTAAAAAAACTTTGGAAAAAGTATAAGTATGAAGGGGCAATATGAGCTATTTAAATTTTGTATCAGAATATGATAAATATCCTAAAACTAAGGTAGAAGGATTTAAAGCCTATCAAGATTATGAAGAAATTCTTCCTATTTTAAAAAAGGGTTTTATTAATAAAAGAGTAGTAGTTTTTGAAATGTATCCAGGAGTAGATTATGAAGAAGTTCTTCATAATCTTATAGAAAAATTAAACTTTAACCATATTATTAAAATCGATGATTATTCTAAAACTGAAGATGAAATTAATAAAATGATTGAAAAAAATCTTACTAATGATAGGGTTTTTGGAATCATGTCTCATTTTAAAATTAACGAATTTTATGACGAATCATATTTAGAAAAGTTAAATAAGTTAATTTTTGAAGATAGAAAGAATGAAACTTTTTTAGTATATGGATTTGGTGCAAGTTTAATTAAAAGCTATGATGAACTTGTCTATTTTGATATGGCAAGATGGGAAATCCAACTTCGATATCGAAATGGAATGAGTAACTGGAAGACATTTAATCCAAAAGAAGATAACCTTAAAAAGTTTAAAAGAGGCTATTTTATTGAATGGAGAGTTGCTGATAGAGTCAAAAAAGAAATCTTAAAAAAATCTAAATACTATATTGATACAGTTAAAAAGAATAATCCAAAAATGATTGAAACTATTGCCCTATTTAAAGGATTAAACAAAGTATCAAGATCTCCATTTAGATTAGTTCCTTATTTTGATCCAGGAGTTTGGGGCGGACAATGGATGAAAGAGGTCTGTAATTTAGATAAATCAAAACAAAATTATGCTTGGAGTTTTGATGGAGTTCCTGAAGAAAACTCAATTTATTTAGATTTTAATGGAGTAATAGTTGAAACTCCTTCAATAAATGTTGTCTTTTTTGAACCAATCAACCTTTTAGGTAATAAGGTTCATGGAAGATATGGCACTGAATATCCAATTAGATTTGACTTTTTAGATACTATGGATGGAGGAAATTTATCCTTACAAGTTCATCCTTTAACTGAATATATCCAAGATACTTTTGGAATGCATTACACTCAAGATGAATCTTATTACATTTTAGATGCTGGAAGTGATGCCGTAGTTTATTTAGGAGTCAAAGAAAATATAGATAAAGAAGAATTTATCAAAGCTTTAAAGGATGCAAATAAAGGAAATTCAATCTTTGATGATTCAAAATATATTAATAAGTTCAAAGTTAAAAAACACGATCACATCTTAATTCCTGCGGGAACAATCCACTGTAGTGGTCGTAATTCCATGGTTTTAGAAATCTCTTCTACTCCATATATTTTTACCTTTAAATTATGGGACTGGGGAAGAGTTGGACTTGATGGATTACCTCGTCCAGTTCATATTGAACATGGTGAAAAAGTTATTCAATATGACCGTGATACTAATTGGGTAAAAGAAAACTTAATTAATAAGTTTGTTGAAATGGAAGATGGTTCTACTAAAACTGGGTTACATGAAAGAGAGCCAATTGAAACCAGAAGATATTTCTTTAATAAAAGAATTAAACTCAAAACATCTTCTTCATGTAATTCCTGCAATTTAGTTGAAGGAAAAGCAGCAATTATTGAACCAGTTAATAATGAATTTGAGCCATTAATCGTTCATTATGCCGAAACATTTATTATTCCAGAATCAGTAAAAGAATATTATATTCGACCATTAAATGAAGGAGAGATGTGCGGGGTCTTAAAAGCTTATGTCAGATAATATAAATCAAAATAAAAAGCTATTTTTAGGAATCGATGGAGGCGGAAGTAAAACTTCATTTTTAATCGAAGATGAAGATGGTAATACTATCTTTTATAAAGAAAGTAAGGGAAGTAGTATTGACACTTTTTCTTATGAAGAAATCTTAGCTAATTATCAAGAAGTTTTATCCTTACCTTATAAGGTTGATGCTATTTTTGCTGGTATTGGAGGAATTGCATCTAGTGAAGATATCAATAACTTTAATAATTTATTAAGAAAACTTCCAATTATTAAAGAAGATACAATTATTAATTCTGACAATGATGTTATCTGTGCTTTATATGGTGGATTAAACGGAAATGATGGAATCATTTTGATTGCTGGAACTGGAAGTGTTGTTTATGGAAAAAATAATGAGAAATATATAAGAGTAGGTGGATATGGTCATAAAGAAGGTGATCCAGGATCTTCCTATGATTTAGGATTTAAAGCTTTAAAATATTTAGCTAAAGTAATTGATCATCGCTATGAAGAAAGTGAATTTTCTAAAGCTTTAAAAGAAAAAATAAATGTTTATGATTACCAAGCTTTTTCTAAATATATAAATCACGTTTCAAGAAGTGAAATCGCATCCTTAAGTAAAGTTGTTACTTTTTATCAAGATAATGAATTTGCTAAAAGAATCATTTTAGAAGGAGTAGATGAAGTAATTTTAATGATTAAAACTTGCTTTAAAGAATTAAAGTTTGATGAATCTAATAAGGAAGTCTTATTTAGTGTAATCGGCTCATTAGGTAATTCAAATACCTTATATAAAGAGACATTAATTAATAGGTTAAATACTGAATTACCTAATTTAAAAATAATTAAAAAGATGAATGAAGCTTATAAAGGGAGCGTTATAAAAGCTAAAGAATTAATAAAATAATTTTTTGGATTAAAGGGGTAAAAATATGGAATTAATCATAACTATCATCGTATTAGCAGTAATTATTTTATTATTAATTCTTTATATAATTATTGTTCTTTTCAATAATAAAAAGTTGATTGAAAACTCTAAAAAAGAAGGTGCTGGAGAATACTTTAACTATTTATTAGAAGTATCTTTTCTTAATAAAGTAGATGGTTTCAAAACTTATAATAAAGTAGTTGAAAATAATGAAAATAACGATGTAATCGTATTTGTTGGTGATTCTTTAACTGATAATTATAACGTTTATGAATGCTATAAAAATTATAACGTTTATAACCGTGGGATTGGTGGCGATACAACAAAAGGATTATTAAAAAGAATGAATGAATCGATATATGAACTTAATCCTAAAATTATTGTTTTACTAATAGGAATTAATGATTTTGAACTAGTTAAAGAAGCAAGCAATAATATAGAAGTTATTGCTAAAAATATACTTGAAGTAGTTAAAGAGATTAAAAAGAATCTCCCTTCTTCAAAAATAATTTTAGAGTCCTTATATCCTATTAATAATAGTGATAATCCTAAAATTGATAAAGCTTCAGTTAATACTAAAACTAATGAAAACATTAAAAAAGTAAATGAAATAATTAAAAACTTTGAAGGAGTTTACTATTTAGATTTATATTCCAAACTAGTTGATAAAGAAGGAAATTTAAATCTTGATTACACCCTTGAAGGACTCCATTTAAATGCTAATGGATATTTATATATCACCCCATTAATAAAAGAAAAAATTGATGAACTTTTAAAATAAAAATTAAAAACTATAAAGTTAAATAAGGAAGTTAAAATTATGTTAAAACATGGTGATTTAATAAAAAAAGTTAAAATAAATACTAAAAAAGAAGTGATAATTGATTTAAAAGGTATTTATCCTTTAGAAAAAATAGAATCCGCCATCCCTATTAAAGGATTTTATTCAATAGATGATTATAATTTTTATAAAATCGAAGATTTTTCTAATTTAGATAATATTACTGCTAGATATATAAAAGTAATTTCTTCCAGTTTAAAAAATGAAGTAAGAATTTATTGTGGTTTAGGGTATATTGCTATTGAAAATAATAAATTATCAGATAAATTTTTAGCTACTCAAAATTGGGGTGGAGGAGATGGAATCTATTCATTTAATTTAGAAAATTTAGAATATTATGACCAAAAAGATGATAAAACCTTATTTGTTTTTGGTGATACTTTTGTAGGAAATATTGAAAATTATCGAAGAGTTGAACCAACTGCTTTTATAAATAATACATTTGCATACTATAAAAACGGAAAATTAGATTTTAAGGTTAAAAGAAATGAAGTTGGTGCATATGAATCCTTCTTTAAACCTTCCTTAAGATTATTAAAAAGAGGATATATAGCAGAAAATCTAACAAAATATTATGGTAAAGACATTGATTTTAAGCCTTATTGTAGTGAATATAATCCTATTAAAGATGTTGAGTTAGTCTTTAGTCTTCATGGAATTCATGATTTAAATAAAATAGAAATTATTAATTATTTTGATAGTCCAAACTTTGGAATAAATAATGAAAAAAGGGGTGTAAAAACCTTAGATATTTATTATAAAGAAAATGATATTGATGAATATAGGTTCTATAAAAAAGTCACCTTAAACGAATACTCTTTAAAAGAAGAAAAGAATAATATCGAAGTTAATTTTAAGGCTCAATACGTAAAATTTTTAATTAACTTTAAAGAAAATTTTGCTGGTTCAATTAACGAAGAAGATAAAGTTGTCGGATTAAAAAAAGTATATTTTTATGATAACGAAGGTCCTTTATTTGATGTTGAAACAACTTCAAATTCAGAATTCTTTAGTGAACTTGCTAAAGCTTGGTTATGGCTTCAAGATGGAGTAATTATTAATAATAATTTATATATTTACCCGGTAATGATCGAAGAAGATTTAAACGGTATCGAAGGCTATGAATTTAAAATGAATGGAGTTAGTCAAATTAAGGTTCCTTTAAAACATAAAAAATTAGATTTTAATAATTATGAAGTTAGAGAAGCTCCATTTTATCGATTAGATGACGATAAAGAATATATCGGTCCTAGTGCTATTTTTTATAACCACGAAAGATATATAAATGGAGATGGATATATCTATTTTTATTGCTACTATAACGAAAGAAAGGCTTTTTTAAGACATTTAATCGTAGGAAGAATTCTTCCTAGCGAGATTGATGATTTAAATAATATTAGGTATTTTGATGGAAAAGAATGGAATAAAGATATATTAAAAGCTAAATCTTTATTAACTCATGTTTCTTGTGAGATGAGTGTTCAAACTATTGAAAGTGGCGAAAATAAGGGAAAATATCTTGCAATATTCCAATATGACACAAATTCTAATAAAGTAGCTTATGCTATAGGAGAAACTTTAGTAGGTCCTTTTAGTGAACCTAGAATCGTATATATAAAAGATTTAACTGAATTCGATTCTCCTACAACCTATGCATATAACGCTAAATCTCATTTACATCTATCAAGCAAAAATAAGATTGTAGTAAGTTTTAATCTTAATGATATGTCAATGGCTAAAAATAAGAGTGAAAGTAGGATCTATCATCCAAGATTCTTAAATTTAATGGATACTTCTAAAGATGATTAAGGCAAGAAAACTAGAAAATATTAATAAATTATTTAAAAGATATAGTGGCTGGAGCGGTGCTGATGGAATCTATTCTTTTAAATATGAAAATAAAATATTTTGTTATTTTTCTGATACTTTTATTGGGAAATCTGATAAAAAAACCGATAAAAGAATAAACTATGAATTTATTAATAATAGCGCCTTAATAATGGATAAAAACTATCATCATATCTATCATATTTATCGCAAAAACCCAACCCTTACGCTCCTTCATGCTCAAAATGAGCATAACTATTTCTGGTTGGAAGATGGACTCATCATAGATAATTTTTTATATGTTTTTGCGATAAATATGGTAGATAGAGATGATAAAGAAATTCCTTTTGAAATTGGAGGAAATGCTTTAATTAAAATAGATTTAAAGTATTTATTTAAAAATTATTATAAAAATAAGGTGGATTTAACCGATGATCATTCCTTTTATAAAATTATTAATTTTAATTCTTTAGTCGATAAAAATATTATTTTAGGGAACATGATTATTAAGGTTTTCCCATATTACTATATTTATGGCTATATAAATAATATTGATAATAAGAAGTTGATTTTATGTAGAACTAAATCATTAGAAAATTTAGATTTAGAGTTTTATTCAAACGATTTAACTTTTAAAAAAGGAACAGATGATCTTTTAATTTTAAAAGAACATTTTACAACCGAATCAAAGATTTATTATTCATCAATTGATAATCATTATTACATTGCTTATACCAAAAATAGTGTTGGGAATAAGATTTATTTATTAAGAATTAAAGATATTTTGAATAAAGACGAATATATTAATAACGATCTATTAATTTATGAATGCGAAGAGTTTAAAGATAACATCATAACTTATAACGCTAAAATACAAGACGGATTAATAAAAAAACGTAAGAAAAATAAAGAATTAATTATAAGTTATAATGTTAATTCTTTAGATGATGAAAATACTAAAAATGTCGATATTTATCGCCCGAGATTTATAAAAATTAATTTGAAGGAGATTATTAAAGAATATGAAAAAAAGAACTATTTTTAAGCTTGCACTTTTCTTTTTATTAACCTTATTTAATCTTTCTTCATGCGTTAATAATGATATTAATGAAGGAAACGAAAATGATGATGAAGAGATAAAGTTAGTAACCCAAGTAAATAAATCTTCAACCGATAGAGGTAGATTTATTGACAATATCGAGGTTATTCCTTCAAGTGAAATGTATAAAAGCGAAAATCTAGTTAACGATACTGGAATGGAAGGAAGCGAAGGTTATTTTCATTATCATTCCTCTCTTCTTCCTAGAGATAACATGTTTATAACTAGGGCTAATAAAGAAGATAATTATGTAATTTTAAAGTTAAATGAAGCTAGAAGTATTGGATATATTGATATTTGGAATTATAACCATGAAACAAGAATTGATTGTTCGGTAAAAGAATTTAAAGTTTCAATATCTTTAGATAATGAAAATTATTTTTATTTAAATAATGGAGATACTTATACTTTAGAAAAATATAGTGGCACTAATAACGAAACCAGTTCATTAATTAATAATTCCTTTTATGATCTTGATTTAGGTGGTTTAACCGCACAATATATTAAGTTTGATTTTATTTCTAATTATGGTGGTAATGCCTATGGATTAAGTGAAATAAGGGTATATGAATATAAAAATGTTGCTAAAAAAGGGAATATTTTAACTTCTAATATCTTTATTGATAAAAATAGTGCTTTAATCCCTGAATCTTATAATTTAATTAATTATAGCGGAATGAACGAAGTAAGTAGTTTAAATGGGCTACATTCTAATAATAAAGAAGATATGTATATTTCAAATAATAATGAAATTATCTTCTCTTTTAATGGAAAATATCCTTTAGATAAACTCTATATTTATAATTATAACGATGAAGAAAATTTAGATAATGGAGTAAAAGATTTATCAATCTACTATTCGATAGATGGAATTAACTATTCTCTTTTAGATAATTACGTATTAAATAAAGCAAGTGGTGAAAACAATATTTCTTACACCGATATGATTGAATTGAATAATATCAGTGTTCAATACATTAAATTTATATTTAATTCTAATTTTGAAGATACCTCATTTTATGGGTTAAGTGAAGTAATCTTTACTTTAGGGAGTGGCTGGGTAAGCGAGTTTAATCAAGAATATACTTTTTTACACTCTTCTTATAATGGATGGAGTGGATCTGATGGAGTTTTTAATACTCGAATTAATGGAAATCAATCAATTTTAGAAAGCGAAGAAGAAATATATAAATATGAATCAATATTTAATTATTCTGACACTTATATAGGAAATGTCGAAGAAGAAACAAAAGATAGAAAAAACTCGGTAATAGTCAATAATTCTTTTGGTTTATATAAAGATAAACAAATTGATTTTTTAATTGAAGATTATGAACCTTTAACTCCTATAAAAGATAGTTCTAGAAGCAAAGCTGATGCTTTTTATTGGTTAGGTGATTCTTTTGTTATTGATAATTATTATTATGTTCACGCTTTATATATAGCAAAAGAAGGAGTTTTAGGTTTTGCTCAAAAGGGTGAAGATCTTATTAGGTTCGATATTAAAGATGGAACTATTGATTTAAATAGTAGACATTTAATTAAGGATGAAAATACTGACAAATTATCTTATTTCGAAAAAGATGGCAGTTTAGATATTATTTTTGGAGCTGCTATATTTGAAAATGTTTCATCTAGTAATAGAGTGAATCCAGATGGATATATTTATAATTTTGGCTATAAAGATGATAGGAAAAATAATCTTCCTCGAAGTTTAGTTGTTTCAAGAGTTAAAGAAGAAGATGTCGAGGATTTTTCTAAATATGAATATTATGATGGAACTTCTTGGAGCAATAATATTAAAGATTCTAAAGGAATTGTAGATAATGTTTCTTGTGAAATGAGTGTAGTTGAAATTAATGATAAAAATAACGAAGATTATGGGAAATTTATTCTTACTTTTCAAGAATATACTACCGGGAATAATATCATCATGATTAAATCAGATACTTTATTTGATAATTATGAAGATGAAATGATTATTTATACAATTGAAGATAAATTATTACTTGATGATATAAATTACTATAACGCTAAAATGCATCCTACTTTATCAACCTATGAGAAATTAATATTTTCATATAATTTAAACGAAGCAAGTTTAGGAGTGAATAATTTGAATGCCGATATTTATCGACCAAGATTCTATTCTCTTTTTAAAGTTTAAAAAGTATACATTTAAAAATTTAAGGTAAATAGAATAATGCAAATGTATTATAAATGTGTTATAGTTGCCATATAAATTCGGTTGTGTTTTAAAAAATGATTAATGGTTATTTACCTTAATTATTTTAAATAAAAGAGGCTTATTATGTTAGAAAACGAAACAAATTTATCATTATATTTAAAAATATCTCGTGAGTTGAAAGAGAAGATTATTAATGGAGAATACAAATCAAGAGAATTGTTACCTAGTGAATTAGTGCTTTGTGATATTTATAAAGTTTCTAGAGTCACAATTAGAAAAGCTTTAGCTGAATTAGAAAAAGATAAGTTAATTATTAGAAGAGCGGGATTTGGAACGATTATTAATCACGATAATAACGACTTAAAAAACTTCACACTTGTTCAATCTTTTTCAAACGAAATGAAAGAATCAACTTCTTCGAGCTGCATCACTTTCACTTCAAGTTTATCGATTGTATTTGAAAAAAGTAGCGTCGATTCCTTATTTAGAGATAAATATACCGATAAACTCTATAATCTTAAAAGATTAAGAGGAGCAGAAGATAAACCGATTGTATATTCTGATACTTGGCTTAATCTTCCTATAGACCTTCCTACCGATAGAGAATTTTTATTCGGATCTTTATATCAATATCTAATCGATAATAATATTATCTTTTCTCGCTTTGAAGAGGAATTAGAAGCTATTATCCCAGATGATGAATTAAGAAAAGTTTTAAAAATCACTAAAAAAGATGCCGTATTAAAAAGAATAAGGAAGGGCTACGACTTAAATAATAAGTTGATCGAATATACCATAAATTATTATGATGCCAAACTTTATCACTATACCGTTGAAGTCGCATCTATAAAATCGTTTAAAGGTAACTAATTTTTAATAAATATACATATATAAAATAAGGATGATAAAATGGAAAAGATTTTACTATTAAGTGCTCCTTTAAAAGAAAGAATTTGGGGCGGAGATTATTTTAAAAACGTACTTAAAGTTACAGATTCTTCTTCAAATATTGGAGAAATGTGGTCTTGTTCAGGACATAAAGAAGGAGAATCGATTATTTTAAATGGCGAATTTAAAAATAAAACTTTAAGTGAGGTATATAAAAAACATAAAGAATTATTTAACGATTCAATAAAAAGTGAAGATTTTCCAATTTTAATTAAGTTAATAGATACTAAAGATTTATTATCAATCCAAGTTCATCCTAATGATGAATATGCTAAAAAGTATGAAAATCAACTTGGTAAAACTGAAGGTCGGTTAATTTTGGATTCTAAAGAAGATTCAAATATTGTTATTGGGCATAAAGCTAAAGATAAAAATGAATTAGTTAAAGCAATTAATGAAGATAAAATTGAAAATTATTTAAACTATTACAAGGTTAAAAAAGGTGAATTTTATCCAATTCCTTCAGGAACATTACATGCAATAGGAAAAAATATTCTTTTACTCGAAGTTCAACAATCAAGCGACGTAACTTATCGTTTTTATGACTATCATCGAAAAGATAAAGATGGAAAAGAAAGAGAATTACACGTTAATAAAGCTTTAGATGTTGTTTCTTTTGACATTTATAAAGAAGAAGTTAAGAATCACTTCGGTTTAGATTCTTCTATTTTATGGCAAAATAAGTATTTTTTGGTAACTTACTATGATTTAACAAATATTCATGAATGTAGTTTCGAAACTCTTAATAATTATTTGATAGTATCCGTTATTGAAGGCGAAGTTATGGTAGATGATAAATATAAAATTAATAAAGGTTTTAGTTTTATTATTTTAAAATCTAAAGAAAAAACTAAATTAAGCGGTAAGAATTTAAAGATTGTCGTTACTGAATATTTAGATTATTAATAGGAAAAAAGATACATAATAATCAACATTTATCAATAAAATTACTATAGGTTTAAAGGATTTACATTCTTAATGTAAAAATTTTACATTGCTAATGTAAAATTATTTTCGTATCATATATTTACCAAAGGAAATAAAAGAATATGATTAAGAAATTTACAGTCTCAAACTTTAAATCTTTTAAAGACCCTATTACTTTAGATTTTTCTAAAGTAAAGGATTACGATTTCAATAAAGAATTAATTAAAAATGGATTAATAAATAAATTATTAATATATGGAGATAATTCGAGTGGAAAATCTAATTTAGGATTTGCCTTAATGGATATTACTTTCCATTTATCAAATAATATGGTTATGAATGTAGAAAACTATAACTATTATTTAAACCTTGATTCTGTTAAAGCAAATGCTAGTTTTGAATATGTCTTCTTATTTGATAATGAAGAAATAATTTATAGATATGAAAAAAACTCTGAACGTAAATTAATAAAAGAAGAGATTATTAAAAACAATAAAACTTTATTTTATTATGACTATTTAGCTAATCAGTGCGAAAACGAAATAGAAGATTTTAAAAACTTAAATTTCACTTTAAGAAGCGAAAATATAAGCGCTTTAAAGTTTGCAATGAGTAATACCTTTAATATAAGCGATGATAATCCTATAAAACTTATTTATAACTTTGTAAACGGAATGCTTTGGTTCCGTTCTTTAAGAGTTAATGAATTTATTAGTAATAACTTTAATAATGAACAGATTGATACTTTTATCATCTCTAATAACTTAGAAAAAGACTTTGAAGAATTTTTAAATAAAGCTGGAATAAATGAGGAAATTACATCTTTTAGTGGGAGTGATGGAAGAAAAATTTTAGGAATAAAAAAGAAAAATTTTGCTGTTCCTTTTTTCCAAATTGCATCAACCGGAACAATTTCTTTAACCTTATTTTATTACTGGTTAAAAGCAGGATTTAATAGGATTAGCTTCCTTTTTATAGATGAATTTGATGCATTTTATCATACTAATTTAGCAACATCTTTAGTTGATATGATAAATAAATATTCATCTTTTCAATCAGTTTTAACTACTCACGATAATTCTTTATTAGCAGCTAATTTTGTTAGACCAGATGCAGTAATGATATTAAGAAATAATGAGTTAAAGACTTTAAGTGAATCAACAAATAAAATCTTAAGAGAAGGACACAATTACCGTAAATTAATGGAAGCAGGAGAATTTGATGAGAAAGATATTGTTCGTAGTTGAAGGAGATAAAGAAAAGACTCATTTAGATAAATATCTTTTAAAACAAATAGGAATAGATGTTAATGAAGAGAATGTAATGATAATTTCCTATAAAACTACTATTTATGAACTCTATGATCTATTAGTTATAAAAGAAAATGAAGGCAAAAGTTTGACCTCGATTCTTTTAAAAGAAGAACAATTAAAAAATGTAAAAGCAAATGTAAAAATAGATTCTACATTTAGTGAAATATATCTAATTTTTGATTATGAACCTCATTATCAAAAATTTGAAATCGATAAAGTTAAATATTTAGTAACTAGATTTAATGATGAAACTGATGAAGGAATGTTATTATTTAATTTTCCTATGTATGAATCGCTTTATGATATAACTTCATTAGATATAGACGGATATCAAATATTTAAAGAATTTAAGGTTGATAAGGGTATTGGGAATAGATACAAAATTGATATTAAAGAAAGGTCATTTTCGTGGGGAAACAACCAATTTTATCAATATATTTATGATCCTTTAAAATTCAAAATTGTTAGCTATTTTAATTTAATGAAATATCTTTATTTAATTAAAGAAAATCTTTATAAAGGCTTAGATACTAATTTATTAATTGATATAGAAATAAAAGAAATGGAATTAACTAATAAAATTTATACCCTTAATTCGACAGTCCTTTTATATTTCAATTACCACGAGATTGATAAAAGGTTTATGAATTTTTATGCGTAAATTTTTATGAATGCTATTTCTTAAAAGCATTTAATACATGTTTATTAAACTTTTAAAAATTGATTTGTTTTTTAATGCATTTTTAAATATTCTTACAGTTATTTGCAGAATAATAAAGTATAATTCCCTTTTTTTGTAGTTATTTTTTATATGATTTTATTTAAGTCTTTTAAATAAGGGTTCAAGAATTGTTAAAAAATTACTTTTTCCTATTGAAGTAAAAGAATCATTTGAAGAACTAATAAGATTTCTATCAATTAGTGGTGGGTTTTTTAAAAATTTAAAAGCTTCAGATTTTTTATTTTTATTTGAAACAGACTTTTTTAATAAAATGGATTCGATGTTTGGGTTGAACCAAATTAAAAGATAACTGTTTTGTTTACAGTAATTACATTCTTTTTCAAATGTTTTTAAATCGTCAATGTTGCTTCTAATATTATCGGTATCGAAGATATAAACAATAATGTTTTTACCTTTTTTATTATTTAAGATATATCCATTTATTTGATTTTTCGTTGAAGCTTTTTCATGATTTCCTTTCCCATCCATATATGCAAAGTTTATTGTTATGTTTTTCTTTTTATAGCTTGGGAAGAAGAGTTGAAGAAGAGCAATAATATAAGCGTTATCGCTTTGGATTCGTTTATTGGTTTTTACTACAAAAATTAATTGAATCATTTATTTTTCTTTTGGTTTAGTTGCTTAATTCTTTGATTCTCCTTCATCATTTAAAAGAATTATAAAATCAAATGCTTCAATATTAAAATTTGAATATGGCATTAAGCCAGAGACATATTTATTTTTAGGAGAAACATTTCCTTCTCTTTTCCGTGAATATATTTTTGAATCAGGATTTAAAAAATCAAGCGAGTGTTTTTTGTATTTAAGTATTTCTATAGGTTCTAAGTTATGAGTTGTAAAAACTAATTGCCCTTTGCAGCTTAAAGAGAAGAACTCAATCATTTTAGCAAAATAAATATCATGGATACCTGAATCCATTTCGTCGATGAAAACAATTGATCCATTGATAGAAGCGCTTATTGCATCAAATAATCTAACAAGCTTTTTAATACCAGTTGATTCATATTCAACATTTACTTCGTATTCCCCATAATTAAAAACCTTTTCACAATAATTTTTCGTTTCTTGTTTTTTGATTTTGAGATTAATTTCTTTTAATTCCGGTTTAAATATTTCTATGAATTTCTCTAAATTTTTGATTTTTTCTTTATACTTTTTTAAATTTGAGTCATCAATTATATCGATATTACTTCCGATTACGTCAAAAGATAGCTCATTAAAACTTGGCAAATTACTACCTTTATTAGTTAAAAAGTCTGTATTATTAAAACTTAAAAATTCGCTATGTTTGTCTTCTTTTTCAAGTTCAACTATTAAATTAAAGGCAAATGTAGATATAAATAAAAGAGCAAGTTCTAACTTATTTCCTTTAATAGATTTAGATGACTTAGTATTTTTAAAATTTTTAAAATATATGGAAGCAATTGAATTTTTATCTAATAGATTAGTGCTAATATCAACAATTAATTCTTTTGTTTTTAAATCATTTAAGGAGTTATTAATTTCTATTATTTTCCCGTTATTAATTTCAATTAGAGTATCAAATTTTTCATCGTTAATTCGATAACCATTTAAAATTGAAATCACTTCCTTTTTAATTATTAAATCTGAATGTGGGGTTAATCCTATTTTAAGGAAGTGTTTATAGGTAACGATGTAATCTTTTTGATAAAAGGAAAAGATGATATCTATAGACATTTCTTTTAATTTCCTATTGATGATTTGACTTGCTAAGGAAGAAAGCTTTTCATTATTAAGACCAGAATTATATTTAGTTATTAAATCTTTATAAATATATAACGCAGTTATAATTCCACTTTTCCCACTTCCATTAGCTCCATATATCGCCTTAATATTTGAATCACTAAAATCGTTATCAGTAGATAACGATTTATTAGTAAATGTTAAAGTTATAGGTTTTGATATATTTTTAACTCCATGAATAGTTAAACTATGAATAATTGATTTAAGCATAATTAATACCTCTTTATATAATTAATATCCACTAAAATTATAATACAAAAAATTACAGTTTTGTATTATTTTGTTTAGATTTTTTATTAATTCATTATAAATCCATACAAAAATATATAAAAATTAAGATTTTTTGTATAAGAAGAATTAAATGGATTTAAATCGATTAATCATTTTTGATATAATATTTCTCACCAATAAATAAAGGAATAATATATTAATTTATTAATTATTATTTATATTAAAGAATAGGAAGTTTTTATGAAGAAGTTTTTTAAGATTTTTAAAGTATATGAATGGATATTTTTACTCGTTAGTATTCTTACTCTTTTAGTGTTAGGGATATTATCGATAGTGGATTCTAATAAAGAGAGTGATAGTTTTAACTATTTATCATTAATAGAACTATTTAGTGCTTTATTTGGAATAATTGGTGCTAGTTTAAATTTAAAAAGAAAAAAGTATGCTTTTTTCTTTTATATTGGATATTCCATTATGTATGGAGTATCTTCATTAATCTATCATCAATATGGAGAGGCAATATTAAATTTAGTTATTAATCTAATAATGTATTTATATACTGTCTTTAATTTTTATATTAAAGACAGGATTATTGATAAAAAGAAAAATAATAAGAATAAAGAGTTAGAGCTAAAAGAAGAAGATGTAGTTAATAAAGAAGGTAATAATGAAGTAAGTAATAATCTTAATAAAACTAATAGAATAGAAAAAACCTCTACCTTTA
Source organism: uncultured bacterium (assembly GCA_949299195.1). GTDB lineage: Bacteria > Bacillota_I > Bacilli_A > RFN20 > CAG-826 > Onthovivens. The sequence continues at coordinate 40,288 of CASFZN010000009.1, read as the reverse complement.
ATATCAAAAGAATGAATAAGATTGAACTAATAATCATTATAATTCTTATCCCTTTATTTACATCAGGGTATGGCTATATCTTAAAATTAATTGAATCTGATTATCCTTTTATTAATGCTTTAGCAACATCTTTATGTTTAATAAGTGTTTATTTTACCTCTAAAGGTATCTTAGAACAATGGATATTCTGGGATTTATATTCAATCGTACTCGTAGTGTTATGGAGTATTAAATATAGTGAATCTCAATCTATGGGTGGAAATGCAGGACTTTTATTAATGATCATTAATATCATTTATGTCATATTAAATACCTACGCCTTAATCGAATGGATTAATACTTATAGAAAAAAGAAGAAGGATTAAATAAAAACTATTAAAGAATAGTTAAATAAGCAATAAATAATATTTATATAGAATCCATTCGTAAGAAAAATAGATGTGAGTGGATTTTATTTTATTTAAATTATTAAATCTTTAATTTTTGGAATAACCGTATAAAATATGTCTTAAAAAAGTTGGAATAAGCGTATAAAATGAGGGTCTAAAAAATGGGAAAAGCGTATATTTTGAGGTAGAAAATTCTAGGAAAAGCGGAAATAGTGCTTTATAACATAGTTAAATAAGAAGGTATTTAATTATGTTATATAGAAAAATTTCTACGATAATTAACGATTATTTTGATAATAATGATGACAAGATCTTATGTATTGATGGAGCTAGACAAGTCGGTAAGAGTTTTATTATTAGAGAACTAGGAAAGAAAAGATATAGTAACTATATTGAACTTAATATGGCAGATGATTTTAATGGTGATAAGTTATATGAAAAAGTAGGAACTATTAAAGATTTTTATATCCAAGTATCTTTAACTCATGGGGATAAATTAGATTCCTTAGATAATACCCCTTTTTTTATTGATGAAATACAAATATATCCTCATTTATTATCTCTTCTTAATTAATTAAGAAGAGATAATAAATATAAATATATTTGTAGTGGAAGTGAACTTGGACTAGCTTTAAGTGATACTACCCTCATTCCTATGGGAAGTATTAAAAAAATAAAGATGTATTCTTTAGATTTTGAAGAGTTTTTACTTGCAAATAATGTAGGAAGAGATGTTATTTCTTTAATGAAAGATTCATATAAAGATAAAAAATCTTTAAATGAATCTTTACATAAAGAAATCTTAAAATACTTTAAATATTATCTTTTTATTGGAGGTCTTCCTGATGCTGTTAATACTTTTAAAGAAACAAATAATATTTATAAAGTAAGAAAGATACATGAAGCTACCTATAATTACTATAAAAGTGATGTTTCTAAATATGATAAAAATAATAAGCTTAAGATAAAGGCTTTATATGATTTTATACCTTCAAATATTGAAAATAAGGTAAAAAGAGTAGTCTTTAAAGAAATAGAAGATTTAGATGATGTTAGATATTCTAAATATGTTGATGCATTTGATTATTTATTATCTTCAGGAATAGTTTTAGATTCTAGAGCTATAAGTGATATAAAGTTCCCTCTTTTACAATCTACTAATAAGAATTTAATTAAACTTTATCTTAATGATGTTGGGTAATTAACTAATATTTTATATAAAAATAATTTAAATGCTGTTTTAGATGATCAAAGCTGAATTAATTTAAGGCGATTTATGAAACCGTTGTTGCTCAAGAATTAATTGCTCATAACCATAAATTTTATTATTATTACCGCAAAAGGTTGGAGAAGTTGATTTTTTAATCGATGATTATGGCAGTTTATCGGTTATTCCTTTAGAAATTAAATCTGGTAAAGATATCAATAATTTTAGGGCATTATCTAAACTAATTGAACAAAATAAGAAACTTATAAAAGAAGGATATGTATTTTCAAATAATAGAGAGGTTAAAACTAAAGATAATATTACTTATTTACCAATATATTTTATAAGTTTTTTATAAAATATAGTTAAAAAATATAGATAAAATCTATATTTATTAATATATTGATTTTTTTAACTCATTTATATAATAAAAGTGATTAATAAGGACGGTTCAACAGAAATAAATGATTCAAAACTTGAAATTTCCAATTTCTCACATTCTTTAAATAAATTGTATTTATATGCTTGTGATGGTTCTTTGTTAGGAATTTTAAATAGCTCTTCTAGCAATTCAACCACAAAGATTGCCACTTATGATAAAACTTTCGGAGAGATAAAAGAACTAATGAAAGTTTATAAGAATGTTTATGTTTTAACGGATTTTCTTATTAAACCTAATGAAGGTTCGACAACACAAACATTTACTTTAGATGTTGAAATTAATGAAAGCGCAAAGGGATATAAGCTTATTTTATGTGGACCGGATTGTGATTTACCTCTAAGGGAAATCTATACCGGAGGAGGGAGTTTAATAAGCAACGCGTTTGGAATAGGAGGATATATTAGTCGCGGTTTGGAAAAAAAGAGTTTGCAGATTATTATTTTGGATTCGACAATTTCTATGCAGAAGAATTTAGAGTTAACGATAAAACATATACAGTTGATTCTTCTATAAATGAATGTTGGGGGGAAAAATTCAAATATTGAATATTCTTATTATTCATTATCTTTTTCTTATAAGATTTTAATTGAAATAATTGAATTGGGAAAAAGAACGACTTTGACATTTGTTATTTAAAAATTTTCTAACACAATCCAGATAAATTTACTATTACAAAAGTTTCCATGTGGAAACTTTTTTCTTTATAATAATTATTTAAAATAACTGAAAAACTACTAGTACATAAAAAACTTTCCACGTGAAAACTAATATTTTCGATAAATATCAAATTTGTAATACATAAATGTGATTATCAAGTAATTAACTAGTAGTTTTCTAGGAGTTTATTAGTAAAGAAGTGGTAGATAGATATAGCTAACTCCAGTAAAGGTATGGCAGATGTCACCTATTATATCCTTATATATAAATAGTAGATGGCAAACTTAGATTTAATCTTATAAAATTTATTTACCTTTATTCACATATTTTATTATCAATTAAAGAAATACTAAAAATAAGGATTTTTTCTATGATTTTTTTAAACCCCAAAAACTTAATTATTTACTAACTTTTTATTAAAAATTAAGTATTTCTAATTGATAAATATCTGAATAAGGTTAATAAAATAGGGAAATTATATATGGCTGTAGTATTAGATAAAAAAACTAACCATTATTTTATTGATAGAAAGATTAAAAAATACGATGGAACATATTATCACTTCACTCATCGAGATAATAAAAACGATAAATATAAAGATAAAGAATATGTAAAATCTATCGAAAAAGAGATGATAAAAAGAGCTAAAAAACACCTAGAAAATATAAGAATTAATGAACTTGGTGATAACGCCTATAAAGGTAAACTATCGAATAATATCGCTAATAATAAAGAAGAAATAGTAAATAATGAATATATTAAATTCATCATTCATGATGAATTTGATAAAAAAGATAACTCTATTAAAAAATATGTCTTAAAAGAAATGAATCTATTTAATAATAAATTTAATTATTACGATAATTCTATTAACTACCATCGAATAAATAATGAATATGAATTACGAAATAACATCATTATGGATAATATTTCTCCCTTTAAGCGCTATTTCACTCCTTTTTTATATTTTGGCACTAAAAAGAAACAAAATAAAACTAGAGTAAGAGATATTGAAGATTTAGTTAAAAGATTCTTTTATTCTTTTGAAAGTGAATGTTCTTTAAATACCTATAGTTCTTATAAGGTAAAAGCAGAATTTATCATTAAATTCTTTAATAATGATCTCCATGAATTATTTGATATTTATCGAATTGAAGATTATCGTAATCACCTGAGATTCAATGGACTTAAAAACCCCGTATATATCATAGTTTTAAGGAATTTAATTAATTATGCTAGACGAATTAAACTCATTGATAGTGATAAAAAAGATGATCTATTAATAATGCTTACATCAATTAAAAATAAAAGAGGAAATGAATCTAGTTTAAAGACATTTAATAACGAAAATAAGAATAAATATACCTCTATTAAAGATGCGTTAAGATTTATTGAAAACGTTAAAAGTAAAAGAATGAAATATTTATATCGCTTACTTTATTTTAGTGGTCTTAGAATCGGGGAGTTTTTAGGCATAAAAATTAAGGATATCGAATTTAAAAATAACTATAAACTCGCAATAATTACGATAAAAAGACAAAAATTAACTCACTTTAATATCATTAGTGAAAGACTTAAAACTAGTGCCTCTTATAAAAGAATCGCTTATGTTAACGAAAACGCCTTAATCTTAAAAGAATATATCGATAATTATCACCTTAAAGATGAAGATTTCTTAGTTCCTTATTCTTACTATAAATTCACTTATATTTTTAATAAGGAAAAGAAGAGAAATAAGGTAAAAATTGATAATACTTTACAGGGATTTGGAAGAAAATCAATTAATACTGAGCTTTATAAACTAGGTGCTGATAATAAGGTTAGAATGGCACTTTTAGGTCAAATCACTGAAAGTGTTAATGAAAGACATTATATTGATACTAATGAAGCATTTTTTAAAGGAATCTCATATTTAAAGAAATTATCATCTATCAATGAATAATTGTAGTTATTTTTTTAGTAAGTATTTGAAACTTAATTTATTATTTTATTTATTATAAATATTTTCGATAATATTGCTTTTTTTACCTCTAATAATCTTTCTACACTAAAAATAAATATAAAAAAACTATTAATTAAATATTTAATTAATAGTAGTTTTAGTAATGAATTTTATTATTATTTATTATTTTTTTATTTTATTTATTACAAGAATAATAGATTCTTTCTTTAACTAGATTAGTGATTTCTTTGCCACTTAATTTTTCTAATATTGCGAGTCCAAAATCTATAGAAGCTGCGCAACTTACGGCAGTAATTATATTTCCATCAGTAACTACGTATTTATTATTAATGAAATTACCTTTAAAATCTTCATTCATTGCTTGGAAACAGGTATAGTTTTTGTCTTCTAAATATCCTAAATGTCCGAGTAATGTAGGCCCAGCACATATTGCAGCAATAACCTTATTATTTTTATAGAATCTTTTAATTACTTCGATAAAAGTAGGAGAAGCTTCTAGTTCAACATATTCTCTTCCTCCGGCAATAATTAAAGCATCATATTCATTTAAATCTAACTTATTTAAATCAAATATTTTTAAGCCGTTTAAAGGAAGATTATAACTACCAATGATGTTTTCTTTATGTAAGGAATAAATATCTACTCTTATTCCACCTCTAGAAAGAATCGCATAGGTTCCTAATGCTTCAAGTTCTTCAAAGCCATCAGTGATGATCATTAAACATTTTTTATTCATTTTTAAATACCTCAAAAGTTTATAAATTAATTATAAATGATATTCAAAAATTAATTTATCTAAATGATTATAAATTATTAAAAATTAAGAAATTTAAAAAAATTTTAAAAATTTTTATTTAATAATATTTTAGGTACATTGTACCTAAAATATACGATAACTATCGGAAAGTTAAATAATGTTAAAAATATATACTTATAATAAATTTTGCCAGTATAAAAAGAAGTTTCCTTGACAAATGAAATTCTCTATCTATCATATTAGAAAACTTTTATTGATTTTAAGGATTTAACTAAAGAGATTCTTAAGTTGATTAATATTTAAATCGGTTGTATAAAATCTCAATATTTCTAGAGTTTTGAGGTTGAAATACGACTAAGTTTGAAGTAATATTCTCTCTTGTATTTACTCGAGTGTCTTTTTCGCCCATGACTAACCACTCGTAAAAGAAAACAGGGGGACATATTTTAAATGAGTTTATTTTTTAAAAACATGTTTAGTGTAAAGATGATTACATTAAACGCAATTGTTGCAGCGCTTTATGCTGTTATAACAATTTCAATTCCAATTTTATCCTATAATTTTATGCAGTTTAGGGTCGCGGAATTACTTAATCTTTTAGTATTTTTTAATCCTTCATATACGATTGGATTAACTATTGGCTGTTTGTTAGCAAATCTTTTTTCAACAGCTGGGATCTTTGACATAGTTATTGGTACTTTAGCAACCTTTATTTCCTGTGTTTTGATTAGTGTAATGAATAGAACTTTTAATAGATCCTTATTTTTAAATGGACTAGTTCCATGTTTAATTAATGCGATAGCAGTGCCTTTTATTATCTATTTAGCATCTTTAGGAACTGCCGATGAATTTTTACTTGAAAGTGGTATATTTTTCATTATGGCTGGATGGACTTTTTTAGGAGAATTTTTAGCTATAAATGTTTTAGGATATATGATTTTTATGATTTTAAAAAAGACTTATCCACATTTTTTCACTCTTATTAATAACACCCAAGATTTAACAAAAGTAAAATGGTAATTAATCTAAAGATTAAATGTTATGGTAATTAGCGCTAAATTTAGTATAATTCACTAAGTTTATGGAAAAGAAGAATTTTTATTTAGAAATATTACACGTTGATAAAGAAACTAAGGCTAGATATGGAATTTTACACACTCCTCATGGAGATTTTGAAGTTCCAATGTTTATGCCTGTAGGAACCCTTGCTACTGTTAAAACCTTATCTCCTGAAGAATTGGTTGATATGGGAGCTCAAGTAATTTTAGCTAACACATATCATCTTCATCTTCGTCCAGGAGAAGATATCGTAGCTAAAGCTGGAGGAGTTCATAAGTTTATGAATTATCCTAATGCAATGCTTACAGATAGTGGCGGATTCCAAGTATTTTCACTTGCAAAAAAGCGTGATATTACCGAAGAAGGTGTTACTTTTAAATCCCATTTAAATGGAGATAAGATTTTATTTACTCCAGAAAAAGTAATCGAAATTGAAGAAAAAATTGGGGCTGATATTATCATGAGTTTTGATGAATGTATTCCTTATCCAGTTACTTATGAATATGCTAAAAATTCTACTTTAAGAACTTTAAGATGGGCAAAAAGAGGAAAAGATGCTCATAAAAGAGAAGATCAAGCTTTATTTGGAATCGTTCAAGGTGGCGAATTTCCTGATTTAAGAAAAATGTGCGCCGAAGAATTAGTAAAAATGGATTTTGATGGCTATTCAATTGGCGGAACTTCAATCGGAGAACCAAAAGACGTTTGTTATAAAATGATCGATATGGCTGTTCCTTATCTTCCAGAATCTAAACCTAGATATTTAATGGGAGTAGGAAGTTTAGATTATATTTTAACCGGCATTGAAAAAGGTATTGATATGTTTGACTGCGTTTTACCTACTAGAATTGCTAGACATGGGACCTTAATGACACATAATGGCCGAGTTAATATTAAAAATCAAAAATATAAAGAAGACTTCACCCCACTTGATCCAGAATGTAATTGCTATACATGTAGAAACTATACTAAAGCTTATCTTAGACACCTTTATGTTTGTGATGAAACATTTGGAAAAAGATTATTATCGCTTCATAATACTCAATTTTTATTAGATATAGTTAAAGGCGCAAAAGAAGCGATTAAAGAAGATAGATTTAAAGAATATAAAGAAGAAGTTTTAAGAAAGTATAAAGATATTAGAGGTTTTTAATGGATATAAATTTATTTGATTACGAATTACCAAAAGAACTTATCGCTCAACATCCATCAAAAGAAAGAGATAAGTGCCGTTTGATGCTTATTAATAAGGATACTCATGAAGTAGAAGATAAACTTTTTAGCGATATTATTGATTATTTAAAACCAGGCGATGTAGTAGTTAGAAATAACACCAAAGTTAATCCTTATCGACTTTTTGGAGTTAAAAAAGATACTGGGGCTCATGTAGAAGTTTTATTATTAAAAGATTTAGGAAACGATACTTTTGAAGCAATATGTGGAAATGCTAAAGTTATCAAAATTGGTACTGAAATTATCTTTAAAGAAGGCGTATTATCAGCCAATTGTTTAGAAAGAAAAGAAGAAGGTATTCGAATTTTAAAATTTACTTATAAAGGAATATTTTTAGAAATATTAAATGAAATTGGCTTAACTCCACTTCCTCCATATATCGAACAAAATTTAGACGAAGAAAGTAAAAATAAGGAAGATTATCAAACAGTTTATGCAAAAATTAATGGAAGTAGTGCTGCTCCTACCGCAGGATTCCATTTTACAAATGAATTATTAGAAAAAATTAAAGAAAAGGGCGTAGAAATTTTAGATGTAACGCTTTCTATTGGACTAGGCACTTTTAAACCAGTTAAAGAAAACGATATTTTAAATCATAAGATGCATTCTGAATCCTATATTATTGGTGAAGAAACTGCATCAAAATTAAATAAAGCAAAAAAAGAAGGTAGAAATATTATTGCAATAGGAACTACTGTTGTTAGAACTTTAGAATCAAACTATTCAAAATATAACGAATTTAAAGCTGAAGAAGCTGATACTGCAATCTTTATTTATCCAGGATATGAATTTAAAGCAATCGATTCATTAGTTACAAATTTTCATTTACCAAAATCAACCCTTGTTATGCTTGTTAGCGCACTTATGGGGAGAGATTTTACAATTTCTTGCTATAATAGGGCTGTTGAAAATAAATATCATTTCTTTTCTTATGGGGATGCGATGTTTATTTATACCAAAACTAAATAGTTAGTAAGAAAATGGAAACAAATAGAAAAATTGAAGATATTAAAAAGTCACCTTTAAAGAAAAAAGAGGATGAAAAAATTGATCTATCCTCAATTTTAAATTTATCTATAAATGAAGAAAAAGAAGAAAGTAATAATGAGATAAATTACTATTTAGAATTCATTAAAGAATATAAAGAAATTAGGAAAAAAGAGGTAAATAAGCCTAAATTATTACTTCATGTATGTTGTGGACCTTGTTCTACATATCCTTTAATATTCCTTCACGATCTTTTTGATATTACTATTTTTTATTCAAATTCAAATATCTTCCCTAAAGTTGAATATGATAAAAGGCTTTATAATTTAAAAAAATATCTTTCAGATTTGAATTATCGTTATCAATCTAAAATTGAGATTATTGAAGATTCATATAATTATGAAGAATTTAAAAAAGATTTAGTTAAGTTTAAAGACGATAAAGAAATTACTGGCAATAGATGTAAGGTCTGTATTTATAAAAGAATGGATTCTTTATTTAAATATGCTATTGATAATGGCTTTAAATACGTAACTACAGTCATGTCTATTTCTAGAAATAAAGATGCTACTTATATAAATAAGGTAGGAAAATCATTAGAAAATAAATATAAAGGCAGCGAAGTTGAATTTATTTATAGTGATTTTAAAAAGAATAACGGTCAAGAAATCGGAATTAAAATCGCTAAAAACAACAATTTATACCGCCAAGACTATTGTGGATGTGAATATTCTTTAATCAATAAAGAAAAAGAATTAAAGATAAAAAGATTAAGAAAAGAATATGAACTTGGAGTTTCTTATATCGTTAGTAACGATAATAATGAGCTTTTATCACGTAATTTAGAATCACTTAAAAATCAAGATATTAAAATTGAATATGCACTTAATATCTATTTATTTAATCCAAGTGAAGAGAACTTAAAAACAGTTAAATATTATGAATCTTTAAATAGGGATTTATTTAATGTGATTGACGTTAACGATATTGAAAGCGAAGCTTTAGATAATATTAATAAAATTAAGAATTATTCGATAAAAACTATGAATTCTAAATACTTAATATTTTTAGATTCTACTTCAATTTTAAGACATGATTATTTAAGAAAAATGTATCAAAAAATTTCAAAAGATGACTTAGATTTTGTTACCTCATCTTTTAAAATTTTTAATTCAGTAAGTTTAAAAGTTGTTCCTGAATATTATGAAAATAAAGAACATTCATTTTTAAGAAAATTATTCCCTAATAGATTAAATAAAAATGATCATTACACTAAAAAAGTCATCACTAATTTAATGAAAAATGACAATCTTTCAAATAAGATTTATAAACGTGAAATCTTACTTAATAATTCGATTATTTTCCCTTCAAGTAATGAATTATTAAATAATGCTTATTTCAATTTTAACTATCTTTTATTTACTAAAAAATTAGGTTTTATCAATGAATTTCTTTTAGAAAGAGAGTCTTTCTTTGCCTTTAATAATTTTAATAAATTAAATGAATCTTATATTAACTTTGAAACTTTCACTAAAACCTATATTAACACCTTATTTTTAATTAAATTTTATTCAATTAGAGTTAAGCGAAATAAGGTAAGCCGCGTATCTTATTTAGCCGTCAAATTAAAACTATATTATTATCAAATTAAATACTTTAAAGATAACGAATTATCCTTTAAAAATTTCCGTGCTTTAACTGATAAAGAATTTAAAAAATTAAGCAAAAATACCTTTTCTTATGAAGGTAGTGAATGGGAAAAAATCATCTATTTATATATTGAAGAAATCAAAAACGATTATTTTAAAAAATAACGATATTTGTCAAATAAAAAAGTTAAAAAATTGTTAAGAAAAATTTGTGTTTATTTTTAATTTCCCATTGTTTAAACTAATAGTTAGTTAAGAAATTTTTCTTATAGAAAAATATTAAATACTTTAGGGGAAAAATAATATGGGAGAAAAAGTAGTTAATAAGAAAAAGAAGGACAAGTTCACGAAAAAAGAGTGGTACTGGATCCTTTATGATGTAGGAAATAGTGCCTTTACAATGGTTAGCGTTTCCCTATTTGCTTTATTTTTTGGCCTTATGAGTGATGAAGCAAAATTAGAAACTTGGCAATCGGATTCTATTTGGAGTTATGCAACTTCAGTAATCACTTTAATAGCTGTTTTAATTGGACCATTAATTGGTTCTTCAAGCGATTATAAGGGCTTTAAAAAACCAATGTTTTTGATTTTTACAATTATTTCTTGTTTAGCTTGTATTGCACTTGGCATTCCAATGCATTATATGGCATGGATTATTGCCTTTGTTGTTGCAAAAGTTGCTTATAATGGAGCTTTGATGATTTATGATTCGATGCTAGTTGATGTTACAACTGATGAAAGATCAAATAAAGTCTCTTCATATGGATATGCACTTGGATATATTGGTAGTTTAGTTCCATTTTTAATTGGACTTGCAATCGTTGCTTTTGGTTTTACTAATTATGAAGCCTATGGAAGTAATGGCGAATTATTAACTGGAATGGATGCTTCCTTAGCTTGTCCAAGTGGATATTTAATTTGTTTTATTATCAATGCTTTATGGTGGATTGGTTTTACAATTCCTTTATTTAGTGTTTATAAACAAAAATATTATATTGAGCCTTTAAAAAGAAAAGGTAGTAAAGTAGGCCATTTCTTTAAAAATATAGGTCACGCCTATGTAAGAATTTATGAAGTTTTTAAATATGCTAAAAGATATAAGGGGATTATTCTTTTTTTAATCGCTTTCTTCCTTTATATTGATGGCGTTTATTCAATCATTGAACTTGCTATTAAAGTTAGTGAAAGTTTTGGAGTTAATCAAGTAATGAGTCTAGCAGCTTTAGTTGCAGTTCAAGTTATTGCTTTCCCTAGTGCCATAGGAATTGCATATTTATCGAAAAAATTTGGCACGGTCCCAATGATATTTGTTTGTATTATTGGCTATTTATTTATCACTATATTCGCTATTTTTATCAATTCAGACTGGATGTTTTGGGTTTTAGCTATTTTTGTTGGATTCTTCCAAGGAGGAATTCAATCATTATCAAGAAGTTATTTCACTCAAATTATTCCTAAAAATAAAAGCGGAGAATTATTTTCCCTTTTTGATGCTTTTGGAAAAGGCGCAAGTTTTTTAGGAACATTCCTTTTTGCTACTATTAATACCGCAACTCAAAATGCAAATATTTCAATTATTCCGCTTTCTTGTTTAGTTTTTGCTGGAGGAATTCTATTTATCTTTGCCGCTAAAGCAAATAAAGATAATCGCCACCTAATTGAAGAAGAAAATCGAAGGATTGAAGAAGAGTTAAAAATTACTCCTGAAAGTAAAGAGGAAGCAGTAGTAGAAACTGAATAAATTAAAAATAGGAAGTCTAGTTAATTAAAGAAGACTTCCTATTTTTAAAATTATTTAAACGAATCGGGAGTAAAGATAACGTCGCTATATTTCATTTCGCTCCCCACTTTTACTCCATCATGATCAATTTTATTTAAAAAGCGATTTAATTCATCGTATACATCGAGATTTTTAATAACGATATCTTCGATAATTGTGATAGCTATTTTTAACTCTTTACTAGCTTTATCTAAGATTTCAAAAAAAGTATCGTTCCCTTTAGATTCATTGGTAACAGTATCAAAATATTCTTTCTTTTTTAAGTTAGCGATATCTTCTTTAGGTAGATTCTTTAATTTTGGAATCGACATTGAGTTAGCGCTAGAAAATTTCATGAATTTATTTAAAAAACGTTTTCTTAATCCAAATACTTTCGAATTAATGACTCTATTGACCTTTAACATTGTTTTTAAAGATTCTCTATAAGTTGTGTCTTCTATTCCTTCATAAGATAAATGTTTAGCAAGTTCATACATGAGTAAAGAAACTTCTTTAGACTCTTCTTTATTAGGTTTTAATACTTCTTTAAAAGATGGATAGTCTTTATAGTAATCCATTACCAAAACATTTAAACAAGTTTCTAAATACATATGGTAAAAACTATGCATTTTTTCGCTTAAAGGGAAGCCAGTAACGTAATATACATAGGGATGAGCAACTCTATCTAAAATATAGTGCGACATCATTCCTTCAACAAAGTTAAGAAGTAATTTTCTTTTACTTTCATCCTTTTCTTCGCTTACTTTTTGAATTAAAAAAGAGAAAGAAATATAAGGATCTATTTCATGTAAATAAGAGCCAAATGATCGAATATTTTTGATTTTTTCTCGTTTCTTTTTATTTTTGGTAGGAAAGAAGCTATATCCATTATAAAAATATACATCTGGTCCTTGTGAAGCGATATAAAAAAATCGCTCTTTATCTTTAAAATATTGTTTTGAAAATTCGTAATGTGTAATTAAACTTGGCATACCTTATTTTACTATCTAGATGAGTAGAAATCTATAAGCGAATAAAAGGGGGAATTTTCTTAAAAGATGAGAAAAAAGTAGTTAAAAAATCTTTCAAAAAATTAAAAAATGTCTTTTTAGAAGTTTTAAGAAAGAAAATTTTATTTATAGTTTTGACTCTAATTTTGATTTAATTTTTAAGGCCTATATTTATATATAAATATTTTAAATATTTTTATTGACATCTGCATGAGTTTTCTATATCATATCATCGTTTAGCGCTTGTATTGATATGCGAGGTTGCTGATACACCCACAAGCGTTGTCATGAATGTATCAGGGAATTCGCATTGAACAAGCCGTGGATAAATTAGAAAGGAGAAACTCATGGCAAAAGTCAACAAGATTAGAGTACGTTTACAAGCTTATGACCACAAGATTCTTGATATGGCAAGTTTAAAGATTGTAGACGCTATCACAAAAACAGGTGCAAGTGTAGTCGGACCTATTCCACTTCCAACGGAAAAACAAGTCTACACAATCTTAAGAGCTGTTCATAAATACAAAGATTCCCGTGAACAATTCGAAATTAGAACTCACAAGAGAATTATTATTATCAATAATCCAACAAGTGATACTGTCAATAACCTTAGAAGACTTGATCTTCCAAGCGGCGTCGACATTGATCTTAAGTTATAGTTAGGAGGTAGATTGAGATGAAACAAATTATTGGTCGTAAAATGGGAATGACTCAACTATTTGCTGAAGATGGCACAATGTATGCTGTCACTGTCATTGAAGTCTTACCAAATGTTGTTACTTTAAAGAAAACATTAGAAAAAGACGGCTATGAAGCAATTCAAGTTGGTTATGAAGACAAATTAAAAAATGTTAATAAGTGCGAAAAAGGCTTATACGAAAAAATCAAAGTCACACCTAAAAAAGATTTATTCGAATTAAAAGGTGATGAAATGATGAAATTCGAAGTCGGTAACGAAATCAAAGCGGACTTATTCCAAGCAGGTGAAGTCGTTGATGTTATCGGAACTTCAAAAGGTAGAGGTTATGCTGGTACCGTTAAAAGATGGGGACATGCAATTGGTCCTAAAGGTCACGGTTCCGGATACCATAGAGGACAAGGTTCATTTGCTAACAACGGTAGATGTAACAACCGTGTCATTCCAGGAAAGAAGATGAGCGGACATATGGGTAATCAATCAGCTACAATCTTAAACTTAAATGTTGTTAAAGTTGATGCTGATAAAAATTACATCCTCATCAGTGGCGGCGTTCCTGGACCTAAAAAAGGCTTAGTCAAAATTAGAAGTGCTGTTAAAACTAACGGTTCAAAACTTGATGTCAAACCTTTAATTAATAGAGTCGCTACTAGTGAAGAAGCTAACTAATTAAAAGTAGAAAGGAGAAGTAATTATGGCAAACATCGAATTAAAAGTTTATAACCAAAAAGCTGAAGAAGTTTCTACTTTAAAATTAGACAAAAGCGTCTTTGGAGTAGAAGTTAATGAAGGAGTTATCTTCGATGCAGTTATGACTTATCAAGCTAACTCTAGACAAGCTACCGCAAAAACAAAGAAAAGATTCGAAGTTAGCGGTGGTGGTAAAAAACCTTGGAGACAAAAAGGTACAGGTAGAGCAAGAGCTGGTTCAACAAGATCCCCAATCTGGGTTGGCGGTGGAACAGTCTTCGGTCCTACTGGAATCCAAACCTTCAAAGTTAAACAAAATAGAAAAGAACACACTCTCGCTTTAAAGAGTGCCTTAACTCTCAAAGTTAAAGGAAAAGACTTATTAGTCTTAGATGAGTTAAAGGTTGAAGGTAAAACAAAAGAAATTAAAGCAATGTTAGATGCATTCAAAGTTAGCGAAGACAAATGCTTAGTAGTCACTAGTGATGAATTAGTCTTAAGAGCTGCAAACAACCTTCCTAACGTCGTCTTAAGAGATTATAAAAATGTCTCAGTTTACGATCTTATGAACGCAAGCAAAGTCTTAATTAATAAAGACGAAATTAAAGAAATCGAGGAGGCACTTAAGTAGTTATGGCTAGAAAGAAAAAAGAAGTAGTAAGCGAAGTTAAAACTACAAAAGGTACAATTGCAGATTTCGATTTAATTATCGAACCAATCATTACTGAAAAAACAATGGCATTTGCTCAAGAAGGTAATAAATACGCTTTCAAAGTCAGTAAAGATGCTAATAAGATTGCAATTAGAAATGCAATTTCAAGAATCTATGGAGTTCACGTTGAAAAAGTTACAACAATCAATGTTGCTGCTAAAAAATTATCTAGAGGTTCTAGATATCACGGAACTGTCCCAGGATATAAAAAAGCAATCGTCACATTAAAAGAAGGAGAAGCAATTAACTTATTCTCTGAATAGTTAAATGTTTCTATATATAAAATAAGGATAACTTAAATATAGGAGAATATTATGTCAATTAAAACTTATAAACCATATACTCCTTCAAGAAGAGCAATGATCTCTCTTAATTATGAAGGAATTACAAAAACCACTCCTGAAAAAAGTTTAACCGTCACCATTAAAAAAACCGGAGGTAGAAACAATCAAGGTGTTATTACCTGCCGTCATAAAGGAGGCGGAAACAAAATCAAATACAGAATTATTGATTTTAAAAGAAATAAGGATGGAGTTGTTGGAAACGTTGCAGCTATCGAATACGATCCAAATAGAAACGCATTCATCGCATTAATTAACTATGTTGATGGTGAAAAACGCTACATCATTCAACCAGAAGGATTAAAGGTTGGAGATAAGATTGTAAGCGGCGAAGCTACTGACATCGTTACTGGAAACTGCTGCTTATTAAAAAATATTCCAGAAGGTACTTTAGTTCATAACATTGAATTAAAACCAGGAAAAGGCGGCCAAGTTTGTAGAAGTGCTGGATGTAGCGCTCAAATCCTTGGTAAAGAATCAAAATACGTTATCTTAAAACTTCAAAGTGGCGAAACAAGAAAGTTCTTAGGTGAATGTAAAGCTACAATCGGAGTTGTCGGAAACGAAGACTTCAATCTTGTTAACTTAGGTAAAGCCGGTAAAACAAGATACTTAGGAATTAGACCTACTGTTAGAGGTAGTGCTATGAACCCATGTGATCACCCTCACGGTGGTGGTGAAGGTAAGTGTCCAGTTGGTAGAGACGCACCTAGAACTCCATGGGGCAAACGTGCTCTTGGCGTTAAAACAAGAAAAACTAAAAAAGCATCTTCTAAGTTAATTGTTAGAAGAAGAGATAAATAGTAAAGGAGGAAAAAAGAACATATGGCACGTAGTTTAAAAAAAGGACCATTCGTTGATGAATCTTTAATGAAAAAAGTGCAAGCTTTAAATGCTGCTAATAAGAAAAGTGTCATCAAAACTTGGTCTAGAAGATCAACTATCTTCCCAGATTTCGTTGAACATACCTTTGCTGTTTATAATGGTCATGCCTTTATTACAGTCTATGTCACTGAAGATATGGTTGGTCATAAATTAGGAGAATTTGCTCCTACAAGAACCTTCAAAGGTCACTTTGGAAACAACGCAGAAGATAAGGCTGCAGCAAAAGCTGCTGCTGGCGTTAAATAATTAGGATGGAGTGAAAGTTATGGCAGAAACAAAAAAGAAAGTTGCTACTGAAGAAGTAGAAAATAAAGAAACAGAAGTTAAAAAGACTACTAAAAAAGCTTCATCCAAAAAGACAACTGGAACCAAGAAAACAACTACAACTAAAAAAGCTAGTAAAAAAGAAGTTGAAGAAGTAAGCGCTAACGAAACTAAAACTTCTAAAAAAGCTAAAAAAGTTGAAGAAGTTGAAGCTCCAGCAAGAACCGAAGCTAAAGCAAAAGTCTTAGGACTCAAAGTTACACCTCGTAAAGTCAGATTAGTTATCGACCTTGTTAGAGGTAAAAAGGTTGATGAAGCTGTTGCATTGTTATCTTTAGTTCATAAAGAAGCAGCACCTTATATCATCAAACTTATCAATAGTGCTAAAGCTAATGCAGTTAATAACTTCAATATGAATGAAGAAAATTTATATATCGCTGAAATTATGGCATGCGATTCAATCAAAATGAGACGTTATCTTCCAAGAGCTAAAGGTAGTGCTTCAGGAATGGTTAAAAGATTCTCAAATGTCTACGTCACATTAAAGGAAAAGATTTAAGTAGGAGGAAATAGAATACATGGGTCAAAAAGTTAATCCAGTAGGAATGAGAGTTGGTATTAATAAAAACTGGAATTCTAGATGGTTCGCTAATAACAAAGATTATTCTACCTTCTTACTTGAAGATAATCGTATTAGAAACTACTTAGAAAAACATTTGCCAAAAGAAGCTTTACTTTCTCACGTTGAAATCGAAAGAAAGAAGAAAGAAAAAGGTCAATACATCCGTGTCTTTATCCACGTTGGCAGAGCTGGAGTTATCTTAGGTAAAGAAAACGCAAGTAAAAATATTCAAGATTTAAAGAGTAAATTACTTAAACTCGTTAAAGAGGGAAGCGAAATTAGAGTCGACTTAGTTGATGTTAAACAACCAAATTTAGATGCAACTATCGTTGCTAATAAAATGTGCCGTCAACTTGAAGAAAGAGCATCTTTTAGAATCGTTCAAAAGAGAATGATTCAAGAAGTTAGAAAAGCTGGCGCTAAAGGTATTAAAACTAGTGTTTCAGGTAGACTTGGCGGAGCAGAAATTGCTCGTAAGGAAGGTTATAGAGATGGAACAATCGCTATTAACACCCTTAAGAGTGATATCGATTACGCATGTAGAGAAGCTATGACTACATACGGAAAACTCGGTGTTAAAGTATGGATTTGCCGTGGTGAAAAAGAAATTAATCCACGTCAAAAAGTCGAAGAAAAAGTCGTAGATAAAAAAGGAGAATAACTATGTTACAACCAAAAAGAGTTAAATGGAGAAGACCACACCTCATTAAATATGAAGGCTTATCCAAAGGCGGAAATAAGGTTGACTTTGGAAACTATGGCTTACAAGCTATTGAAGGAAATTATGTCTCCGATAGACAAATCGAAGCTTGCCGTATCGTTTTAAGTAGATATACCAAAAGACAAGGACAAGTTTGGATCAGAATCTTCCCTCACTTAGCTAAAACTAAAAAACCAGCTGAAGTCCGTATGGGTAGTGGTAAAGGTAGTCCAGAATACTGGGTAGCCGTTGTTAGAAAAAATAGAGTTTTATTCGAAATTGGTGGAGTTCCAGACGAAGTTGCTATTAAAGCTTTAGAAATGGCAGCTTATAAACTTCCACTCAAAACTAGAGTTATTAAAAAAGAGGAGGTTAAATAGTCATGAAAATTAATGAAGTTAGAGAACTTTCTAGCGAAGAATTAAATTTAAAAATCTACTCATTAAAAGAAGAATTATTTAATCTTCGTAGAAGAAAAGCGGTAGGACAACTCGAAGATTTAAATGAAATCAAAAGAGTTAGAAAAGATATTGCAAGAGTCTATACCGTTATTAAAGAAAGAGAAATGTTAGGTGTTAAATAGGAGGAAAGATTAGATATGGGACAAAAAAGAACTATTCAAGGTGTTGTTGTATCAAATAAAACTCCTAAAACTATTACAGTTGAGTTAACAAGTTATAAAAAACACCCAAAATATAAGAAAAGAGTTTCTTTCAAAGCTAAATATTATGCTCATGATGAAAACAACATTGCTAATGTTGGCGATGTCGTTACTATCGAAGAATGTAGACCATTATCAGCATTAAAGAGATTCAAACTCGTTAGCGTTGATAAAAAAGCATTAGAAGATATTAAAGTCATGGAAGAAAGAGAGGTTGAAGAACTCTTACATAAAGAAGAAAAAGAAGAAGGCGAAGGCGCTAAGGAGGAAGAATAGTTATGGTACAAACCGAAACAAATTTAAAAGTTGCTGATAATTCTGGCGCTAGAGTCGTTCGTATCTTTAGAATTTATGGTGGATCCCACCGTAAAAGTGCTGGAGTTGGTGATATCGTCCTTTGTGCTGTTAAAGACGCTATTCCTAACGCAAAGGTTAAAAAGAGCGACGTTGTAAAAGCTGTAATCGTTAGAACATCTTATCCAATCGAAAGAAAAGATGGTTCAACAATTAGATTCGATGATAATGCTTGCGTTATCATCAACGAAGATAAGACTCCAGTTGGAACTCGTGTCTTTGGACCAGTTGCTCGTGAACTTCGTGAAAAAGATGAAGGATTTATGAAAATTCTTTCTCTTGCTAGTGAAGTTTTATAGTTAAAGGAGATTAAGAAATTATGAAACTTAAAAAAGGTGATAAAGTAATTGTTATCTCTGGTAAAGATAAGGGCAAGGTTGGAGTTATCCAAAGAGCTTATCCTTCAATTAATAAAGTTGTCGTTGAAGGTGTTAATAAAGTTAAAAAACATCAAAAACCAACTCAAACACATCCAGAAGGAACAATTGTTGAGATGTATGCTCCTCTCGATGCTAGTAAAGTCATGTATTATGATGAAAAAGCAAAGAAAGGTTCACGCTTAGGTTATAAAGTTAATGAAGATGGTTCTAAAGTTAGAATCGTTAAATCAACCGGTAAGGAAGTTAAATAGGAGGAATTAAACTATGGCCGAAACAAAAAAGAAAACAGTTAGTGAAGCTACAGAAGTTGAAACTCCTAAAGCTTCAAAAAAAGAAAGCGGACACAAAGTTAAAGCTGAAGTTAATAGAGTTGAAGAATTCTATAAAAACGAAGTCGTTCCAAGCTTAATGAAAAAATTCGAATATAAAAACGTTAATGAATGTCCAAAACTCTCTAAAATCGTTATTAATATCGGTGTTGGAGATGCAGTAGCAGATAAAAAACGTATCGAAGAAGCTAGCGAAGAACTTGCTTTAATTAGTGGTCAAAAACCAATTATTACAAAAGCTAAAAAATCAATCGCAACCTTCAAATTAAGAGAAGGTGAACCAATCGGATGTAAAGTTACTTTAAGAGGAAAGAGAATGTATGAATTCTTCGATAAACTCGTTACAATTTCTCTCCCTAGAGTTAGAGACTTCCGTGGTGTTAACAAAAATTCATTCGATGGAAGAGGAAATTATACCCTTGGTGTTAAAGAACAATTAATTTTCCCAGAAATCGATTACGATAAGGTTGGCAAAGTTAGAGGTATGGACGTTGTTATCGTTACAACTGCAAAAAGCGATGAAGAATCATACGCTTTACTCAAAGAACTTGGCATGCCTTTTGCAAGATAGGAATGATAGAGGAGGAAGAAAGAAAAAATGGCTAAGACTAGTTTAAAAGTTAAACAAGCTAAACCTCAAAAATTCAAAGTTAGAGAATATACACGTTGTAAAAGATGTGGACGTCCTCACTCTGTCTATTCGAAGTTTGGTCTTTGTAGAATCTGCCTTAGAGAACTCGCTTATAAAGGCGAAATTCCAGGAATGAAGAAATCTTCATGGTAATATTATTAGGAGGTAAATAAGAATATGCATCAAGATCCAATAGCTGATATGCTTACTCGTATTAGAAATGCTAATGCTTTACATCACGAAAGTGTAAAGATGCCTTCTAGTAAAATTAAGGTAGGCATTGCTAAGATTTTAAAAGATGAAGGATTTATCCTTTCATATAAAGAAAATAAATTAGATAACAATAAAAAAGAATTAGAAATCGCTTTAAAATATGGTCCAAATGGCGAAAAAGTCATTAGCGGACTTAGAAGAATTTCTAAACCAGGCTTAAGAGTTACTTGCGACTCTAAAAACATCCCAAGTGTTTTAAAAGGCTTAGGTATTGCAATTATTTCTACTAGTAAAGGACTTCTCACTGATAAAGAATGTAAAAAAGAAAATGTTGGTGGCGAAGTTATCTGCTATATCTATTAATTATTAGGGAGGAAAATAAAAGAATATGTCACGTATTGGTAATAAATTAATCCCTATTGTTGATGGATTAGAAGTTAAAATTAATCCTGATAACGTTGAAGTTAAGGGAAAACTCGGTAGTGATGTTGTTAAATATGATCCAAACTTATTAAAGATTGAAGTCGAAGATGGCAACATTAAAATTACTCGTTTAAATGAGGAAAAATTCACCAAACAAATCCATGGAACAACAAGAGCTTTATTAAATAACGCAGTTGTTGGTTGTATGGAGGGCTATAAAAAAGTTCTCGAAATCGTCGGTATTGGATATCATGCCGACATGAAAGGAAATGATGTAGTCTTAAGTGTTGGATATTCACATCCAATCACCATTTCTCCACTTGAAGGAGTTACTATCAAAGTTATTGAAACAAAAAATAAAGAAGTTAACTCAGCAATTGAAGTCAGTGGTCAAGACAAATTTGCAGTTGGTCAAACCGCAGCTTTAATTAGAGAAGTTAGAAGACCAGAACCTTATAAAGGTAAAGGTATTAGATATCAAAATGAAAGAATCCTTCGTAAAGAAGGTAAACGTGCTGGTAAATAGTTAAAGGAGGAAGTAAATATGATTAAAGTTATTGATAAAAACGAAGTCAGAACTAGAAAACATCGTAGAGTCAGAGCTAAAATTAGCGGAACTTCTTTAACTCCACGTTTATGTGTTTTTAGAAGTAATAAACATATCGAATGTCAAGTTATTGATGATACTAAGGGAGTTACATTAGCTTCTTCTTCATCAGTTCAGCTCAAACTTGCTAACGGCGGAAACGTTGAAGGCGCAAAAGAAGTTGGACTTGATATCGCTAAAAAATGTTTAGCACTTAAGATCGAAAACGTCGTCTTTGATAGAGGCGGATATATTTATCACGGCCGTATCAAAGCTTTAGCAGAAGCTGCTAGAGAAGGCGGATTAAAATTCTAAGGAGTGATTTATGGAAGAAAAAATTGTTGAAACTTTAGAAGAAAACAAAACAGTTGAAACTGAAGCTAAAGCTGAAGTTAAAGAAGAAGGAGTCGCTCCTAAAAAAGAATTTAGAGGTAAAAACGATCGAAGAAATTCTAAAGGAGGAAAGAAATTCGACCGTAAGAAAGGTCCACGTGAAGAAGTCAAAAAAGAATTTGAAGAAAGACTCGTCTTCGTTAACCGTGTTTCTAAAACCGTTAAAGGCGGTAGAAGAATGAAATTCGCTGTCCTTGTTGTTGTTGGAAATGGCAAAGGAAAATATGGCTTTGCTACCGGAAAAAGTGGCGAAGTCCCAGATGCAATTAAAAAAGCAGTCGACAAGGCAAAAAGAAATACTTTCGACGTTAAAATTACTAAAAATGGCTCCATTGCTCATGAAGTCATTGGAAATTATGGAGCAACAAAAGTCTTCTTAAAACCTGCTCCAGAAGGTACTGGTATTATTGCTGGTGGTCCTGTTAGGGCTATCTTAGAACTTAGCGGAGTTAGAAACGTTTATTCTAAAGTTTATGGTTCTAGAACTAGTATTAATGCTATTAGAGCTACTCAAGCCGCTTTATCACTCTTAAAAGATCATGAAAAAGTTATGGCTTTAAGAAAAGGAGGAGCTGAATAATGTTAAACAATTTAAAACCAGTTTCCGGTAGTAGAAAAGAAAAAAGAAGAATTTGTAGAGGCTTAGGTAGTGGCCTTGGTAAAAATGGTGGTAGCGGAAGTAAGGGTCAAAACTCCCGTAGCGGCGGAGGCGTAAGACTCGGCTTCGAGGGTGGTCAATTACCATTATTCCGTAGATTACCAAAACGTGGTTTCAAACACCATGCTCATAAAGAATACGCTACAATCAACCTTTCTACTTTAAATTTATTTAAAGAAAATGAAACTGTTGATTTAACAGTTTTAGTTGAAAAAGGAATTATCAAAAAAGAATTCTTAGGCTTAAAAGTCTTAGGAAGTGGCGAATTAAAAGTCAATGGTTTAACCGTCAAAGCTAATGCTTTCAGTGCTAGCGCTAAAGAAAGTATTGAAAAAAATGGCGGAAAGGCTGAAAATATTTAAGTTAGTTTATTTTATTTATTAATTTAAATTTTTAGTAGTTATTAGAATACAAGAATTATGAAGAAATTCATTGATATTTTCAAAAATAAAGAGGTTGTTAATCGTATATTCTTTACGATAATGATCTTATTTGTATTTCGTTTAGGTAGTGCGATTACAGTTCCTGGAATTGACGCCTCTAATTTAAGAGAACAAATATCTTCTTCGAATAATATGCTAGCCTTAATGAACCTCCTTGGAGGTGGGGCGCTATCGAATTTCTCGGTATTTGCTCTTGGCGTATCGCCATATATTACGGCTCAAATTATTATTCAACTCCTTTCGATGGATGTTCTTCCAGCTCTTACTGAGCTTAACCGTCAAGGTCAATATGGAAGAAAAAAGATTGAAATGGCAACAAGATATTTATCGCTTTTACTTTCGGCTGTCCAAGCATATGGAATTATCCAAACTGCTTTAAATACCGAATGGATTAGCTTTACTTTTGAAGAGAATTTCTGGACTTACCTTTATATTATTACCGTTATGATTGCTGGTTCGACCCTAGTTATTTGGCTAGGTGATCAAATCACCTCAAAAGGTATTGGTAATGGTATTTCAATGATAATCTTCGCAGGAATTGTTGCATCTCTTCCAACCCAAATTGGCACCGCATTCAATAAATGGGTCATTGCTAACTGGAACTTAGGAAGTAGTGAAACAACTCGTGGCGTTTTCCAATTTATCCTTTATATTGCTTCATTTATTCTTATTATTGCATTCGTTGTCTTCATCGAATTATCAAGAAGAAAAATTCCTGTACAACACGCATCAAAATCTCAAGGTAGTGAAAAGTTAACTAAAGCAAGTTTCTTACCAATTAAGATTAACTCCGCTGGAGTTATTCCAGTTATCTTTGCTTCAAGTTTACTTATGGCTCCTAGTATTATTGCTTCATTTATCTCTCAAGATGCTTTAAATGCTGAATGGTTAAATATCTTCAACTATAATGCTCTTGTAGATACTGGTGGAGTTATGATCCCTTGGGGATTAATTATCTATATTGTTCTTATTTTTGCCTTTACATTCTTCTATGCAAACTTACAGATCAATCCAGAAAATATTGCTAACAACTTCCAAAGAAATGGTAGCTATATCCCTGGAATTAGACCTGGAATTGAAACAGAAAGATATATTAGAAAGGTATTAAATAGGGTTACACTTATTGGCGCATTTAGCTTATGCTTTATTGCCGCACTTCCAGTTGTTTTAACTCTTTCGGGCGTATTTGGTGATGATTCATCTTTAGCCTTAGGAGGAACTGGTATGATTATTGTAGTTGGTGTTGCATTAGAACTTAATAACCAAATTTCTGGTCTCGTTGCTGGAAAAAGTTATGATGAAGTTATCGGAGGTATGTAAAAATTATGAAAAAAACAATTATTTTACTTGGTGCCCCTGGAGCTGGTAAAGGCACTAATGCCAAAAGAATTACTGCTTATTACAAGCTTCCACATATTTCTACCGGAGATATGTTTAGAGAAGCTTTAAAAAATGAAACTCCATTAGGAATGCTAGCAAAATCCTATATGGATAAGGGACTTTTAGTTCCTGATGATGTTACAGTTTCTTTAGTAAAAGAAAGACTTGCTAAAGATGATTGTAAAGACGGCTTCTTACTTGATGGATTCCCTAGAAATGTCTATCAAGCAGAAGAACTCAAAAAAATTGGTGAAGAATTAAATTTACCAATCAACTATGTTATTGATATCGATGTTCCTGAATCTGTTTTAGTTGATAGAATCTGCGGACGTCGTGTCTGTAAAACTTGTGGCGCTCCATATCACGTTACTAACCTTAAACCAAAAGTTGAAGGTAAATGTGATTTATGTGGCGGAGAGTTAATTCAAAGAAAAGATGACAACGAAGAAACTCTTAAATCACGTCTTGATGAATATCATCATCAAACTGAACCACTTGTTAAATTCTATGGTAGCGCTGTTTATAAAGTTGATGGCACTAAAGATCTTGATCTTTTAATGGAAGATATTAAACACATTATTGAAGGATAGTTAATGTCAAAGATTATTATCAAATCTAAGCGCGAAATAGCTTTAATGAAAGAAGCTGGAATAATCATGATTGAGTTATTTGATTATTTAGAATCGATAACTAAAGAAGGATTAACAACTCAATATTTAGATAAGGAGGCGGGCAACTTTATTAAAAGTAAGGGTGCTCGTCCTGCTTGTTTAGGATATGAAGGCTTTCCAGCAAATATCTGTATAAGCTTAAATGATACTCTTCTCCATGGAATTGGCTCTAAAAAAACTGTTTTAAAAAATGGCGACATCATTTCTTATGATGTGGTTATTGAAAAAAATGGTTATATGGTTGATGCCTGTAGAACATTTGGAGTAGGTGAAATTAGTAAAGAAAATCAAAGACTCATTGATGTAACAAAAGAATGTTTCTTTGAAGCGGTAAAACTAGTTAAGCCAGGAATTCATTTAGGTGATATCTCACATAAAATTGAAGAGATTGCTCATAGTTATGGTTATTCCTTAACCGAAGACTTTGGAGGACATGGAATCGGAAAAGATATGCATGAAGATCCAATGATTATGAATGTTGGTAGGGAAGGAAGTGGACCAATCTTAAAAGAAGGCATGTGTTTATGTATCGAACCAATGGTTATCGTTGGAAAAAAAGATACAAAAATATTAGGAGATGGATGGACTGTTAAAACAGTTGACCATTCAATGTGTGCCCACTATGAAAATACAGTTGTAGTTACAAGTGATGGATATGAAATTATCACACTTAAAAGGGAGGATAACAATGGCTAAACAAGATGTTATCACCGTAGAAGCGATAGTCGTAGAGGCCTTACCAAAAGCACATTTTAAGGTAAAGCTTGAGAATGATGTTGTAATTCATGCCACTGTTTCTGGTAAAATCCGCATGTATAACATTCGCATTTTACCAGGTGATCGAGTTACTGTAGAACTATCGCCTTATGATTTAAACAATGGCAGAATAGTTTATCGACATAAATAGTAGTTTATTGATTTAATTTTATTTTAACTAGTAGTAAAGAAAATAAATTAAATGTCATCTATAGTTTATTATTACTATATAGAAAAAACGCTTAATGTTTTAATTAAAATAAAAATTAAATGCTAACAATAAATTACTCTTTTTTAGTCAAAAGTTAAGAAAAATGGAGGAAAAATTATGAAAGTAAGACCTTCTGTTAAACCAATTTGTGATAAGTGCAAGGTTATTAAAAGACATGGTAGAGTTATGGTTATCTGCCAAAACCCAAAGCACAAACAAAGACAAGGTTAATTTAATTTTGGAGGAAAAAATTTAAAATATGGCACGTATAGTCGGTGTTGATATTCCAAACGATAAGAATGTAGTTATCTCATTAACTTACATCTATGGTATTGGACTTTCTACTTCAAAGAAAATCTTAGAAAAATGCGGAGTTAATCCTCAAACAAGAGTTAAGGATTTAACTGAAGACGAATTAACAAAGATTCGTAATGAAGTAGCTCATATTAAAGTTGAAGGTGATTTAAGAAGAGATGTTCTCCTTAATATCAAAAGACTTCAAGAAATCGGTTGCTACCGTGGAATCAGACATAGAAGAGGTCTCCCAGTTAGAGGCCAAAGAACTAAAACTAACGCTCGTACTCGTAAGGGTCCAAGAAAGACTGTTGCGAATAAGAAAGAGGCAGTTAAATAGTAATTAAGGGAGGTAAATATTAATTATGGCAAAGAAACAAACCACCCGTAAAAAGAAAATTAAAAGAAGTTATACGAAGGGTGTAGCTCATATTCATTCATCCTTTAATAATACTATCGTCACCATTACTGATGAAAACGGAAATGCTATTGCATGGAGTTCAAGTGGTGTTTTAGGATTTAAAGGAGCTAAAAAATCAACTCCTTTCGCAGCACAAAGCGCTGCTGAAGCAGCTGCTAAAATGGCTGTTGATCAAGGAATTAAAACAGTTGATGTTGATGTTAAAGGGCCAGGAGCTGGTAGAGAAAGTGCTATTAGAGCTTTAGCACAAGCAGGATTACAAATTACTTCAATCGTTGATACCACTCCAATTCCTCATAATGGTTGTCGTCCACCAAAAAGAAGACGTGGTTAATTTACAAATTTATTTTTTAAACAATAAGGAGGAAAAAATAAATGGCTGAAGAAAAAATGGAAATAAAAATTGCTCATCCTTTCGAAGAAGTTAAATTAAATTTAGCTTTTGAAGATAAATCAGAAAACTATGCTAAGGTTGTTTGTGAACCTCTTGAAAGAGGATTCGGCTTAACCTTAGGTAATGCTTTAAGAAGAGTCCTTCTTAGCGCTTTACCTGGCACAAGTATCTATGCAATAGAAATTAATGGTGCCGTTCATGAATTCACTGCACTTGAAGGAGTCGAAGAAGACGTCCTTGCTATTATTCTTAATTTAAAGAATTTAGTCTTAAAGAGTGATTCAATTAACGATGAAGAATATGAAGCATTCGTTAAAATTGATGGACCATATACTTTAAAGGGTGGAGATATTAATTTTCCTCTCGGAGTCGAAGTAGTCAATAAAGATTTAGTTATTGCTAATGTTGCTCCTAAGGGTCATTTAGAAATGAGACTTTTAGCTAGAAACGGTAGAGGTTATGCTACTAGCGAAGAAAATAAAGCTTTAATCGCTGGTAAAAGAATGGTTATTGCAACCGATAGTAACTACTCTCCAATCACTAGAGTTAATTATAAAGTCGAAACTACTCGTGTAGGACATGATCCTCGCTTTGATAAACTTATTCTTGAAGTTTGGACTAATGGCTCAGTTGAACCACTTGATGCTTTAAGTTTAGCTTCAACCATCCTTGTTTCTCACTTTAATAATTTTGCTAATTTAACCGAAAAATTTAGCCAAATTAACTTAATCAAAGACCCAGAAGAAGCAAAAGAACCTACATTTGAAAACTTATCTATTGAAGATTTAGATTTAACTGTTAGAAGTTTCAACTGCTTAAAAAGAGCTGGTATTGCAACTGTTTTAGACCTTACTCAAAAAACAGAAGCTGAAATGATGAAGGTTAGAAATTTAGGTAGAAAATCTTTAACTGAAGTTAAAGAAAAATTAAGAGAAAAGAATTTATCTTTCAAAAGTGAAGATGAATAATTGATTTTTAGGAGAATTAATGTATGCAAATTGGTAGAAAGAACGTTCATGGTAAGGGCGGTGTCAGATTTAAGACTCCTTATACTTCTTCAAAACATAAAGGTCAAATCAGAAATTTATGTACTGAATTAGTACTTTTTGAAAAAGTTACAGTAACTCGTGGAATGGTTAAAGACTTAATTAAAGAATTCGATCATTTAGTTACTTTAGCTAAAAGAGGAGACTTACATTCTCGTAGACAAGCTGCTGCTATTTTAAGAAATTACCATGTTGAAGGTAATAGCGATGCTTTAAATAAATTATTCACTGATTTAGCAAAAAGATTTGCTAATAGAAATGGTGGTTATTTAAAGATTTATAAGTTAGAAAATCGTAAAGGAGATAATGCTCCTGTTAGATTACTTACTTTAGCAGACTAATAATTAAAATATTAAATAATTTTATTTAATAATAATTCAAATTTGATAAAAAGAGGGGCGACCCTCTTTTTATCTACTTTTTCATGGTATAATTTAAAACGGATATGAAAAATAAAGCAGTTATCTTTGATTTAGATGGAACTTTAATTGATACCTTAAAAGGAATAAATAAAGCTTTAAATATTACACTTAAAAAAGAGGGATTAATTGATGATTCTTTTTCTTTTACATATAGTGAAACTAAATCCTTTATTGGGAATGGTGCTAAAAATTTAGTTTTAAAAGCGCTATCTTCTATTAATAAAAAGTTAAATGAACAAGAGTTTGATAATCTTTATTCTAAATTTTTAATAAATTATGAAAAATATCAATATATTTCGCCACTTTTCCCTAATATCTTAGATTTATTAGATTACTATAAAAATAAAGGATATTTCTTATTTATTTATTCAAATAAACCTAATGAGATTTTAAAAAAACTTGTAAATCATGTATTTAAAGAAAAGCTTGATTATTATTTTAAAGAAGTAGAAGGAGAAGACGCTAAAAACTATCCTTTAAAACCAGATTCTACTTATATTAATTATTTAATTAAGAAGTATGATCTTGATATACATAATTCTTTATATATTGGAGACTCCATAACTGATTTATATAGTGCCTTAAATTCAAAAGTTGGAACAATCTATATTTTTAATTATGGATATGGCAATTATTTAAAAATTGAAGAATATATTAAAGAAAATAATATTAAAAACGCGCATATTATCGATAATCTAAAGACATTAATAAAGGAGTGAAAATAAGTTATGACCTATCAAGAAGAATTAATTTTTGGACTTAAAAGGTGGCTTAAAAAAGGAATTGATTATCTAGGAAATAGAGAAATAGATGAATTTTTTAAAGATGAAAAAAGTTTTGACGCTTCACTTTATACCATTTTAATAACTAGTGAAATAATCTCTAAAATTAATAAAGAAGAAGAGTTAAAGATAAAATATAAAGATATTAATTTAGATGAACTTGAAAAAATGTATCAAAATATCGAAGAAAATGATAACTACGATATGAATTATATCTATCACCTATTAAGTGAAGTTTTCCCTTCCTTATTAATGTTAATTGAATATCTTTCAAAAAAATAATTATGATTTAAATTCAAAAGAATCTTAATTAAGTATAAAATATAAAAACTAGGAGAAAAAAGCTGATGATTACAATTTATACCTCACCATCTTGTTCATCTTGTAGAAAGGTTAAAGAATATTTTAATAGTAAGAAAGTCCCATATAAAGAAAAGAATATTTTAACCTTCCCTTTAAAAGAGGAAGAGCTTAAAAAGATTCTTTCAATGAGTGAAAACGGGACTGATGATATTATTTCTAATAGATCTAAAATCATTAAAGAAAAGAAGATTAAGGTTGAAGATATGACTATTAATGAACTTATAAAGTTTATTAAAGAGAATCCAACTGTTTTAAAAAGACCGATTTTAATTAATGAAGTTAATATGCAGGTTGGTTATAGCGAAGATGATATTAGTGCTTTTTTACCTGTAGCAAGAAGATTTATTGATGAAGATTATTGTATGAACTGTCAAAATAAAGAATGTGATAGGGTTAAAAATAAGGATAAATATTTTTAAATATTTATTTATATAAGATAAATTAATTTATTAAAGTATAATAAATAAAAAAAGTTCGATTGATTCGAACTTTTTTAGTTATTATAGACTTTAATTTTATATTTATTTTTTTAATGTTTCTAAGGCTCTAGTTTCTTTACTTTTTAAGTTATCTTTATAGAAGGTGTTAGTTCTAATACAGATAGCTTTTAATTTTTCTTTAGCTTTAGATAAACTTGCTCCTGCCATTTCAAGCTCATAATCGACGACATCATTATAAGTATTTTTATCAACACTAAATTCATAAGTAGCATCTTCATAACTTACTTCATTTCTTAAAGTAACTAATGAGGTTTGGATCTTTAATTCTTTAGTATCAACTCCAAGCATTCTAATAAAGTCAGCAATATGAGCTTCAGGGAAAAGATTTGATTTTTGGAAGGCTTTAAAGACATCTAGTGATAAATGTTCATCCTTTTCTAATAAACCTTCACTCATTGGAGCTTTTAAGGTGAGAGTATATCTTCCGTCTAATTCCCTAATTCTTAATCCAACTCCAATCTTTTTTAAATCTAAATTATCGGTATCGATATAGTAATTGGTTTGAGTATAGGTTTTAATAATTTTAGATTTAAAAATATCTAAGACATTATTATATTCTTTTTCATTAATTAAGACTTTTGCTTCAATTTCAATATTTGTTGCCATATATTCATCTTTCCTTTAATTAAATATTAATTTGTTAAAATTTTTACTACCATATAATACTATAAATCACCTCAAATTTATACTCAAAATGATATAAAAATTATCTCGCTAAGTGTTATTAAATAGATAAGAGTTATGGTAAAATAATTTCTATATGAGAGCTAAATATAATTATTTAATTGTTTCAAGAGGAGATGATAATTCCTCTAAAGTTATTGAAAAATTACTGAACTTTATTCCTAAAGGCGTTTTTAAAAAAATAGAGGGTGAAGAGATTGAAGAAAAAATAAAAAATAATAAAAAAGTTAAGTTAGATATTGTCTTTAGTGTTGGAGGAGATGGCACTTTTTTAAGAGCATCTCATGATTATAGAGAATTTGATCCATTATTTATAACAATTAATACTGGCAATTTTGGATATTTATGTGAATTTGATAAAGATAATTTATCTTCCATTTTTGCCATATTTTATAGTTCGATGGAAAAAAGAGTTAAAGAGGTTTCACTTTTAGAATTAATTCATCATGATTATAGTGAAAATAAAGACTATAAATACTATGCAATAAATGAGTTTAGAATCTGTAGTAAGGATGAAAGAACTATAGAATTTGATGTTTCAATTAATGATCATTTCTTAGAAAGATTAAGAGGAGATGGAGTAGTTATTGCTTCTAGTTTAGGAAGTAGTGGGATTGCTAAATCTTTAGGGGGACCATTAATTGATAATGAGGTTGAAATGATTGAATTTATTGAAAATGCACCAATATCAAATGCGGGATATTTTTCAATCAATTCACCTTTAATTCTTTCTAAAGAAAATATTATAAATTTATCAATTTTTAATGTTGAAAAGTTTAATATTTATTATGATTCAAAGACTTTAGAGATTACTGATTTTGATAATAATAGTGATGGACTTGGTGAAAAGTGTGATTATTTATCAATTTCTTTATCTAATAAAAAGATCAGAGTTTTAAGAAACTTAGAATCTAGTTATATTGAAAAAACTAGGAAATCTTTTGTTAAATCCTAGTTTTTAATTTTTTTAGAAATTTTAGTTAAAGTTTTATTAATCGAAGATATTGGGAGCCCTACTATATTATAGTAATCACCCCTTGTCTTTTTTATTAGGTGATAATCTTTATCATCTTGAATAGCGTAAGCTCCGGCTTTATCATAAACATTTATTTCTTCGATATATCTATTTATTAAAGAAGCTTTAAGTTTATTAAATTTTACTTTGGATACCACTTTTTTATAAATATACCTTTTATTTAATTTTGGGATATACATCGTATAGCCAGTTACAACCTTATGGGAATGATTAGAAAAAGTTTTTAAATAAAAGATTGCTTCTTCCTTATTTTTAGGTTTTCCATAGATATTACCGTCATAATAAATTGAAGTATCGGCGGTTAAATAGCAGTGAATTTCTTTTTCCATATCTGAAATATCATCGATATTTAGTTTATTAAAGTTTTCACTTTTTAAAAATTCATCCATTTTAAGTTTAGAGATATTAAGAGAATAATTAATATCTTTTTTAATACTAGGATCTTCTTCATTAAAAGGAAAAGAAAGAAGTTCTATCTTTTCTATATTAATCAAATTCATTAATTTCTTTCTTCTTAAAGAAGAAGAGATTAAATATAGATGAATTCTAGTCTTTTCCTTTTTCATTTATTCTCCACGTTTATCTAAAATAAGAGGAATAATCATTGGATTTCTTTGAGTTTTTCTAAAATAATATTTGGATACAACACTTCTAACAGTGTTTTTAATATCATTAAATGTTACGTGTTTAGATGCGAATAGTTGATTTAATCCTTCTTCAACTTGAGTTGACGCATGGCGAGTTAAATGATTTTCATAGGTTCCATAAGAAACAAAACCAACGGTATTAACTCTTACAGGAGCAATAAGTCTACTATTTTTACTATCTAAGAAGACTAATACCGATACCATTCCATCATCTTGAAGGATTTTTCTATCAGAAATAACTGCAGTAGAAACGCCATTAATATCATATCCATCAATATAAACATCATCTGCTTGGAATCTCATTCCTTGCTCAATGACTCCGTTTTCCATCATTAAGGTATCGCCATTAGAAAGGATAAAAACATTATCTTTTTTCATTCCAAGTTCTTTAGCAATATCTCCATGAAGTTTTAACATATGATATTCTCCATGTACTGGCATAAAGTATTTAGGTTTAAATAATTTTAAATTAAGTTTAAGTTCAATTCTTGAAGGGTGACCTGATGAATGGATGTCTCTAAGAATT
The DNA here is from genome assembly GCA_949299195.1 of uncultured bacterium. Classification (GTDB taxonomy): domain Bacteria; phylum Bacillota_I; class Bacilli_A; order RFN20; family CAG-826; genus Onthovivens. The sequence goes on along the minus strand of CASFZN010000009.1, from coordinate 7,061 downwards.
GAATTGGTAATAACTTCTGCACCCATTCTTGTAAGTTGGTTAATAACTTTAGAGATTGAAACTCCGTTTCCTGGAATAGGAGAAGAAGAGAAAACAACAGTATCGCCTGGAGTAATTCTAATTCCTTTAAAGGTTCCATTAGCAATTCTATTTAAAGCTGCCATAGCTTCACCTTGAGAACCGGTACATAAAATAAGGGTTTCTTTATCTTTTAATTTATCTAAATCTTCAACTTCTTTAAAATATGAGTCTGGGAAGATGATATAACCGAATTTACGAGCACATTCTACAGCTGTGACCATGCTTCGACCAACAATTACGCATTTTCTTTCATGTTTTAAAGCGCAATCTAAGATTTGTTGAATACGGGAAACGTTACTAGAGAAGGTTGAAACAATAAGTCTTCCTTCTGCTCTATCAAAAATATCATTAATTGCTCTTAAAACGTTTTTTTCTGAAGGAGTCCATCCATCTTTTGATGCATTAGTTGAATCTGCAAGTAAAAGAGTAACGCCTTCTTCGCCGATTTTAGCAATTTTATGCAATTCAATATCAGGACCAACAGGAGTTAAATCGATTTTAAAGTCTCCGGTTGTAACGACTCTTCCTTCTTTAGTATCAATACAGAATCCATATGAATCTGGGATTGAGTGAGTAACTCTAAAAGGAGAGACTAAAAAATCACCTACTTTAATAGGATTATCTGAAGAATATTCAATAAACTTAGTAGAAGCTTTAATTTTTTGATCTTCAATTTTTTGTTTAATTAATGCGATTGCGAGTTTTGGAGCATAAATTATAGGGACATTAACAGTTTTTAATAAAAATGGAACTGCTCCAATATGGTCTTCGTGACCATGGGTAATAAATAAAGCTCTTATTTTTTGATTAACGTCTTTTAAGTGGGTATAGCTAGGGATAACATAGTCAACACCAACGAGTTCATCTTCTGGGAAACGAACTCCAGCATCAATAATGATTAAGTCTTTATCAGATTCAATACAATAAGTATTCTTTCCAACTTCACCTAATCCACCTAAAGCATAAATTAATATTGGATTTCTCATAAATCTTTTATCTTTCCTTACTTAAAATTATATTTTTATTAATATTTCTTTAATAAAAAATATTAATTATTTTTTATTTAGAACTTATGCAAAAATTATAGATAAATTGGGACTAAATTTCAATACTGTCAGCGTCAGTTTTAAAAGGATTATCTTTATTGATGTGATCATAAAATAGAACCCCTTTTAAATGATCTATTTCATGTTGAAAAACAATTGCAGGATAACCTTTTAGTGATAACTCTATAAATTCTTCATTTATTAAATCAAAAGCTTTAACTTTTATGCGATAACTACGATAAATATAGCCTTCATGTTCCTTATCAACGCTTAAACAACCTTCGCCATTTTTTAAATAACATTTCTTAGTAGATTCACTTACAATTTTTGGATTAACTAATACGTAGTGATAAGGCTTATTGTTTTCTTCGAAGTTATTAAAATAAACTGCGATTAAATTGATGTTTTTTCCAATTTGAGGAGCGGCTAAGCCAACGCCACTTCTAATATTTTTATGTTTTTCTAAAAACTCTTCATCTTGAGAAAGGCGTAAATATTCAAGCATATTTAAACCTAATTCTTTTATCTCTTTAGATAAAGGATATTCAATGTCAACTGAACGGAGTCTTAAACTCTTTTTATTATCTTTAACAATCTTAAATAATTCCATAATTTTTACGTTCTTTATTATAAATATTTTGGATGATAAAAGAAACAAATTTGATAAAGAAAATGGGAAAAATTGTCGCTATAATATTGAATATATGAACGAAAAAACTAAAAACTCAATTTTAAGGTTAAAAGAAGATATAAAAAGCGATGAAACATATATAAATTACCTTCAAGTTTTAAAAGAATTAATAAATAATGAAGAAATTTTTAATCTTTTAAAAACTAAGAATGAACTAGAAAAAGAACTAGAAGTTTTAATTAAATGCGAAAAAGAAAAAGATGAAGTTAAGATATTATCACTTCAAAAAGAAATCAGTGAAATTTATAAAAAACTTCAAGAATATGAACTCTTTATTAAAGCATTATTATTAAAAAGAGAGTATGAAAATTTAATGTCTACTATTCAAGAAGAAATATTCGATTGTTTTGAGGAAACTAATATCCTTAAAGAAAGCATTAAAAAAGAAAAGGAATATTATAAAGATTTTAAGTTTTAAATTATTATTAATATGATTATTATTAGAAACGGAAAATATAAAAATAAAAGAATCGATGATTCAAAACTTGATTCTAATATTACTAGACCAAGTAAAGATATCGTTAAAAATAGTGTCTTTAATATTATTAGAAGCTATGCTTTTACAAATTCTAAAGATATTAAAAACATGGTATTTTTAGATCTTTTTAGCGGAACTGGAAGTATTGGAATTGAAGCATTATCTTTAGAATTTGAAAAGGTAATATTCAATGATAAGAATAAAACAGTGATTAATTTTATTGATAATACCTTAAAAAATGTTATTAAAGATAAAGAAATAGAAGATAAATACCATCTTTTTAATGATGATTATTTAGAAGTTCCTAATATTATAAAAAATAAAAATATTGTTGATTCTATCGATGTTATTTTTTTAGACCCACCATATGAATTAACACTAGATTTTAATAGTTTAATTAATAATTTAAAAACTAATAATTTAGTTAATTCTAAGACAGTATTTATTTATGAAATTGATAAAAAAGTTGAAGATATACCTCATTTAGAAGAATTAAATTTAGTTAAAGAATATAAATATGGAAAAACATATTTATATCTTTTCTTTTTGAAAGATAAATAGATTATAATTTTTAATATAAGAAAGGGGATAAATAAAAATGAATAGTGGTAATAAAAAGATTGGTATCTATCCAGGAAGTTTTGATCCAATTACCAATGGTCATATCGATATTATTAAAAGGAGTTTAGATCTTTTTGATGAAGTAATTGTTTTAGTATCCGTTAATAACGAAAAAAGTGGTAAGTTTGATTTTGAAACTAGAAAAAGATTAATTAATGAATCGATAAAAGAGTTAGAAAATGAAATTGATATTTCTAAAATAACAGTAGATTCTTATGAAGGATTAACTGTTGAATATGCTAAAAAACATAATTCAAAATTTATTATTAGGGGATTAAGAGTAGTTAGTGATTTTGAATATGAATGGCAACTTTATAAAGCTAATGAATTTATTGATAAAGAGATTGAAATGATTTTTTTAATGGCGAGAGAAGACTATACCTTCATTTCTTCTTCGAGTGTTTTAGAACTTGCAAAATATTCTCAAAATGTTGATATCTCACCACTTGTTCCTAAACCAGTTTTAAAGGCTTTAGAAGATAGATTTAATATTAAAAAATAAATTTATCTAATTTATATCTATCCTTATTTTATATATAAGCAAAGTAGAAAGTATTGTTTTAAAATTTAAATGCTTTCTATTTTTTTATTTCTCACTATTTTATTTAATTTATCGAATCATATCTAAAAAGAATTAAAGGGTAAATAAAAAAGGTATTAACGAAGGTTAATACCTTACCAATATGCACAATACCCAAATTACATATTGGATTAAAAAAATAGAAGGATAACACAATATTTTTTAGCAAGGAGATCGACCTTCTACTTTTTCTCGAAGTTCGGAAGTTAAAGAATAGTTCTTAGGATATATTTATAAAAATAAATATGTTAATCGTTTAAAAATAAACTTCTTTAACTTTTATGTCTTTATAATAATATAATTTTTCTAATTTGCAACAACAAACGTTTAATTAATTTTATTAATTAATGGTAGTCACTACCAAAAATTCCTTCACTCTTCCATGCATCTTTTAAGAAGTCTGCATAGCCATATTCATCACTTCCTGCTAAAGAATAGAAGATTGTAGTAATTAAATATGGGGAATCATTACTATCAGTAAGATCAATTAAGATACAGGTAGGAGTTTGCATGCCACTAGTTGGATTAATTAATCCTTCAGTGTTGGTATAAACTGCGTTTTGAGTATCAACAACATCACCTTCATTAGCGATTGTAATGTTATGGTAATAATCAGTTGTTGAAGCAACAGTCATTGCAATACGGTAGAAATAATAATAACTTCCAGTATAGGTTAATTCTTGGATTGGAGTGGTGTTATTATCGCTATAATAGTCATCACTATCATAGGTTTCTTTAACATTGATTGATTGCCAAGATAAACTTGGAGCAGTTGGATTTGATGAATCGCCACTATTAACTAATAAATCCCAGTTATCAGTTAAATATTCAAGACCATCTCTAACGTTACTACATCCAGTGCATTCTTCTTGGACAAGGAAGAGGAAGAATCTATCTTCACTACTATATTGATCTAATAAGTCTCTTGCGGTTTCCTTATCATCATTATTCCAAGCTTCTTGAGCAGCTTCGAAATTATCGAAGAATTTTTCTGCTTGACTATTACCTTCGTTATTCTTACAACCTTCTAAAGATAACATATGGTTTTCGAAATATTTTAAATCAGATTCAGTAGAATTAATGAGGTTTTGAATTCCAGAGGTAATATATGGAATTGAGAAGATAATTGCAAAAATTACACCAACAATTAATAATGGTTGAACCCATGCGGTTTCTTTAATCCATCTCCATAAAGCAACGAATGGAGTTCCTAGTTTTTTTAAAAAATTCATATATAAATAAAATCCCTTCTTTTATACTTAATAATATATATTTTATATATATTATGTTTCATCTAATCGATGCAACTAATAATATATCAATAAAGTGATATTTAAACAAGTCGAAATTAGTATTATTTTAATACTAAAAACACTTTTAAATTGCCTTAAAACTCTTTAATATATTAGTAAACTATGGACTATTTTATCAGAAAAAGTAAAAAAAGAGTTATTAATTATTTCTATGATCACCCTCATCAAAAGGGAGTGGTTGATAATACGATGAGAGTGCTTGTTACTTTACTTAGCGCTTTTATCTTTTCATTTGGATTTAAATGTTTTATTCAACCTAACTATCAAGCTTTTAGTGACCCTTCAATTGTTCATCAAACTGGTGCAATTTCAGCTTTAGCTAGTAGTGGAATAAGCGGAATTACTCAATCAGTTTTAGTTATTTTTAAACTTTTAGGGTTACAATTTATTCTTGATCCATTTAATCAATATGTTTTAACTTTCGTATCTTACTTTATTATCAATATTCCTCTTTTACTTATTGGATTTTTTAAGGTAGGTAAAAAGTTTGCGTTATATTCTTTAATAAATGTCTTATTTGTCACAATTTTAGGTATTATTCTTCCAAATAATAGTGGAGATTTAATCACTGTTATTAGCGAATATGTTTTTGCGCAACCTGTTGCTAGAATCATTTTTGCTGGCACCTGTACTGGAATAGCAACTGCCTTATCTTATTTAATTGAATCTACCTGTGGAGGAGTTGATATTATTGCTTATTATATCAGTGAGAAAAAATCGACTGGAGTAGGTATATATAGCGCAATATTTAATTGTTGCATCGTGTTATTATTCTCAATTTTATCGACTTTAGAAGGTGGACTTGTTGATGGAGTTCATTTTGAAGCTGTCGAATTTCCTGAAGCAGTAATTATCTTTATGTATACTTTCTTTTATATGATTATTACGACATTTGTTGTAGATCACGTTAATACTTCGAATAAGAAGTTACATATTGAAATTATTACTAGAAATGAAAATGTTGCCCAAGTTTTATTAGCCAATACCCCTCATGGGTGTACTATTTTAAACGGAAAAGGCGGCTATACTGGTGCTACTAATTATGTAATTTTAGTTACAATTAGAAAAAATGAAAGAAAAAGAGTAGTAAAAATAGCTAAAGCTGCGGATCCAAACTGCTTCATTAATGTTTTATTAACTGAACAAGTTTATGGAAAATTCTTTAGACAACCTATTAAATAAGCAGTAACTAATTTATCATTTAACCTCAAGATTATCGAAAGATAATCTTTTTTATTTATTATTTTAATGAATTTAACAAGATTTTAAGGGATATTTATAATTTATAAAAATAAATCTCTTAATGAGTGAGGCTTATGTTTTAGATAAATTAAAAAGTTTTTATATGAAAATCAAAAAATATCGGAAATTTTTAATAGAAAATTGTTTAATATCAAATGATGTGAGAATAAATTGATTAAAATAAAAAGACATCTAATCTATAATAAATTTGAACCAAAAATAGAGGAGATGTCTATGAATATTTAAGCACAAGAACGTAATTATTTGCCAATTGATATTGAGACCAAATATTAATGTTGTCTAAGGAGAAAAAAATCAAAATTGTCAATTAAAAAAACTTATCTTATTATCATGTTAAACGCTCATCACTTTTTATGATGGCTTAAATTATTCGATGGAACTAAAGAAAGTTTGTTTGAAATATCACATAAGCCAAAAACAGATCATCCAAAGAAATTATGTAGTAAAATAACTAAAAGAATTTTGAATTTGCACCGACGAAACCCAGATTATTCATTCATTGAAATATGGGTAAATTTAAAACATGAAGAAAGCAAATTTCAGGAATTTCTGTCTTAAGAACATTAAAAAGAGCCCATGAATACGGTAAATATGTTCCTGCTAAAAAGAAACATAATAAGGTCTATCATACAATTACTATTGTTCATGAAAAGCGGCAGGTTGATGTTAAATATGTTCCAAATGAATGTAAAATAGAGGGCTTAGATGGCAGATTTTATCAATATACAATACTTGATGAATGTTCGAGAAAAAGGGCTTTATATTTTACTAATGAGCATAGCATGTATGAAACAGTTAATGCTTTAAAATATGCAAAAAATATTTTGGCTGTTTACCAAAAGAAATTCAAACTGATAATGGATTTGAATTTTCCGATAAAGCTAGAAGAAATAAAGATGGAAAAAATAGCCGTGAATACGATAATTGTTTGGAAATGTTTTTGACAGAGAACAAAATTAAACATCATTTAATTAGACCAAGAACACCT
>CASFZN010000008.1 GCA_949299195.1 uncultured bacterium | reverse complement strand
TGAAATTTCCCCCAAAATTTTGCCCAAATAGGGTAAGATGAAATGGAGGATTTTTTTATGAAGTTAACTCTAGAAGAAAAGCTGCGATTGGTGAAGCTACATATTTTTGATGGAGTGCCAATTCGTGAGATTCATGAAAAGCATGGTTTAGATCGTTCGACACTAAAGTATTACTGTGCTTTATATCGAAAATGGGGAGATGAACCTTTTGCTAAACCAGCAAAAAGAAAATATACCAGAGAAATGAAACTTGAAGCAATTCATGATATTTTAACAAACAAAAAATCATATGCTCAAAAAGCTCTAGAACTAATGCTTACCGATCCTAAAATTGTTGGTGACTGGATGGAAAAATATAATGAAGACGGCGAAGAAGCAATTAAAGATACATATTCTAGAGAAGCTTATAAACATCACGATGATAAAGTTCTAGAAAAAGAATATAAAAAACTCCTTGAAGATTTAGAAAGAACAAAAGCGGAGAATGAATACCTAAAAAAATCATTTCCCCTAGCTCTAGAAAGAAGCAGACAATTCAAGAAAAAGTAAAGGTTGTTAAAGAGCTTAGGGGAAAATATAAATTCTCTTTGCTTCTAGAAATAGCGGGTCTTTCTAAACAGTCATATTACTATGTAATAAAACATATTGACGATAAAGATAATAAAGACAAATTCTATGAAGATTTCATTATAAAAATCTTTAATAAAAACTATAAAAAATATGGAATTCCTAGGATAACTGATGCCTTAAACATTGAATTGGATAAACGATGCTTACCGAAAATTAATCATAAACGTGTTGAGCGAATCATGAAGAAGTTAGGTATTCAAGCTAGACCAAAACAAAGGAAATATATTTCATTTAAATGTGATTTCGGAAAGAAATGTAAGAATCTATTGTTAGATAAAAACTTATTAGAGGATAAGAATCTTTATGTTTATAAAAGAAACTTTGAAACAACTGGTCCTTATCAAAAATTGGGAACAGATGTAACAGTGTTCATAATGCCTTTTGGAAAGTTATATTTATCTCCAATTATCGATTTCCATACCAGAGAAATACTTGCCTATAATCTTTCAGAGCATCCTGATTATCGTCAAATTGATAAGATGTTTAATGAATTAGAAAAGAAACATGGAAACAAGATAAAAGGAGCAATCCTTCATAGCGATATGGGCTGGCAATACCAAATGGACAAATACCAGGATAAAGTAAAGGAGTTTGAGATACTTCAATCAATGTCTAGAAAAGGAAACTGTTTAGACAATTCTCCAACCGAAAACTTCTTTGGAAGAATGAAAGAAGAAATGTTTTATGATAAAGAGCATCTTCATAAAGATATGGATTCATTAATTAAAGCGATTGTTAAATACATTGAGTATTATAATGAAGAAAGAATTGTTAACAAATTCCATATGAGTCCAGTTATGTACAAAAATAAATTATTGGAAAATCAAATGTTGTAGTATTAAATAAAGTAAGAGTTAAAAACCCATGGTCAAAAGAAATGGGGAAAGTTCAT
>CASFZN010000007.1 GCA_949299195.1 uncultured bacterium | reverse complement strand
CTTGAACACCTTTTAGTTTGGGTAAAGATTCCCCTGCTATAAATTTTTTAACAACCTCAAGTTTAAATTCTAATGAATATTTTGCCATTTAAAAACCCCCTTACATTAGACAATTTTGTCCAGTAAAGGGGGTACATCTTAGAATGGGGCGAAATACCGGGATCGAACCGGTGAATGCTTGGTTCACAGCCAAGTGAGTTAACCGCTTCTCCAATTTCGCCATAATTTGTGCTCAATAAATATACCATAAAGGATAGAGATTTATCAAGAAATAAAAAGGCTTTATCGCATTTTTATCGATAAAGCCCTTAAAATAGTAGGTTTTAAATTGAATTCTTATAATTCTTTAACCCATAAACCATGTAAGTTACAGTATTCGTAAACTTTTAATGGTTTTTCGTTTTCGATATAGAAATCAGCAACTGGTTTACCGGTATGTTCTAAATCGACTCTATGGATAGCTTTATCGGTTACAAGATAAATGAAACCAATATAGTGTTCTTCGGTCATTGGGTGTTCGACGCTACCAACTTGAACATGAACATGATTTCCATTTACTATAACAACAGGAACGTGTTTTTCTTGAGCAGCGTCAGTTGTATTAGCAACAAGTTCGCTCATAGGTTCGCCACAACAAATAGTTGGGCAACAATGTGTTCCTGGTAAAAGTTCGATAACTTTGCCACATTTTTTACATTTGAATAATTTTAATTCCATAATAATTTATTTCTCCTTAATCTTTATTTTAAGATAACTTAATTATAGCCTTAATTCTGATTTAAAAGAAATAATTTGCATTTATTTATTTTTAGAAATTTCGATAAATATCTAGATTTCATTTTTAAGTAGGAGTCAACATTCTTGACTACAACCGAGATAACCGTTTTCTTTATAAAGATCAGCTATTTTCTGCTCTGTTTTTAATAATTTTATGATTCTTTTCGATTCAATTCTTTGGTTATCTTCAAGATTTTTTGCTTTAATAATTTTCTTTAAATCTTCTTTAGTAAGAGGCAATAAATATTTCTTTGGGAACCCTGTAATTTTCTTTAAAAGTGAGAGAACATGATATTTATCGGGAATATATATTGCTTAACAATAAGTAATTTCATCTGTAGCTATTTTTTTTAATATAAGGTGCTAAATCAACAGAAACAAAGATTTTTTCGTCATTTTTTACAGAATACGGGTAAATTAGTCGATACCTTAATTCATTTAATAATTCTTCCTTAGAGAAACAAGCAAAAATCGATTTATTGATTAGAACTGATCGTTTACATTTGGTCCCTTTTGTGGTTTTTCCCGTAAAAATCGATAAAGTATAAAGTGGTATTTTTCTATCTTTTGATGTAGTCTTTAAATATTTTTCATCGATTTGTACGTGAACAATATCATCAGGTTTTCTTTCAAAACTATCATAATGTATGTAAATATCAGTGTTTTTAATTGTTCTATAAACAGTTGAAGCAGATATAGCATCATAATTTTGAAGAACTATTTTTCCAACTTTTCGATAGGAATTATCTGCGGCTGTAATTAAAATTTTATCCCTTAATTCTCGTGTAAATTTTGAATATTTTGGAAGTTTTAACATATAATCCAAAAGATAAATATATTCGCCAGTTTTTTTGTTGAGGTAATATCTCCTTTTG
>CASFZN010000006.1 GCA_949299195.1 uncultured bacterium | reverse complement strand
CTTGAACACCTTTTAGTTTGGGTAAAGATTCCCCTGCTATAAATTTTTTAACAACCTCAAGTTTAAATTCTAATGAATATTTTGCCATTTAAAAACCCCCTTACATTAGACAATTTTGTCCAGTAAAGGGGGTACATCTTATAATGGAGCAAGTGACGGGAATCGAACCCGCATATTAACCTTGGCAAGGTTACGTTCTACCACTGAACTACACCTGCATGCTCTTTTTGTTTGCTTGATTATATTATCGTATTGTTGTATAAATTACAAGTGAAATTTTTAAAAAAGCGGAGTTTATATGATTACAAGAAATGATTTAGCAAACCTTATTTTTCCTGATATTACAGAAACAATTGAAGATTTAGAAAAAAGATATCCTGAAAGAAAGTTAAAAGAAGGAAGTTATGTTACTCGTTTTGCTCCATCTCCAACAGGTTTTTTACATACCGGCAGTTTATTTACTGCGATGATTGCTCATAAAATTGCAAAAGATACCGATGGAATCTTCTATATTAGACTTGAAGATACCGATTCAAAAAGAGAAGTTGAAGGTAGTGCAGGTAAATTAATTGATCAATTAGAAAAATTTAATATCCTTCCTAATGAAGGCTTTTTGGGTAAAGAAGAAAAAGGAATTTATGGACCATATAAACAATCTTTAAGAAGAGATATTTATAGAACAGTTATCAAACAAATGATAATTGATGATTTAGCATATCCTTGTTTTGCAACTCCTGAAGATTTAGAAAAATTAAGAGAAGAACAAACCGCTTTAAAAGAAATCACTGGATATTATGGAAAATACGCAATTTATCGTAATTTAAGCGTAGAAGAAGCGTATAATAAAATTCAAAATAATGAACCTTATGTTATTAGATTTAAATCCAAAGGAGATCATAATAATAAAATTAAGGTTAAAGATATGATTAGAGGTGAATTAGAATTAACCCAAAATGATCAAGATATTGTTATTTTAAAATCTGATGGGCTTCCTACATATCATTTTGCTCACGTAGTCGATGATCATTTTATGAGAACTAATTTAGTTACTCGTGGTGAAGAATGGCTTCCATCCTTACCTTTACATATAGAAATGTTTAGTGCTCTTCATTTTAAAGCTCCTAAATACGCTCATCTTCCTGTAATTATGAAAATGGAAGATGAAAAAAGAAGAAAATTATCAAAAAGAAAAGATCCTGAAGCAAGTGTCGATTATTTCTTAGAAAAAGGATATGAACCATATTCATTACTTGTATATTTAATGACTATTGCTAATTCAAATTATGAAGATTATATCGTTACAAGTAAGGATTTAAATATAGATAATTTTAAATATTCTTTTAAGAAGATGTCTTTAGATGGCGCATTATTTGATAATGAAAAGCTTAATTTTTATGCTAAAGAAATTCTTTCTAGAATGAAAAAAGAAGAAATCGCATCTAAATCATATGAATGGGCAAGAACTTATGATTTAAAATTAAAAGAATTTATTGAAAAAGATTATTCTCGATATGAAACAATTTTAAATATCGAAAGAGAAAAGAAGAATCCTAGAAAAGATTATGCTAAATATAGCGATATTTATCCTATTATTTCATTTTTTGATAATGATGAATTTAATAATTTAGTAAAATCAAATGGATTTGATTTTAATAAAAATATCGATAAAGAATTAATTAAAGAATTCTTAATTAATTACCCTTCATTCATTAAATTAGATGAAGATGAATCTTCTTGGTATAACAAAACTAAAGAATGTGCTGAAAAGGTTGGATTCTGTGTTGATATGAAAGCTTATAAAGCTGATCCTTCTTTATATAAAGGTTCTATCAATGATGCTTGTGAAATTTTAAGAGTCGTTATTACAACACGTAGAGTAACTCCTAATTTATTCGCTATTTTAAGCATCTTAAAAGAAGAAGAGATTAAAAGAAGAATTGATTTAGCAATTTCTTCACTTTAAAATAACTAATACTTTATCTTCTTTATATAAATAGAGAATAAAGTATTAATAAATGGTCTATTGGAGAAGTGGCTTAACTCACTGCCCTCTCAAGGCAGCATTCACGGGTTCGAATCCCGTATAGACTACCATATTAAGATGTACCCCCTTTACTGGACAAAATTGTCTAATGTAAGGGGGTTTTTAAATGGCAAAATATTCATTAGAATTTAAACTTGAGGTTGTTAAAAAATTTATAGCAGGGGAATCTTTACCCAAACTAAAAGGTGTTCAAG
>CASFZN010000005.1 GCA_949299195.1 uncultured bacterium | reverse complement strand
ACCTATGAAGTCCCAATCATAGGATTTTTGTATTTTATTTTTATCGGGACATTAATTTAAATAAGCAGTAGTATATTTTATACCTGGCAAAATAACTGTTTAATTATTTTAAATAATACATTAGAATTATTAATAACAATTCTAATTGGTTTTTCAACCAACTACTATCATTATTAAATTTTCTTTCTGCATATATTATTGGCAGAATTGCAAGCACCGCCAATAATACAGCTTCTGGAAAATCTAATTTCAGATAGAAGCATATTTTTAAAAATAATATAAACATAATTATCACCACGCTTAGTTCTCTGCAAAGGAGATAAATATATCTACTGCTTATTCATATATATAATATATAATTAAAATAATGAATTTTTACAAATTACGAATTCTCACAGTATCATAGAAATTTACAAAAAAATAATAGAGGGAAGTAATTCCCTCTATTATTAGAAATAATTTTTCATGCCCATGGTTTTCATGGGTGAATTCTTTTCTACATTTTTCCATCCATCAATTACTTTCTGAATATCCATATCAGGATATTCAGATTTAAGGGAAGTCAGTAAACTTTCTATTTGCTGCTTCTCTTCTTTGTTTGAATCTCCAGACAAGTATTTAAGAAATACTTTTCCTGGAATTTTTTCATCGATTACTTTTCTTAAAAAAGTAATCATATGAAACTCGTTTTTATAATACTTGAATTCAGTCATGATAAATTCCTCTTTCTACCTATGAGGTCCCTAGTATCATAGGATTTTTGTATTTTATTTTTATCGGGACATTAATTTAAATAAGCAGTAGTATGTGAAATGCTTACAGTAGGACAATGTTTATTTATCTTAAATAAAACATAAGAATTATTAATAAAAATTCTATTTGTTCTTTAAGCCAATTACTATTATAATTAAATTTTCTTTCTGCGTATATTATTGGCAGAATTGCAAGCGCCGCCAATAATACAGCTTCTGGAAAACTTAATTTTAAGCAAAAGCTTAATTTTAAAAATAATATAAACATTGGTTCTCCTCCATTCAACATTTCAAATTCGAAAGGAGAATAACTACTACTGCTTATTCATATATATAATATATAATTGAAAAGGAAAACTATTACAAAGTAAAAAAATAAAGGTAGGAGATTGCTCTCCTACCTTTAGAATTACTAATATATAAACTATATTAGTAATTAGAAGAATTTATTGGTGTACAACAAATCCTTCTACCTATTGATTTTACTAAGTCACGTAAATGACCAGTAATCAATAGATTTTTGTTGGGGTTATTTGTTTTTACGACTCTAACTTTGTGGGAATTAGATGAGTTAGAGTCGTAACAAATAACATCCTTTTGATTCATATTTTCACCTTCTTTCATAAAAATTTTAATACTTCCAGTCTATTCCTCAGAAATAAAAATATTTATATTTTTATTTCATATATATAATATGAAATTGAAATAAAATTTACTTACAAAGCAAAAAATAAAGGTAGGAGATTGCTCTCCTACCTTTAGAATTTTGGAAATTTAATCTAAATTAATATAATACTCTTCACGGTCTTTAAATGATTTATGATTATCATAACCATACGAAGCAATTACCTTTTCAGATACTTCATTACCATGATCAACTATCCAAACTAATCGTTTAAGACCCTTGTTTTTACAAGCTTTATAAGCATAATCCATTAGTCTAGTAGCTACACGTTCACCTCTAGCCTCGGGAACTACAGCTATTAAAATCAATCCATCTCCATTTATCGTAGGTGGTTTATATACATCTATAAATCCCACGTTAGGAAATACCTTAGAATAATAGACTACAAAATCAGAGACGTCTTTATAAACTCCACCATTATCGGGACAGAGCCATTTACGTTCTTGATCTGTAAGTTTATCTACTATAGCTTTCTTTTCTCTATAATTTCGCATAATAACTCTCCTTAGAGTGTATTATTAATAGAGTTAGATTTATATCTCAAAGAATTCTTTT
>CASFZN010000004.1 GCA_949299195.1 uncultured bacterium | reverse complement strand
CAAACTGATAATGGATTTGAATTTTCCGATAAAGCTAGAAGAAATAAAGATGGAAAAAATAGCCGTGAATACGATAATTGTTTGGAAATGTTTTTGACAGAGAACAAAATTAAACATCATTTAATTAGACCAAGAACACCTGAACATAATGGTAAGGTAGAACGTAGTCATAGAATTGATCAAGATAAATTTTATAGAACTCTAAAGTTCTATTCTTTGAAAGATTTAAAGAAACAAGGCAAGGCTTGGAATAAAAGATACAATAATTTACCTAAGATGGTTTTAAATTTTAAGTCGCCAAATGAAATTGAACTTGAAAAATTAAAAGAATTATTTAAAGATACACGTGAGATTTGATGTTTAAAGCGTCTCACATCAATTGTTAGCTAACATGCAATTTTATTAAAGAAAACTATTGTATTTTTCGTTAATAAAAATAAAATTTAAATATGGATAAAAGTTTTTCTTATATTAAAACCGATGAAATAGAAACAAATAATAGAAAATTAGCATTAAAAGCCGCTATCGAAGGTATTGTTTTGTTAAAAAACGATGAAAATTGTTTACCCATAAAAAGTAAATGTATTGCTTTATTTGGAGCTGGAATACAACACGCATCAAAAGGTGGTACTGGTTCTGGAGAAGTAAATAATCGTTTTAACGTTTCAATTTATGATTCTTTTAAAAATAATGGTTATCAAATAAGAAGTAAGAAATGGCTAAAAAATTACGAATCTTATATAAAATTAGAAAGAACAAATTATAAAAAAAGACTTAAAAATGCGTTAAAAGGTGTTTCAAGATTTGATTCAAATGCTTGTTTTTGGGCATTAGATCCAATAAAAGAAAATTTTCCAGTCGGTCAAAAAATAGATGAAGAAGATTTTAAAATAAGTAACACTGACACCGCAATCTATGTTATTACAAGACAAGCCGGAGAAGGAAAAGATAGACTTTTAGAAAAAGGAGACTATTTTTTAAGTGATGAAGAGATTCATAATATTGAATTTATTTCTACTCACTATAAAAATTCGATCTTATTAATTAATTCTGGTTCTGCTGTTGATTTAAAAAGTATAGAAAAGTTCTTACCTAAAGCAATTGTATTTATGGGACAGGCTGGAGAAGAATCTGGAAATGCAATTTTTAAACTTTTAGTCGGAGAAGAAAATTTTTCTGCTAAATTAAGTGCAACATGGTATGAAGATATAACTCTTCATCCTTTAGTAAAATCGTATTCTTATTTAGATAGACAAACTGATTTTGAAGAATATAAAGAAGGAATTTATGTTGGCTATAGATATTGCGATGCTTTTAATATAAAACCTAGATTTTATTTTGGCTATGGTTTGTCATATACTAAGTTTGATTTTGAAGTTAGGCCTAATTTAATTAATAATTTACTATCATTAAAAATAAAAATAAAAAATATCGGAAATTATAAAGGGAAAGAAGTTATTCAAGTTTATTTAGTATTCCCACAAAGCAATATTAAAAGAGAAAAGAAAGCATTAGTTTGCTTTAAAAAGAGTAAAGAATTAAATATTAATGAAGAAGAAATTTTAGAATTATCTTTTGATATAACAGATTTTTCATATTATGATGAGAAAATTGCATCTTATTGTTTGACAAAAGGAAATTATATTGTCCAAGTTGGAAATTCTAGCAATAATTTAAGATCTATTTGTACGATTAATTTATCCAAAGATTTAATTGTAGAAAAAGTTAAAAATATTGCAAAACTAGATAATCCATTTAATCAAATTGTTCCAAATAAAATAAACGAAGAAAAATTAGTAAATCCAATTTTTGAATTTGATTATACAAAATTTAAAGCTGTTACACATACTTATGATTATAAAGAAGAAATTCCAGACATTATCAAAAAAATAAGCGATAAGGATTTATGTTATTTTTTAAATGGCTATGATGCATATAATGATATAGAAAAACCTTTTGTAACTCCTGGATGTGCTGGAAAAACAACTAATAAATTAATTGAAAAATATAACATTAAATCTCTTTCAATGGCTGATGGTCCAGCTGGTTTAAGAATTGTTCCATATTATAAAAGTAATGGCAAATCAAGAGCTAAAGGATTTTCTTCATCGGAAAAATTAACTCTTGCAAGTAAATATTTTGCAATAAAAGAAAAAATATCTAACATCTCATTTATGAAAAAACACTATCATTTTGCCACTGCTTTCCCAGTTGGAATTGTACTAGCACAAAGCTTTAATTTAGATTTATTATATGAAATTGGAAAAGCAGTCAGTAAAGAAATGGATAAATTTAATATAGATATATGGCTTGCTCCAGGTATTAATATAATGAGATTTCCTTTATGTGGAAGAAATTTTGAATATTATAGCGAAGACCCACTACTTGCAGGAAAATTAGCTTCTAGTTTAAGTCTTGGAGTAAGTGAGAGTAAAAAACATAGCGTTACATTTAAACATTATTGTTGTAATAATCAAGAAGATAATAGAATGAAATGTGATTCTAGATTATATGAAAGAGAATTAAGAGAGATATATTTAAAACCATTTAAAATTGCAATAAAAGAAGGAAATAGTAAAGCTATAATGACCTCTTATAATAAAGTAAATGGAATTTATTCCAACTCTTCTTATGATTTAATAAATAATGTTTTGAGAAATGAATTTAATTATCATGATTTAATAATGACCGATTGGGGAAGCGTAGATAATAATCAAGCATTAGTATATGAAACTATAAAAGCCGGAAATGATTTAATAATGCCTGGAAGAGATAAAGAAAGTGAAAATTTATATAAGGCATTATTAGAAGATAAAATTAAAAGAAGCGACTTGGAAGCTTGCGCTTCTAGACTTTATAAATTAATAAAATATATAAAGTACTAGTTTTATAAAACCATAGAAGAATAACTTTAGAACTTAAAAATAGAGGGCATCACATCAATTGTTAGCTAACAATATCGGAAATTTTTAATAGAAAATCAAATATATAATTTTCGATAAAGCATTATAATTATTATGTAAGTAATAAAAAAGATGGAATATCTTTCAGTTTCAGAAATATCAAAAAAACTGAATATATCCGAAAGAATGGTTAGAAATTATTGCGCTTCCAATAGAGTAATGGGTGCTTTTTTGGTTGGAAAAACACGGCATTTTCCGGAAACTTCCAATAAACCAAAAAGAAGAGAAAAAAATAAATATCTAGGTTCAAATAATCTTTTAAGTGTTTTAAAGGTAGGGAAAGATATGAACTTAAAGAGTGGAATTTATCACAAAAACTCAAATTGAATTTACTTATAATTCTAATCATATTGAAGGAAGCGCTTTAACTCGTGATCAAACAAGATATATCTTTGAAACTAATTATATAAATATTAGCGATAAGGCGGTAAGGGTAGATGATATTTTAGAAACCGCTAATCATTTTAGATCTTTTGATTTTATTATTGATAATGTAAATAAGCCACGTAGTGAAAAAATGATAAAAAAGTTGCATTTTATGCTTAAAAACTGACTAATGATGATAAATATTCTTATTTTAAAGTCGGTGAATATAAAGTTACTCCTAACGAGGCAGGAGGAAAAGAAACCGTTGATCCTAAAAACGTTAAAAAAGAAATGAAAAAATTATTAGAAACTTATAACAAAATTGAAAATAAGACAATTGAAGATATCGTTGAATTTCATCATGCTTTTGAAAGTATTCATCCTTTTCAAGACGGTAATGGAAGAGTTGAAAGACTAATTATGTTTAAAGAATGTTTGGGAAATAACATAATTCCTTTTATAATTGATGAAGTACATAAACTTTTTTATTATCGAGGATTAAAAGAATATAGTTCTAATAAGGGGTTTTTAATTGAAACTTGTTTATCTTGCCAAGATATTTATAAAAAGTATTTGAACTATTTTAAGATTAAATTTTAACTCTTTATAAAAGATAAAAACTACGACAAATATCGTAGTTATTTTTATTTTTATTGGCGGAGAAAAGGGGATTTGAACCCCTGCGAGTGTTAGCTCCTATCGGTTTTCGAAACCGACCCCTTCAGCCGCTTGGGTATTTCTCCGTATGTAATTAATTTAATTAACTCTTAAATATATTTATATTTAAGATTTAAATTATAATATAATATTAAGGTATGAATTTAAAATTATTTTTAAATTATTTAGGTCAAATTAGTGAGAGTGATTGGATATTTATTATCTTTTTTATAGTAGTGTCCTCTATTTTAATCATTCTTTTCTTTGTATTATTCTTTTTTTATCGCAAAAAGGATGTTATCGATAAAAAAAGAAGTTATGGTAAAAGTTATGGATCTGAATTTTTATATATTATAAAGAAAAGAAGTGGAACCGTTTATCGCTATAATTTAAAGGATTTAAATCACTATAAAACTTATCTTTATGATGATTTTTTAAAACTTTTTACTCTTAATAATTCGATGTTATTTAATGATTATTTAAATGTTTTATTAACAGAATCTTCTTCTTTAAAAGAAATGGATGAAACAATTGATTATAAAAGTAAAGAAGCTATCGTACTTTTAAGCGTTACTGATAAGGGGAAGCAATCTACTAATCATCGAGTAGTTTTTAAATGTATGGATGTTGATAATGTTAATGACATTATCTATTTAAAAGGAACACATCTTTTTAATCTTCCTGTTATTGAAACTAAATCAAAAAAGAAGATTAAGCGAGTCGAATATCATATTAGTGAGATTGTTAAACTCTATGAAGATGGATTTTTTGCTAAAGGCAGCATGTTTAATATCCGTTTTAAGAAAAAAGAAGGGGTTTTATCTCATTATAATGAATATGAATTAAGATATATAATTTTAGATTCTTTATATAAGGAATTTAAAAATAATAAGGATATTTACTTTTATTTTAAAAATGAAGATGAGTTTGAAATCGATGTTTTAGATTCTTCTTTTATTACGATTTATAATCTTAATGAAAGATCAAAAATCTTCATTAAATCTATTCAAGATACTTTTGAAAAATATGGATATTCTTATATTTATAATTATTCTTTAAGTGGTTCTTTAGTTAGTGAACTTTATCATGAATATGATAAATCTTATGAAGAATTAAAGAAAAAATGTTTTGATAACTTCGATAATAACCTTACTTTTTCAATATTTAAAAAAGAAGATAAAAATAAGGAAAGTGGTTCGTGGATTGCTAAAACTGAAGTTATTAAAGTTATTAGGAGTCAAGGAGTTGAAGCTTCTTTTAGAAATGTTTATGACTTTAAAGATCATCACGTAATGAATTTTGGATATATGGTAAATTTTAGAAGTTTATCAGTTAATTTCCAATCGATGGATGCTTTAAAAAAGGCTGCCAAATCTTCAAATTCTTATAAAGAAATCTTCTCGCTTTGTTTAAAAAAAGCAGTTCCAAGTTATATTGCAAATAAGGAAAATTATTATTCTAAAATTTTCCTCCCGATAAGCTATGATGAAATTACAATCGCTTTAAGAAGCCTCCCCTATATTAAGGGTATAGTAAATGCACACGTAGTTTTCACCTTTAGTTTAAATGAAATCTTAGATTTAAAGGATGAAGATGAAGAAGTTATTAAAACCTTAAAAAATATTCAACTTAAGGGAAATGAAGTTGCTTTATTAATTAAAAAAGAAAACTATGATGCGATTAAAGATAATGAGCTATTTAATTTAGTAGATTTCTTTATTGTCAATCTCGATAATGAAGAAAATCTTAAAGCTGATTCTAAATCGTTCTTATTAACCCACTCTTTATTAGAAAAGTTAGTACCATTTAAAAAGGTAATTATCGGAATAAATGCAAAATCGTTAACCGAAATTGAACTTTTATATCGTAGCGGAGTAGAATATTTCTCTAGCGACTGCATCAGTGGCTATAACACCATGATTCAACCGATTGATAAGAAGATTTATAAGAAGTTAATCACGATGATTAATAAAAATTAAGTTTGATAAATTTATAAAAATTTAGGTAAAAAAGGAAAGGATAAAAATATGAATATTAAAAATAAGAGTATTACTTCAAGAGATGAAGATTTTGCCCAATGGTATACTGACGTCTGTAAAAAAGCAGAATTAATGGATTATTCTTCAACCAAAGGATTCATTATTTATAGACCTTATGGCTATGCAATTTGGGAAGAAATTCAAAATTATTTAAATAAAGAATTTAAAAAAACTGGACACGAAAATGTCTATATGCCTTTAGTAATTCCTTCAAGTTTATTCCAAAAAGAAAAGGATCATATTGAAGGATTTGCTCCTGAAACATTAATCGCAACAATTGGTGGAAAAGAAGAAATTCAAGATCCATTAATCATTAGACCAACCAGTGAAGTTGTTTTTACAGAACACTATTCACACATTATTTCTTCATATCGTGATTTACCTAAAAAATATAACCAATGGTGTTCGGTCGTAAGATGGGAAAAAACAACCCGTCCATTCCTTAGAGGTAGTGAATTCTTATGGCAAGAAGGTCATACAATGCACGCAACTAAAGATGAAGCTAAAGAAGAAACTTTAAAAATGTTAGAAATCTACGATAAATTAGGAAAAGATGTCTTAGCTATTCCTTTTGTTAAGGGTAGAAAAACTGAAAAAGAAAAATTCGCTGGAGCTTTAGAAACTTATACCATCGAAGCTTTGATGCATGATGGAAAAGCTCTTCAAAGTGGAACAACTCACTATTTTGGAGATGGTTTTGCAAAAGCCTTTAATGTTCAATTCTTAGATAAAGATGGAAAAATTAAAAATCCTCATCAATCTTCATGGGGCGTATCAACTAGATTAATTGGTGCAGTTATTATGGTTCATGGTGATGATAATGGCTTAGTTTTACCTCCATATGTTGCTCCAATTCAAACAGTTCTTGTTCCAATTCAAATGGCAAAAGAAGGAGTTTTAAAGAAATGTCACGAAGTTAAAGGGGCTTTAGAAGAAATTGGAATCAGAGTTAAACTCGATGATAGTGATAAAACTCCAGGACGGAAATTCTCTGAATATGAAATGAAAGGTGTCCCTTTAAGAATTGAAATCGGACCTAAAGATATTGAAAATAACCAATGCGTTTTAGTAAAAAGAAATACTGGAGTAAAGATTAAAGTATCTTTAGATTCATTAAAAGAAGAAATCCCACAATTATTAAAGAAAATTCATGAAGAAATGTATGAAACTGCCTTTAAAAACTTATTAAACAACATTACTGAAGTTCATACTTATAATGAACTTAAAGACGTTATTCAAAATAAAGGCGGGTATGTTAAATGTATGTGGTGTGGCGATGAAGCTTGTGAAAATAAAGTTAAAGAAGATGTTCAAGCTACATCAAGATGTTTACCATTTAACCAAGAAGGATTTGATGAAGTCTGTCCTATCTGTGGAAAGAAGGCAAAATACGTAATTTATTTTGCAAAAGCATATTAATTTATGAAGTTTACTCCAGGAATTTTCCTGGAGTAAACTTCTAAAAATACTAATAGATTTATTAAGCGATATATGATAATATTTTAAAGCAATAAAAAGTTGCTTACATATTTTTTTGGAGTAATACCCAAGTGGTGAAGGGGCTTCCCTGCTAAGGAAGTAGGTCGGGCAACTGGCGCGAGAGTTCGAGTCTCTCTTACTCCGCCAACATACGAATAACTACGATAACTGTCGTAGTTTTTTTATTTTCTGTAGCACTTTAAATTTAAATCGAACTTAAAAATTATTTTTTACCCCAAACTGATAAAAAAGGCGATATTTATCGATAAAATTTTAATTAACATATCCAATATTTCGTTAAAGACCGCTTTTAGCGGAATCGAACTCGAAATTATAAAGGAAATACAAAACTCACTATAGTTCCTATGAAGTAAAGAAGCGGTGAAAAAGCTTATAGTATAGAATTTGGAGCTTTTAAAAATCTTGATAATATGAATCAAAAAATAATTATTACTAATGATGGAATATATTATTTAGCAAGTACTATTAGACAAATTTCTTTTAAAGATTTTTTAAAAATGGAAGATTTTTAATTTTATGTGTTTAATTAAAAAAAGCGCCCTATAGGCGCAATTTTTTATTAAATAAACTTAAAATGATAGTTAAAAATTAATACTTTTTACATATTAGTATAAGCAAGATTTATCTTCTTATGAGTATCATAAACTTTGAAAATAATAGTTACAACTAAAAGAATGATAGCAATAAAAATAGTAGGATCATAATAAGGAATTAAATCTCTTCCAAAATAGATTTGGAACAAATTATAGAATAAAGCTTCTCCATTAAAGACACTAGAATAAGAAGAAATAAGGAAATAAAAGATTGCAGTAACACAAATAGTTACTCCTAAAACTATCCAATCATAGAAATGTCTTTTTCTATAAGAAACTGCTGCATAAATTAAAAATCCAATATAAGAAAGAAGGAAGGTTAATTCAAGCATGACATAATAATTTGAAACAATTAATCCTAAAGATTCGTTATTGATACTAAATATAAATAAGGTAGCTTGTAAAACTAAAGTAGTAACAAAATAATAAATCGCATAAGTAAGCATGAAATTATATTTTTTAGATTTAATAAAGATTGAAGATCTATTTCTAACAATCTCAGCAACTAAAATATCAATATTAGTATCTTTTATTTCGTCTTTTGTTAAATTTTTAACACTTTTATAGTAACTTTCATATCCTTTAATAATTTCTCTTTTTCCATAATAGGTTAAAAAATAATATTTATCTTCATTTGATTTCATAAGTTGATTAACTAAAATTCTAATAATTGAATAAAGGAAGATAACTAACATATATATAGGATAAATATCGATAACTAATGCAACTAATTCATTAGTAGTTGCATTAGTTGCACTAAATAAACAAGGGAAAATATAACTAATATTTGAAGTAGTAATAGTAGATTCTAAGCCATAAAAAAGAATAATATTAGAAACTATTGCTAAAACTACGTTTAAACAACTTACTCCAATATCTAAGATACCTCTTTTTTTAATAGTAATGAGGGTATAAAGTAAAAATAATATTGATACTATCACATTAATTGTTAAATAATATGGGGAAACGAAGAGTCTATAATAAAGTATATGGAAAAAATAATCTCCTCCAACATTTCCTCCAATTAATGATAATAGGGTATAAATAAGAAGAGTTATTACGCTCATAAATAAAATATAGTGATATCTATAATAACTATGGTTATGTTTTTTCTTTAATTTATAAGCATAATATTCGCTATCTTTTAATAATTCACTAGCATTATCAACATATAAACTATTAAGAGTGTCATATTCTTTTGGGTTGATGTTTGAATATTTCAAATATTCTTTTTTTATTGATTTTTCTTTCTTTTGATCCATATTTCTTCCTTACCTAAATAATAATAATAATAATTAAAGTTTAATTTAATTAATTTTGGTTTCGATATTAATTTTAATCTATTAAGGAAAGTAATTAAAGATTCAAACTAGTGAATCTATTTGAAAATAAGATTATAATAGGAACTAGTTTATTTTTAATTATAAAAAACTATTAAGGTAAGGAAGAAATATAAAATTAAAGAAAAGTTATGGAAACTAATAAATTATTTAAAAAAGATGTCTTAAATGATTATAAGTTTAAAAAAATAAATATTTTATATGGCCAAAGCGGCGGACCAACTCCAATTATTAATACCTCTTTTTATGGAATCTATAAAACTCTTTTATCTTCCTTAAATTATACCATAAAGGTAGATAATCTTATTGTAATGAATTATGGAATTGAAGGCTTATTAAACGAAGAATTAGAGTTTATTAAGGCTTCTTTTTTTGCAAGTAGTGACTATAACTATGATAATTTAAAAAATACTAGTGGTTCTTATTTTGGAAGTAATCGTTATAAACTTAAAGACTTTAATGAAGATGAAAGTGATTATAAAAAAATCTTAGAAACATTTAAAAAATATAATATCCGTATCTTTTTTTATAATGGTGGTAATGATTCAATGGATACCATTAATAAAATTAGTCAATATTTAGAAAAACAAAAATATATTTGTACCTGTATCGCGCTTCCTAAAACTATTGATAATGACTTAATGAATATTGATTTTTCACTAGGTTTTCCTAGTGCTGCAAAATTTATTATTAATTCCTTAATTAATATTTATAACGATGATATGTCTTATAAGGTAGGAAGAGTAAATATTGTAGAAGTTATGGGAAGAAATGCTGGATGGCTCGCAGCCAGTAGTTATTATTTACAATATTTTAATATCATTGATGTAGATTTAATTTATATACCAGAATTTAGTTTTGATAAAACTAAATTCTTAGAGGAAGTAAAGTGTATTTATAATTCTAAAAAACATTGTTTAGTAGTAGTAAGTGAAGGAATTAAGGATAAAGATAATAACTTTTTATATGAAGCTAATAGTAAGGTTGATGAATTTAATCATAATTCCTTAGGAGGAGTAGCTTCTTTTTTAGCTTCCTTAGTAACTAAAGAATTAGGATTTAAGGTTAGAGCAATAGAACTTAGTCTCTTACAAAGAGCAAATTCTTTTTCTCCTTCAAAACTAGATTTAGATATGGCAATCAATACTTCAAAAAGAGCCTTAAAAGATGCCTTAAAATATATTTATAAAGATCCTTACTTTTTAAATAATAAGATGATTTCATTCGAATATGATGAATATAAAAATAAATATATTTATAAATATATTCCTCTAGACCAAGTCGCTAATAAAGAAAGAAAGATGAATATTAAGTATTTAGATTATAAAAACGAGACTATTAAAGAAGAATATGCATATTATATAAAAAGAGTAATCGCTGGAAATGTTAATACTTTCTCTAAATATGGAACTATTAACTTCTTAAAAAGATTTAAAAATAATGAATCTCGAAAAAGAAGTAAAAAATATGACTAAATTTTATTTAAATAGTATACTAGTAACTGGTTTTTAAACTAACTTTTAGAAAGGAAATAAAAGATTTATGAAAATTGATGATTTAGCAAAAGAATTCTTACTTAAATTAATTGAAGAAAATAAAGAAAAAGAAAATCCAAACTCTTTATATATTGAAGTAGAAGGAGAAGAAATCGGATTAGAACTTATTAATAAAGATGTTTTAGTTGATCAAGAAGATTTAGTTGATGAAATTGAAAACGGAGTCAACATCATCTATAAAAATTTAGATAGTAAAGAAAAAAGTGACCATTTAGTCTTAACTTATGATACCGATGAAGAAAATTTACTCCTTTTAGTTAAGGATCATCACTGTTGTCATGGTCATCACCATCACGAAGATGGACATGAATGTTGTCATGGACATCATCATGAACATGAAGAAGGTCATGAATGCTGTCATGGACACCGCCATCATCATGATGAAGAATGCGGATGCCATTCTAAAGATGGATGCTGTTCTGATGAAGAATAAATACCACTATTTTTAATATTTTTGGGGAAAAATTATGTCTTTTAAAAATAAAGAAGCTTTAACTTTTGTTACAGATGTAGATGGAACAACATTAATGCCTGGAGAAATATTTTTTAAAGACCAAACAAAAGAAGCTTTTAAATATTTATTAAAAGAAAATAATCTTATTGTAGCTAGTGGAAGAACTTATCGCCAATTAAGGAAACTTTATGGCGATTTTTTAAGTGAAGAAGAAGTTGATAACCTTGTTTTTATCGCCGAAAATGGGAATGTTGCATATAAAAATAACGAACTTTTATATGTCCACTATTTTGAAGATGACTTCGTTAAAAATGTAGTTAAAGACTTATTAAATGTTAAAGAATGTGCAGTTTTAGTCTCTTTAGTTGATAAGGCTTTATATTATGAAAATGGCGAAATATATATCGATGAAGATGAAATTCCTTTTAAAAAAGGTGTATCAAAAGAAGAATTTTATGAACTTATTTTAAAAGAAAAATCTATCAAAATATCGGCATATTTCCCAGATTATGATAATGATAAAACTCCATTTAGGAATACTCATAAATATTTAATTGATACTTATAGTGATTTATATCAGATAGATTTTTTTGATGCTAATAATAAATGGATTGATTGTTCTTCAAAATTTACTAATAAAGGAACTACCTTAAAATTACTAGTAGATAAATTTAATCTAAATCCTGATAATATCCACGTTTTTGGAGATGGAGAAAATGATCTTGCAATGTTTGAAGTAACTTCTAAAACCCATTCTCCAATTACCGCTTTAAAGATAACAAAAGACAAAGCTTCATCTATTTATAATGAGTTTAGTGAAGAAATTCATAAGATTTTAGATTAGATGTAAGCACTTTCATTTTTAAAGATTATTAAGAAATTGTTAATTAAGAAAATACGATATTTATCGTATTTTTTATTTATCATTAATATAAAAATATATTAAATTGACTAATTTAGTTTAAGCGTTTTCATAAAATATATACTTTATTAAATACTATAATATAGTTGTCTTTAAAAGAGAAATAACACAAGCTCTAAATTAAAGACTAAATATATAGTATAGATAAAAGGGAGATCAGACATATTTTATGAATAATATTGAATTAAATAATATTAACGAATACGAAGAAGAATTTGTTGGTTATAACGAATTTGATGAAAAAAGAAAACAAAATAACATTTTTATTTCCTTTACTAATTCTTCTAATGGCTTAATTATTGAAGAATAATAAAAATTTAAAACAAAATTAGCTTTCAATTCTATTTAATCCTTATATGAACTTATAGATAAAACGGTTAGGAACTTCCTAACCGTTTTATCTATTATTACTCTTCTATTTTATTTTCTTTTTTCTTATCTATAAGATACTTTTTAATTAAATAATATCCTAACATTACTAATAAACTAATAATTATTCCTTCAACCATTCCGGCGATTGCATCGGTGAAATAATGATGTAATAATACAATTCTAGAAAGCATTATTAATAACATAAAAACTAAGAATATCATCGAATAAATTAACATATCCTTATTACCTTTTTTATCTTTAACAAAGAATAGATAATAAAAGAAGAAAGAAAAAGTTCCAGCACTAGAAATAGCGCTATGACCACTAGGAAAGGAATATCCATCAATACTAAATCCAGGAGAAGTGGCCATTCCCATTTCTATAAATGGTCTATCCCTAGTAAAGATATTTTTAAATATTAGATCATTAGATAGATATGTTAATACCAAGGTTATTAACATAATTATTCCTACTACCCTAAACCTTTTATTAATAATAAAGAAAGCACTAATTACAAAATAGAAGACAAAAAAACATGAAATAATTGTCATCCATTCAATTAAGGCTTCATTATCAAGTTGTTGTTTAAAAAACTCAGCAATCGAATCATCAAGAGGATTCTTAAAAGAAATAAAGTTTAACATATGAATAAATTATAGTTCTAAATGAATAGAAAATTTAGAACTATTTTTATTTTAACATCTAGTTTCTAATAACTTACCACAAAAAGTTATGTAAAACTTTCTTTACATCCAACTATAGTAAGAAAAAGAAAAATAGCGATATTTTCGCATATTTTATATGTAAAAAAACTTTTACATGATGTCAAAAATTTTTTATGTAAAAAAATTTATACTTTTTTATTTAAAAATTTGAATATAAGATAAAACCATAACGAAATTGTTCCTATAAGGAGGGAAATATCTATGGAAGAAAATTTAGGAAAAAGACTTCAGGAGTTTAGAAAGTTTAATAATTATTCACAAGAAGAATTGGCAACTGAATTAAACGTTTCAAGACAATCTATTATTAACTGGGAAACTGGCGCTTCATCTCCATCAATCGATTATATGATTCAATTATCTAAACTTTATAATGTATCTTTAGACGATCTTACTAATTTCAAACTATCTGTCGAAGAAGTTTATGAAGCTAAAAGTGAAGAAGAAAGTAAAAGAGAATTTCATAATTCTAAAGAAAGAGATAAAAAAAGAAAAAGAAGAAGCGGCGCTTATGTAGAAATTTCTAAGGATGGTATCTTTATTAATGAAGGTGACCGCAAAGATGATTATGTAGAAGTTGATGGTGGAGTTTATATTAATGGTAAAAAATATTCTTATAAAAACGCTGTTAAAGTAGATGCTAGAAAAAGGAAAAGAGAAAGATTATGGAGAGATATTGCCAACTGTTTAGAAGGCGTTTCAATTCTAATTATTATCGTAGTTTATCTTACGCTAGGCTTTATTGATGGCGAATATTGGGGAACAATGTGGCCTTTATTTTTTACATTTGATATTATCCCAGGAATTATTAGATGCATTACTAAAAGAAAAGCTACCGAATTCCCAATCGTATTTGTAGCACTTTCTGCTTATCTATTCTGTGGAACCTTAATTCCTAACGGTGCAGGTTGGCATCCTTATTGGGTAATATTATTCGCAATTCCAATTTATTATGCATTAGCAGGGTCAATCACAAGTATTGTTAAGAAAAATAAACAAAGAAGAATCTTTGATGAAGAAATCGTAATTGATGATGTATTAGAAGAAGATGAATTAGACGATGATTAAAAATTTGATAAATAAATAAAAATAGTACTATTTAAAAACAGCCGATCGTTTTGGCTGTTTTTTTATTTCAAATAATATTTTTGTCTTGGACTATTTTTCTTTTTGCTAGTTGGTTTAATGATATTAAGTTTTAAAGCAGGATTAAGGTAATTTTTTCTGAAATTCTTAATTGATTTTAACCCAAGCTTTTTCATTAATTCGTTTGCACTTAAAGGTTCTTCTTCAATAACTTCTAATATTTGTTTGATGTAATAAAGATTGGCTGGATCTTTCGAAACAATAAATGAATCGATTTCGGTGAGCAATGTTTCTTTAATTGTTTCCAACATAAAAAGAATAAAAGGAGTAGATGATGCTTTTTTCGTAGATTCTCTAATAGCTTTATAATAATTTTCACGATGTACATTAATAGTTGCCTCAATAGGTAAATATTCATATGCAGGATTATCATTAATTAATAATAAAGTTTGCCATAATCTGCCCATTCTCCCATTTCCGTCAAAGAAAGGATGAATAAATTCAAATTCATAATGAAAGATTGAAGATTTTATTAAGATATTAAGTTTGCTTTCTTTTAACCAATTAAACAATTCTTTTAATTTTGTTATAGCCATTTGGTAATCAGGAGCTAAATGTACTAAATTACCTTCCCCATCATAAACGCCAACTCCCCCATTTCTAAAAGAACCGGCTCTATTTGTAATTCCGTTCATCATTATTCCATGGGCACTTAATAAATCGATAACAGAATATGGATTGTATTTATGTATATTCGAATAAACGTGGTAAGCGTTTTGAACTTCTTTAACTTCCTTTTCAGGATTCAAAATCATTTTTTGTTTAACAATAGAAGCGATTTCTTCTACCGATAAGGGATTATTTTCAATTGATAATGAACCATGAATAGATTTAATCATACTTTTCCTCTTTAAAGAGGGAACTTTTCTAAGTTCAATAAAAGCTCCGAATTTCTTAAAAATATCCGAAATTTCGACAACCAAATCTAAAATTTCTGGAGTAATTTCGTATGAAGGATTGTATAAATTTCTCATGTTAAAATTGTACGATAATTATCACTATTATTCAATACATTATAAGCTTACTAGGGTGCTTACTGAGGTACTTACTCAGGTCGTTACTAGGGTAGTCAACTGAGGTAGTTTTTTATATAAAAAAAGAGACTCATTTTGACTAATGAATCTCATCATTTAATATCGCTTTTAATACTGAAGCAAAAACTTCAATAGATTTATTATCATAACCATCATTATTGATGATTAAATCTGCATAATATTGACTTGGTCCAATAATTTCTTCATACATTGGTTGGACACTATTAAAGTATTGGGTAATAATGGAATCTTTAGTTCTTCCTCTTTCAACGATATCTCGATCCATTCTACGGAGTAATCTTCTTTCTCTTGAAGCGTTAATAAAGACATTTAAATCTGATAATTCTCGAATATTTTTATTAACTAAACCCATGATTCCTTCAACAATTATTAATTTTTTAGGAATGATATGTTCTACCTTATCACTACGGTTATGAATAGTATAATTATATAATGGCTTATCAATTTCTTTATCGTTTTTTAAATCTAATAATTGAGAATACATATATTTCCAGTCAAATGCTTTAGGATGATCAAAGTTTTGCTTTTTTCTTTCTTCAATATCCATATAAGAAAGATCTTTATAATAGTCATCAATTGAAAAATGAACAATATCTTTATCTCCAAGTAATTTTATAACTTCATTAATAACATAGGTCTTACCACTACTTGATCCACCACCAACTAAAATTAATTTCGCCATATCTTTTTACCCTCTTAAAAAATAAATATTAATTTATATATTAATAAGTAATTTATTTTGTACCTAATAATGAATTATAGAAGAATAAAAATTAAAATAATATTAATATTTATCCTTTTATACTATAATATTGAGACTTTATAAGTATCTAACTTAGAACTTAAAAAGTATAAAAAGTAGTTAATGGAGAAAATGAATAGTTTATATGAAAAAAATATTAGAAAAAATTAAATACAAATTTATTTTAGATTCATCTTCAAATTTAAATGAATCCTACATTAAAGAAAATTATAAAGATAATGAATTTATCTTAAATAATACTTCTTTAAGCATCGCTCCTTTAAAAGTAATTATTAAAGATAAGGAATATGTTGATGATGAATCACTTGATGTTAAAGGGATGATAAATGATTTAAATGAATATAAAGGAAGTGATAATCCTAAATCATCTTGTCCTAGTGTTGATAGTTTTTTAAAACCAATGGGCGAAGGAGAAATAGTAGTGGTTGTTACCATTTCTTCAAAACTTAGTGGTTCTTATAAAAATGCGGTTGTTGCTAAAAACACCTATTTAGAAGAACATAATATTGAAGAAAAGGATGCAAAAATCCTAGTTTTAGATTCTAAATTAGTCTGTGGAACTTTAGAACTTATCTTGATTAAAGCCTTGGAATTAATTGATGAAAATCACAATATTACCTATCAAGAGTTAGAAACTGAATTAATTAAATATCGTGATTCAATGAATCTATTATTCGTTTTAAATAAATTTGATAATTTAGTTAAAAATGGAAGAATGAATAAGGTAGTTGCTTTTATTGCAATGCTTGCTAATATCAAACCACTTTGTTATGGAGAAGATGGAGAAATTAAGGTTAAAGAAAAGATTAGAACCATTAATGGAGCATTGAAAAGACTCGCATTTAATATTGGCAAAATGTGTGAAGACACTATCAATAAAATCTGTATTATTTCTTATACTGAATGTAAAGAAACCGCAGAAGAACTTAAAAAATTAATTGAAAGTTTATATAAATTCAAAGAAATTAAACTTGTTCCTCATAGAGGATTAACCGCTTTTTATTCTCTTGAAGGTGGAATAATCTGCTGTTTCTAATTTAATTAATTAAATTTTAAATTTAAAAAAAGGCTATCCAAATTTAATACGAATAGTCTTTTTTATTTTTTATTTTATCTTTTTAAGGCCTTGCTATTTAAAAAGAACCATGAGAGTTTTTGATAAAATCAAATTAGAACATAAAAACTTAATGTGAAATAAATTTATTTCAAAAATCAATTATTATTTAGTGTTGCTATCTTTTGAAAATTTTTGAACAAGAATGTATATCAAAAATTATTGAAGGTGCTTTAAAATTAAAAGAAAAAGAATTTCTTATAAAGCCTTTAAAGAAGCTATTCAAATTTAATTATTGATAGAGTATGTGATATTAATGTCAACAAAAGAACTTTTAGAGTCAACACTTTTTAGGAGTAATGGCTAAAAAATCTCTTATACCATAGGAATATTAAAAGAAGAATTCCATATTAAAATAGACACAATTATTAGCGTTATAAAATTCCTTAATTGATAAATCTTTTATTAAAAGAAAAGGAAACAGGGGAGCTACTAAATATATTTATTGAATTTATATTTTATTATTAAATTTATAAATATAAAAACACGATACAATCAAATATTTTTAACATTTTTAGCACTCTCACTTGACAAGTGCTAATTTTTTTCTAGAATATATATAGTTTTAATTAAGCTCTTAATTAAAACGATTCTATGGATACATATATATTTTATTTAATGTTTATTTAAGGAGGTAAACAAAATATGAATAATAACTACAATACTTATAACAATAATAGTGAAGACGATGTTTTAAAAAAATATGGTCGTAATATTACAGATGAAGTTAAAAATAATAAATTAGATCCGGTAATTGGAAGAGATAATGAAATTAGAAATATCATCACTGTTTTAGCAAGAAAAACTAAAAATAACGTCATTTTATTAGGTGAACCGGGTGTTGGTAAAACTGCAATCTTAGAAGGTTTAGCTCAAAGAATTGTTAATAACGATGTTCCTTTATCTTTAAAGGATAAAGAAATCTTTGAACTTGATATGGGAGCTTTAGTAGCTGGAGCTAAATATCAAGGTGAATTCGAAGAAAGACTTAAAGCTGTATTAAATAAAATTAAAGAATCTAATCATAAAATCATTCTTTTTATTGATGAAATTCATTTAATTGTAGGCGCTGGAAGAACTAGTGGAGCTTTAGATGCCTCTAATATGTTAAAACCAATGTTAGCAAGAGGAGATATTGACTGTATTGGGGCTACTACTTTAAAGGAATATCAAGAATATATTGAAAAAGATAGAGCCTTAGAAAGAAGATTCCAACCAATCGTGGTTAATGAACCTACTAAAGAAGATACCCTTTCTATATTAAGAGGATTAAAAGCAAAATTTGAGGCTCATCATGGGGTAAAAATTATGGATAATGCTTTAATTGCTGCTGTTAATTATAGTGTTAGATATATCCCAAATAGATTTTTACCTGATAAAGCAATTGATTTGGTTGATGAAGCTTGTGCTGAAACAAAGGTCGAAATTGAATCTAAACCAAGTGAATTAGATGAAATCGAAAGAAAGATTAATCAACTTGAAATGGAGCGACTCGCTTTAGAACAAGAAAAAGATCTTCAATCTAAAGTTAGACTTGAAAACTTACTTAAAGAATTAACTTCACTTAAAGAAGAAAAAGAAAACTTAACTAACGAATGGAAAAAAGAAAAAGAAGAACTTAATGAAGCTAAAGAAATTAAAAATAAACTTGATTCATTAAACTTTGAACTTTCTAACGCTTATAATAATGGCGATTTTAAAAAAGCTAGTGAAATTAACTATAATAAAATCCCTGCTTTAAATAAAAGACTTGAAGAAATTGAAGAAAATACCAAGAATCACCATATTTTAAGTGAGAATATTGATGAATATAAAATTGCTGAAATAGTTGCCAAAATGACTAATATTCCTGTTTCTAGAATCACTAAGGGCGAAAAAGAAAGAGTTTTAAATTTAGAAAACGAACTTAAAAAGAGAGTTATTGGTCAAGATGAAGCAATTTCACTTGTTTCTAATGCAATTTTAAGACAAAGAGCAGGTATTAAAGATTCTAATCGTCCTATTGGATCCTTCCTTTTTATGGGACCAACTGGAGTTGGTAAAACTGAAGTTGCTAGAGCTTTAGCGGATTCTTTATTTGATTCTTCGTCTCATATCATTAGACTCGATATGGCGGAATATCAAGAAAAATATAGCGTTTCTCGACTTATTGGTGCTGCTCCTGGATATATTGGATATGAAGAAGGTGGTCAATTAACTGAACCAGTTAGACATAATCCTTATTCAATAATTCTTTTTGATGAAATTGAAAAAGCTTCCCTTGATGTATTAAATTTACTTCTTTCGATTATGGATGAAGGTCGATTAACTGATGCTCAAGGAAGATTATGTGACTTTAAAAATACCGTTATTATCATGACTTCTAATATTGGAAGTGAAGAGATTTTGAAAGGTAATAAAGATGGATTAAGATATCTACTTAATTCTCACTTTAAACCAGAATTCTTAAATAGAATTGATGAAATTGTAACCTTTAACCCATTAACAAAAGATGTTCAAAAAGAGATTGTAAAAAAGATGTTAAATGAAACTAAGAATAAGTTAAAAGAAGAATATTATGATATTTCTTTTGATGATGAATCTTTAATAGATTACATCCTTGATAATTCTTATTCCTTAGAATTTGGTGCTAGACCAATAAAAAGATTCATTCAACATAATATTGAGACTGTTTTAGCAAAAAATATTATTAATGAATCTATAAAGGTTAACACTCCTTATAAAGTTAAATTTAATAAGGATAAAGAAGAGGTAGAAGTTATAAAAGTTTAATACCTTTCTTTATTATTTAATTAATTAAATAGGAATATCATAAAGCTTTAATTCTTTAGATATTCCTATTTTTTATATTTGTATTAATAATTTACTAAATTTTATATTAATTATTTTTGGAATATAAGAAATGTAAAACTTACATATTAAAATTAAAAATTTTTACATTAATGCCAAGATTTTTGCAAATTTCCTTAAAACCAAAACCTAACTTTTTCTAAATACATTTTGCAAATTGCGATAATAACGCTAATATTTTGGTGATAAATATATTATGTTCAAAAGAAAGATTTATAATGATTTATTAAAATGGAAAAATCAATCAAACGGAAATTCTGCGCTTTTAATTGAAGGTGCTCGTAGAATAGGAAAAACTACAGTTGCTGAAGAATTTGGTAAAAACGAATTTCCTAGTTATAAAACTATCTATTTTTCTATTGTCTTAGAATATGTAGTAAAAACATTTGATGATTTGAGTAATATTGATAAATTTTTTGAACGTTTATTTTTAGCTTTAGGAATTAGTCCACTACCAAAAGGAAGTTTGATTATTTTTGATGAAGTTCAATTTTGTCCTAAAGCTAGACAAGCAATTAAAAGTTTAGTTAACGATAAAAGATATTTTTATATTGAAAAGTGGATCTTTAATATCAATTAAAGAAAATGTTAAAGATATCCTTATTCCTTCTGAAGAAGAAGCTATAAGGATGAACCCAATGGATTATGAAGAGTTTTTTATGGGCTATAAAAAACGAATTTCAAGCTGATGTAATAAAGGAACATTTTCTAAATAAAGAAAGATTTGATTCAAAGATCCACCAAGAATTACTACAAGACTATCGAACCTATTTAGCTGTTGGAGGAATGCCAAAAGTAGTTGATACTTATATAAAAACTCATGATTTTGTCGCTGTAGATAAAGAAAAGAGAATGATTCTTAAACTTTATGAAGAAGATTTAAGAAAGATCGATAATAAGTTTGGAACTATCTGTTATTTAGTATGGAAACAAATTCCTTCAATGTTAACTAAACATTCAACTAGATTTATTGTTTTTTCAACTAACGAAAGAGCAGATTCAATTCTTTTTACTAATACTATGGAAAAATTAATTGAATCAAAGATGATTATTGCCGTATATAAAGCAAATGATCCTACTAGAGGCTTTGCTTTAAAGAAAGATATTTCCTCATTTAAGATTTATTATAATGATGTTGAACTTTTTACTTCGATAATTTACGCTAATAGCGAAAGTGATTCATTAGATATTTATCAAAGACTTGTTTTAGATAATCTTCATACTAATTTAGTGATGCTATTTGAAAATGGTGCTTGCCAAACTTTAGTTAGTAATGGATTTGAACCATATTATTATTCGTGGGGTGAAATAAAGGAAGGTTGAAAGAAAAGTTATGAGATTGATTTCATCATCTTTAAAAAAGGTAAAACTATTCCTCTTGAAGTGAAGTCCCGTAATATTTCAAATAAAACTTCATTAGAAGAATTTAGAAAGAAATTTACTAAAAAGATAGGAGAAAAATACATAGTTTCATCATTTAATTTAAAAGTTGTTAATAAATTAATAAACATTCCTTATTACATGTTTTTTGCTCTTAAATAGGGGTTTATTTATAAACTTTTAAGTTATAAACACCTTGTTTATAACTATTAACTTATTAAAGATATTAAAGTTTTTATTTTTATATATATTTAATAAGTAATAAAAAGGAGGAACAACAAATAAGAATTATTTAATTATCATACACATATTGATCTCTTTGACTCTTAAAAAATATGCGCACCCTATAAACTCATATAATTCTTATATAAATATAGTTCTTCCTTTTTATTACCTATTATTCTATTAATTTTATCAATGTTTGAAGTCTACTATTATTAAGATTTTATCGATAAAATAAAACTATTTTAAATTGTTAAATTTTGCGGTTAAAATAGTTTCGAAATTTGTTATACCTAAACCCATAAGAACCTCGTTTGATTTTTGTCTAAAAATAATTATAGAAGGTCCTTATTTTTTTACCTACAAAATTGAAACACTAACAAAACAAAACTAAACATTGAAAAGTAATGGGGGGGGGGGTTATAATACCTCAAAATTACAAAAGCAAAGGTTTTTTTACTTTTTTTGTGGTTTAGGGAGGAAAAATGATGTTAAATAGAAAAATTTTCGCTTTAGCAGCAGGATTATTAACCGCTATTACAGTTACAGGAAGTGGTTTCAGTGCGTGGTATTTCAGTGATGTTCAAGCTAGTGCTAACGCTACCGGTAAAATCGATGTAACTGAAGTTCAAACATTGAATGCATCAGTTGAATTAATCGATAATGCTGTTGCATCTACTAAAGAATTTAAATTGGAACTTGATCAAGTTAACCCTTCAAGCGATAGAGGCAAGGGTATTAGATTTTTATCAGCCGATGGAAAAACTACGGTTTCTGATTTAGGAGCAACTGCAACAATTACTAAAACAGGAGATCCAAGTGATAGCGTTAATTTCGGCTCATATTTTTATATACCAAAAACTTTGTTAAATTATTTAAATGTTATTACCGATGATTTAGATCTTTCATCTGACGTGTGGTCAGCAAATATCACAACAGCTGCAAGTAGCTTGAGTGTAGTAGGATTAGATAGCACTAGTTATGTAGCTTGTTATAAAGAAGACACAATTAGTGACACAACAACTAGAAATATCGATGTTTCAACTAATGATCCATCAGATTTAAATGCTTTCTTTGAATATAAAGATGGTGTGGTTGATTCTGCAAGCGAAGTTAACGATATGGCTCAAGCAGTTGAAAGTCTTAAATTATACGTTGTTCATAGAACTTTTTAAATTTTAATTTAAATCTTTAAAAAATATTCACTAATCCAAAAATGGGTTAGTGAATATTTTGAAAATAAAGCAATAAGTAGAATTTAAATTAAATAATTATAAGCATATATAAATAGATAAATAAGTGATTAATATATGAGCGGCCAAGAGAGATTAGGAATTATAGCTTTTAGTGTTTCAATATGTGTTATCATCCTTTTAGCACTAATTTTTAGTCTTCTTTTCTTTTTATACTCTAAATATAAGAGTAAAAATATTAAGAATGGTCATGAAGACGAAATAATCAAAGAATCATACTTTAAAAAGTGTGTGTATAAAAAGAAAAGAAGAAGTAATAAGAATGATTCAAATATTGATGAATTAATTGAAAATGAAGTAAATAGTAATGAATCGATTGAAACTAGTAGTATTACTAGTTTAAGTAGTAATAATAGTAATGAAATCATTTGTAAGAAAATTAATATTGAAACTATTAATATTAATGAACTAGATGTTAGAGATAGTGATAACGATAATAATTATAATTCTTCATTATTCAATATTGATAATGAAGAATTAATAGGTGAAGAAAATAACATTAACAATAAAGAAAATTATAAAAAAATTAAAGAATGTATCATTAAAGAAAAAAGAGTTAATACCATTTTAAATAATGTAATTGATTCAATATTTTTAGTTATAGGTATCTTCTTTTTACTTATCTTTATATTTTCTTTCACCTATAGAATAAATAATGAAACCATCTACTTTAATAATAAGAGTTATATCACGATTTATACTGATAGTATGGAAAGAAAATATAAAGATAATGATTATCTAGACAAATTTGGTCTAGATAATCAAATCTTACAATATTCTTTAATAGAATTAGAAAAAGTAGATGATGAATTAAAAGATATGAAACTATATGACATCTATGCTTTTAAAGATAGTAATGATGATTTGATTATTCATAGATTAATTGAAATTAAAGAAGATAAGGATGATTTAGATAAAGATGGAAATAAGAGTGAATTACTCTATACCTTTAGAGGTGATAGTAATTTTGCTTCTTTAGTTAGTGAAGTTAATCTTTATTTTGGAGACATTGAAGCTAGATATACTGGATTTAATAATTATGGATTAGGAATAACATTAATCTATTTAAAGTCTGAAATTGGATTAATTTCTTTAGCTAGTGCCTTCTTCTTTTTAGTCTCATTTTCATATAGTGAATATTTAATTAATAATAGTTACACCAAAAGAATCGCTCTTATTTTTGACTTTAACGAAGAAGAAAAAGATCTTTATTTTAATAAGAAAAAAAGAAATAAAGAAAATAAAGAAGAAGTTAATAGAGTTAATGAAATTAATGAAATTAACAATGAAGAAAATATCGAAGAAATAATCGAAAACGAAGAAATTAAAGAAAAAGAAGAATTTAAAAATTAATTATGTTTAAAAAGGTACGTATATTAACATCTCTATTAGGAATATTATCCCTCACTAGCATCATCTCTAGTGGTTTTTGTGTATGGTATTTTGATGAAAGTGGAGATATTTCTTTAACTTTAAATGGAGTCGAAGTTGATGTTACATATGTTTTACCTTCTTGTGGTCATTTTTTAAGACATCAAGACGAATCTAGTGATCACGACCACCGTTTATTTTTAGTATTTGAAGAAGGAGAAGATCCTTCCGATTTAAAAAGCGGATTAAGGTTTTATCAATTTAGCGATCCTAAGGTAAATAATTCTCAAGAATTAATAAACGATTCTACTCTACACGTTTATTTCCATGAAAATCCAGAATTAGATAAAATTGAACATCCTGAATTAGAATTTAAATGTGAGATAAGAATTCAAGATGGAATTTCAATCGATGATCCAACCAACGGGACCTTTAAATTAAGTCACTTTTTAAAGGTAAGTGATGGTTATAATGATGAATTCTTTTTAGAAACCATAACATCAACCATTACTAATTGTTATGAATATCCTTCTTCTAATATTACCCAATACGCAATGAATTTGAATTTAAATGATTGCTTTGAGTATACCTCGCAAGAT
Organism: uncultured bacterium; assembly: GCA_949299195.1. Lineage (GTDB taxonomy): Bacteria > Bacillota_I > Bacilli_A > RFN20 > CAG-826 > Onthovivens. The sequence goes on along the minus strand of CASFZN010000004.1, from coordinate 7,631 downwards.
GTTAAACCAACTAATATTGAGACATTTGAAAGTTTATATAATTCTATTCAAAACGGATTAACTAATGGCTGGAAAATAGAGATAATCTTCTCGGTAGATTATAAGATTTAAAAATTAATTAGATTGATAAAATAAGGAATTATGAGATTAAAAAGAGCAATTATATCTTTATTGGCATTATTACTAATAGGTAGTTCAATAGGCGGAGGATACGCCTATTGGTATTTTAATGACGTCAAAGTCGAACACGATGCAGAGGTTGGTTTAGGCACTATTGATAATATAAAAGAAAATTATACTTTTGGAAGAAATGAAGACGAAGAAGAAATTTATACTATCTATTTATTTCCTAGTGCTGTTTATACCGATTTATACCGACAATATTTAGACAAAACAAATACTTCAGTCACCAAACTCCCAGAAGAATATTTCGGATATTTTACTTTTGATGGGAAGTATAATAACAATTATCCTGTTATAGAAGTTACTAGCAAAACCTCAGATACTAGCGATTCTGAAACATATTTAGATTATGTTGATTACGTAGAAGCTAATTACAATTACAAAAATGTATATATGCATGATGATTATGATAAAGCATTTTATGAAGTCTTTGAGGAAGAAGGGAATGAGTTATATACTGGTGGAATTGGAAATCCAAATGTTCCTTTTCAACATTTAAACGCCGCTTATCAGGCGGGTAATACTATATCTAGAGTAAACGGCATTAATCAGTTTAGATACGATAGGTTTGGAGCTTGGGCTCGCTTACATTCTTATAGTGAAAGCGTTTCTAACACATACGAATATGATACCTCTTCGGATCAACTAGGTAGATATTTGCCAATGAAGCTTGAGGTAACTCAAACAGAGTTTAAAAATTCATTTTTAGAAAAAACTTCAACACCAATTTGTTCTATGGGGGATGCCGGACGTAGTTTAATTGGAGGAGAAGACTGGTTTAACCTTTCTTTTTCAAACTGGGTTATTTTTCCAAAGAATAATAATGGAACGTATAGCGATCCATATGTAGGAGAAGATGAGAATTTTATTTTATGGGGTTTTCAAAATCCTGATATTAATTCTTACTTCGACATGAATTTAAATTTAGATGTATATGCTGATGAAAACAATGTAATAAGGCTTTTTCCTTTCTTTTCTAATGGAAAAAATTATTTAGGAAGTGAATATCAATATGGAAGAAGAGATGCATTAAAGTTAACTTATAAAGATTCCAATCATTATTTACCAGCGTTTACTGGTACTGATTCAAGTAAGAGTAATCAATTAGTAAAAACAGAAAGATACTTTATGTATGATGATGATATTTTAGATTCAAATAATACCATGTGGCCTAATGATTCCAATCTTAACGATATCCATAATATTGCATACGCAACAATGCCTAACGTATATTTAGAAAATAATGATTCTGGTGGAAGATATTCATCTTTTAATTGCCAATCTGATCATAATAATCCTATTGCGGATAACGATCAGCGGGATGGCGATTGGCAAGTTGCGTTTGGGCCGAACGTATTTGATGCAGTTGTAAATACATATGGCGAAGGTCTTTATAATGTCTATCTTTTTGTGGCTAACAGCGAACATGATGCTTATACTATTGAAAACTCTAGTTATATAAATGGTCATTATAATGGATTTAATATTGCTCAATATGCATCAAAAAACTATATTCCGGGTTGGGAAGAACTTTATTATAAAAATTTAATTGTTGTTAATAATCAGAATTCTATTTTTTCTTCTTTAATTTATGATGGGGGTAATCCAGATTATTTTTTAAAACTAGATCAAAAGAATATTACAGATAAAATTAAGAGTTGTTGTTTAGCTTTTGAAAAAGTATCTGATTTTTCTCTTGTTCCTAATTTAAGTGGTAATTATCAAAGTAATGAGGGATTAGAGAATGATATTAACAACAATTTAATACACGAAATTCCTTTTACAATGTATGGACATGATGTTTATCCTCGTTATAGTGATGATAACGGGAATAGTTATAAAATAGATAGTAAAAATGAATTAACCTCAACAAACCCATATATTTATTTATTAAGAAATTTATCTTTTGATAAATTTAGTAATTATTATTTCCAAATAAGAAGTGGTGGCGATTATGTTGCAAATCTTGAATATAATCTTTCACCTAATTTAACGCTAGATAATGGATATACTTCTTCAAGCGTTGTAATTAATCCTGTTTACGATAGTAACGAAAACTATAGCGATACTTTAAATAACTCCCACATTTTCTATGAAGGAAGTTCTTTCTTTATAGAAAAAGATTTAATTAATGATAATCCAGATGATGTAAAAATGAATGGATTTACGCTTTCTGATCCGAGTTATCAAGATTCAACATTTGACATTTTGTTAATTTATAATCCTTCATCTAGTTCTTCAAGCAACATTGATGTTTACGCTTATAGACACCGTTTGAATTTCATCAAAATTTTTGATGAAAATACTGCTTTTACTGAAGAAGATGGTTTTATAAATCATGAGGCAGAAAATGATAAATTATTATGGGAAGCTACCCCATATATAGGAGATACCTTCAATTCAACGATTGAAGGTATCGATAAAGTTAATTCTAATAGTGAAACATTAATTACATTCTTAAATCAAAGATTCGATACTTCAGATGAGAAAAATAATTATTGCATAAGAGATTACATAACTGATAGATTAATAATTTATTATGTAGGAGAAGATGTGACTGGAGAAAATATTGTTCAAGGATGGTATATAGATCCATTTAAAATTAAAAAATCATATATTCTTTATATAGCATCAAAAACATTTACTCCTTGGGAAACAAATTCGGCTCTTTAAATTTAAGCGGGGATGTCCGGGGATTTATTAAGATTTCTTAATATTACTGCAAACTAAACGGGGTTGATTTACAGAAGTAAATCACCCCATTTTTTTGTGAGTTAAAAATTCTTTCTTATCTTTTTCATGAAAGTGAATCAAAACTCTTTTTCTTAATCTATTGAAGTTTGGCATTCCTCTTGAGTTATTAATCAATAATTTAATTTGTGAATTTACTCCTTCTCTAATTGCGTTTGAGACTTTGATTCCTATTGGATTATTAAAATAATTTAAGATTTCGTCATACCAATTTAAAATAGTTATCACATTTTTTATATTTGTGGTTATTTTCTCTTTAACAACCACATCAATAGAACCACAATTTGGGCAAATAGGATTATCTATTTTTTTAGATAGATAGGACTGCAAGTGTCTCATCTTCTTTAAAACTTATTGGGTCGTATTCCAAATCTTCTTTTTTAATGTGAAAAGCCTCGCATAAAATTGTTGTGTCTTCATAATTTTTCATAAATAATATTTATTAAATCCTCTTATAAAAATTCTTTCGACAAAATATATTTATACGGAGGATCTTTTTTATGTCAATTAAAAAAGACGAGGTTAAAAAAACTCCAAACTAAACGGGGTTTAGAGCAAAACCCAAACCTTGGTGAAATTTAAAGATCCCTTTAAATTTATATTTCTTATGGGTCATGAACAGAGTTCATGACCTTTTTATAGTTATTAAAGTTTAGTAAAGCGTTTATATTACTATTTAATATAAAACAAAGTTATTAGAATCATACCTAAATTTAAATAGAAGAATATTTTTGTTTTAGATTTAATGGCACTTATCCATGAAATTCAATTCGTTAGCTAAATGGTGACAAATTTTAAGAAATGAGCAATACCTTCAAAAAATGGCGTTGCAAACTCAGGGGGGGGGGTGTTATTATACGAACAAATTAAAGGAGACTTTTTTTAATATGGGAAAGGTAAAATTAACAGTTCTTTCTCTTCTTGCCCTCACAACTATGAGTCTTGCAAGTTGTACTGGAGCACAAGGAGAAAAAGGTGATAAAGGAGACCAAGGCGAACAAGGAATTCAAGGTGAACCTGGTGAGCCAGGGGAACCAGGAGAAGATGGCTCTTTTTGGTATAGTGGCGAAGGTGTCCCTTCTAGCGATTTAGGTAAAGAAGGAGACATGTATTTAGATACTGCAACTAGCGATGTATATCAAAAAGGTGCAGACGGATGGACCAAGATCGCTAATATTAAAGGCGATGATGGCGAAGATGGAGAGGATGGAGAAGATGGTAAAAACGGTAGCAATGGTGCAAACGGAAAGACCGCTTGGAGTAACACCATCTTACCTAGTGAAAACGGTTATGTAACAGTTAACGTTGGCAGTGCTGTTGTTGGCGAAGATGTTACCTTCACAGTTCACCCAGATTCTTCAAGCTATGTTCTTGAAAAATTAACTATTTGGAATAACGGCAAAGAAGTTAGCTTACCAAAAGGCGAAGTTGTTGATGGTGTTGTTTCATACACTTTAGCAATGCAAGAAAACGGCTTTGTTGTTTTAGCTGAATTCGGTAGTTCCACAGCTGTTGGATCAACTTCATATATTGAAGGTGGTTACATCTATACTCAAGGACAAACCGATGGAATGGGTAATATCATCGATAGCGGAACACGAGGGGATCAATTATTTGAAGATGGCGATGGTTTAAGCGAAGAAACAGCTTTACTAGTTAATGGTAATCAATTATCCAATATTAGTAGCGACGCTGTTGAAGCCACTAATGCGACCTATTTTAAATTAGCTGAGGATATAACTACTGAAGGAAAAATTCCTATTATTAGTACTACTTCTGAAAGTGGTGAACGAACAAATATTGATTTAAATGGAAAAACATTAACAATTGATAATAGTGAGCTTACCGCGGAAGTAAGCGCTTTAAAAATTACCGATGAAGACGTTACATTATCTAACGGCACTATTGAATATAGTTATAGCAAGGACGGAACAAAGGGCGCTATAAGTCTTACTCAAGAGACCGGAACAGAAAATGCCGATGGTAATTTAACCCTTGAAGGTGTTGTATTGAATACTGATGCTAGTGGTGTCGGTGTTCATCAAGGAAAAGGAAACATTTTAATTAAGGATTCTATTATTAACGCAAAAGTTTATGGTTTAAGCACTAATGCCGGTGGAGATAATAAAGAAGTTAATATTGTTATTGACCATTCAAAATTAATTACTACCGAAAAGGGCGGTTTTAGTGGAAAAGATAACGACTCTACTGGACTCTTAGTTAATATTCCAGATGCAAATGTAACAGTTAAAAATAACTCTGTTATCACAGGTTTAAGACAAGCTGTAATTGTTAGAGGCGGAACAGCTACAATTGAAAATTCAACTATTGAATGGGCTAATTCATATAATGGGAATTCTGGAGATAGATATGATTTAGTATATAGCAGTGGAAATGAAGTTGCTAATTCCGCAATTGTTATCGGTGATGATGGTTCCATTAGCAATAATTATGGATTAAAAGCAGAATTAACCTTAACTGGCGTTACCTATAAATATACCAATAGCGATGCTGCAGGCACTCAATCTTTAAATGAAGTTTTACCATTAGAAGAAAATTCAACTGAACCTGATTATTATGAAATTTTCGTTGGTTGTGCTTCAGGTAAATCAGCTACCTTAAATATCGATAGCTCTACTTATAATCAATTTGATGAGGAAAAAATAATCAAAAAAGGCGACGGAACTACAAAAATTAATATTATTGGCTATGAAGAAAAAAATAACGTTTTTGTTGATGGACAATTATATTCAAAAGGTCTTGTAGATCAAAACGGTAATGTTTCCGTAAATGAAAATGATAAAGTTCTTGGTGTTAAGTTTGCTGACGGCGATGGAACAGAAACTGATCCATTACAAATTTCTGATGTCTCTCAATTTGAAACTTTATTAGGAAATGAAGATGTTCGTTTAGGTGGATATAGTTTCCTTATTACTGGTGATATCGATTTTAATGATGCTGAAGGAGAATATTTCTTTAAACATTTTTCTGGAAAAATTTCAGGTGAAGTTGACACTGAAGGCAAACCAAAACACACAGTCACATTAGTAGATAAAGTATTAACAAGCGGTTATTTATTCGGTGACACTTGGGGAGATGTTGCTATTGAAAATTTAAATGTAGAAACAACAAACGTTGGCCTTATCGCTTATTCCGGTTGGGAAAATGGAGATAAAACTGTTAAAAGAGTTAATTACAAATTAACTATGAAGAATTTAATTTTAACCGGGGAAGTTAATCAAAAACTTCGCCGTGAATCTAATAATTTTGGCGTTGTTATTGGACAATCTTGCGCTCACATTACAACCATCGAAAAAGTAATTAACAAAGTCGATTATAAATTTAATAGTGCTTCATATAATGGCGCAATATTTGGAGGTTATTTTAGAACTTATAATGATGATAATCCTAATAATAAAGCACAAGTTACAATTAAAGATTGTGAATATGGTGGAACTTTAACTGCCGGATATGCGGGCTTCTTATTTGGTAATAGCGCAAATTTTAATACTACATATGCTGATTATAATTTTTCAGGCAATAAATTGACTGGAAAATTAAATGGAACAATTAAATCTGACATATTATTTGGTATAGGCGAAAATACTAACTATACATTAGAAGATGGCGCTGTTACCTATAGACCTGAAGATCTTTCTGTATCAAAAGCTAAGAACATAGAAGAAAATAATAGAACTTTAACCTTAACCGGCGAATTAGAAAATAAAGAATTAAAGTATGATTTAACTTACATTCATTACTCAGTAGGATATAAAAATGGTGTTAAATCTGGAACACAAATGTTAACTCATTACGTAGATAAAGCTGTTGTTTCTAATAATTCGATAACTGTTCCTGAAAAGTACTTTGTTTATAGTGATTTTGGAAATACTGACGAAAAGTACGTAAAATTCACAGAAGAAGAACTTAAATTAGAAGAACTTGGTTGGGAATTATATTTAAATGATATAGATGACAATAAATCTACATATGAACCAACTAAATCTGAAAAATGTATCATAACTATTTATGAAGGTGAAAACGTAGTTGGTGTTTACGTTTTAGAATAATTAGTAAAATAAGTCTCTATTAAAATTAGGAAATACTTGCTGATATATCAGCAAGTATTTTTCTATTTTTTAATAAAGAACTTATTTGAAAGTAAAACACAAAAATATTATTTAGGTAAATTCTCTCATCTATTTTTTATAAGTTTTATACCTTGAATTTTTAAATTTTATTATCTCAATAAAATAGGTGACAAATTTTAAATTGACAATAGAAGATAATAAAAATGGCGTTGCAAAATCGAGGGGGGGGGGTTATTATAGTGCCAATTAAAAGGAGACTTTATTATGAGAAAAGCAAAATTAACCGTACTTTCTCTTCTTGCTCTAGGAGCTATGAGTCTTGCAAGCTGTACTGGAGCACAAGGAGAAAAAGGTGATAAAGGAGACCAAGGAGAACAAGGTATTCAAGGTGAACCTGGTGAACCAGGGGAACCAGGTGAAGATGGCTCTTTCTGGTATAGTGGCGAAGGTGCCCCTTCTAGCGATTTAGGTAAAGAAGGAGATATGTATCTAAATACATCTAATGGTGATGTCTATCAAAAAGAAGCCGATGGATGGAAATTAAAAATGAATATCCAAGGCGAAGATGGTGCCGATGGAGAAGATGGAAAAGATGGCCATAATGGT
>CASFZN010000003.1 GCA_949299195.1 uncultured bacterium | reverse complement strand
TTCAAAAGTTTTAAATCAAGATCTTCTAAACTCTCTCAAATCGTTTCAAGAGTTAATAAATGTGATTTATTAAATATTGTAGTCAAAATAGTGTCGAAATTTGTTATACTTAAACCCATAAGAACCTCGTTTGTTTTTTTGCGAAATTAATTATACAAGGTTCTTATTTTTTTATTTACTTACAAAATTGAAACACTAACATTTATTAAAAATTTCTTAAATTAGATATATATTTTCTATTATAATAATTTTAGAAAACGCTATGGCTTATAAAGAAAATGAAAATTTAGGATATGAATATAACAATGCTTTCGATAATGAAATAATTTTAAGTAAGGATTATTCTCATGATCCTGGTGAATATAATGAAATAAATATATATAAAGGATTAAGTAAAGCTAGCGAAGAATCATCAAGTAAAGAAGAAAGTTCTTCTTCAGATACTGCTTCTAAAATTGTCACCATGTCTTTAACAACTTCAATAAGTATGTTTGTTGGAATTGGAACACTAGTTATTGGAACAATAATTGGAATATCAACAAATTTAACTTATTTAAGTAATCAAAGTCATATTGGAATAAGTAGTGCAACGTGTTATTTTGAAGGTAGTAATATAGATGCTAGTAATTTAGATATCCACTTATTAGATTTTAAAGGCAATACTCTTTCAACTTGTAAATTACAACAAGAAAGTAGTGATGGATATTATGTTGCATCTTTTATTGATTTAACTCCTAATACAACATACTTTTTAGAGGGAGTTTATAGTGATGGAAAAATACTTTCTTTAGGAAATTCATCATATTTTACAACATTAGAAATTCCTAATTATCAAGTAAGTATTGATAAAAGTAATTATAATAAAATAGAACAATTATATGAATTAACATTTAATATAGATAATTATGAATCAAATCAAAATATTGAAGCATTATTACTATGTGAAAATGATTCTACTTTAAATCAAAGTAGTGTATCAAATACTGGATCATTTACTTTTACTCTACCTAATATCTTATCTTCATATAGATTAGAGTTATATCAAGAAAACTATCTTGTAGGACAAGCTAGCTTTTCTGATTATTCTAATATTTCTTTAATAGAAGAATTTTTAGAAATTGGTATTACAAATATTTATGCTGGATTTAATTCTGGAGATATACTTAATCAAGATTTAAGATGTTATGTAAAAGAAGATAATAAAGATGAAGAAATAAATATAGATATTGCATTAGATGGAAATATTTATTATGCAATATCAGATTATATATTATCTCCTAATACTTCTTATACTTTATATATTGTAGATGTTAATAGACCTACTTTTATATATTATTCATTTAAATTTAAAACTTTAGAAATTCCACATTATGAAATAGAAATAGATGATTCATTATTTGATTTAGAAAACCAATCATATCTATTAACTTTTAAAATAAATAATATAAATAATGTTATTATAGATGCATATTTAACATGTTATAGTGATGAAACACTAAATATAGCAGATATCTTTATTGGTAATGAATTAACTATTAGATTAGTAAATCCATATTCAACTTATAGATTAGATTTAATTCAAGAAGGTTTTGATGTTGGTAGTATTGAATTTAGCTTATTTACACCGATGAGTATTGATACTAATTCAATACTCATAACATCATATTCATTTACTGCTAATATAAATCTTGGAAGTATACCAAGTGATACTAATTTATATGGTTATGTATATTTAAAAGAAGATGAAAATAATATTAATGAAGCAATATTAACAATTAATAATAATTTATTATTATTTGAAGCATTAGACTTACAAAGTGATTCTGATTATGTAGTAAAAATTGTTGATTATGATAGACAAACTTTCATCTATTATACATATGAATTTAAGACGGGTGTTATTTAGGAATTTTTCTATTAAGTAATATATTAAATAAAAAAAGGAGAATTAATATGGGGAAGGTAGAAAAGAAAAGAAAACTAAGAATTACCTTAAGAGGTATAACATTAACAATTGTAATTGCAGCATACATATTACTAATTGTTGGGTCTTTTTGTTGGAGTGATAATCACTACTTTAAAGCAATAAGTCCTTTTATTGATTTTCCATTAACTGAAGATGGAAAAAAAGATGGATTTGATCTATTTTTAAGAATTATAGGATTATGTTTTGTAATTATCTCTATTACAGACTTAGTTAGATTTATTCTTAATCTTGTTGGTCCTAGATTTAAAAAAGGAAGATCACTAGCTAGTTTATTATCAAGTTTTACAAAATATATTGGTGCTATTATTCTTATATTTGCAATATTAAGTACTTTGGGTGTAGATACTACAGTATTACTTGCTAGTGCTGGAATATTATCTCTTGTTGTTGGTCTTGGTGCACAACCATTAATTGAAGATATATTTGCGGGAGTATTTATAGTATTTGAACATACCTTTGATATTGGAGATATTATTGTTGTAGATGGATTTAGAGGTACTGTTAAAGAAATGGGTGTAAGAACAACAAAGATAGAAGATGCTGGAGGAGATGTTAAAGTTATTAATAATTCTGATATTAGAACTTTAATTAATATGACTTCAAAATTATCAACTGCAATTTGTGATGTATCAATTGGTTATAATGAAGATATTAAAAAGGTTGAAGAAGTATTAAATATAAATTTACCTAAAATAAAAGAAAAATATAAATCAATTGTTAATGGTCCAACATATTTAGGAGTACAATCTCTTGCTGATAGTGGAGTTGTTATAAGAATTACTGCAGATTGTAATGAACTTGTTAGATATCAAGTTCAAAGAGATATAAATAGAGAATTAAAAATTATTTTTGATGAAAATAATATTAGTATTCCATATCCACAAATTGTTATTCATAATTCAAATGATGAAAATAATTAAGAATTGCAGTATATTTTAACATTTAAAGGAGATTTTTATGTCAAAATATTATCTTGCTTATGTGGCAATCACGGATTAATTAAATGTACAAAATCCCCGTGATTTTTGAACAAAATTAATCCGTGATTGACATAATAAACAATCTCAAAGAGTTCAGGAAAAATGCGGATTTAAGCCATATAGGTCAATCGTTGTTAATACAAGAATGTATACTCAAGAAAGAAAAACTATAAATTTATTATTAAACCATAAAAATATATTAAGTTAGAAATTTTTCATCCAGAAACCCTTTTATAAAAAGGATAATTGATAAATTTAATGTAAATTCTCAATGTAAATTCATGTTTTTAAAATAATAATTTTATTCATCTTATAAATATGTAAAAATGATATACTATTAATAATGTTTAGGAGAAAAATATGGAGAAATCAAAGGTTTATTGGACTGATTTAAGATGTCATCCAGGAGATAATTTACTTAAAAAATTAGAAAGAGTTTGTAAAGCTGCTGGAATTGAAAATATAGATTTTAAAGATAAATTTGTTGCTATAAAGATGCATTTTGGAGAACCTGGCAATATGTCTTATATTCGTCCAAATTATGCAAAAGTTTTAGGTGACCTAGTAAAAAGTTTAGGTGGTAAGCCATTTTTAGTAGATTGTAACACCCTTTATACTGGTGGAAGAACTAATGCAATTGATCATATTCATAGCGCAAAAATTAATGGATTTAATGAAACATCGACTGGAATGGAAATCATTATTGGAGATGGATTAAAAGGAAGAAATGAAGTAGCAATCGAAGTTCCTTCTAATGCCTACTGTAAAGCTCCTTTAATTGGAAAAGAAATCGTAGAAGCTGATATTTTTATTAGTTTAAATCACTTTAAAGGCCATGAAGGTGCTGGATTTGGTGGAGCTTTAAAAAATATTGGAATGGGCTCAGGAAGTAGAGATGGTAAAAAAGATATGCATAGTGGATCTCAAGCAAGCGTTGATGAATCTAAATGCATTGGGTGCAAGAAATGTGTTACTGTTTGTGCCCACAATGCTCAAGAATTTATTGATAATAAATGTCACATCGATCTTAAAAAATGTGTTGGATGTGGTAGATGTCCTGAAGTATGTCCAACTCATGCAATCGAATTTATAAATGATAATGCGAATATTATCTTAAATTATAAAATTGCAGAATATTCTAAAGCCGTTTTATTAAATAAACCTTCATTTCATATTTCTTTATTAATGGATGTTTCTCCTTTCTGTGATTGTCATAGTGAAAATGATGCTGCAATCATTCCTTCAATTGGATTCTTTGCTTCATTTGATCCAGTCGCTTTAGATAAGGCTTGCGCAGATAAAGCTAACGCTGCTCCTATTATCAACAATTCTATTTTAGGAGATGTAAAAGAAGATTTACCAAAATGTAATCACGATTACTTTACAACAATTTTCCCTACCACTAATTGGAAAGCTTGTTTAGAACATGCCGAAAAACTTGGTTTAGGAACTCAAGATTACGAGTTAATCTTCGTAAAATAGTAATCAATAAAAGATCTCTTGAATGATTCTTGAGATCTTTTTATATAAGAAAGGAAATTATATTTAATTTTTAAGATATTATTTATCGATAATATTGGAAACGTTTATTTCATATAAAACAAATATATAAGCACTATTTAGATATAAAAAAATTAATAAAAATATTGATTTTAATCGTTAATTTCTTAACTTTTAAAACAACTTAAAATATGTCACCATTTGATTATATTTATAATCAAATTTTTAAGATTATTTATAGTGAATAATGTATCATATTAATTAATCAAACGAGGAGACAAAATAATGGGAAAAGAAGTAAAAATTATAATTAAATCTAAAAATATTTTAGAACTTCAAGAAGATGCTCAAGCAGGTGACTTTATTGATCTCAATAATGCTATTGAAGTTGATTCAACTCCAATTTTAGAAAGAATAAATTTAAAAGAAAATCATATCTTTAATGAAAGATTAAATGAAGAAAAGCAAAGATTAATTTCTGAAATCGAACTTAAATATAGAACTTCAAATCTTGAAGATTTAAATAAAATAAAAGATGAATATCAAAATAGAATTAACGAATTAGAGTTAGCAATTAGTAATAAAAACCAACAAGTTGAACTTGAAAAAGAAAAATTATTACACGAAAAAGTTCTAGAAGTTTCAGAATATAAAAAAGAAATCCAAATTTTAAAAGAAAATTTAAAAAATAAAGATCAAGAATTAATCGATAAACTTGAACTCGAAAGCGTTAAAACAAGTAGAGACTATCAAGAAAAAATCTATAATTATGAAAGCAGTATTAATAGTTTAAATGAAAAAATAGCATCTTTATCTAAAGAAAAAGAAGACCAATTAAAACTACAAGAATATAAGATTCAACAAGAATTTAATGAAAAAATTTCTACTTTAGAAAAAGAATTAAGTGAAGTTAGATTAACTAAATCAATTCTTTCAACTAAAGGTTTAGGTGAAGACTTAGAAAAATGGTGTCAAAGTGAATATGATGCTTATTCTTTAGGGGCTTTCCATAACTGTAAATTTTATAAAGATAATGAAGCTATAAAAGAAGAAGATGAAGAAAAAGGCACCAAAGCCGATTATATTTTTGAAATCTATAGTTCAGAAGAAAAAGAAGATGCTCATCTTTTAACAAGTGTATGTTTAGAAATGAAAAACGAAGGAGTTAACACTAAAAATCATCATAAAAACTCTGATTTTTACGCAAAACTTGAAAAAGATAGAATTAAAAAGAACTGCGAATACTCTCTTTTAGTATCTAATCTTGAACTTGATCAAGAAAATAGCGTCTTAATTAAAAGGGTTAGCGACTATAAAAATATGTATATGGTTAGACCTCAATATTTCATCACATTCTTATCATTACTTAATTCATTAACCCTAAAATATAAAGATTTAATCAACGAAAAAATAAAAGAGGAAGAAGATTTTAAAGATAAACAAGAAATTATCGATGAATTTGAAAAGTTTAAAGAAACTTATTTAGACAAACCACTCGAAACTTTAAATAAAAAAGTTACCTCAATTTTAAATGAGGCTAAAAAGTGTGAATCTTCAAGCCAAGCAATTATTAAAACTGCTAATGAAATAATTTTTGAAACAATTGAAACAATGAAACAAAAAATTGAAAGATTTAATATTCTTAGAGTTGGCAAAAAACTTGATAAGTTAGATAAAAAAACTTCGATTGATGAATAAAAATAGTGGATTAATGAGTTAGGAAATTAACTCTTTCCTCATTAATTTCTTCCATAAATTTAGCATCATAAGCAATGTCATATCCGTGCATTGCTTTTTTAATTTCTTTTAAAAATACCTTATTATTAGATTCTTTTTTAAGTCGTTCATAAAATAAAGTAGCTCCATCTTTTAAAGAATCATATTCTGCAATTTCTATAAAAGTAGCAGGAAAATAACTTAAATCTTTTAAATTTATTAAAGAATGAAGGTTATCCTCTTTTTTAATTGAATCTTTATCAACCCAGGCTTCGATAAATTTTATTGCCATTTTGGTGTTACACATTGCAGTATCATCATATTTTTTCATCGAATCAGATTTAAAATCATCACTTAAATATGGATATAAAAGAAGTAGTTTTTTAGGGATAACTAAGTTATTTTCACGGGCTTTATAAATTAATGCAGTTGCTAAAGTTCCTCCGGCACTATCTCCAACAACCGAAATATTATCTAAATCAATTTTATATTCTTCACTTTTATTAATTAATTCTAAATAAAGGTTATAAATATCTTCATATTGCGATGGATATCGATATTTTTTTGCAAGTCTATAATCTAAATAAACTCCTCTATATCCAGTCTTTTTAACTAAATTTTTAAGTAGTTTATAGTGATGAAGGCTTCCTTTATAAACGAATCCACCACCATGAAAAAAGATTATTAAAGGTAATTTCTTGTTCTTATCTTTTTTATTTTCAATCAAAAAATATTTAATTCTTTTACTCTTTTTATTACCACTATTATCATTTATTTTAAGGGATTTTTTATATACGTTAAACTCTTTATTAGATCTAGTAAGATAATAAAAAATAGATAAAAACATATTGCCTACTTTATATATAAAAGGATTACAAGGTGGCGTGAAATGATTAAATTTTTTTAACTCATCTAAATATTCATATTTTTTCATACTCTTAAAACTCTCAAAACTAGAAATATTATATAAGAAAATGCTTTTAAAATCTTTTTAAACTAAGAGAATTATCATATAATTGTAGGGGTATGGAAAAGAAAGACGAACTTAACGAAAATATTAATAATTTAGATTATTTAAAAGAATATATTTCAAAACTTGAAGGCTACGAACTTCCAGAATATAAGGCATTAAGCGACATTCCTTTATATATGGAACAAGTAATCTCTTATATTCAAGGAGCTTTAGAACCATTAATTAAAGATAGTAATTTTATTACTCCATTTATGGTTAATAATTATGTTAAAGCCAAGATTTTAGATGCACCTATAAATAAAAAATATAATAAAGATCATATTGCATATCTTTTAGCAATTTCTTTACTTAAACAGACCGCTTCAATGAAAGATATCGCATCTTTAATTGAAATTGATAAATATTTAACTGAAGATAAACAAAAATTATATACCTCATTTAAAGAAATCTATGATGAAGTTTTAAAAAATCAAACTCATAGATTAAAGGTTAGAGTCGAAACTATTTCTAGAGATCAAAAGAAAAAAGTAGCTCAAAATAACAAAAAAAATAATAAAACAGAAGCTACTAATACTTTAGAAACAAGCGACCAATTATTAGCTTTAATCGCATTAAGACTTTATATTGAAAGCGAAACTTCAAAGATGATCGCTGATGAAATCATGGGAAGAATCTCTCCAATGGTTTTTGAAAATCATGATGTTTTAGAAGTAAGTAAAAAAGAGGCAAAAATAACCAACAAAAAGGAAAGTAAAGAAGCAAAAAGACTCGCTTCTAGAAAATAAAATATTCAAATATTTATTAATTTATAGGGAGGAAAGGAATATTTATGAAGGTATTAGTTACAGGTGGTTTAGGATTCATTGGTTCTCACACAGTAGTCAAATTAATTGAAAATGGAGATGAAGTAGTTATCGTTGATAATCTTTATAACTCCAAACTCGAAGTTAAAGACCGTATTAAAGAAATTACTGGTGTTGAATGTCCTACTTATGTAATTGATGTTCAAAATAAAGAAGAATTAACTAAAGTTTTTAAAGAACATAGGGTCGATGCAGTCATTCACTTTGCTGGATATAAAGCTGTAGGTGAATCTTGTGTTAAACCATTAGAATATTATGATAATAACCTCAATTCTACTTTAGTTTTGTTAGAAGTCATGAGAGATTATAAAGTTCATAATTTTGTTTTCTCTTCAAGTGCAACAGTTTATGGTGAACCTCAAAGAGTTCCAATGTATGAAAGTGATCCAGTTGTTGAAGCTACCTCTCCATATGGCGAAACTAAGGTAATGATCGAAAGAATTTTAAAAGATTATGCAAAGGTTGATAAAGAATTTAACTGCGCATTACTTAGATATTTCAACCCAATCGGTGCTCATAAATCAGGTTTATTAGGTGAAGATCCTAATGGAATTCCAAATAACTTACTTCCATATATCGCAAAAGTTGCTACTGGAGAATTAAAAGAAGTTAATGTCTTTGGAAATGATTACGACACTGTTGATGGAACCGGAGTTAGAGATTATATCCATGTTGTTGATTTAGCAAAAGGTCACGTTTTAGCATTAAATAAATTAAAAACAAATCCAGGATTAGTTATTTATAACTTAGGAACTGGTAAAGGAACTTCAGTTTTAGAAATGATTAAAGCTTATGAAGAAGCAAGTGGAGTTAAAATCCCTTATGTCATTAAAGAAAGAAGACCTGGAGACATTGCTTCAAGCTTCGCAAATTGCGATAAAGCAAGAGATGAACTTGGTTTTACTTGCGACTTCACTGTATTAGATGCATGTAGAGATGGGTATCATTTCCAAGTAGAAGAGAGTGAAAGAAAAAAGAAGGCTAAATAGTTTTATTTAACATTGTTTATAAAAAAACTGCGAGATTATCGCAGTTTTTTATATAGAAATATCAATTATAATTCAAAGTAATTTAAACTAGCCTTTAATAATTTTTCTAGCTTTTTACTCATTGAATCAACATCTTCATTAAAATCTTTTTTAATCCAGTCAATTATTATTGCCATCGCTCCATTAGATACAAAATTATAATACGTTTCAAATTCTGTCATATCTTTTGCGTTAAATACTTTTGGATAAATATTTAAAGTAACGATTTTTCCTACCTCAACGAGTCTATCAATAATCGAAGGGCCAAGATTTTTATTTAAAATAGCTTTAGTCATAACATCATTATCTTTCAAAACTTTTAAAATGGTTTTAATCATTTCTCTATCGGTTAATTCTTCCTTCTTCATATATATAATAGGAAGTAAAGAAGTTTGAAGTTTTTCGATATATTCATCGATTAAAGAATCTTTTAAATCATATATATCTTTATAATATAGATAAAATGTTCCTCGATTAATTGAAGCTTCTTCACATAATTTTTTAACATTTATTTTAGAGATATCTTCTTTTTGAAGAAGTCCATAAAAAGCTTCTTTAATCATTCTTTTAGTTATTAAAGAACGTTGGTCTTCTTTTTTAGTTTTTATTTCTTTTTCCATATATCGATTACTCCTTTTTATAAGATTTTATACATAAATTAATCTAAATATTTATTATCTAAACACAAGAAGAAGCGAGTGTTCAATATCTATATATATAATTATAACACTGTTTATTGATTATTAACACAGTGTTGATAAACTATAAGCATAAAGGAGGACTTTAAAGATGAAAAATAGTACCAAAAAAAGTATCTACGTTATAACTGGCGCTAATGGACATGTTGGTAACGCTCTTATTTCGTCTTTAATGAACCGTAAAGATGTTTATGTTAGAGGTTTAGTACTTCCTTCCTTTAAAGATAAAGTAATATCCAAAGCCAATATCCAATATTTTTACGGAGATATCAAAGACACAAAAAGCCTATATCCATTATTTAAAGATATAAATAGAGATGAATATAATCTTTATTTAATTCATACCGCCGCAATCGTATCAATTCAAGATAAAGTTACTGAAGCTTTATATGACGTTAATGTTAAAGGAACCAAGAATATTTTAGATTTAGCAATCGAATTTAAAGTTGATAAATTTATCTATTTATCAAGCGTTCATGCTTTAAAAGAAGAAGATCATAACAAAGTAATTTATGAAAATTCTTATTTTGATCCTAATAGCGTTAAAGGTGGATATGCAAAAACTAAGGCTATGGCATCTAATTTAGTATTAGATTATGTCCATAATAAAGGTTTAAAGGGACTAATTTTACATCCTTCAGGAATAATCGGACCTTACTTTTTAGATCAAAATAACCATCTTATTAAATTAATTAATGATTATTTAAATAATAAACTCCCTTGTGGCGTAAGTGGAGGATATGATTTTGTTGATGTAAGAGATGTAGTTAAAGCTATATTAAGTGCGATTAAATATGGAAGAAATGGAGAAACCTATATCATTTCTAATCGTCATTATGAAATTAAAGACATATTTAATATGATTAATAACATCATTAAACACCGTAAAATCCCATTTATATCAAGAAAATTCGCTCTTATTTTTATTCCACTTATTAATTTAATATCAAAAGTTAATAAGAAAAAAGCTCTTTATACCAAATATTCTTTATATACCTTAGGAAGTAATGATAACTTTTCTCATGATAAAGCTACAATTGAATTAAAGTATGCTCCTAGAGATATCTATAACACCTTAAAAGATACGATTGAATACTTAAAAAAGAATAAAAAATTATTTAATTAGCCTTTCCCTTCATGTAGATATAACCCGATAGAAAATGCTCTAGATTTATTTAAATTTAGAGCATTTTCATTAATTAAATAAGTTTAATAATATTTAATGTTAATGTATTTAATTATCAAGTAGATAAGCGATAAAATCATCGTAATATTAAACCTAGATAAATTTTTTAAAATAGACATTACCAGTCATATTAAAACACTAACCTAAGCTTATCGAAGAAGATATTTTTAGAAATAATAAATATAAAATTATATCAATGATAATATAAAAATAGATTTTAAGTTATGAAAAACTCTTCAAGATTTAGCTGATCGAGTTGAAAGAGTTGGTGAATTAGATGAATATGGCCTTAACACGAATCTTGTCTATGCTATTGATTTTACTGCTAAAACTAGATTAAAAGACATTTAATTAGTGAAACAAAAATGGAATAAATTGATAGGGATGTATCTTTTATAAATTTTTACCTAATCAGAATTTACGGTTTTAAAGATATATTCAAATGTTGGTTATATATAATATGTACACTATTATCTACATATAAATAGGAGCTAAATTTTTATGACCAATACTAATATAACAAAAGCAAGACAAGAGCTTTTTAAATTGGCGAATTCTTGTATTAAATATAACGACGTAGTCAATATTTCTACTAAAGACGGAAATGTAGTTTTAATGAGCGAAGACGATTATAGAAGTTTACTAGAATCTTTGGCTTTAGCCAATATTAGAGGTTTATACGAAAGTATTCAAGAAGGTGTTAATACCCCATTAGAGGAATGCGGAAAAATTTCATGGAAGTAATTTTTATAGAACAAGCCATTAAGGATTTTTAAAAAAATTAAAAAGAATCCTTCGTTATATAGTAAAGTTTCTGCATTATTGGATTTATTAAAGAAAAATCCTTTTGAAACTCCTCTCTCATATGAAAAACTTATGGGATTTAATAATGTTTATTCTAGAAGGACAAACATACAACATCATCTAGTTTACGAAGTATTTTTAAAAGAAGATAAAGTCAAGATAATTAGAATGTAGACCCATTATGAATAGATTATTATAAAATCTATATGGATATACCATAAATAATTGACATTAATATAAAAATACTAGTATTTATCAATAAAAGATTAATCAATTAATATAATATTTAGGCTCTACGCCTGAATATTTTATTTTTAATTAATCTAAATATTAAGTAAAAAAATTATTCTATTAATGTCAAAGAAAATGAGTTAAAATAAGCCTTGGTTTTGTCAATATTAAATACTAAATCAAGATATTTAATTAAAAAAGTTAGGAAGACGTTAAATATGATATTAATTAAAGAGGTTAAAACAAAAAAAGATGAAAGACTCTTTTTATCTTTCCCTTATAAACTTTATAAGGGAAATAGATATTATGTGCCTGCTTTATATAGTGAAGAAAAAAAGATCTTTAAAAAGAATTATTTTTATAATGAAACGAGTAAATCTATCTTTCTTTTAGCATATAAAGATAAAAAAGTAGTAGGTAGAATTCAAGGAATTATCTCTTATGCTAGTAATGATAAATGGAATCAAAAAAGAGTAAGATTTACTCGTTTTGATTCTATTAATGATAAAGAAGTAGCATTTAACTTATTTGATTACTTAACTAAATGGGCAAAAGATAACGATATGAATGAAATAAATGGTCCTTTAGGATATAGTGATTTAGAAAGAGAAGGACTCTTAATTAGAGGATTTAATTATCTTAATACCTATGAAGAGCAATATAACTATCCATATTATCAAGAATTAATCGAAAGTTATGGGTTTAAAAAAGAAGTAGATTGGTATGAAAATAGAATCTTTAAACCAGTCCCTCAAGATAAAAAAATAGATAAACTTATTGAACTTGTTAAGAAAAAATATAAATTAAGAGTATTAAAAAACCTTACTAAAAAAGAATTATTAAATAAGTATGGAATGGAAATATTCTCTCTTTTTGATCAAGCCTATAGTGAATTATATCAAACTGTCCCTTTAACAAAATCTCAAATGAAGGCAATTATCGATAATTTTTCAATTATGTTAAGACCTGAATTAATGCGAATTATTGTCGATGAAGAAGATAAAATTGCAGCTGTAGGATTTTGTCTTCCTTCAATAAGTGACGCTCTTAAAGGTGGGAGTGGAAAATTATCTAATCCAATAACCTTAATAAAAGTATTAAAAAGTGTTTATAAACCTAAAGTTTTAGATTTTGCCCTTATTGGATTAAGTGAAAAATATCAATCAAGTGGCATAGCCGCCGTAATTTTTAAAGAATTATTCGATTTTATGGATGGCGATTATGATTATTGTGAAACCAATTTAACTTTAGAAAATAATCATAATATTAGAAACTGCTGGAAAAGATTTGATCATTTCGAACATAAAATAAGAAGATGTTATATTAAAAAAATTGACGATTAATTATTTAAAATAGTAGGCATTAAATTTTGTCGATAAAATCTAGAAAATAGTAGAATTTAAAATGCGATAAATTCGTTAAAATAGTAAGCTTTAAAAAGAGATGATTCCAAGGTGATTTAATACAATTTTTATACCAATTAAAATTAAAATTACGCCACCAATTATCTCTAATATTTCTGCCTTACCTTTAATTAGTTTAGAAATTCCTTTTCCTAAATATGAGGCAGCTAAACAACATAAAAATGTAATAACTCCAATTGTTGCTAAACCAATATAAACATTAATAGGAGTAATTGAAGTTTCTAAGGTTATTCCTACTGCAAATGCATCAATTGCAGTTGCTATTCCTTGTGTGATTATAAGTTTATAGGTAAATTTTTTACCCTTTTCTTCTTCGCTTATTTCATTCTCACTATTTATTTCTTTTTTAGCCTTATTTTTTTCATATAATTCTTTACTTGCTTCCACTATCATCTTGATTCCAATTATTGAAAGAAGCGCTAAAGAAATCCAGTGGTCATAATCTTTAATATAATCAATAAAAGTTAAACCAATTAAATGTCCTAAAAGTGGTAAAAGTGCCTGAAATAAGCCAAAAATAAAAGATGTAAATAACATCTTTTTCTTACTATAATCCTTAATAGTTAACCCATCTATTAAAGCAACACTAAAAGCATCCATTGATAGGGATAAAGACATTAATATAAGGGTAATAATCGCACTCCACATAAGGACTTAATTTTATCTCACTATTAACTATTTAATCAATATAAAAACGGTTAGTAATTCCTAACATTTAAAGACTATTTTTAATTTAAAATAATCTTTATAATTATTAACTAGTATTTAAATTAATAAAGAATAAAGGTGAATAAAAATAAATATATGATTAGAAATATTGAAGAAGTAATAAGTGAAGAATTAAATCTTAAACTTAATAGCGTCACTAACGCTATTAAGTTAATTGATGAAGGAAATACTATTCCTTATATTGCTAGATATAAAAAAGATTTAACTGATTCTTTAACCGATAAAGAATTAAGAGACTTAGAAGAGAGATTAAAATATTTAAGAAATCTTAATGAAAGAAAACTCTCTGTAATCTCTTTAATTGAAGAAAAAGGTAAATTAACCGAAGAATTAAAAAAAGAGATTGAAGAAGCTAAAACTTTAAGTGAAGTTGAAGATCTTTATCGTCCTTATAAAGAAAAAAGAAAAACTAAAGGCGTTATTGCTAAAGAAAAAGGATTAGATAAAATCGTAGAAATTATCTATAAAAATAAAAAAATAGATAATTTCGAAGATTTTTTAAAATCCTTTATCGATGAAACTAAAAAACTTAATAATAAAGATGATGTATATAATGGAGTAATTGATATTATCTCAGAGGATATCGGTGATAATCCTAAATATCGCAAATACATTAAAAAAGAAATCTTTTTAAATGGAAAAATAGTGGTCAAAGAAAAAAGTAAAGATGAAAAAGACACCTATGGAATCTATAAAGATTTTGAATGCTTAATCAAAAAGATTAAACCATATCAATTTTTAGCAATTCAAAGAGGTGATAAAGAGAAGTATTTATCATATAAACTTGAATTTGATAAAGAAAAAATTATCGATTATATATATTTTAATTATAAAAATAGCTACTATAAAGATATCTATACTGATGCGATTAAAGAGTCATTAAAAAGACTTATTTTACCATCCGTTGAAAATGAAATAATCGGAGAAATAAGGGAGAAAAGCGAAGAGAAATCTCTTGAAGTATTTAAAAGAAATTTAGAAAGTTTATTGATGTATCCGCCATTAAAAAATAAAAAGATCTTAGGAATAGATCCAGGATTTAAAAGTGGATGTAAATACGCTTATGTTGATGAATTATCGCTTCCTCATGAAATAGGGACTATTTATATAACTACTCGAAGTAATATAAATTATGATACCGATAAAGATATTAAAGAACTTATAAATTTAATTAATAAATATCATATCGATTATATTGCTTTAGGTAATGGCACAGCTTCAAGAGAAGCTGAAGAAGTTTTAAGAAATATGATTGAACACTATAACTTAAAGATAAAAATCTTTATTGTTAATGAAAGTGGAGCTAGTGTTTATAGCGCTTCTAAATTAGGGGAAGAAGAATTTCCTAATTTAACTGTTGAAAAAAGAAGTGCAATTTCTTTAGCAAGAAGAGTTATCGATCCATTAGCAGAATTAGTAAAAATTGAGCCTAAAGCAATTGGGGTAGGACAATATCAGCATGATATGAATCAAGTTCGATTGAATGAAGTATTATCTAATGTTGTTATTGACTGTGTTAACCGTGTTGGAGTTAATTTAAATACGGCTTCAATTTCACTTCTTTCATATGTATCCGGAATTAATAAAACACTTGCTAAAAATATCTATGAATATCGCCTTAATAATGGTAATTTCTCATCCCGAAATGATTTATTAAAAATTAAGGGTTTAAAGGAAAAAACTTTTACTCAATGTGCTGGTTTTTTAAAAATTATTGATGGTAAAGAAATATTAGATAATACTTCAATTCATCCTGATGATTATGAAATCGCTAGAATCATTTTAAATGAATATAAAATCGATTTAATTAAAGATGCTAAAGAAGAAAAAGAACGAAAATTATCATCATTCAATAGTGATAATTTTATTAAAGAAAATAATTTAAATAACAAAAGCATTGGAAAAGAGTCTTTAGAAGATATTATTAAAGAAATTATCAATCCATTTAAAGATATAAGAGAAGAATTAGAGATTGTATCCCTTGATAATAATGTTAAATCAATTAATGATTTAAAGGTGGGAATGGTATTAAATGGTACCATTAGAAATATCATGGATTTTGGAATGTTTGTTGATATTAATGTTCATACTGATGGTTTGGTTCATATTTCTGAAATTTCTAAAGATAAATATGTTGATGATATTTCTAAATATTATTCAATTAATCAGTTAGTTAAAGTTAAAGTAATATCTCTAGATATTAATAAAAAAAGAATAGGTCTTTCGATGATATTAGATTAAATGCTGATTAATAATTAATATATCTATTAATTGACTCTTTTAAATTTATAGTGGATTTAAAAAGTTATGATTAATAGTTGCTTTTTTTATACCGTTTTATTAGTTTTAAATTAAGATTGACACTCAATGTTGACTAATAATTATCTTTAATTTAATCTATAAAAAAGGAGGGTTGTATATATGTCGACTAAATCAAGATTAGTAGCTCTTTTATTATGTGTTTTTTTAGGTAGTCTCGGTGTACATCGTTTCTATGTTGGAAAAATCGGTACTGGCGTAATTTGGTTGCTTACTGCAGGATGCTTTGGTATTGGTACTATTGTTGACTTCATTCTTATCTGTGTTGGAAGCTTCAAAGATAAAGAAGGCAATAAGATTACTAAATGGTCAGATAATTAGTTTTTGTTTAAAAACTATTAATAATTAAAACTAAATATATTTAAAAGGATTTTTATATTTATAAAACAGTGGGTATAAAAATCCTTTTTTCTTTATCAAAAAATATCTATAATATCTATTAAATTTGTTGTTTTTCGATTATAATAAATCTATCAAAGAAGTGCTGTTTTTTAAGGTAAAAATAATAATCGATTTAAGGAGAAAAGACTAAATGAAGGAAGAATATAGTTTTTTAAATAAAGATAAGGAAATCTTATACGGTCTAAAATGGGAAATAGATAAAACTAAGGCTAAAGGAGTAGTCGTTTTAATCACTGGAATGGCTGAACATAGTGGTCGCTATGATGATTTTTCTACCTTCTTAAATAATAATGGCTATCACGTATATTGTCTTGATCATTATGGACAAGGAAAAAATGGTGAAAATATGAATCCTGGTAAAGATTTTTTCTTTAAATATATTGAAACATTAAAAGATTTTAATAAATTATTAAGAGCAAATTATTCCTCGCTTCCAATTATAAATATTGCACACTCTATGGGGAGTTTTATCCTTCAAGGATATATTGAAAAATATTCGACTACTATTGATAAATGTGTCTTAATTGGAACTAATGGTCCTAACCCTTTAATAGGGATTGGCAATTTATTAGCGAAAATGTTTATCCATAAAGGAAACTATAATAAAAAAGCTAAATTCTTTCACAATCTTACAATAGGAAGTTATATTAAATCAGTTGACTATAAAGAATCTCCTAATGAATGGATTTCTTATAATATTGAGAATGTTAGGAATTATGATGATGATCCATTAAGTGGGAATCTTCCTACTAATGGATTCTATAAAGAATTCTTAAATGGTTTAGCATCGATTCAAAAAAGTAAAAACATCGAAAATATTTCTAAAAAATTGAAAATTTTAATTATTGGAGGAAAAGAAGATGCAGTTGGTAATTTCTCTAAAGGATTAATAAAGTTAGATAAACTCTATAAAAAGCATGGACTCAATTCTTCTTTAATAATTATGGAAAATATGAGACACGAAGTTTTAAATGAAGTTGATAAAGATTTAACTTATAACCACATTTTAGAATTTATTAATAAGTAATAAATTAATTAAAAATATATAAATATAAAGGAGATTAATATTAATTATGAGAAAAACAATTAAAACAATAGGATTACTTACTATTTCTTCATTATTTTTACTTTCATCTTGTCAAAATGAAGTAAGTATAACTGAAGAAGAATTCTTTGAGCTTATCGAAAAAGGAAAAGCTCAAAGAATAGTAGATGATTTTGAACTTAATAAGTTCACTTTAACTATGGAAGTAAGTGGAGATTTAGCTTCAACTCAAAAATATGTAGTTGATGCTACTGATACTAATAATTATTACTATTTATATAGTGTTGAAAATAGTGTAATGAGTATTACTAGTGAAATTAAAAAGGTTGATGGAGTCTATATTTCTACCTCTATTTTAGGAGAAATCGAAATGAGTGAAGAAGAGGTATTAAGTGCAATTGATGATGCAATAGGAATTGCTTATGACGCCGTTGATGCCTCAGTTGTTATTGCGGTTGGAAGTCTTGAAGCTTATGAAAGTGTAACTTTTTATAAAAAAGGTGATGAATTCGGAGCTAGATTTGGAAATAGTGAAAATAGTGAAAAAGGCGAATTCCATATCAACAAATACTCTTTCTTAACCTATTATGAATTTAGTGGTCTTGATGAAAACCAAGAAGAAAGATACGCAAAAATGACAGCAACTTATAACTAAAATATCTTAAAAAATTAATTAAAATTTTATAATTTGTCCCCTAAGTAGAAAACATTAGGGGACAAATTTTTATTAAAAATATGATAATAATCGTTAATATTAAAATTATTCTTAATATAGAAGGTCGGATTTTATGCGTTTTTTTAAAACGACACCCGGATTTTATGCAAAATATATTTTTTTAATAGATATATTATTTATAAGTAGAGATAATAAAATGTTAAAAAGAAAAATTTATAATCAATTATTAAAATGGAAGGAAGATAGAAGAAACGGTTTAAAAAATGCTTAATTGTAAAAGGAGCTAGACAAGTAGGAAAAACTTATATCATTAAAGAATTTGGCATGAAAGAATATGGGTCATTTATTTATGTTAATTTTTATGAAAATCCTATTTTAAAAGAAATATTTGATAAAGCTTTAAAGGCAAAAGATATATTTAGTAGGATGACAGCCTATATAGATAATGCAAAATTTATTAAAGGTGATACTTTGATTTTTTTAGATGAAATTTAATGTTGTGGAAATGCTAGGACCGCAATTAAGTTTTTGAGCGAAAACTTTGATTATGACGTTATATCTTCTGGATCTTTATTGGGATTATCTTATAGCGATTTAGATGAATTTGAATCTCCTCTTTCAATTCCGGTAGGATATGAAACCCAAATTATTATGCATTCTCTTGATTTTGAAGAATTTTTATGGTCAAACGGATATAACGAAGAAAGCGTTTCGGTTATAAAAGAATATTTTTATTCTAATAACAAAATCCCTTCAGTACTCCATAAAAAATATGAAGATTTATTTAAAGATTATATTATTGTTGGTGGAATGCCTGAAGTTGTGCAAGATTTCGCAATAAATAAGGATTACGCTAGGGTTTTTGATTTAAAAAAACAAATTTTAGCAGAATATCAAGATGACATTTCAAAACATGCAAAAGGAAAAGAAAAAGAATATGTAAGAAAAACTTATAGCGCAGTACCTAAACAACTTGCAAAAGAACTCAAAAAATTCCAATATTCTACAATAGAAAGTAAAAAAAACTAGAAGAAAATATGGCGGAAGTGTTAAATTGCTTGAAGATTCTCAATTAGTTAATGTTTGTTATAACGTTAAAGAACCAATGATCCCTCTTTTAGGAAACGCAAACGATGAATAATTTTAACTCTATTTTAATGATACTGGTTTATTAACCGCGGTATACGGGAAGGAAACTAAATTAGAAATTTAAACGATTCCTTAAAAGGAAGTGTAAAGGGCGGAATTTATGAAAATGTAATCGGGGAATGCTTAGTTAAAAAAGGTTATGATCTCTATTATTATAAGATAAATGATTCTATGGAAATTGAGTTCCTTATAGAAAAAAAGGTGAAGTAATTCCTATAGAAGTTAAAGCAATTAATTCTCAAACTCTTTCTTTAAATTCTTATATTAAAAAATTTAATTCGTCTATTACTTATAAATTAATAAGTGGTAAAAATGAAATGAATGAAAAAAATTACCATTCCTCACTATATGATTCTATTTATTTAAAAAATAAGAATGATTAAGTTATTAAAAAAGAATTCGTGTAGTTTTTTACCGAATTCTTTTTTAATAACCTTTCATCCTAAAATTTGTTGAAGTATAATTAAAGTAACAAAACTTTTCATACTTATATAAAAAGGAGAGAAAAATAATTATGAGAAAAATTAAAGTAGTCCAATATGGATGTGGAAAAATGTCTAAATACATTTTACGCTACCTCCATGAAAAGGGGTGTGAGATTGTTGGCGCAATCGATGTTAATCCAGAGATAATCGGAATGGATGTAGGAGAATATGCAGGATTAGGAATGAATTTAGGAGTAAAGATTTCAAATAATGCCGATGAAGTCTTAGATAATTCTAATGCTGATGTTGCGATCATTACTCTATTCTCATTTATGAGCGACATCTATGAAGCTGCTGAAAAATGCGTTTCAAGGGGAATAAATGTTTTAACTACCTGTGAAGAAGCAATTTATCCTTATGTAACTGCCAGTGAATTAACCAATAAACTTGATGCTTTAGCAGTAGAAAATGGCTGTACAATCGCTGGAAGCGGCATGCAAGATCTTTATTGGATTAATATGGTTGCTTTAGCTTTTGGAGGATGCCATAAAATTAATAAGATTAAAGGATCATATTCTTATAATGTTGATGAATATGGTTTAGCTTTAGCTAAAGCACATGGAGTTGATTTAACTGAAGAAGAATTCATGAAAGAATTAGGTCATCCTACTGAAATAATCCCTTCTTATGCATGGAATGCTACTGAAGCTTTAGCAAATAAGCTTGGTTTAACCGTTAAATCAATTACTCAAACTCCAGTTCCTTATATTGCTACTAAACCTATTTATAGTGCTACTTTAGGAAAAACTATTGAACCAGGTAGATGTTTAGGAATGTCAGCAGTAGTAACTATTGAAACTCATCAAGGAATTACTATTGAAGAAAGAACAATTGGAAAGGTATATGACGTTGATGAAGGTGATAGTTGTGACTGGGAAGTTGAAGGTGAACCAAATATGAAGTTTGGAGTTATTAAACCAGCAACTGTTGAACATACCTGTGCAACTATTGTTAATAGAATTCCTTCTCTTCTTCATGCTAGAGCTGGATATGTTTCAGTTGATCAACTTGAACCAGTTGAATATTTAACTTATCCAATGGAATTCTATATTTAATTAATAATTTTTAAATATTATATGGAGTCAACCCTAGAACCTCGTTTCTAGGGTTTTAAATAACCCTTCCCTACAGTACAGAATAGCGGTAGTTATTTGTATATACATACAAGAACGCTTTTATTTAAAAAATTATTCACATTAAATTTAATGTAAGGGGGTGAACGGTATCAAAAACTGTCACTATTTGAAAAAAATTTAAAAATGTCAATCAAAAAAATGGCTTTGATTTCTGAAAAATTCATGAAATAATAAAGATAACAAATCAAAAATTTAAACATAAAAAGGAGAAAAACTATGAGATTAAAAAGGATAGTTTTTAGCTTATTCACAACATCTTTTTTAATAACTTCATGCAATAATTTAAATTTAAATTCAGAGGAAATTAATGTTGAAATTATTAGAAATTATCATATTTCTGGTATGTCTAGTATTGGAACACAGTTCGCTTTATCTCTAGAAGAAGAAAAAGAAGGAAAAATTTTATTTCTTTTAAGTTCTGATATCGGAACTATTAATTCAACCGAGGCAGAAGATAGGACAAAAAATGTAGTTGAAGAATATGAAAACGTTTATTGGGTTCCTACTATTGGATACGCGACTAATAGTGGAGGAAATTATACTAAATATGGTTTTATTGACGGCGTTGTAACTATTGATGAAAAATATGTTGGATATTTATTAATAGGAATTAAGAATTATAGTGAAGACACCCTAAGTTTTGATTATAAAATTGAAGTAATTTCTAAAGTATATGATGAATCTATTACTTTAGAAGATATTGAAAGGATAAGTGAAGAAGAAAAAGAAAAATACGCTAAGCAATTTAGCTAAGATTGTTTAATATCATAATTACCTTTTATAAAAATACGCTAAATTGCAAGCGTATTTTTATTATTCTTCTTATTTCTATTTGAAATTTCCTTATATCTTTTGTGCTTTAAATTGTGTTATATTTATTTTGCTCTATTTATTCATTAAAATTTAAATATAAATAAGGAAGAGCTTTTGAAGAAGAGGACTAAAGAATCTATGATAAAAGATATTATTATTTTCTCATTATCTTCGAATATCGCATTAACTAATAAGGTCTGTGAATTATTAAACATTAAACCTGGAGTTAGTGAAGTTAAACATTTTGCGGATGGAGAATGCATCGCTTTTAGTAAAAGCGATGTTAGAGGAAAGAAAGTTTATATTATCCAATCAACCTCTAAACCAGTTAATGATAGGATAATGGAAACACTTATTTTTATTGATGCTATTAGAAGGGCAAATGCTAGAGAAGTAACTTTGATAATGCCTTATTATGGTTATGCTAGACAAGATAGAATCGCTAGTAAAAATGAACCAATTACAGCAAGAATGGTAGCTGATTTATTTACTAATAGTGGTATTAAAAGAGTTATTACAGTTGATTTACATACTCCTCAAATCCAAGGATTCTTCGGAGTTCCTAGTGATAACACCACTCCATCAATACTTTTTGCAGATTATTTAAAAGCAAGACTTAAAGATGATCCAGCATTTACTGGTAAAAATATTGCAATTGTTGCTCCAGATCATGGGGCAATGCATAGAGCAAGAGACTTAGCTACTTTTATTCCTAATACTAATATTGTTGTTATCGATAAAAGAAGACCAAAACCAAATGTTGCTGAAATTACTAACGTAGTTGGTGATATTAATGGAAAGGTTTGTATCATGGTTGATGATATTATTGATACTGGCGGCACAATTTTAGCAGGTGCTAAGGTTTTAAAAGAAAAAGGAGCAAGAGAAGTCTTTATCTGCTGTTCCCACGCATTATTTAATGGCGAAGCTAAAAAAAGAATGGAAGAAGCGAAAGATATTGTTACTGAATGTATCGTAACCGATACAATCGAACATCCAGAATTTGAAAATTCTCCAAACATTAGGGTTATTTCTATTGCTAAGATGTTAGCGGATATTATCCGTTCTCATGAATCTCATGAAGATATTAGAATTGAATACGCTAAATTTAGGTAATAAATTATTTATATTTTACTCTATATAAGGTGAGGTTAGAGCATCAACAGCTCTAACCTTATTTTTTATATAATTCCTATCCTTATTATATATAAGTGAATTTATTTTTTAATGAGTCAATATTTTAAATCTTACTAAGTTTTATTTAATGCTTACTATTTTTATCAAATATCAGTATTTTTAAATTTTATAGAATAATATTTTATTAAAATAATCATAGTTTTTATTTAAAGCCTGTTATTTTGCATAATTTATTTATATTTTTATGTCCTTTATGCTATAGTTTACTATTTTTTGAGTTTATCGGTATTTTTAATTTAAATCTCTTTTCAAAAATTTAACTTGTGATAAGATTAAAAATAGTTTTGTTTTAGGAGGTTATATGAAAAAGAATAAATTAGTTTTGTTATTCTCAGCACCTATTTTAGCTCTTTCTATAGGTATGAGTTTTAATAAAGGAAATTCTTACAATTCTTTGGAAATTAAAGATAAACAATCTATCGTTCTTTTTGAAGATAGTTATAATATCGAAGATTTCAAAAGAGATTTTTCAAAAGTTGCTAAAAATTACGAAATTATTGATGTTTTTAACGGAATTAATAATGGCGTTTTAATTAATTATGATAGCGACTTCGATAATATTATAAAAAGCTTCGATGGAATTCGTGGCGTTTTTGAAAATAGCTTAAATGAAGTGGTTCTTGAAGGGCCTGTTTACGAGTATGAATATGAAACCTTTAAAAATCCTCCAGAAAATAAATCATTAAAAGAAATGAACGTTCCTTCTGGAACGAACAGCGGAGAAAACACCGTCATCGCTGTTATTGACTCTTCTTTTTCTTTGGAACATAACGCTTTTCAAGATTTAGATAACTCAGTTGAAACCAGATTAGATGAAAGCGATATTAAAGAATTTTTAAACAATGAAAATAAAGAAAATAAAGTTTCAACAAGTTTAGAAGATTGTTATTATAACCAAAAAATTCCTTATTATCACGATTATGGCGGAAGTATCGGTTCTTTAGCTGATGATTATTCTAACATGGAGAATTATAAAGAAGATAACGATGTTGAATACGTTGGATCAACTCACGGAATGCACGTTAGTTCAATCGCTAGCGCTAACGGAGATTTGTTTAATGGAATAGCTCCAAATTCACAATTACTTTTCATGAAAGTAACTGTTGAAGTAGGTGGAGGTAAAGGCGATTATATTCCTAATTCTGCTATTATCAAGGCAATGAATGATGCGTATTTATTAGGCGCAGATATTATTAGTGTTTCTATCGGTTCATCTTTTGATGATTTTGAACCTTTTGCTGAAGAGATTAGCCAAAACTTTATCGAAAAGGGTATTCAAGTAAATTTTGCTGTTGGAAATGAAGGCAAAGGAAACTGGGAAAATAGCGGTTATTATCAATATTCTACAACTGACATAGTTGAAGATTCTGCGATTGGTTCTAGCGCAAAAGAATCCTGGGTAACGGCTGTTGCTTCTTCTAATTTAAGTGATGATAGTCTAGTCACCTCTTTAGTTGCGGTTGATAATGAATTAATTGAAATCAGAGACCAAATTGTAAATTATACTTCGACCGAAGGGGAAACAAAATACGATGAGCAATTACCAATGCATGTACTAATTCCTGAAGGAGAAGATAGTGTTACTTTTGAATATGAGGTAATTCCTAATTTAGGAGATGTTAGTGATTATAACGGCATCGATGTTGATGGTAAAATTGCTATTGTTAGAAGAGGAGAACTTAATTTCTCTGAAAAGATTAAGAATGCTAAAGATGCTGGAGCCGTCGGAATTATTATTACTAACGGTGAAGGAAGCGGATCGCAAGGATATTTTGATCTTACTGGCTTAAGTCAAAATGACATGATTCCAGCTGCCTCTTCATCCTATCAAGCTTACGATATTTTTAATAATGCTAATGTTAAAGAAATAACTATTTCTAGAGATATGATGAGTAGTTTCTCTACCAATGGTACAAGTGCAAATTTAAATTTAAAACCTGATATCTCGGCTCCAGGCCAAAACATTATTGGTGCAGTAAATTCAGTAAATAACACTTTAACTTATGATTCCTATCAATATATGACGGGTACATCTATGGCTACTCCTAATTTAAGTGGAGCCGAAAGTGTAATTTTAGGCGAAGAAGAATTTGCTACTGAAGAAGAAAGAGTAGAGTATCTTAAAACTTTAAAAAGTAGAGTGATGTCTAATTCCACGGTTTTATTTGAAGCTAATGGAGCACCTTATTCTCCAAGAGTGCAAGGAGCCGGCGTTGTTAATGTTGGTAATACAATTTCATCTAATATGTATTTAGAGGATGATACCGATAGTAGCGGTGCAAAAGTTGAATTGAGGAATAATGAAGATATTCAAAATGGAATTATCGATTTCAGTGTTACTTTACATAATGAAGAATCAAAAAGTGGCAGTTATAAAGCATCATTATATGTAACCGCACCACATTTAACCTTCTATGATAGCGAAGGTTATGATTATAGCGATAATTTAATGCTTTCTACGGAAGCAGATTTGTTAGATGTTTATACTTTTGATGTATCTTTAAGTGGAGAAACTCAAGTTATTGATGTTCATTACGAATTAAGTGATGAAATTAAAAATGAACTAAATGAAAATTTTCAGTATGGTACTTATATTGAAGGATTCTTAATTCTTGAATCGGAATCAAGTGACCTTACTAATCTCTCGATTCCATATATGGGTTTCTATCAAGATTTTAGTGAGGCTCCTGCAGTAGAACCTTTTGATTTTGAAAAAGAAGAAGATAAGTTATACCAATCAACTTTATTAAATTCTTTAGGAAGAGATACCGGTTTAGGTTTAACTAATACTAATTTCACCTCTAATATTTATACAACTACAGGTGGATTAAATGGTTTACCAAGTTTCGAAGATGTTATTTCTAACCGCGCTGATCCTGATAACGTCTATAAACCAATTGGATATAATTTAACAGATGGCAATTATACACTCTATGCTGGAACAAGCACTTCAAACACTCTATATATTCAACAATTTGTCAATAGAAGTGTAATTGATAACACAATTACTTTAACAAATTCTAATGGAGAAGTTGTCTTAACAGATCATATGTTTAACATTTCCTCTGATGGAGAAAGTGAAGATGGAACTTATCCTTTATATAAAACATCAGCTATCCCATCTTATCTTGAGAGTGGAATAATTGCTGATAGAGCATATACTATTATTCCTTTAAAGGATAAAGAAAACGATTCCTTTTATGAAGACGGAATTTATCAGTTAAAATTTGAGTATGTTTTAGTTGATGGAACAGTTCAAGAAAAAGAATATACTCTTGAAATTAATAGCGTTGCTAAAGACGTTTTTATTAACGGATTTGAATATCAAAATAATTTAATTAAGATTATATTCTCAGAAAAGGTTCAAAAAGTTACGCTTAATGGAATAACTCTTGAGGACTTAGGAGAAGACGTTGGCAGCAGTTTTGAATATACCTTAGCAACTCACCTTCCAACAATTTATCTTAGTATCGAATTTGTTCAAGGCGGTTCTATTGGAGCGGTAATTAATGAAAATAGTGATTATATTCTTTATGGTTCACAAGTTAGAGAAGGATATACTTACGATGTAATCAAAGAATCCTCTGAATATAGTGGGTATTCAAATCAATATTCTATTCGCGTCTTTAATCAAAATGGTGGTCAAGTAAATATCACTGAAAGTGGTAATTTCTATCTAGCTTTCAAAAACAACACTCGATTGGAAGAGGTTGTTGCAGGATGTGTAAGAATAGGAAAAGTTAATAAAGTTGATGTCTTTGAAGAAGGTGAATATAAAATCTTTAAATTAACATCTAATAATTTAGTAACAAATGTTGCTCCTGAAACTTCTTCTCAATTATCCACGGTAATTGTTATTGCTTCTGTTGGAACTGTTGTTGTAATTGGAATAGTAGTTGCAGTGATTCTTATCACCAATAAAAAGAAGAAAAATAAAACAATCTAACCCTATTATTTCTAATAATAGGAATATAAAGAATGAGAGTTGCAATATCATATATTGCAACTCTTTTATTCTATTGAAAAAACGCTATTAAAAAATAAAAGTTATGATAAAATAATAAAATTGTATGAAAAAGTTAAGAAACGAAGAAAAGGTTGTTAAACAAAAGAAGAAATTTTCAATATATGAGATCTTTAATCTTAAAAATCTTATAATTTTTTTAATCTCTCTTTTTGTTGGTTTAGTGATTTCGGTTGTCTATGGAATTATTAGAGCCTTTGAATTCATCTATGTTGTTGACGGTTTCTTTTTAGGGTCTTGTGTCGTTATTTTTGTAGGATTATTCGACTTAATTCTTAATCAAGGTACATTTGACGTTGTTGCGGTTGGTTTTTCTAATCTTTATGCAGTTACAAAAAAGAATGGAACAAAAAAATATGATGGAATTTATGAATATGCCGAAACCAAAAGAGCTAAAAGACAGGAATCTAGATTCAGGTTTCTTGCGATTGTTGGTGCCGGAATTGTCTTATTAATTGTAACTTTTATTTTATACTTGATTTTTAATGCAAGCGTACAAGTTAAGTAATAATTCATCATTAATTTTTATAGTTTTTTACTATTTTTTTATTTATTTATAATCAATATTAAGATTTTATTAAGATTTAAAAAAGTGAAATGATAATTATTATTTGGTGGTTATAATTCTTGTTATTGACATAATTTTAGTCAAATTTTGGAGGATATTTATGAAAAATAAAAAAATTCGTTTACTCTCCGCGGTTGCTCTTTGCGGCTTAATGGTTGGAGGTGTCTCCGGGCTCACGTCTTGTGGCGACGAAGAAACTTCTGGTTTAAGTTTCAAATGGGCAGGTAGTGCGGACAATACTACATCAAAAGTAGAACTTTCTTTACCAGAAGAATTAATCGTTTCTGCTCTTGATACAAAATATTTTAACCCATATCTTGTTAATTTAAACAGTGATGGAACTTATACTTATGTTTCCAGTGGTGGTGATGCTTTAATGGAAAGTGGCGACACTGCTAGTTTATTAGCTTACTGGGTACCAGATGGATTTAAACTCTATGCATCTGCTAGAAATGCAGAAGATGGCAGTCCAGTTACTGGTGTCGTTGCTGCTGATGGCACAGTTACTGCTCCAAGTGTATCTACAAAAACTGAATATATTATTACTTTATCTGCCGTTAGTGAAGGTAATTTAGTTAATGGCGAAGAAGTCAAACATTTAAAAGCTGATTTAAGTTTAACTGTTGTTCCTTCCGGATCAATTGCAAGAGGCGAAGATGCCGCTTATTTAGTTTTAACTGAAGAAGAAAGAAATCAAATTACCGCTTCAATGGAAACATACGCTATGGAGCACGGCTTAACTGGTATTAAATTTACCTCAGATGGTTCTACAGCTATTTATAATGAAAGATTCCAAACACCATTATTAAATGCTGATAACTATATACCAGACTATGGTTGGGGTACAACTCAATATGGTACAATCACTGCACCACTTGAAGCCGAAACTAATGAAGCTTATAAGATGTATTATCATTCATTATTATCGCCAAATAGTGAGCTTGGTACTATCAACTATATGAATAGTGACCAAGCTGCTGTTAGTGATTTATATTCTTATATTTCTTCTTCTTTATTTGGAAAAGCATTAAATGAAGATTATACAGCAACCGAAGATACTTTCATTTTAGCTAGAGAAAATCCAGAACCATTAAATCTTGATGAAGATGGTAATGCTACTAGATGGAAAGTTAAGGTTTGGGTTGGTGGCGATGCTGACGATGAAGCAAAAGGTGTTAAAGCTGGATTAAACTTCAGAACAAATTCAACCTCTGCTGCAGCATTCGATCAAAGACCTATTACTTTAGATGACTATGTTACTCCTATTAAATTAATGGCAACTGGTGCTATTGGTTGGTATAGAGGTGATGAAGCCGCTAATAGTAACCAAGGTAAATCTAAATTAGTTGGTTTCTCTGAATACTATGAAGCTTCCGCTGAATTAGAAGAAGTTGAAGATAATGCAACATTCTTATCAAAAGTTCCAGGCGTTGAAATCGATCCAACTGATAATTCTATTATTTTCGAATTCGAGCAAGGATTTGATGAAACATTTGCTAGATATTTTGTCGATCAAATGTGGTGTAACCCAGTTTGTGAAGAATTCGTAGCAAGTATTGATCCAAATGGACAAGGTAATGTTATTCAAGGTGCTAAAGTTTATGGTACATCTCCAGCTGGAAAAACTCCTGCTGATACAATCTTAAGTGTTGGTCCTTACTATCTTGAAGTTTATACAACACAACAAGAAGTTGCATTCAAGAGAAATGAAACTTGGCCATTTGATGTTGATTCTTATGGTAGAGATTTATACCAAATCGAAGGTTTCTATATGAGAGTTGACTCTGCATTATTAACTGACCAAGAGGAATCAATGAAACAATTCGAAGCAGGTTATACAGATAGTGTTTCAATTACTACTGATACACAATGGGAAAAATATGCTAATGATCCAAGAAAGAGAACTGTTTTACCAAGCGGCACATTCGGTACAACATTCAATAGAATGGACAAGGCTTTATGGGAACATTACTTCGGTGAAGGTGGATTATGGTATGAAATGATGAACCCAGATGGAAGTTTAACTGCTAATAAAGTTGTTAACCCAATCTTATCAAACGATAATTACTTCAAAGCTTTAAATTTAGGTTTTGATAGAGAAGCATTTGCTGATGCTGAACACGATGGAATCTATTACGAATACTTCCAACCTAACCAAAAAGTTAACCCAACCACAAATACTTTCTACAATGATACTCAAGAGCATAAAGATGCTGTTAAAGCAGTTTACGGAAATGCATTTGATGACCCAGGAAATACTCATTCATATGCTGTTCAATTCATGCAAGATGCTATCATTGAAGAATTAGACGCAGGTCACGTTGATTTAGGAACTGTTGCAAGTCCAACCAACTATGGATTCTCAACTTCTATCCTTTCATCACAATACTACTATAGAATCAGTAACTACTTTAACGAATACTATGGATTAGTATTTAATGAAGCCGTTAACTCCTATGTTGATGCTGATGGAAATAACCCATTACTCGAAAGCGGATCACCATTAGTTAGTTTCTCAATTACTAACAATGAATTCTCTGCTGACGCTTCTGGTCAAAACGGATTATTAAGTGCTGTTTGGTCAGGTGTTTCTGATTCACAATCAGTCTTCTCAATTACTGGTAACTCTGGCGATTCTATCGACTATTTAGATATCTTATCTTGTAATAAAGCTGCTGGATTCGAATTATCATTCGCAGTCGATACCAATATCCCAAGCGCTTACCTCGAATGGGATGGCAAGTATTGGTCTTATGAATCATTATGGTGGGCATGTTCTGGTGGCGGAGTCACAATTGATGATGCCGGTAGAGGTAGTCAAGCATAATCTAATTTATATTTAAATTAATACACAATCCTAGGACCTCCCTAGGATTGTGTTTAATTATGTAAAAGGAGTTAAATATGACAAAATATGTTATAAAAAGAATCCTTTTTGTTCTTCTAACTTGCTTTATAGTTTTATCATTAACTTATATTTTGATTAACTGCCTTGAAATGCCTACGGTTGTTTCAAGTAACCCTGGTCAAGTTATTGCTTATTATCGTGATCAAGCAGATAAGGGATTCGTATTAGAGTTTACCTCTCCTCAAACAGGATACGGTAATTTGTTAAGATCAGTCACATCTGGAAGTGGAGTAACTTATTATTACTATGCTAAACCAGTTATGGATAGATATATTCAATGGTTAAGTAACGTTCTTCTTAGATGGGATTGGGGAGTTTCTAGTAATTTTTCCATTAATACACCTTGTATTGATATTTTAATGCAAAGATTACCAGTAACTATTTCAATTAATGTTATTGCAGTTTTAGTATCAGTTCCGTTAGGGATTGGTTTTGGCGTTATTTGTGCATTAAAGAAAAATTCGATTTTTGATAACGTTTCTCAAGTTGTTATTATTGCTTTAATTGCTATTCCAAGTTTCGTTCTTATTTCTTATTTAATATTAATTGCGTATAATTCAAATGGTGTTATTCCGCCATTCTGGCCTAAATCTACCGATCCATTAGGATATCGTGTTGCAGGATATATTATTCCTGTTACGGCTTTATCGATTGGTTCGATTGCCGGATATGCTCGTTTCGTTAGAGCTGAATTATGTGAAGTTTTATCAAGTGAATATTTACTTTTAGCTAGAACTAAAGGTTTAACGAGAGGCCAAGCAATTTTAAGACATGCATTTAGAAATTCAATGGTTCCAGTTTTACCTGCTGTTATTGCTGAATTTATCGCAATTTTAGGTGGTTCGATGATCTTAGAAAACCTTTATCAAATTCCTGGAATTGGTAGATTATATATTGCTGCCTTCCAACAAAGAGACTATAACCTCTTAATGACCGATATGGCTTTCTATACTATCATTGGTTTAATGGCATCTATTGTTGTTGACCTCTCTTATGGCTTCATCGATCCAAGAATTAGAATGGGGGCAAAGAAATAATATGATTAAAGAAGGAAAATTTTTGCTCAATGAGAATACTGGTGAAGAAATTGATATTAAAGCATCAGATTTTGAATTTGTTCAACAAAATGAAAAAATTCACGATACAAAATTCCAAAGTAAAGCAACAACATTCTTTAAGGATTCTTTAAAGCGTTTCGCTAAATC
Organism: uncultured bacterium; assembly: GCA_949299195.1. Taxonomy (GTDB): domain Bacteria; phylum Bacillota_I; class Bacilli_A; order RFN20; family CAG-826; genus Onthovivens. The sequence goes on along the minus strand of CASFZN010000003.1, from coordinate 19,616 downwards.
TAAATCTGCTATTACTGGTGGTGTTATTGTTGGAATTTTAGCTTTAATGGCAATTATCGTTCCATTCTGCACGCCTGATGTTGGAGCGTTTAATGTTGATAGACAAGAGGCAGGCGGGCAAACAATTGAAAAAAATATCCAACCAAAATTATTTCCTGCTGGAACAGGATTTTGGGATGGTACTATCAGAAAAACTGGAGTTATGTTTAATGAAGAAACAAATACTCCTGATGGATATAGAGAAGGCGTTTTCTCTGAATTAGTTACATATCCAACACAAATTAATCAATCTTCCCCTTTAGGAAAAAACGGCTATGTTGTAGTTTTCTGTGCTGATACAAAGATTAATGGCAATTTATATTCCCCTTTTATTAATTTTAATATTAATGAAAACGAATATAATATTTCAATGACAACTTTGGATGAAAAATATTCAAGTTACATCCAAAGTGAATATCGAATTGTATTAGAAGATATTGATAAAAATGTATATCCTTTAACTGATTTTGGTACTGGTTTAAGCAGTGAAGTTAATGTTAACGAGGCATTAGGAGAAGTTAAAACTGATGAAAACGGCATCTTAAATGCCAGAATTAAAGTTGAAGTTTTAGCTCAAAGTAGTGGCTTAGGTTCTGTTATTATTGATGATTTTATTATTACTTCAAATGATAGTGAAGAAAAAGAACTCTTAGATTCGATTTCTTTTACAGAAGGAAACGAATTATTAATTAGAGCATCAGATGCAGCTAATGCTCGGAGTTCAACTTCAGGCAGAAGTGCTTATAAGGTTGATTTTACCTATTGTGATTTCTTATATGATCAATATGAAGATATCTACGGTAATAAAGAAATGACGATTTCTTCAACTTTATTAATTGCTTACCAAGCTAGCCAAGATATTCAAATTAATCTTTCAAGTGAGCATTCAAAAGCTACAACTGACAAAACTGAACTAGCTTCTAGATTTCCTATTCTAAATACAGAAAACGGAATTATAGTTGAAGTAATTGAACAAATTGGCGATGCTGAATATAACGCTTCAAGAAATAGATGGGAAAATTATTCTCTTAAATGTATTGTTAGAGGTTATAAATATTTAGGTTACGATTCAATGCCAATATTTATTTTTGGTACTAACAATGATCAAAGAGATTATTTCAAACTTATCTTTACTTCATTAAGATTCTCTTTCGTTTTAGCGATTGGAGTTAGTGCTGTTAATATCTTCATCGGATTAGTATGGGGCTCTATTTCTGGATATTTTGGCGGATGGGTCGATATTATCATGGAAAGAATAGTTGAAATTGTAGGATCAATTCCATCAACGGTTGTTATTACCTTGTGTATTATGTATGGTAACCAATTTCAATGGGGTAGTGCTAGTGATGTTATCGCGCTGATGCTGGCATTATTCTTAACTGGTTGGATGGGTGTTAGTGGCCGAACGAGAACTCAATTCTATAGATTTAAAGGTAGAGAATATGTTTTAGCTTCTAGAACTTTAGGTGCTAAAGATTCGCGCTTAATCTTTAGACATATTTTACCAAACTCATTAGGTACAATTATTACTGGATCTATCTTAATGATTCCAAGTGTTATTTACACCGAAGCTTCAATTGCTTATTTGGGTTTAGGTTTGAGTGGACAAAATATGTTTGGGGTTATTTTATCCGAAGCTAACTCTAATTATATGGGTGAAACAACTTACATATTAATTATTCCGACCTGTTTAATGGCATTATTACTTATTTCATTTAACATATTTGGAAATGGATTAAGAGATGCGTTTAACCCACAACTTAAAGGAGGTGACATGTAATGAGAGACAATATTATTAGAGATAAATCAACTCGAGTACTTTCTGTTAAAGATTTGGTCGTTTCCTTTAAGACTGATAGAGGTATCGTTCACGCTGTTAGAGGCGTTTCATTTGATCTTTATAAAGGTGAAACTTTATGTATAGTCGGAGAATCTGGTAGTGGCAAATCAGTTACAAACAAAGCTATTATTGGTATTTCTTCAGCAAACGCAATCATCGAACAAGGTTCTATTATTTATGAAGGTGAAGACTTAGTCAGAGTTTCTGAAGAAGAATTCCATCGTATTAGAGGCCATAAAATCGGTATGATTTTCCAAGATCCATTATCAGCATTAAACCCTGTTATGAGAGTTGGAAAACAAATCGTTGAAGCAACGATGATTAATAAAAATATTCTTAAAAAGCATTACAACGAACTCATTTCTAAAGAACACGTTAAATACACTAACGAAGAAACTAACTATTTATTTGATATCGATAAAATTAAAGGCGAAATTGGAAAAATAGGAGAGCTTAAAAAAGAGTACAAAAAAGTTAATGCTAAAGAATGTAAATTTGCAGAAAAAGGTGATTCTAATAACGAAACCTTCTTAAAAGAAAAAACCGAATGCTTAACTAAAGTTAAAGCATATGTTAACGACACACGTGTTTTAGTAAATTCGGAAGTCGAAAGAATTAAGGAACGTGTTGGCCATTATGAAAGAAAGATTGTTAGAACGCAAAATGATAGTGAGTTGAAAAAGAATATCGCTACACAAGAATTAGAAAATATCAATTCTTTAAATTCAATGTATTCAAAACACGAAAGCGAAGTTAGTTCTCTTAATGAAGAAGATATTGCTGCGTTCTTAGATTTAAGATTAAACTTCTTAAATGATTATATTAAAGTAATTAAAACTAATCATAAAACCATCTCTCCTTTATTAAAACAAGATTTAAAGGTTAGAAAAAAAGAAGCAAAAACAGAAAACAAAGAATACGCAAATGATTTAAAAACTAAACACGAAGCAAAATTGAATGAATTAAATACTTCAGTCAGTGAAATTAAAATAAAAATCGATACTTTTGAAGCTAAGTTGAGTGATGAAGAAAAAGAAAATGTTCATAAAATAATAAAAGAGAATGAAATTAAGCTTAAGAAAAAACGTAAAGAAGAATTAAAAAATAGGGAAGTCAATGTTTCTAAAACACAAAAAGAAGATAAATATAAACTTGTTGAACTTCCTTATCTTGAATTAAAAGAACTTTACGAAAAATTACTCGATTTGCATAAACAAATTGATGAAGAACAAAGAGATTACATCAACAAAACAAAGATTACTAAGGCCGAAGCTAAAAGAATGGCTTTAGAAGTCATGAAAGAAGTTGGCATTCCAATGCCAGAAAGAAGATTTAAACAATATCCATTTGAATTTTCTGGAGGTATGAGACAAAGAATTGTTATTGCAATCGCCTTAACTGCTAACCCTGAAATATTAATTTGCGATGAACCAACAACCGCATTAGATGTTACTATTCAAGCGCAAATACTTGAACTTATTAATCGTTTAAAAAAAGAAAGAAACCTTTCTTGTATCTTTATTACTCACGACTTAGGTGTTGTTGCTAATATGGCAGATAGAGTTGCGGTTATGTATGCTGGTAAAATTGTTGAATACGGACTTGCAAATGAAATATTCTTCGAACCAAAACATCCATATACTTGGGCTTTATTATCATCTATACCTGACTTAGATAGTAAAGAAAAACTTGAAGCTATTCCAGGTACACCTCCAGATATGATTTATCCGCCTGAAGGTGATGCATTCGCCTTGAGAAGTAAATATGCGATGGCAATTGATTTTAAATACCAACCACCATATTTCAAAGTTAGCGACACTCATTATGCAGCAACTTGGTTGCTATATCCTGGTGCTCCAGAAGTTGAAATGCCTAAAATCGTTAAAACTCGTATTGAAAACTCTTTAAAAGAAGAAGCGGAAAGATTAAAAAAGGAGGAATCTAAAGATGAAAAAGAAAACTAATGAGATTCATAAAGAAGAACTTTTAGAAACCTCTAAGGTTAAGATGCTTCAAAAAGATGAAAATCTTTATCAAGAAATGCAAGAAACAAATGTAAATATTGATTTAGATAAAAATGAAAACGATTTACACGAGCATTTCCCACCAAGCGCCGATGAATTAAAAGAAGTAAAAAGTGAAGAAACCGTTATTTCTGACATACGTTCTAAATGTAAATTTAAAAAAGATTATGTTGATCAAAATATTATTTTAAGTGTAAATCATTTAAAACAATATTTCTTCTTCGGTAGTGGTCCAACCCGCTATAAATTAAAAGCGGTTCATGATATTTCCTTCCAAGTTAAGGAAGGTGAATGTTTTGGTCTTGTCGGTGAATCAGGTTGTGGTAAAACCACCACTGGCAGATCTATTATTAGACTTTATAACATTACTTCAGGTTCGATTTATTACAAAGGACATAGAATTGGAGCAGGTAGTAGATGGAATGAGAAAGAAATTAAATATACCAAAAAAAGATTTAATGAAGAAAAGAAAAAACTTGCTACTGCTTTAAATAATGGTGAGATTAGTAAAGAAGAACACGACACAAAATTAAGTAAAGCTAAAGAATATTGCGACAATGTCATAAAGGTTCAAAAAGCTAAAATTAAACAAATAAAATATGATGATTCACATGTCGATCCAAATTTAATGAAAGAAATTCAAATGATTTTCCAAGATCCTGTTGATTCTTTAGATCCACGTATGACAGTTGAATCAATCATCAGCGAAGGTTTACAAATCCAAGGCTATAAAAATAAAGCTGAAAACCATAAAAAAGTTGTTGAAGCTTTAGAAAAAGTCGGTTTAATCGAAGATTATGCTAACCGTTATCCACATGAATTCTCAGGAGGTCAAAGACAAAGAATTGGTATTGCTCGCGCTCTAATTATGAATCCAAAATTATTAATTTGTGATGAACCAATTTCTGCACTCGACGTTTCAATTCGTGCTCAAATTATCAACCTTTTAAACGATTTAAAAGATGAATATAAATTAACTTTGTTATTTATTGCCCACGATTTATCGGTTGTTAAGTATTTTTGCGATAAAATTGCAGTTATGTATTTTGGTGAAATTGTTGAACTTGCTACGAGTGATGAATTGTTTAAACATCCGCTTCACCCATATACAAAATCTTTATTAAGTGCAATTCCTAAGCCTAATCCTTTAACCGAAAAGAACCGTAAGAGAATTGTTTATAAACCTAACGAAGTTCATGACTATAGTAAGGAAAAACCTAAACTTGTTGAAATTCTTCCAGGTCATTTCATTTTAGCTAATACTGAAGAGATTGCTAAGTATAAGGAAGAAATTAAAGAGCTTGATATTAAGGCATCTCACGAAAGTGAGTAGCTTAATAGATAATGAATATCCTTCATTAATTAAAAGACCGTAAGGGGATCCCAAACGGTCTTTTAATTAACTGTGCTTAACTAAAAGGGCTCTCTAAATTTAAACGAGGATGTCCGGGGATTTATTAAGATTGCATTAGTCAACTTAAAGTAGACACCTAAAATTTTTCATAGCTCTGTTTGAATTCCATCGGAGTTAAATAATTTAAACAAGACTGAGGACGTCCAAAATTAAAATAGTGATATAGGTAAATAAATTTAACCAAAAAAGGGAAAATAACATTCACCAGTTTTGGGAATACTTTATAATCTAATCCGTAAAAGGAGATGATTATGGAAGTAAATTTACTTGGTTCTTTAACCATATTGAAAAGTATGAACATAAAACCAAATTTTAGTTTGCTTGGACGTCAATTCGGAAAGGATAGACATACAATCAAAAAAATGTATGAAGGGAAGGTGAAAAAAGAAAGAAAGAAAAAGAAATCAGAATTAGATGATTATGTAGAAGAAATAATAAGAGTTTTGTCGATACCAGGATCGAGCATAAAAGGAGCGTATTGGTATATTCAAAATGAATACAACGTAAAATTGATAAAGTCAATATATTTTTTACCAATAAAGACAGTTAATTTTGATCCACCTTTTTATTCACAATTTATTAAATAATCGCTTACAAATCTTGTTCGATAAGAAGGACCGTTTATTGTTATTAATTCAGAATGATGTACTAAACGATCCATCATCGAACTTAGAGCAATTTTTGTATTAGGAAATATTTTTGACCATTCAGAAAAGTTATAATTGGTGGTTATAATTGTTGAATGTTTTTCGTATCTCATTTGTAAAAGCTGAAAGAGGTCATTCGATTCTGATTCAGTTAATACATCATGACCAACTTCATCAATAATTAGCAAAGAGTAAGATGCAAAATGTTTTAATCTTCTCTCTAAATTGTTTTCATTTCTGGCTTTTGATAATTGCCAAACTAAATCTTTGCAAGTAATGAAATAAGTTAATTTACTATTTCTTGCAACTTCAATTCCAATAGCGGTAGCTAAGTGAGTTTTTCCCGTTCCTGGAGTTCCAAAGAAAATAATATTCTTATTCTCATGAAGAAATTGCAGATTAGCGAAACTCATAATTAAACTTTTATTCAGTGAAGGTTGGAAACTAAAATCAAAGTCTGCAAGCGTTTTATAAAAGGAAAATGAGAAACTTTTATTGCGGCTTTATATACATTCTCCTTTTTGATTTGTATCTGGCAAGAAATTAAAAAGTCCAATGCTCCGACAAAATCTATTTCGTTATCCCTTGTTTTCTGAACCATAGCATCTAAGTTATTCTCAAATCCTTCAAGTCCTAGAAATCTTTATTTTTCTATTAAACTTTCGTAATTTATGTGATTTTCCATTAAATTTTCTCCTGATATTTCGATAATTATCGCAAATTAGAATCTATTCTGTTGTTAAATTCATCTAAAGTTTCATTAAATCCTTTTGCGATATTGTAAAGACTCTTAGCATAATGAATTCCTTCATCCTTCAGATCATATGTGGCTATAAGTTTTAATTTTAAGGAAAAAACAAAAACTAAATTATTTTCTTCTTTTACAAGAACTTTTTTATTAATATATTCGTGAGGAACACCATACCAAGCTCTTTTGTAATAGATCAACGAACAAATATTAACGGTTTTTCTTCATTAAAATTAAGATAGGAATTCAGAAGAAACACTGATGGTAGCGGTAAAAGTGTTCCTTTTTCTTTAGCTTTAAATAAATAATCTGGTGATAAGCCAGTTGTTGTATTAATTTGATAATTTGATTGATTTAAAATTTCTTGAATAGTAGCGAATAATGCCTCTTTGTTTTCAAACTTATAATCGTAAGGTTTAATCCAATTTTGGTACTTATTCACAGATTCAACTTTTCCTTTTGTGTATGAATGTCTGCATTTGCAAAGTTGCAATTCTGATCCAATATCCTTTACAAATTGTCTAAAAGTTAAGTGAACATATTTGCTATTTCCTCTAATAGCAACAATAGCGCTCATATTATCTGTAAGTAGTTTTTTAGGTTCGAAAAAGAATAAAAGTTATATTTAATTTTACCCATGATTCTCGTATTTTATATATTTGAAAAACAACAAAATACAATGAAATACAAAATTAATTTACCAACATTTTACCAACATTTTACCAACTTTTTCTTTTATTAATTCTATTTCAATACTAACTCCATTATAATAAAATTTTCAAAGATAATATAATTCAAAATCAAAATATTAGGAGACATTATGGAAAAAGGTTATATTTACGTTATGACTAATCGAGCATTAAAAGATATGTTTAAAATAGGCTTTACAATCAACGTTGGAAATATGCTCAAATGTAAAAAACTTGAACTTGTTATGTCTTATTATAAATGTACTAATTGTGGCATTTTTCACATTACTTTACACACTCGTAAAAGTTCGTTTTACCCGACATGTGGTAAAAAAGGCCGAAGATAAAACAAGAGTCATTAAGCTAAATATTCCAGAACTATTTAAATAATCGAGATAATCAAGATAAATAATTCATCAAAAATAGAAAAAATAATACTAATCATGGTCCAATAGATTTTCTTGCTAAACTTTCGTATTTAAGTTGGATGATGAAGACCGAAGCCTTTTAGATTTAGACGGACAATCATTCACTTATTTACAAGTAAAATAAGCCCGTTGTTTTTTATAAATATAATAACAGGCTTATTCTATTATAAATGGACTTTAAATTTTAATTTGAACTAAGTTTTAAAAACTAAATTCTTTAACATTATTTCCACCCAAAACATCATAATTAACTTCAATTTCATTAAAATCTTTGACTTTTAAATCAATATTAATAAAGAAATAATGAAAGGATGGGAGACTTATTCCACATCCTCCTTCTCCTTCATGTTCATTAAAAGAAGAAAAAGATAAAATAGCTTTATTATTAACTTTTTTAGTGTCAATATTAATAAGATTAACTGGATAACAATTTTCATACATCGTTAAAAGTGAAACTAAAATTAAAATTGAATCATTATTAAATTCTAAACTTGATAACGATTTTTTGTCTCTTACTAAAATATCTGAATTTAATAAAGTATTATAATCATTATTATATTCACTTTCAGAATCATATTTTTTTAAGTTAATTAATTCGCTATTATCAAAAATTAACGATTTCGTTACTGGTGAATATGAAGGAATAAAATGAATTGTCTCATTATTTAAATTATCAGCTTTATTCTCACAACTAGTTAAGATAAATAATATACTAATTAAAATAAGATAAAATTTCTTCATCACTTAATTCTCCATTTGCAAATCTTGCATAATCGGTAGCAGATAATACTAAAATACCGTCTATAACTTGACTCGTGTTATTATTATAAGCGGACATTGGACCAATCACAAAACCCATTTCAGCACCGCCTCCACATAATAAACATGTGGCAAGTTTACTTCCGCTTTCGAATGCACCACTCTCTACGACATGACCAGCATTAATTTTATAATCACATTCCGAACAAGTTACTTCATGTTGTTTAGTATTTAGCCGTCTATATTGATAATTATGATTTTCGTGCAACAATTTGAAAACGTTTATTCTGCCGTTTGAAACACATTTATTATTAAACTGAGAACCTTTATCTACCGTCGATAAAAGTCTATTAATAATAGTTTGGTTCGTAGCCGATTGATGATTTTGCATATATAGTGCTAGGGCGCCAGTAACAACTGGTGTTGCATATGAAGTATAAGCACTATATGAGCTTTTGTAATATCCGCCAGTATTATTTAACAAGTACATGTTCCCACCTGGTGCAAACAAATCGATTACAGATGGGCCGGTATTTTGATCGGTTTGAATATTATCACTAGAATTTGTTGCTCCGACAACTACAATATTATCGCTATCTAAACAGGCCGGAATTTTAGTATTAGTTTCTAAATTATATCCTTCATTTCCTCCTGCGCAAACAAAGATTCCAGAAAAATTATCTATAGCCTCTTCAAGATAAGTTGCTGCTTTTTCAGAAAATAAATAACTGAAATTAATTAAATCTGCATTAATTGTTTCGGCATAATTTATTGCGCTAGCTATGTCAGAAAAATTTGAATAAGCCTTATCATCTGTCATACGGATTGAGACCAAATCAACTTTATCACTTATTCCATAAACTAAATCACCGTCATGTTTAGCTGTTATTATTCCGGCAACTGCAGTTCCATGTCCATAATTATCTTCTAATGCATCGAATCCTTTAGCAAAACTTTTAGATAAATTTTTATTTAGTGAACCGCTTAATTCAGAATGATCACCATCAACACCACTATCAAGAAGAGCAACTCTAATGCTTGAAGCTGATTCGTTGATTTGCCGAGCTTTACTAAGACTAATATTTTCAGCCCATTCATCAATTGTCTCTGCTTTTAATGATACAAACGTATTATCTAGGATTTTTTCTTTAGAATAATCAAAAAGTTGAATTTTTTCATCGATAGTAAAAGATTGAATTGAACTATCCGATTCTAAAAAAGTTTCTAACCCCAATGAATTTGAAGTGTCGATTAAAAATGTTTTAATACTTTCTTTTGGAGAATTTAAAAAATCAATACTATCAACAAATATGGATGAAGAATATTTATTTAAAATTTCATTTTTATCAGTTTTTTCTTTTAATTTAACAATGAAAGAAACTAGATTTTTTTCATTATTTTCTTTTGTAGTTAAAACGTTAGCAATATTACCTATATCATATACTAAAAGTGCCGTTAAAATTATTTGAGAAATCATATAAACCTCCACATGATTTATATCTATAAAACAACGATATTTAAATAATGCAAGTCCGTTTATATCAACTTTAAAACCATTATTTACTTAAAAATTTTTAAATATTAGAAAATATTTTATATATTTTTATTATCTATCGTCTTAATAATTATGACAAGAATATTTAAATGATAGGGGTGACATATTAAAAGAATAATTTAATTAAATTTCTAGTTATAATTTGCACTCTATAGTCAATTATTGTTAAAATTTGTAAACACTATCAAAAAATGAGTCCTATTGGACCGCTCCTTTCACCATAAAAAACAATTTTTAAAAAAATTTACCAACATTTTACCAACTAAAACAAAAAAACACGATAGTTATCGTGCTCACTTTTATTTGGCGGGGGTGGAAGGAACTCCACCAAAATAAATTATGCTTTCGATTAAACAATTTCTAACATCTTTTTCGGCGATAGTTTCTGTTATTTTATAGAAATGTTTCCTACTAAAACCTAAAGTTGCATTCCAAAGATTAAAGGTAAGTAAGGTTCCATCTTTAAGATGTAAACTTAATGGGATAACCCAATCGAATTGCAATTGTTCTCCGGGTGGAGTCTCATATCTATATCTAGGTGTAAGATGCTTTCCTTCTACAAAATATTCCGAATACCAACGACGAACATATTGTTTTAAATTAGAATATGTTTTTAAGTCTTCGATAGCAGCTCGATTTAATAAAAACATGTAAATAGACTTAATTATGCATCCATCAAGAAGCATGTCTATAATTTGGTTTTCATATTCAATAATTTTGCAATCTCTTCGTTTTCTCTTCTTTATAGTGCCTTCTATTTTATTCAAATGTCTAGAAACAGTATGTCGATCTATACCATATTTTCTAGCTATTGCACTTTTATTAATTTCTCTATGGGACATTATTTTTCTCTTCAATTCAATGTTTAAATTGTTAATTTCCATACGGTTAACCTCCGATGGAAATTATAATTCAACTGGTACATTTTTCGCTGTCCTTATTGGTTTAAAATATTATGCCCTTATCATTTAAGGATAACTTGAAGTCTAAAACCGCTCAATATGTACTTCATAAGTACGTGATTCCTAGTAGAATTGCCAATATGAATGTTGCTAGCTATAATAACCTTAGAAAATTATCTAAAGGTAAGTTTTCCTTTGCTCAATTTATTAAGCTTAAGGAATTAGCAAGTTCCACAATTGGTTGTTCTAATGAAACTGGAAAATTATTAATCACTTCTATCCTTAATCTTTATGATAAATTAGATGAAGAGATTAAAATGATTGAATCTAAGATTGAAACAATTATGAAACAACTAGATTCTCCGACAGCTTCTATTCCTGGAATTGGAATATGCTCTGCCGTTACGATAATCGCTGAATTTGGAAATTTCTCTAGATTTGTTAATGCAGATAAGATGCTTGCATATGCTGGTCTAGATTGTGGACGTAGCCAATCTGGCACTCAGGATTTTAAGGGCAAGATGGTTAAATATGGATCAAGTTATCTTAGGAAAGCGTTAATGAATGCTGCTGAGATGATGTTAATTCATGTTCCTGCTTTTTATGAGTATTATCATAAGAAGAGGAATGAAGGTAAAGCACATCGAGTTGCCCTCTCTCACTTAACTCGTAAACTAGTGAGATTGATTTATAAGTTAGAAACGAGTCACACTCATTTCGACTTATCGTTTTTTAGATAATTACTGCGAATTATCATAAATCTTTTAAAAATTCCTAGTTTTTGGAATCTTTTCGTCGTGAAGATTAACTTTTTTCTTGATTTCTAATAGTTAACCTCCTTTATAATGATTGAAATACTACCGCAATGCGGACAACTTTTTTCCGATGCCCTTAGCACGAGTAAAGCATATAAATAATCTTCCTCAACAACATAATTTGTTCTTCTGACTTTTGTTATATCGATTCCAAGGTTTTTTAAAACTGCTAAAATTTTTTCCATAATATCCTCCAAATTATTTAGCTTATTTAAAGGATATTATAAAAATTAGTGGATTAGGGTGGTGACCTTAAAAGTTCGTATAGCGGTTTAGGGCACCCTACAAATCCGTAGAGAACCGCTTAATATCCCTTCATTATTAAAAGGCTATAAACCTATGGCCTTTTAATATAATTAATAAAAGATTATTATTATCATTCTTGATATAATTAATTAACTAATTAATAAAAAAGATGATTAGTAGAGTGGGTAAAGAAAAAAAGAAGAAGTTATGAATAAGATTAATAAAGAAAATAAACAAAAAAGTAAATATTTTAATCACTTTATTAAAGATAATAAGGAATTATTAGTTAATATTGATGATAAAAAAATAGCAATTACTGGAGCTAGTGGCTCTTTAGGAAAAGAAGTAGCTATTTTTTTATCTCAATTTAAAAATATTAATAAGATTATTATTATTAATATTAATAAAGAAAGATTAACTAAAGTTAAAGAAGAAATAATTAATTTATATAAAGATAAAATAAGTGATATCGACAAAAAAATAGAGATTCATTTATGTAATTATTTAATTAAAGAAGAAGTTAATGAATTAATTAACTATTTAATTAATGAAAATATTAATATTTTCATTAATGTAGCCGGTATCTATCATCTTAAAAAAGTATTAATAGAAAATAAAATAGAACAAACTCTTTTAATTAATGCGCTTACTCCTATATATATTATTAATAAATTATTAGATTTTAATGACTCGATTAAAATAATTGAAGTTGGTTCTATTTCATATAAATACTTTAAATTAGATATTAATGACTTAATGTCATTAAAATCTAATAATTTAACTAAAAGATACTCTAATTCTAAAAGAGTAATTATGATTTATTTAACATATTTAAAAATTAGTAATCCTAAATATAAAATATTAATTACGCATCCAGGAATTTCTACTACCAGTTTATTTTCGCCTCGAAGAGAAGGTTATTCCAAATATTTTTATAAACTTATTATTCCAATAATGAAAAAGATATTCATGAATCCTAAAAAAGCTTCTTTATCAATTACTTATGGAGTATTTTCTAATAATTATGACTATAAGTTTTGGATTGGTCCTAAAGGAGCATTTAAGTCTTTTGGATATCCATCCAATCAAAAGTTAAGTAAAAAGTTATATAAAAATAAAGAATTTATTAAATCTATTTATGATAGTGTAAATGATTTAATAAATTCTTACTATAGTAAATAGTTTAAAAATCCCATGATAATGGGATTTTTTATTTTTATATAAAGATAAAATATAATCAATTAATGATTTTAAATCGCTCATCTTTAAGATATAATATCTCTATCAATTAAAAACATAAATATATAGCAATTTTATAGGAGGAATAATAATAATTTTATGGGAAAAAGTAAAATTGCAAACGGTTTTTTAAGAACAATCTTTATGATCGTGGCTTTAGTTTTAGGAATTGGAGGAATTTTGATGTTTTTACTCGTTACTCCAGTTTATGCAACAACAACTACTACAGTTTTAGGTGAAAGTACAGTTGGAACGGGATATGAACCATTTAAATTCATCTTTGGTGGCGATGCAATAAGTTATATTACTTGGGGTGATCTAAGCCAAGAATTAAAGGTTACTTTAAAATTTGATTACTTTGCTTTAATTGGATTAATTTTTGCAGTTGTTGCGATAGTTTTAGGAATTTTCCTTTATAATAATAAAATCGGAATGGCCATTGCTTCTTTTAGTGCTTTAGTAGCTTGTGTATTTGGAGCATGTGAAGGCTTAACATTCTGTTTTGTTAACGAACTTCCTTTAGGAGAACTTGTTGGAATTGGCGGATTAGCAGAAGCAGTTGCTTCGGTTGTTCCAGTTGGTGGAATTTTATTTGCTACCTGTTTTGGAATTTTATTTATCCTTTCAATTATTAGAACTATTACTATTAAGTCAAAATAATAGATATTTAATTTTGCGTTCGATCTCTTAGTTAATAAATAATTGACTTGTTATTAACTAAAAGATAGCTCTAGATGAAAGATGGATATTACGCAAGATATCCATCTTTTTCTTTTAGTAGATAAATAATTAATTTTTAATTGATAAAAGTTAATTAACTTTTACCTTAAATATTAAGTGTCAATTAAAAATTAATTATTTAATAAAATAATGATGGTTATCGTTATTTTAACAATTCTTTAAATTATTTAATTCTCAATACTAAAACACCTAGTTTTTAATAATAAAATCTAAAAAAAGAATGGTTGAATAAGGCTTTTTTATCGTTATAATATAGTTTATGGGTTTAAAAAGGAGTGCGGTTATTGAAATTAATTCAATAACCGATATGGATAAAAAAGAAGATTCTTTTTCTATTAAAGAAAGTAAAGAAGTTAATAAAAATAATAGTAAAGAAGATAATACTTCTTTAACTAAAAGAAAAAGAGTTTGGGAAATAGATTTTTTAAGAGGAATAGTTATAATCCTTATGATTTTAGACCACTCTATGTGGTTTATTTATGATTTTACCTATAAATATTTTGATTGTAATATCTCTTTTATTAATGGAAGTTATGTTTCTTTTCCTAATGATAATGGAGTAGTTGCGAATGATTTTATCTTAGGATATATGAATGCGGCAGAATGGTATTATAATCTTCCATTAAGATGGGCCATAAGAAGTATTATTTTAATAGTATTTTTTATGTTAAGTGGGATCTCTTTCCATTTTTCTAAGAATAATTTAAAAAGAGGATTAATGTTACTTGGTTTTGGAGGAATAATCACTATTCTTACCTATACTCTCTCATATATAGGAATATTAAACTTTCAAACTAGTGCGATATCTTTTGGAGTTATTTCTTGTTATGGAGGAGTCATTTTAATAGGTTGCCTATTAAAATGGATAACTAATAAGTTTTCTAAAGAAAATAGTAATAATATCTTTTATATAATTAGTTTCTTTTTAATACTTTTATCTTTATTTTTAATAGAATTATATGCTCGTTATAAGATTGATGTTCCGGTTAATCAATATGATTTTTTAAGTGTTCTTAATGGATTTATTGGGAATATATTAGGGTATTCTAATTTTGGTGGAGATTATTTTCCTATCTTCCCATATCTAGCATACTTTTTAATAGGAATAATAGTAGGAGAAACTATTTATAAAGATAAAAAATCATTATTTAAAAAAGAATTTAAGGTATTTAAACCAATAAACTATATTGGTTCTCATACCTTATGGATATATGTATTCCATGTTCCATGTATTATTCTTTTTAACTGTATTATTTTTTGGAGTAGTGGGTTTAATTTATCAATATTTTAAATTATAAAAATTATAAAAATTATTAAATAAGAATTAATAAATTATCCCTATCCCTGATTAATAAAAAGATATAAATCAGGGATAGGGATAATTACATATTAATTAAATAAAAAAGAAAGGTGTTAATTATTATAAAATAAACATTATTTATTTAATTAAATTAAATTTTAAAGGAGTGAGAAAAAAATAAATATTATGTACGATACTTATAAAAATAAAACATTATATCAAGCAGTATTAGACTCTAAAAATAAATATAAAAATAGAAAAGCATTATATTTTAAGAGCAAATATATTTCTTATTCTACTTTAATAAGTAGAATAAATTCCTTTTCTTATACCCTAAATGAATTAGGGTATAAGAAAGATGATGTTATTACTATCTGTCTTCCTAATATCCCTGAAGCGGTATATTTACTTTATGCAGTAAATCAAATAGGGGCTATTGCTAATTTAATCCATCCATTAATGGCAAGAGATCAACTTGAAGGTATCTTAAAGAAAGTTAATAGTAAGATATTATTTATTCTTGATACTAGATATAATGAATTTAAAGATTTAAAAGATGAAGGAATAAGTGTTTATCCTGTAAGTCCAGTAAAAGAATTATCTCCAATCATTAATTTTGGATATAAAAAATTAAATAGTAAGGATTTATCCTATTTAAAAGAAAAGAACGAAAATCATTTAAACATGGATAAATTCTATAAAAATAAAGAAGAAAAAGAATTTGATAAGGATTATCTTAAAGATGCTATCTATTTACATAGTGGTGGCACAACTGGTACTCCTAAAACTATTGCATTATCATCAAATTCTTTAAATAACTTGATTACTAATGCATATGATGTATTAGATTATAAAGATGGAGATTTTGCCCACATATTAAGCGTTTTACCAATGTTTCATGGTTTTGGCCTTGCAATATGTATCCATATCGCCTTAGTTTTTGGTGGTACTGACATGTTAATGCCTAAATTCTCTACTAAAGAAACCATTAAATTACTTAAAAAAGGAAAACTTAATTATATTGCAGGAGTTCCAACCCTTTTTGAAGCCTTACTTAGAAATAAGGATTTTGATGGTGAAAAATTAAAACACTTAAAAGGATGTTATGTTGGTGGTGATTTTGTTCATGAATCATTAGTAGAAAGATTTAATGAAAGAATGGCCAAAAATGGCGTCTCAGCTAGACTTTATAGAGGATATGGCTTAACTGAATGTGTTACTGTTTGTGCTGTTAATACTTCAACCAATAATAGAGACGAATCATGTGGTAAAGCTTTATATAACGTTAATATTAAGGTTGTTAATGAAAATAATGAAGAGGTTGGACCAAATGTAGATGGTGAAATCGTATTAAACGGTGAAACCTTAATGAATGGATATCGTTTTGATCCTACTAATAAAATAGAAGAAGGGTTATATATCACGCTTAATGGCGAAAAATACTTAAAAACTGGTGATTATGGTTATTTAGATAAAGATGGTTATATCTTCTTCAAACAAAGAATTAAAAGATTAGTTAAAGTTAATGGAATTAACATCTTCCCTTATGAAATTGAAGAAATTGTTACTTCCTTACCTTATGTATTTGAAGCTGCAGCAATTGGAGTTGAAGATGAAAAACATGGCCACATGATTAAACTTTTCATCGTTTTAGATAAAAATGCACCAAAAGAAGTTGGAAATTACACTAAAGAAATCAATGAACTTATTGTTAATAAAGTTTCAATTTATGCTAAACCAAAAGAAATTGTATATGTTGATTCTTTACCTAAAACTTTAGTTGGTAAAATAGACTATAAAGAATTAAAATAATTTAGTAAAAATTATTTAAAAATTAATAACTATTTATATATATGGGCGAATTTAAAAGTGAAAATAATACCAAATTAATTAACTTTAGAGATTATTTTTTATCGATAGTAATGGGGTTATTATATGTTCTTATTGTAATAACCTTTCCATTATTTTTAGCTTTTACTTATCGTCCATTTTATTATTGTCAAATATCGATTCAAAATTTAATAGAAAGTAGTGACTATTCTTATTTAGAGATTAAAAATGCATTTGATGAATTAATGAATTCATTAATCTTTAATGAAGAATTCTCTTTAGGAGTATTTCCTTATAGTGAAGAAGGGATGAATCACTTTTTAGATTGTAAGGGATTATTTTTACTTTCTAATGTGACATTAGTAGTTTCTTCATTATTATTCTTTATTCTTTTAATAGTTATTAAATATAAAAAGATAAAGTTAAAGAAACTCTTTAATTTATCTTTTTATTCGTGGTTTTCTATTCTTTTAGTAATAGTAATAGGAAGTTTTGCAATATATGCTATAGCAGATTTTTATGGGGCATTTAATCTATTTCATAAGATATTATTCCCTGGAAAAAGTAATTGGGTGTTTGATCCAGTAACTGACCCAATAATAAATGTATTACCTACTGAAATATGGATGAATTATGGGATTATTTTAGGGGTTTTATATTTATTCTTTATTCTTCTTCCTATAATTAAAGATATTATAGAAGTAAGAAAGAAAAAACGATTAAGTTTGCAAGGTAATATGTAAACATAATTAAAAAATCGCTATATTGATTCTTCTTTATAAATCTTTTTCTAATTACTAATAAATCACTAATAAAATAGATTAGATATCCAAGAGTTATAAATAAATATAAGTAATTATAGTTATTTATAAAGATTATAGAGAAATTATAAATAGCTAAATAAAGTAATATTTCTAAATAGCAGAAGGCTCCAACAACAAACTCACGGAGTCTTCTTTTTAATCTTATAGAAATAAGAATAAGAGCAAAAATAGAGATTATTAAGGCAATAATCATGCTAGAAACATTAAATTTATTATAGAAGAAGAGGTTAAAATGAATTAAAGCAGCAATATGTCCATTAAAAAAGCATAAACTGCCAATAACAAATAATTTTTTATTACTTCCTAATAAAAATATGTCTCCTAAAGAGTATAAAAATGCAGTAATTGCTAAAAGATAATAACTTTGATAGTCATATACTAAAAAGAATACTCCAATAAGAAATAGTGGTATCGCTTTAAATATTGCTCTTAAAATATTCTTTTGAAAAATAATAGAAATTAATTCGGCAGTCATAGTAATTCCTATTAAAATTCCAAAAACTAGTGCAACAATCTCTTTATATTCCATAATTTTATTGCTTTTTTATTGCTTACTAAGCTTTATTTAAAACTTACTAAGATTTAAAAGTTTCTACGTGGAAACTATTATTTATACTAGAAATATACTAGAAAACTACTAGATATCTACTAATATAAGAATTTGTAATAAAAAAGAGGAATTTTTGATAATTTTTATAAATTATTTTTTATTCCTCTTTTTTCATAGTAAATACATTATAAACTATTTAAATACGATTTTGAATTGACTACCTTCACCTTCTTTAGAAGTAACCTCTATTTTATAGTTATATTTAATAATGATATGTTTAACAATAGCTAGTCCTAATCCATATCCTTCTTCAACATTTTTAATAGCTTCATCGCTTCTTTTAAATCTATTAAATATGGAATCTATTTCATTTTCTTTTATACCAATTCCATGATCTATTATAGATAAAGAAGAAGCGGAATTATCGACAATTATCTCTATTTTTGAATTATTATTAGAATATTTAATAGCATTATCTATAAGATTAGACAATAACATCTTTAAATCATTATCCTCAATATTAATAACGATATCCTCGTTATTAATATTGATTAACTCTATCTTAATATTCTTATTCTTTAACTTTAATTTATAAGAATCTTTTATTAAAGAAGTTATATATTCTTTTAAAGAAGAATTAGATGCTTTATTAATTTTATATTCATTATTCTCTAAATTTGATAAATAAAGCATATTATCGATTAATTCTTTCATTCTTTTAGCGTTTTTTAAAATAGAAGTATTCGCTTCTTTAATCTCTTCTTCACTATTAAGTAGATTATTATCAATCATCTCTTCGTACGCAATAATGGAAGTAAGAGGAGACTTTAATTCATGAGAAGAATTTTGAAAGAATTCTTTTTTCATCTTTATTGTATTTTTTAAGTTAGTAATATCATTAATAATGATGGAATAAAGGTAGTTATTATCATCATCATTTTTAATGATAGAGAATAAGAATTCATAATATTTATTGTTTCTTTCTAATTCTAAAGTTAAGGATTTATTATTATTATTATTATTTAA
>CASFZN010000002.1 GCA_949299195.1 uncultured bacterium | reverse complement strand
GTCGAAGAAGGAAAACCAAGCGACCTAATAGAAAGAAAAAGGGAATTCTATAAGATGGTGAATCTGCAAAAGGAATCATCTAACTTCCAAATTTAAACACAATATTATTTTGTTAATGACCATCTGGTTCTTATTGAGCTGAGCGGTCTTTTTTATGTCCGGAAATATTTTTTACTTTTTTTAATTCATAAACGCATCAAAAGAGCTTTCAAATCTACATATGTTAGGCCGGGGGTGGGATAAAATCCTAGATCTTTTTATAATTTTAAATTTGTCTAAGATATGGAAAAATGGCTTGTTTTTAGTTATAATTAACACGACAAAGAAAGCAGGTGTTTTTATAATGAAATACGAAGAAAGCGATAGAGTAGAACTTAAACGTGAGATGATAAAAGATTTGGATAAGGAAATCATCGCTTTTTTGAATGCACATGGCGGAACAATTTATATTGGTGTTGATGATAATGGAAATGTAGTAGGAATACCTGATGAAAACAAAGATATCTATGATCAAAAACTATCATCTATGGTAACAGAGGGAATTAAACCTAGTGCTAAACAACTTGTTACTTTCGGATACAATAGTGATAACGTTCTATTTATTAATGTAAATGAAGGAACTAAAAAACCTTATTATCTTGCTTCAACCGGTCCTAAACCTAGCGGCACATACATTCGTGTTGGAAGATGTAAACAACAATTAAGTGATGAAGAAATTCTTTTTATTCTTATGGATAGCATGAAGATGTCTTTTGAGAAAGAAATTTCTGAAAATCAAAACCTTCATTTCACATACGCTGTTGAACTTGCCAAATCTAAAAATATTGATTTTAGTGAAAGAGAATGGCTGGCTTTAGGACTAAAAAATAGACATGATGACTTTACAAATTTAGGTTTATTAGTTAGTGATGAAAATCCAATTGAAGTAAAGTTTGCATCATATGATGAAAATTTGAATTTTAAAATGAAAAAGATTTTTTCTGGTTCCATTTTAAAGATAGCTGATCAAACGCTTGAATATGCTAATTTACTTAATACAACATCAGCTGTAATTGTCCCTTATCAAGCACAAAGAATAGAGACTAAATCATATCCTGGAGTAAGTTTAAGAGAAGCAATTTTAAACGCTATTTGTCACGCTAATTATTTGAAACCATCTAATATTAAAATCGAGTTTTATGATGATAGAGTAGAGATTACAAGTCCGGGAGGAATATTAGATGGTACATTAGAAGAGATATTGAGTGGATATCAAACTTTTAGAAACCCAGGATTAGTTCGAGTATTAGATAAATTTGACTATATTGAAAATTTTGGTAAAGGTATGAAAAGAATCCAAGAGGCTTATGAAAATAGTGATAAAAAGCCATCGTTTGATGTAAATAATACATATTTTAGAATCATCTTGCCAGATTTAAATTTCCACCATAGTTCCACCATTAGTTCTACTAATAATTCCACCATTGATTCCACTATTCGACTTTCGGAAACGCAAGTAGCAATTCTCACATTAATTAAAGAAAACAAATATATTACAACAAACGAAATATCAGATAAGTTGAATAAAGAACTATCTACTATTAAAAAATCAATTAAAGTTTTGAAAGATGTTGGCATACTCGCAAGAATTGGCACTAATAGAACTGGCTATTGGGAAATCTTAGATTTGAAAGGTAATTTTAATTAATGGATATAGATAGTCTTAAACGATTAATAGGAAAAGAAATTGATGTTATCATTGATAGACCTATAGGAACAACTCATCCAAAATATAAAGAGATGATATATTTAGTTAATTATGGTTATATTGATGGCTTTTATGGTGGAGATAACGAATACCAAGATGTGTATATTTTAGGAGAAGGCAAACCTTTAAATAACTATCGTGGTAAAGTTATTGCAATAGTACATCGTTTGAATGATAACGAAGATAAATTAGTTGTTCATAACTATGGATATTTATCAAGTAATGAGATAGAAGTAGCGATTAATTTTCAAGAAAAGTATTTTAAACATGAGATTATTACTATAAATAGTTTAAAAATGACTGGTGAATGAAAAATTGATAAGTTACCGTTGTTGCCGTTGTAATGGTGTGCAATGTATCAAAAGCGTAGTATGTAGGCAGTGCTTACGACATACTAACATTAAAATTCATTTCATTTTAAAAAATCACAAATGAATAATTAATGTTTCTTCGCTTCCTGATGGTATTTCGTCAATTATTTTTCCAAAAGAAAAACATGCTGCACCACCTCTAGCGATTTGAAAACCTTCTTTATCTAAACAATAAGAATTTACATAAAGAGTTTTACTATTCAATCCACTAACTTGTTTAGCGTATTCATATTTTTTTAAATTATTCCATTGCACATAATTAAAATCAGTATAAACTGGCCATAAGACAACATCTGGATTAAGATTTTTGATTTTAATAATGTTTTCGCAATACCATAAATCACCGCTTTCCAATTCCTAATAAGCAAAGAAGACAAAAATATAATACAAAAAAGAAAAAGTAGTTATAAAACAGTTAGAGTTGCGTTGACTTTGTCACTTAACAAATCTTTAATTTTTTAAAATAGAAAATTTATATTTTAGTTATATTTATTATCACTATTGAATATATAACAAGATTTTTTATAATAGTCGTTATAAAGAGAAACACTATGGAAAATAATTATGATTTCTTATTAAATATCGGTTTTACTCTTAACGAAGCTAAAATTTATTTAGCTTTAATTAAAAATAGAGCAATGAATGGTTATGAAGTAGCTAAAGTATCAGGAGTATCAAGATCTTTGGTTTATGATGTTTTAGATAGACTTGTGTCAAAAGGATACGTAATTAAATGTGAAGGCGAAACAAATTTCTACACTGCTTTAGACTATGAAAAGATTATCGATAAAATTAAGGAAGAAAATCAAAATAATTTGTATATTGCCAAAGAAAAATTAAAAACTTTATCAATTAAAGAACATGATTCAGAATATATCTTCAATATAAAAGGTTTTGATAAGTTTATCGATAAAGCAAAGGAATTAATTGCTACAGCAAAAAAAGAAATTTCTTTATCTATTTGGAAAGAAGAATTTATTCTTTTAGAGGATGAGTTAATTAAGGCTATTAATAGAGGTATTAAAATTTATTTATTTTCATTTAGCCACATTAATTTAAAAGGGGCGGAAGTTTTTTCTTATGGTGTAGAAGATCCTAATAATTTATTTCCATATAGAAGAATAACAATAATTGTAGATAATTTAGATACTTTAGTTGGAGAAAATATAGGAGATAAAAGCATCTCTATATATACAAAAAATCATGCTTTAATGTCTTTAACAATTGATGAGATTGTTTTAAATGTCTTTTGGTTAAAAATGATTCAACATAAGAATTTGCTTGATAGTTGCAAAACTTCAAAAGGATTTTTACAAGCATTAGAGATTTTAAAAAACGAGATGAATATCTCTACAAATATGACTAAAAATTTTATGGTATTTGATTATCAATTTGGAGGAAATAAAAATGGAAATGACAAAAATTGAGAAAAAGAAGCAGCGTGAAGCAAAAGAATTAGTAAGAAGAGAAAAACAATTTAAGTTTAAAGAAAATAAGTTTTATCTTATTTATTTATTCATGATTCTTTCGTTAGTTTTTATTACGGATGAAATTGCATCTACAATATCTATTCAATTTCAATCAAATATAATCAATGATTTCTTTGTTAATAATTTAAATATGTCTTATGGAGAAGGGTTATCATTATTTTCTGCTTTAGGATTTATTACTTATCCTATTTCTTTATTGATGGTTTTATATCGTCCTTTAGCAGATAGATTTGGAAGAAAACCATTTTTAATCATTAATACATTTTGTATGGCGCTTGGATTATTTATTGTCTATTTATCTAGGGAAATAGTTGTTTATATGATTGGGGGTACCTTAATGGGATTTATGGTATCTCATGATATGCAAGCTGTTTATATTTTAGAATGTTCTAATGAAAAAACTAGA
Organism: uncultured bacterium; assembly: GCA_949299195.1. Lineage (GTDB taxonomy): Bacteria > Bacillota_I > Bacilli_A > RFN20 > CAG-826 > Onthovivens. The sequence goes on along the minus strand of CASFZN010000002.1, from coordinate 4,600 downwards.
GCTAGAAACTATTCTATCGTCAAGGCAATTGCTATTTTAGGTACATTAATAATTCCTTTATTAAGAGCGACTTTAATGCAAAATGTAAGTTCAAGATGGCATTTAGTTTATTTAGTTCCTGCAATTATTGGATTTATTTTATCTTTTTTTGCATTATTATTTGCTAAAGAAACTCACACTTTTTTAGCTAAAAGAATTAATTATTTGAAAACTCCAATTGAAGAAAGAGAGAAAAAAAGCAAAGAAGAAAAAACAAATAATGCTCAAGGAGGTATTATTAATGCTTTAAAGTTTGCCTTTAAACATAGACAATTGCGTTGTTTAATTATTGCTTGTACATTTTTCTATTTAGCTTCACTAGCTACATCAACTTACAATACTGTCATGGCCGAATCAGCAAATATGACCGAAGAAGCTATAACAAACGCTTTATACTTATATCCAGTTGGAAATGCTTTAGCGACTTTAATTACTGGTTTTGTTTCTGATAAATTTGGTAGAAAAGTGACCATTATTGCAATGGGATGCGGATCTTTAGTTTGTTATAGTGTATTTATTGCAAGTTCGATGCTTGCTTGGACACCATTTTTAACTGGATTTGCAATTGGTGGATTTATGGGTTGTTATTGGGGAGCTGGTGACACAATAGGGTCAATTATGTTCTCTGAAAGTTCTCCAACTAATTTAAGATCGTCAGTAACGGTAATTAATACTTTATTAAATGGTATTATTGGAGGAGTCGCATCAATAATATCAATGGTAGTTGTACCATTTATTCCATCTAGTAGTTTTGGATACTTCTATTTGTGCTTAACTATTCCTGGTTTGTTAGGGGCTATAATTGTGATGCTGAAATTTGTTGGAGAAACAAAAGGCTTAGACTTAAAAAAAGTAACTGGATTAGAATGGGATAAAGTAAAAAAAATTAAAGAGGATAAAAAATAATTATGAATATTGAAATGTTTGAAATTAAAGAAAATGAAAAACCATTAGATATTATTAAGGAAAATTGTGGTTTTGCTGGAATTTTTAAAGATATAGGTGTTATTGGGGATTCGTTATCAAGTGGTGAGTTTGAGTCTACTGATAGTGAAGGCAATATAAAATATCATGATATGTATGAATATTCATGGCCAGCGATATTAGAAACAATTACTGGAACTAAATATTATAATTATTCTCGTGGTGGTATGAGCTTTAAAGAATTTTATGAATCATGGGCAAAGGAAAATAACTTTTGGCAAAAACGTCAGTGCTATATTGTAAATCTTGGGAATAATGATTTATTTGTATATGGACAAGATGTAGGAAGTGCAAAAGATATTAATCTAGTTGATCCGTCGAAAAATAAAAATACTTATTTTGGCTATATGGGCAAAGTTTTATCCAAATTAAAATCATTAGAAAAAAATGCAAGAATATTTTTAGTTTCTTTACAAATAGACCATACTTTTAAAGAAAAGGATGATATGGCATATTATGTTTTAGAGGAAATGAAAAAAGTTGTTAAAATGTATTCATACACTTATTTAATTGATATGACTAACTATGGTCCAGTTTATGATGAAAAAGCTAGAGAGAAATTTGCGATGGGATTTCATCCTAATGCAATGGGTTATTATGTTTACGCTCTTGCAATAGGGAATTATATCGACTATATAATTAGGAAAAATTATAAGGACTTTTTTGAAATACCATTTATTGGAACAAATTTAAAAAATCACTTTATAAAATAATTCGTATTTTAAAATTTTTTAAAATATTTGATTGTTTATACAATTAATACACTACATCTTAATTTTAAAAAAAGTCAATAATGTTAGATGACAAATTCAATGTAACGACTAATAAAAGACATTGATATGTATCTTCTTTGCTTGATAAATTGGTTAGATAATTTGTTTTAGTACCACCAATTTATTAGGAACTCTCCTTATGCCAATAGTATCAAGAAATTCTTTACCAAATTTCTTTAACACCATGTCATAAGGAGTTTTTCTTTTTTGCTCTCTCTTATATAACTATTTATATTAGTGCGAACTTTTCTTGTTCTATTAGGCTTGTGTACTAGTAGAAAGGCACTGACTACATAAAGATGGATATGATATACTTTAAATAAAAATAAAGGAGATAATAACTATGGGTTATAAACTTAGTGATTTAGCAATTGATACCATCAAATCTCTTCAAAGTGAGAGTGAAAAAGAGTTTAAACCGCAATCTAAAGAAGATATCGAAGAATTAGGTCTTGCTTTGTCATTAACTTATATGGTGGCAGGGTTTGGTAAAGGACAAGATGAAGAATTTAAAGTTTTACAAGAGAAAATCTCAAAAGTACTCGAAGAATTAAAAACACATATTGATGATATTGATTTTGATGATTTAAACGCTAGATTAGGTTAAAACATGAGTATGTATTTTTTAAAATTAGTAGAGGAATTTAAAAACCTTTTAGATGTAGAAGCAATTGCATTAGGAGGTTCAAGAGTTTCTTCCCATTTTGATCAAAGGTCTGATTATGACCTTTATGTTTATGTCAAAAATGTTCCACCTAGAGATGTAAGAGAAAAGATATTAAATAAATATTGTTGTTATAAAGAGCTTTCTAATTGTTATTGGGAATTAGAAGATAATTGTAGATTTAAAGACGGTATAGACATCGATATAATATATCGAAATATTGACGAGTTTGCTAAAAGTATAGCGATGGTCGTAAAAGATAATGTTGCGTTTAACGGTTATACGACCTGTATGTGGTACAACTTAAAAACGTGTCAAATTCTTTTTGATAGAGAAGGGCGTCTAACTTCATTAAAAAATAAGTATGATATCCCTTACCCTACAAAATTAAAGGAGAACATCATTAAGAAGAACATGTCTTTATTAACTGGTTTTCTTCCATCTTATGATAAGCAAATCTTAAAAGCTTTAAATCGCCAAGACCTGGTTAGTGTTAATCACCGTTTAGCGGCGTTCATAGAATCTTATTTTGATGTTATCTTTGCATTGAATGAATTACCACATCCTGGGGAGAAAAGAATGGTTACTTATGCTTTAGAATTTTGTTTTATTTTACCTAAAAACTTTAAGGAGAATATCGACTTATTACTTAAAAGCTCCTTCACTAATAAGGAAGTGTTTATAAAAACTTTAGAAGAAGTTATTCATCAACTAGAAGAACTTGTTAAATAAAAATAAAGAGGCTCTAGACAATCCAGTGCGACAACTTAATATTGATGATTGTCGTCATTTATAAATGTAATAATAAATGTACCAGTTGGGATAGTGTTTCTTTGTTGTAGGTTATAGAACCTTTTAGATATTATATGACCCGTTAATAATTTTAGAAAACATTTTTCGTGTTTGTAATTTAAATCCATCTAAATTTAAGTTGTAAATTGTTTCTTTCGAATCATAATCATAGTATGTTCCTAGCTCAATAGGTTTTGTTTCAACGACTCTTTGTACTGAGGTAAAATGACATTTATTTGTAACTAATTGCTCTTTTATTGAAGTTAACTTTAATATTGCATCTTTATTAAACCTTCCTGGGCGATAAAATCTATACGAATAATAATGTGAATTTGAACATTCTTGACTACAACCGAGATAACCGTTTTCTTTATAAAGATCATCTATTTTCTGCCCTGTTTTTAATAATTTGATGATTTTTTTCGATTCAATTCTTTGGTTGTCTTCAAGATTTTTTGCTTTAATAATTTTCTGTAAATCTTCTTTAGTAAAAGACAACAAATATTTCTTTGGGAACCCTGTAATTTTCTTTAAAAGAGAGAGAACGTGATATTTATCGGGAATATATTTTACTTCACAATAAGTAATTTCATCTGTGGCTATTTTTTTAATATAAGGTGCTAAAACGCTAGAGACGAAGATTTTTTCATCATTTTTTACAGAATACGGGTAAATTAGTCGATACTTTAATTCATTTAATAATTCTTCCTTATAGAAACAATCAAAAATCGACTTATTGATTAGAACTAATCGTTTACACTTGGTCTCTTTTGTGGTTTTTCCTCTAAAAATCGATAAAGTATAAAGTGGTATTTTTCTATCTTTCGATGTAGTCCTTAAATATTTTTCATCGATTTGTACGTGAACAATATCATCAGGTTTTCTTTCAAAACTATCATGATGTATGTAAATATCAGTGTTTATAATTGTTCTATAAACAGTTGAAGCAGATATAGCATCATAATTTTGAAGAACTATTTTTCCAACTTTTCGATAGGAATTATCTGCGGCTGCAATTAAAATTTTATCCCTTAATTCTCGTGTTAATTTTGAATATTTTGGAAGTTTTAACATATAATCCAAAAGATAAATATATTCGCCAGTTTTTTTGTTGAGGTAATATCTCCTTTTGAAACGAATTGTACCTAAACTAGATAGTAGCGTTCTTTTAGCGATTTTAATTGGTTTTAGATATTTCGGTCTTTGATTCAAAAGTTTTAAATCAAGATCTTCTAAACTCTCTCAAATCGTTTCAAGAGTTAATAAATGTGATTTATTAAATATTGTAGTCAAAATAGTGTCGAAATTTGTTATACTTAAACCCATAAGAACCTCGTTTGTTTTTTTG
>CASFZN010000001.1 GCA_949299195.1 uncultured bacterium | reverse complement strand
TGTTAATGATACTATAAGAATGTACAAAAAGAGGAATTTAGAAATGTACAAAATTGTACATGAAAATCCTCAAAAAGTACATTCTTTTTTGATATACTAACCTCTATGAAATGGAGGTGAAAATATTAAAAATCTGAAAGGAGGATTGTTATGTTTGAAAAAACAAATGATATTAAACCAAATTACTCAGAGTTAGCTAGAATTTATAATATGGATCGAAGAACAATAAAAAAATATTATTTTGGGTTTGAACCAAAGGATAAGACAACTAAAAGAGTTTCAAAATTAGATAAATATCAAGATTTAATAAAAAGTAAACTAGCAATTCCAGGTACAAATAAAAAGGCTGTATATATGTTTATAATAATGAATGTGGATAGTGATATAGGCAGTTATTCTAATTTTAGAAAATATATATTAAAACATCATGATGAATTAATACCCAAAAATAACGAAGTACACCTTCGTTTTGAAACAGAGATGGGATTACAACTCCAATTCGATTGGAAAGGACCAATAAAATTATATAATAAGCATAATGAAGAATTTGAATTTTACATTTTTTCTTCCACCCTTTGTGCATCTAGATTACATATATTTATATATAGTGAGTTTATGACTTTAGAAAGTGTAGAAAGATGTTTAATCGAAGCTTTTGATTATATAAATGGTGTTCCAAAAGAATGTTTAACAGATAATATGTCTAGTATTATAAATTATTCTCAACATGAGTTTATTCCTGAGTTTAAAGCTTTTGCTAAAGATATGGGATTCGTTCCTAAAAAATGCAAAAAACATTCTCCTGAAACCAAAGGTAAAGACGAATCTTGTAATAGGTTTATGAACTGGCTATACCCATATAACTGTGAGTTTGAAACAGAAAATGAGTTGATTGAAATAATTAAAAGAATTAATATCAAAGTAAATATGGAAGTGAATTCAACGACTAATATGCCTCCAATTGTTCTTTATGAAAAAGAAAAAGAATACTTAAATCCATTACCTAAAAAACAAATAATTGAGTCTTATTTAGATACAATGATTCCAGCTAAAGTATCTAATGGATTACTTGTTTATTATAAAGGACATGAGTATTCTGTACCTAAAAAGTATATTAATCAAACCGTTAAACTAAACGAAGTGAATAATAAACTTTTAATATATTATAACAAAAATTTAATCGCTTCGCACGACATAACAGAAAAAAAGATTAATTATAATAAAGAACATTATATTGAAGGATTACAAAGTTCTTTACCATACAAAGATAATGGACAACTAGAAGAACTAGCTAAACAAAATTTAAAACTATTAGATAATTTAACAAAGAAAGAAGGATTAAAATGAATTATAATTATTTATTAAAAGAATTGAAAAAGGTTAATAAAAAAGTTAATAAAGTATTTTATTATTTAAAAAATCAAGAAACAGAAAAATATGATTATGTCTTACAAATTAATTTAAATAGACTATGTGATATTGATGAAATATTATCATATTTACAAATAGAATTAGAAATTAAATTAGGTATTGATGAAGAAAGCAAGGTGAGGAACAATGATAACTAAATTTGATATAACTGAATTTATGATTATCCAAATAAAACAAAGTTACCAACACCTAAATGAAGAAAGAATATTTATGGAGTTAAATAAAAATTTATGTAATAGTGTTTTATATAATGATCCTAAATTTAAAGAAAGTACTATAATTATATCTCATATACTAAAAAATTTAATGACGGATTTTGTTAGAGAAGTTAATATGAGAGTTAATAAAGAAGGAGTATATAAAGATGAATAACTATAACAAACTTATAAACAACTTAGAAACCTTAAAACTATTTAAATTTAAAGATAAATTAGATGATTATATAGATTTAATTAATAATAAGCAAAAAACGATTATTGATGCTATATATGAACTAACAGAATTAGAAATAGATAGTTTAAAAGAAAAAATGATTGCTCATTCCATTCAATTTGCAGGGTTTCCTTTTTATAAAACCTTAGATGAATTTGATTTTTCTTTTCAACCTTCTATAAATAAAGAACTTATATTAGATTTTAATAATTTAAGATTTATTGAAAGAAAAGAAAATATATTATTTGTAGGTTCGCCAGGAGTTGGGAAAACTCATCTGGCAACCTCAATTGGTATAGAGAATGCCAGAAATAATCATAGTACCTATTTTATTAATTGTAATGATTTAATTCAAGCATTAAAAAAAGCTTATCTACAAAATAGACTTGATGATAAACTTAAAACATTATCCAAATATAAATTATTAATTATAGATGAGGTAGGATATTTACCAATTGATATTGAATCTGCAAATATGTTATTTCAACTAATTAATAAAAGGTATGAAAAAAATTCTACTATAATCACTACTAATAAGCCATTTTCTAAATGGGGAGAATTATTTGGTGATAACATGATTGCTAATGCTATTTTAGATAGACTTTTGCATCACTCTCATGTAATTAATATAACAGGAAAATCTTATCGAACTAAAGACATTATTTCTAGCACTTCAGATGAAGTAAATGACTAAATTAAGTGTACAATTTCATTCCTCTTTTTGTACAT